>DASUVK010000020.1:0-31104 GCA_036378975.1 Allosphingosinicella sp. | reverse complement strand
ACGCTTCTTCGAGACGGAGATCGCCGCCAGCGAGCGGATCACGCTCGAAAGCCACGACAAGCAGCGCACCTGGCTCAACCGCCTGCGCTGGGCGTTCGGCTATTTCCTGCTCGCCGTCGCCGACTACAGGATCACCCGGCGCCTCAACCTGAAGGAGATCGGGCCGCCGCCGGTCTAGTCGCGCCAGGCCCAGAAGAGGGTCGCCGGCGGGACGTTCATCCATTCGAAGCCGCGGTCGATGCGGTCGAAATAGGGGGCGATGAAGTCGAGCACCTTGGGTGAGAATTGATAGACCAGGAAGGCCCCGCCGGGCCGCAGCGCCTCGGCGGTCTGCTCGGCGATCTTCGGGCCGATGCCCGGCGGCAGAGTCGAGAAAGGCAGGCCGGAGAGAATGTAGTCGGCCTCGTCGAAGCCGAAATCGGCCATGATCGCCCGCACGTCGGCGGCCGAGCCGGTGACGGCGCGCAACCGCGAATCGCGGATCTTGGCGGCGAGGTAGGAAGTGAAATCGGCGTTGGTGTCGATCGTCAGCAGGATCGCGTCGGGCGCCAGTCTCTCCAGCACCTTTTCGGTGAAGGTGCCGACGCCCGGCCCATATTCGACGAACAATTTGCAATTCGCCCAGTCGACGGGGCTGAGCATCTTGTCGATCAGCATCTTCGAGGAGGGGATGACCGAGCCGACCATCACCGGGTGCTTGACGAACCCCTTGAGGAACATGAGCCACGGCCCGCCGGCCGCGCCCGGGCGCGCAAAAGCGCGAGTACGTTGAGCCTGTTCGCCTGGAAAGGTCATGGGAATCCCGTATTGAGATGGTCAGCAAGGAGCGTTGGCAAATCAACGCCCCGATGGCAAGGGCGAGGCGGCCCGGGGCGCGATTTGAGCCCAATTCGGGACGAACCGCGTCATTTCCGGGATTTGCGCCCATGGTCACCGCCGCCAGCCTGTCCCGGGAGCGATTCGCGCTGCTTTTCGCGGTGATGCTGGTCGCCGCCTCGGGCAACACCGCGATGCAGTCGCTGATGCCGGCGATCGGCCGCGAGCTCGGCGTCGCCGACTTGTGGGTCGCCGTCGCCTTCTCGCTCTCCGCGGTGATCTGGGTGCTGATGGCGCCGCATTGGGCGCGGCGGGCGGATCATCGGGGGCGGCGGGCGCTGATGCGGCTCGGCCTCTACGGCTTCGTCGCGTCGATGCTGATCTGCGGCGGCATCCTCGCCGCCGGTTTCGCGGGCCTGATCTCCGGCACCGTCGTGTTCATCATCTTCGTGTTCGGCCGCGCCGTTTACGGCGCCTGGGGCTCGGCTTCGCCGCCGGCGGTCCAGGCCTATATCGCCGCCCGCACCGAAGGCGAGCAGCGGACCGCCTATCTCGCCGCTCTGGCCTCTTCGTTCGGGCTCGGCACGATCATCGGTCCGGCGGTCGCGCCCCTGTTCATCTTCCCGCCGCTCGGCCTTTCGGGCCCGCTGATCGTCTTCGCCGCGATCGGGGTTGCCGTGCTCGTCCTCGTCGCGCTGCGCCTTCCCGACGACACGCCGCGCTCGCCGGCGCGCGGCGAGGTCGTCGACTATCCTTCGATGGGCGGTTTCCTCGTCGGCAGCCGCGAGCGCGGCGGCGACGGCCCGGCGCGGCTGCGCTGGCGCGACCCGCGGGTGCTGCCCTGGCACATAATCGGCGTCGTCGGCGGCCATGGCAACGCCGCCCTGCTCGGCGTGATCGGCTTCCTCGTCATCGACCGGTCCGGAGTCCCGCTGACCCAGGCACAGCAGTCGATCGCGATCGTGCTGATGGCCGGCGCCGGTGCCACCTTGCTCGCCCAATGGGGCCTCATCCCCTGGCTCGCCCTCAGCCCGCGGCGGCTCGTCTTCTGGGGCCTGGTCGCCGCCGCCGCCGGCACCCTGCTGACCGGCTTCGCCGACTCCATGTACGGCATCACCTTGGGCTTCGCGGTCGCCTCGATCGGCTTCGGCCTGTTCCGCCCCGGCTTCACCGCCGGCGCCTCGCTCGCCGTCACGCCGGAGGAGCAGAATGCGGTGGCCGGCATGGTCACCTCGGTCAACGGCGTCGCCTATATCGCCGCCCCGGCGCTGGGGGTGCTGCTCTACGGCTGGTGGATGCCGCTGCCGTTCGTGGCGACGGCGGCGGGATTGCTGCTGCTGGCGGCGTGGGTCCGGCTCCGGGTGAGCGGCTGAGCCTGGCCGGAAGGTCACAAAGTTGAAGAAGTTGCGGGTTGATTTCATTGTGACCTTTCGCGCGGGCCGCCACCGCCGGCCAAGCCGCGAATCCGGCGCTGCAGCGCCTCGAACCGGTCCGCCGGGACCGCGGCGTCGCGCCGGACCGCCGCCCCCGGCCCGACGGCTCTCCGGACGATGCGGTGCCAAATGAGTTCGAAGCTGGTCGTGCCGCGCGGCCGGGCGGCGAAGATCGAGTCCCAGGCCGCGGCGAAGCTTGTCGCGCCCTTGCGCCGCCTCAGCCGGTAAGCGCTCTCCCGGCTCATCCCCGCCTCCACCGCCGCCCGGCCGACGCACCCAATCCGGGCGAGCGCCGCGATGAAGGCCCGCTGCCGCCCGGCCGTCCACCCGTCCCGCCGCGCGCGGACCGGCACCGGCGCGAACGCGGGTATGGGCGTCGCCGCGGCTCGCGGAGTGGAGTCTTCGGCCATAACCGAGAGTAGAACAGGACAAGAACGAAGAGGCAAGTCATTCCGTTCCCCTCCGCGCCTGCGAAGGAGAAGGGTCAGGCACAGTAATTTGGGCCGGCGCCCGTGGACGCCGGCCCTCAGGTCACGCCGACATCGACCTGCGCATCAGCGTTGCCAGGCGGTCTTTGACGGCCAGGCGCAGCTTCTTCAGACGAAGCAGCTTGAGGCTGTCCGGCAGCCGCCGGCTCATCTCCCTGGATATGGCGTCGTCGAGGCGGCGGTGAGTTTGCGTGAGTCGGTAGGTTGAAGATGACATGATGGTCTCCAGCAAATGGGTCTGCCGACAAAGGGCAGGGTTGGTTCCGATCGGCCGCGATGCGGCCGTTCAGGATGCTGGAGGTGCTCGTGCCCGGTATGAGGCGTTCGTCGGCTGTGGAACCGCGACGCGGTCGCCGGACGGGGTGTCGGCCATCGGGCTTGCCCACAGAAGCTCCGCGACGAGACTCGGCCCTGTCGGCGGGACGGATGGACCGCCGCCCGTACCCGGTGCCTCGTCATCGAGAGGATCTCGCGTTCCGGACGGGAGAAGGGCTGCTGCCGCCCCGTGGCGGCCGGGTCCCAGACGGGCCGCCGATTCGCGACTGTCGACTCCGGCGGCGGCGGCTCCCGAGCTCAGGATCAGGCTCAGGAGGATCAGGAGCGCCGCGAATGGCCCCCTTCGAACTCGATCCTGCGCCGTCGGCGGCACGCCTGAGCTTCTCCTCTAACGCTCGGCCGATATGGGCGGGGTGCGTTCGAAAACAACCGAGCTTCCTGCTGCCCCGGGCTATCGATACCCGATGAACCCGACCGGAACGGCGCGGCCTGCGGCGACGCCCGAATCATGGAACGATCCGGCTCGACCTCGTATCGTACTTCCTCAGTAAGGCCGTCCCCTGGCGGGCGAAGCCGTCCGCATCTCCAATGCGGCTTTCCGGGAATAGAATCGACCAGGTGGCGCCCCCGTAGCTTATCCATGTGCCGCATCCGCCGACCGGGCTGCCGGCCCGCCTGCAGACGACGGTCGATCGCTCGTCGCGAGCATACCAGACGTCATGATGACCCTGGTCGTTCACGGAGAAGATGTGCGGCACACCCGTTCGATCCCTTTGCCCCGCCCCACGCGCGTCGTGGACGATCTCGAAAGGCTGGTCGGCACGCTTGATCCGGAGGAAAAGGTGGGGATCACGAGTGAAGGATGAAATGTCGGCGGGCGGGATGACATAGGTTCGGTCGCCGATGCCGACGGCTTCATCGTCCGGCTCGTAAAGCAGGGCACCCAGGCCGGCCAGTGCGGCCACGGCGAGGAACAGCCCCGCGAAGATGGACGGTGCGAACCAGCGGGGTGGGTTTCTTCTCGGTGCGGCCATTTCTCTCTCCTATGTGGAAGATGCGGCTGCCGGTCCCGGGACGCCGGCAAGGTCGAACATTTTTCTCGCCGTCTCCCGCTCGCCCATGACTACACGGTCGGCGCCCAGGCGCTCGAGATGCGCCACCTCCGCATCCGAATGCGCTCTGGCGATAATCGTCAGAGCGGGGTTGAGACGCCGCGCCCGCTCGGCGATCGCGCCCCCTTCAAAGCCTTCGGGGATGGCGATCAGAAGCTTCGACGCATGGTCGATGCCGGCCGCCCGCAGGATCTCATCGTCGGTGGCGTTGCCGCGGACGACGGCGAGACCCGCCGCCCTGGCTTCGCGGGCGACATCGAGCTCGTCCTCGACAAGCACGAGCGGCCGACCGGCGGCGCTCAGTCTTTGCGCGATGAGCCGACCGACCCTGCCGTAGCCGATCAACACGACATGCTCCTCGCGCAGCCGCTGAAGCGCCTGTTCCCCGCGCGTGGCCGCCGGCTTCGGCGGAGCGGTCGCTTCCCGGCCGCCCAGCCGCGTCGCGAGCGCGAACAGGAAGGGATTGGCAAAGATCGACAGGATCGCACCGGCGAGAATCAGATCGCGGCCCTCCGGCGGAAGGATTTGGAGGCTGGTCCCAAGCCCGGCGAGGATGAAGGAGAATTCACCGATCTGGGCGAGGCTGACGGACACGATGACGGCCGTTCCGGTGGGATGGCCGAACGCCTTGACGATCGCGAAGGCCGCAACCGACTTGCCGACGACGATGATCGCAACGGTGGCCAGCAGCGGGCCCGGTTGCTCGGTCACGACAGACGGGTTGAACAGCATTCCGACCGATACGAAGAAGAGAACGGCAAAGGCATCGCGCAGCGGCAGCGTCTCTTCGGCCGCGCGACGGCTGAGCTGCGTCTCGCCCAGGATCATGCCGGCAAAGAAGGCCCCGAGCGCGAACGAGACGTCGAAGACGAAGGCAGCACCGAACGCGAAGCCCAGGGCGATCGCGAGAACGGCCAGCCGGAACAGCTCGCGCGAGCCGGTATGCACCACCCAGTGAAGCACGAACGGGATAAGGCGCCGCCCGACGATCAGCATCAGCGCGACGAAGCCGGCGACCTTGAGAAAGACTCCGGCCACGGTGCTGGCGATCAGCTGCCCGGCCTGCCCGTCGGAGGCATTCGCGATACTCGCGCCAACCGGCAGCAGGACCAGCGCCAGCACCATCGCCAGATCCTCGACGATGAGCCAGCCGACGGCGATTCGGCCCCGCTCGGTTTCGATGAGCTTCCGCGCTTGCAGCGCACGCAGGAGGACGACGGTGCTCGCAACCGACAGCGAGAGGCCGAACACGAAGCCGGCCAGCGGATTCCAGCCCAGGAGCCAGGCGAGCCCCATGCCCATCAGGGTTGCGGCGCCGATCTGCGCGACCGCGCCGGGCACGGCGATGTTCCTGACCGACAGCAGGTCGCGAAGGGAGAAATGCAGGCCGACGCCGAACATGAGCAGGATCACCCCGAGCTCGGCCAGCTCCCCGGCGAGCCGGGCATCAGCGACGAAGCCTGGCGTGAACGGACCGACCATCACGCCCGCCAGCAGATAGCCGGCGATCGGCGGGACGCGGAGGCGCTGCGCGACCGCTCCGAACAGAAAGGCGACGACGAGGCCGGCGACGATCGTTGCCATCAGGGGAGTGTGATGCGGCATATCCGCTCCTGTTGATTGGGGTCGTGAGCACGGGCCCGAGGGCCCGCGCTCCGCTCATCGGCCGAGGCCGGCGTCCCAAAGGAGTGCGAGGACAGCGATCAGGGCGACGACGATCGTGGCGACGCTCAGATACTCCTTGAGGCCAAGGCAGAATTCTGACGCGTGGTTCTCACGGAATTCACCCAGTTTCACCTTGAGCTCATCGTCGGTGCCGATCAGCGCCACCTCCAGAGGTGGACCTTTTTTGAGGAAGCGCAGAATCTCGGCGGCCTCGCCCGCGTCGACGTCGGGATATCTTCTCAAAAGGTCCTCGACATGCGCGCGCCGGCTCTGGTCGACGAGCTTCTGCTGGGCTGAAGGCGACATATCCATCTCATTGATCCCTAAGCTGCGGAGGGGCGGCCGCCGTGGAGACGATGGCCGGCTTCCCTCGGTGCAAGAGTTACATGGGGATCAGATCGATGGAGGCGCCCGGGCTGAGAAGGGCGCGGCTCCGCCGTCCACTATTCGGGTCGAGGCAGCGGGCCAAGGGGCCTTCGCCGGCGCGGCGGGCCAGGGCGCCGGGGCCGCCCCGCCAAGCGGCGTCAGAGGGGGCTCATCGGCAGCGCCGGCGCCTTCGGAGCCTGCTTCGCCGCTGCCGCCTGGCTCAGCCTGCTCGCTTCTCACCGTTTTTCGTTTGGGAGCGATCGCGACTTCAGCGGTCGTCGCGCTGAAGGCCGAGCCCGACGTCCTGTGCAGCGGAGAGCCCGCCGGGACGACGGCGTGCGTGAAGATCGACAAGAGCAGAAGCCATAAGGCCAAGCCTTGCCGCCAACGCTTGTCGTCGGGAACGGATGCCCGGTGCGCCATCCCATCCCCTTAGGACGGTCCGGCTCGATTTAAACCTTTTTTCGGCTGCGCTCGGAATGCGGACGGCTGAGCCGCGGGCGCGATCGGCCTCCGCGGTCCACGTCAAACGCACTTCGAGCGCCCTGGAGGACGAGGGCCCGATCCGGCGCCAGCGGCGCTTCGTGAGCTTGACGGACTGGCACCGGATGCGCGAGGTCGCCGACTTCCCGGAGCGCTACTCCGCCTCAGCCGCCAGCGGTCGGGCGTCGCCGAGGGCGCAACGGTATAGAGAAAAAGGGGACACGTACCTTTCGCGATAAAGTACGTGTCCCCATTCGCTGCTACGGGCCCCTCGGCCTCCGCGGCGCCAGCATGCCGGGGGCGATGAAGCCGATCCCGCCCGAGCTCATCGCGGCCGCCACCACGAAAGAAATGCACGCCGCCTGGATCGGACCTCGATCGGCGCCTCGTCCAGCCCCTGGGCGTCGCGAATCTGCTTGGCGAGCTGCTCCTTCACGTCGGTCCCCGACTCCATGATGCCGGTCAGTGCGGCGTCGATCTCCCCGACGACGGAATCCTCGGCGACGGTCCGGCCGGATGTCGGCGGGAGCGTGCGCGATCCGATTCTACCGCAATTCAGGCGCGCAATCGAGCATGGCGCTCATCTAATCCTGCGCGGACCCCTTCGGCCCCCTTGGCGTGAGCATGCCCGGCGAGATGAAGCCGATGCCGCCTGAGCTCATCGCGTCCTGCTTCAGGCTGGCCTGCATCTTCTCATAATCCTTTTCCATCTCGGGCGTGACCGAGGCTCGGGTTTCTTCCATCGCCTTGTCGAAATCGGCCTTGGTCACCTGCACCGCCTCGATCGAGTGTCGCAGCGCAAACAGGCCGGCGCGCCGAACCAGATCCTCGAGGTCGGCGCCGGTGAAGCGCTCGGTGCGGGCGGCAAGGTCGTCCAGGTCGACGTCGTCGGCGAGCGGCATCTTCGCGGTGTGGATGGCGAGGATCTTGCGACGGCCGGGACGGTCGGGGACGGCGACGTAGATGAGCTCGTCGAAGCGGCCCGGACGGAGCAGAGCCGGGTCGACCAGATTGGGGCGGTTGGTGGCGCCGATCACCACCACCGAGCCGAGATCCTCGAGGCCGTCCAGCTCGGAAAGGATGGTGTTGACCACCCGCTCGGTGACCTGCGGCTCGCCGAGGCCGCCGCCGCGCGCCGGGACGAGGCTGTCCAGCTCGTCGATGAAGATGATTGTCGGCGCGACCTGGCGGGCGCGGGCGAACAGACGGGCGATCTGCTGCTCGGATTCGCCATACCATTTGGAGAGAAGGTCCGAGGATTTGACGGCGATGAAGTTCGCTTCCGCCTCGCGCGCCGTCGCCTTGGCGAGCAGGGTCTTGCCGGTGCCGGGCGGGCCGTAGAGCAGGAAGCCCTTGGCCGGGCGGATGCCCATGCGCTTGAACGCCTCGGGACTCTTCAGCGGCAGCTCGACGCCCTCGCGCAGGCGCTCGCGGGCATCGTCGACTCCGCCGACATCCTCCCAGCGCGTGGTCGGCGCCTGCACCATCACCTCGCGCATCGCCGAGGGCTGCACGCGCTTCAGCGCTTCCTCGAAGTCGCGGCCCGTCACCGACAGATTGTCGAGCACTTCGGGCGGGATCGTCCCTTCCTCGAGGTTGATCCGCGGCATGATCCGCCGCACCGCCTCGATCGCCGCCTCGCGGGTCAAGGCGGCGAGATCGGCGCCGACGAAGCCGAACGTGCGGCGGGCCAGCTCCGCCACGTCGACGGTCTCGTCGAGCGGCATGCCGCGGGTGTGGATGGCGAGGATCTCGCGGCGGCCGCCCTCGTCGGGCACGCCGATGACGATCTCGCGGTCGAAGCGGCCGGGCCGGCGCAGCGCCTCGTCGAGCGCCTCGGGCCGGTTGGTGGCGGCGATGACGACCAGATTCTGGCGCGGCTCGAGACCGTCGAGCAGGGTGAGCAGCTGGGCGACGAGCCTTTTTTCGGTCTCGCCCTGCACCTGGCCGCGCTTGGGCGCGATCGAATCGATCTCGTCGATGAAGATGATCGCCGGCGCGGACTTGGCCGCTTCCTCGAATACTTCGCGCAGCCGCCGCTCGCTCTCGCCATAGGCCGAGCCCATGATCTCGGGCCCGGCGATATGGAAGAAGGTGGCATCGCTCTCGTTGGCGACGGCGCGGGCGAGGCGGGTCTTGCCGGTGCCGGGCGGGCCGTAGAGGAGGACGCCCTTGGGCGGGTCGACGCCGAGCCGCTCGAATATCTCGGGATAGCGCAAGGGCAGCTCGACCATTTCGCGCAGCTGGTCGATGGTCGAGCCGATGCCGCCCAGGTCGTCATAGGTGACGTCGGCGCGGCGCGTGTCGGTCGCCTCCGCATATTCGGGACGCAGCTCGACTTCGGTATTGGCGTCGATATGGACGATGCCCTTGGGCGCGGTCGACACCACCGTCAGGCGGATCTCCTGCAGGGCGTAAGCGGGCGCGTTGAGCATCTGCCGCAATTCGGGCGGGATATCGCCGCGCTGGATCTGCTGCTGGCCGGTGGTGGCGACGACGTCGCCGGCGGTCAGCGGCTTCATGCCGAAGCTGCGCTTCAAGGCCTGCGCCGAGCCGTGCAGGCGCAGATTCTTCTGCGCCGGCGCGAAGACGACGCGCTGCGCCGGCTTCGATTCGACCTTGCGGATGGTGACGAAATCGCCCGAGCCGATCTCGGCATTGGCGCGCTGGAGGCCGTCGAGGCGGACGATGTCGAGCCCCTCGTCCTCGGCATAGGGCCCGACCGCCCGGGCCGGGGTGGCGCGCTTGCCGGTGATCTCGATGACGTCGCCTTCGGCCAAAGCGAGCTCGGCCATCAGCCGCCGCGGCAGGCGGGCGAGGCCGCGGCCGCTATCCTCCGGCTTCATCGTCGCAACCTGGAGCCGCGTCGGCTGCCTTTCGTCGTCCGCCATCGGATCGGCTCTCCCTATCGTGTCGGCTGGTCAGATAGGGTGGGTCAACGGCGGTTACACCCGAAGGGGTCCGATCCCGCGAAAAAAGGCGAGCGGGGGCCGAGGCTCTGCGGCGCGTCAGGCCTCGGCGGCGGTGCCGCCGAAGCGGCTCAAGCGCCGTCGGGAGCGTTGCTTGCCCTCGCGCCAATCGCCGGCCCGCCCGCTTCGCGCTCGAACACATGGCGGAACATCGGCGCCAGAAGCCGCGCACCCCCGTCGGTGAGATGATGCTGGTCGCGGTAGAGAGGCCGATGGGCGATCGACCCCCAGCAGGCGCCCGCACCGCAGAGATGGGGCGTCGGGTCGAGCAGCCTCAGCCCGCACCGGCGCTCCGCCTGGCGCAGCACCGTCACGACGGCGCGGTTGCGGGCTTCGTGAGCGGCGCGAGGGATTGCGAGGTCCGGGGCCTTGGCGTCCGCGATCAGGCGACGCTGCAACTCGCGGGTCACCGGATAGGGAAAGTAAGGCGTCGGCAGCACCGCATAGGTGGGCCCGGCCGCCGCCAAGGTGCAGAACGAGCGGAACAGGCCGGCATGGTAGGAACCCGCCGCTCCATTCGCCGAGCCCTCCCCGGCCAGGCCGAAAGCGGACTTGCGCTCATAGGCCGCCCAACTGGCCGCGAGGATCAGCGGCGCCTGCCTTGGCTTCGCGAAGGGCGCCAGGAAGCGGGCGCCGAAGGCGCCGCAGCGGTTGCGCCGATCGAGCGCGCTCACTTCGAGCATCGGCGGGCAGCCGGCAAGTGCATTGAAGGCGACGGCGCCATGGAAGGGTGCCGGAATCGCCTCGATCAGGCCGACCAGCTGGGCGTCGGCATGGCTGTCGCCGAGCAACGTGGCTCGGACGGGCGCTTGGGCCGGCCCGATCCGGCAGGCCGCCCTTGGGAAGCGCGCCGTCGAATAGCAGGCCTCCGCGCCCGCCACGGGCTTCGGCAGCGAGTCCCGGACCGTCGCCTGAATCGCCTCCGGGAAACGCTGCGGAAGCCCGTGCGTCCGCCAGACGGCGAGGCTCGCCAGAAGCAGCGCGAGAGTCGGGACGAGATAGGCCGCGCCGGACCGCCACGAGCCTGCGCTTCGCCCGACGGCGATATGCGGCGCGGCCGTGCGCGGGTTCGCCCGCCGTTCGACGAAGCGCCAGGAGAGGTGGCCGAGAAGCAGGGCGGCGGCGATCCCGCCCGCGATCCAGGGCCATTCGCCCGAATGGCCGGAGCGGCGAAGCGCCACCACGATCGGCCAGTGCCACAGGTAGATGGAATAGGAGTCGAGGCCGATCCGGGCGGCAAAAGGATTGCCGGTGATCCGCGAGCCCGTGCGCGCCGCCAGGATCACAAGCATCGTCCCGGCCACGGGCGCCAGTGCCCAGCCGTTGGGCCAGCGCTCTTCGCCGGTGAGCAATAGGGAGCCGGCGATCAGTGCGAGGCCGGCGACCTGGGCGAGCCGAGCGTTTCGTCCGGCCAGCGCGGGCGTCAGATAGACGAGGCCCCCCGCCAGCAACTCCCAGCCGCGCGGCGGCAGCAGGTAGAAGCCGGCGGCGGGAGCGATTCGGCTGAGCGCGATCATCACGGCGAAGGAGAGAAAGGCTGCGGCCGCCAGCACAAGCCGGATTCGGGCGGCCGGGACGAACCTGACGACGAGGGGCAGGAGCAGTGGGTAGAGCAGGTAGAATTGCCACTCGAGCGACAGCGTCCAGCTGTGCAGGAGCCATTTCTGGTCCAGCCCGGGATCGAAATAGCCGGTTTCCCGCCAATGGTGGATGTTCGAGACGAACAGGGCGCTGCTTCCGGCCTGCCGGGCGAGCAGCGCATATTCGTCGGGCAGCAGGATGAACGCGCCGAGCACCAGCATCGCGGCGAGGAGGACGGCGAGCGCCGGGACGATGCGCCGGGCGCGGTCCAGATAGAAGCCGCCGATGGTGAAGGTCCCGCGCTCGAGCCGGCCGAGGACGATGCCGGTCATCAGATAGCCCGAGATCACGAAGAAGATGTCGACTCCGACGAAGCCCCCGGCGAACGGCGCCACCCCGAAATGGAAGCCGAGCACCGCAACCACCGCAATCGCCCGAAGCCCGTTTATGTCGGGCCGGAAAGCGAGGCGCGGGTCGGCGGCCCGTCGGTCAGGCGGGCCCAATCCGGCCGCCCCGCCGGGCGGCGCCTGGGGGCGGGAGGGGCGGGTCACGCGCGAGGCTTAGCAACGACGAGGACGGAGCCAAAGCTCTCTCGCTCGCCAAGCCCGCCGGCAGGGATGGAGAAGGGATGGCGGCCGGGATCGGCCATGTGCGGAGCCAGCAGCGCGACATTTGGAAAGCCAGCGCATCGGCCCCAAAAAAAGGGCCGGTCCCGAAGGACCGACCCTGAAAGTTTTTAGGAGAGGATGCCTGAAAGGCACGCCCTATCTCCGCCTCGGCCGCTTATTGTGCAAGTGCGAACAGCTATGCTACAGATGCATTTGTTGCATCGTGGTTTCGTTGGATTACCGGGCTTTGTTTCGACCTCGAGACTGGGTGCAGCGCACAAGAGGAGTGCCTGCCATGCGTCGATTGCCGTCACTTACCGCGATCGAGGCGTTCGTCCAGGTGGCTCGACTCGGCTCGGTCAAGGCGGCCGCCGAAGCGCTGTCGCTGTCGTCGCCCGCGCTATCCCGCCGAATCCAGGCGCTCGAGCGGTTCGTCGGCCATCCCCTGTTCGAACGCCGCCATCAGGCCGTCCACCTCAATCCCGACGGCGAGCGGCTGATGGCCGAGATCGGCCCGTCGATCGACGCGCTGGCGCGGGCAATGGAGCGCGCGACCGGCAATGTCGAGATGATGCGCCTCAGGCTCGCCGTGCCGTCGCTTTTCGCCTCGCAGCGGCTGATGCCGAACCTGCCGGCCCTGCGCGCCCGTCATCCCGACCTCCATATCGACATCGACACTGGCGCCAACCGGCTGGCGCGGCTCGACGAAGGGCTGGACGCGGCGATCGCCATCACCACCGAGATCGACCCGTCGCTTTATTCGCGGCGGCTCGACAATAATAAGGTCATCGCCATCGGCTCGCGGGCGCTCAAGGAGACAATCCGGGAGCCGGCGGACCTCGCCGGCGCGACCATTTTTCTCCACCGCGACATGCCCGAGACGTTCGAATATTGGCGCGATGCGGTCGGACTGCCCGATCTCCAGCCGGCGGCCATCGACCATTTCGATTCCGGCCAGCTCATCCTCGATGCCGCCGCGCAGGGCCTCGGCGTCGCTTTCATGCTGGAAAGCCACCTCTACGGCTCCGGCGACGACAGGCTGGTGCGGCTGTTCGACCACAAGGTGGAGAGCCCCTACAGCTACTGGTTCGCCTGCCGCCGCTCGGCGCTGAAGCGCCGCACGGTGCGGATCTTCCACGACTGGCTGTTCGAGAGCCTGCTGCCGGGGGAGCAACGGGCCGAGGCGGCCTAGGACTTGAGCGACGCAACGATCCGCCGCAACGCGGCTCGGGGCATCAGGCGGGTGCCGAAGGCGCCGACCTTGTTCGCGATGCCGGGAATGACGATCGGAGCGTTGCGGTCGAGGCCCCTGAGGCCTGCCGCGACCACCCCTTCCGGACGGACGGCGACCTTGGCGAGCTTCGAATCAGGCGCGCCGGCGACTTCGAAGAATTCCGTCGCGGTCGGCCCGGGACAGAGGGCGCTCACCCTGACTCCGCTGCCCTTCGCCTCGTGGTGGAGCGCTTCGGTCAGCGAAAGCACATAGGCCTTGCTGGCGTAATAGACCGCGGCATAGGGCCCCGCCTGGAAGGCGGCGGTGGAGGCGACGTTGAGGATGGCGCCGCGCTTGCGCTCGATCATCGCGGGGAGGACCCGCCGGCACAGGTCGGTCAGCGAACGGACGTTGAGGTCGATCATCTCGAGCAGCCGCTCGCGCGGAGTCCCGGCGAACGGGCCGGCCGCCCCGAAGCCGGCATTGTTGATGAGGGTGTCGATCTCAAGGCCTTCGCTGTCCAGCCAGCGGAACAGAGGCTCGACCTGGTCGGGCCGGGTGAGGTCGGCGGCGTGGACGAAGACCGACTCGCCGAGCGCGAGGCGGAGCTCGTCGAGACGCTCCTTGCGCCGGGCGACCAGGACCAGGGTCTCGCCGCGGGCGCGGCACTGGCGGGCGAATTCGGCGCCCAGCCCCGCCGATGCGCCGGTGATGAGAGTGACCCCCCGAGCCACGCTCAGGGCCTCAGCGAGGCTTTGACGATCTTGCCCGGCTCGCGCGGCGGCTCGCCTTTCGGGAGGGCGTCGACATGCTCCATGCCTTCGGTGACCTCGCCCCACACCGTATATTGGCCGTCCAGGAAGCGGGCGTCGTCGGTGCAGATGAAGAACTGGCTATTGGCGCTGTTCGGATTCTGCGAGCGCGCCATCGAGGCGATTCCGCGGACGTGCGGCTCGCGGCTGAACTCGGCCTTGAGGTCGGGCTTGTTCGAGCCGCCCATGCCGGTTCCGGTCGGATCGCCGCCCTGCGCCATGAAGCCGGGAATGACCCGGTGGAAGACGACCCCGTCGTAAAAGCCCTCCTCCACCAGCTCGCGGATGCGGGCGACATGGCCGGGCGCGAGGTCCGGGCGAAGCTTGATGACGACGTCGCCGCCGCTGTCGAGGTTGAGAACCAGGTTGTTGAGTTCGTCGGCCATGATCTGCTCCTTTGGCCCGGACATAAGGCCGCCTTCCCGGCCGCGCCAGCCCCGCACGATATCGACAGGCGCAGCGCCCCGGCCTAGGAAGCGTCGGCACCCCACACCCGGCGGAGAGGGCGGATGAGCGAGAGCGAAATCGATCTGCCGGCAACTCCACCCGGCGTTCCGGCGGGCCGGCTCGACGCGGACGACCGGCTCAAGCCCGAATATGTCCGCGAGGTGATGGAGCGGGTCGAGGCCGGCGATTCCGAGGCGGCGCGCGCCCTGGTCGAGCCGCTCCACCCGGCCGATCTCGCCGATTTGTTCGAGCTGATCGACAGCGACGATCGCCGCGCCCTCGCCGCCGCCATCGCCGACATGCTCGACGGCGACGTCCTCGCCGAGATGAACGAGCATGTCCGCGAGGAGCTGGTCGACACGCTCGATCCCAGGCAGGTCGCCGACATCGCCGGCGAGATGGAGACGGACGACGCCGTCGCCATGATCGAGGACCTCGAGGAGGACGAGCAGCGTGCCGTGCTGCGCGAGCTCGACCCCGACGACCGTGCCGCGATCGAGGAAGCGCTCACCTATCCGGAGGAATCGGCCGGCCGCCTGATGCAGCGCGACTTGATCGCGGTGCCCGAGCATTGGACCGTCGGCCAGGTGATCGACTATCTTCGCGCCGGCGACGATCTCACCACCGATTTCTGGGAGGTGTTCGTCGTCGACGAGCGCCACCATCCGGTCGGCACCTGCCTGCTGAGCTGGATTCTGCGCGCCCAGCGCGCCGTCGCCGTGGCCGACGTGATGAAGCGCGAGCAGACGCTGATCCCGGTCGACATGGATCAGGAGGAAGTGGCATTGCGCTTCCAGAAATATGCGCTGATCTCCGCCGCCGTGATCGATCAGTCGGGCCGGCTGGTCGGCATGATCACGGTCGACGACATCGTCCACATCATCCAGGAGGAAGCCAGCGAGGACGTCCTCCTCCTCTCCGGCGCCGGTGAGGGCGATATCAACCAGCCGGTGTTCGAAAGCTATTCGAGCCGGGTGCGATGGCTGATCGCCAATCTCGGCACGGCCTTGGTCGCGGCGACGATCATCGGCCTGTTCGAAGGGACGATCTCCAAGATGGTGGCGCTCGCCGCCTTGATGCCGATCGTCGCGGGGGTGGGCGGCAATGCCGGCACCCAGACGCTGGCGGTGACGGTGCGGGCGCTCGCCACCAACCAGCTCACCCAGTCGAACACCTGGCGCGCGATCCTGCGCGAGATCCGAGTCGCCTGTTTGAACGGCCTCACCATCGCGGCGGTGATCGGCGTCGGCGTCGGCCTCGTCTTCGCCAATCCCGGCCTCGGCGCGGTGATCGCCGCGGCGATGCTCGCCAACATAGTCATCGCCGGCTTCGCCGGGGTGCTCGTGCCGCTGGCGCTGGAGCGGGCGGGCGCCGACCCGGCAGTGGCCTCGAGCGTGTTTGTGACGATGGTGACCGATTCGATGGGGTTCCTGGTGTTCCTCGGCCTGGCGACGGCGTCCGGGATCGCCGGCTGAGAAGGGACAGTTACTTTTCGCGCCGGGGCAGCTAAGTGACGAAGATCGTGCGTGAAAGTAACTGTCCCCCAAAGCTCAACATCAGCAAGGTCGCCGTCGGCTGCGCCAGCCTCGACGCGCTCCGAGCCCGCCAGGCGCAGCGGCTCGCCGACGGATTCGTGCCGGTCGTCACCCGCTTCCGCCCGAAGCGGGCCGACGAGCTGGTCGGCGGCTCGATCTACTGGATCGTCAAGCACCGTATCGCCGCGCGTCAGGCGATACTCGGCTTCGCCGAGCGCGAAGAGGACCGCCGCACCGTCATCCGTCTCGATCCGGAGCTGGTGCCGGTGCGCGCCGTGGCGCGCCGCGCCCACCAGGGCTGGCGCTACCTCGCCGCCGCCGACGCCCCTCAGGACCTTGCCGGTGACGACACCGGCCTCGCCGAGCTGCCGGCGGAGCTGACCGCGCGGCTGGCGGCGCTGGCTCTGATCTGAATATTTCGCGGCGAGTGCCCGGGTCCAGGCGCAGGCGTGAGGGTTTGAGCTCGGCCTCTGCCGGGGAACCCGCCTAATCTAGCGCCCGCGCCCGCAAAGCACCTCGCCGGAGCCCTTCGCCTCGACCATGCAGCTCGGATTGCCGATGATCTCGACGTCGCCGGATCCGTTCGCCGTCACCTTGGCGGTGCGGGCCACCGCGACCGCGATCTTGCCGGCGGTGTCGGAGACGATCTGCGCGTCGTAGGCGTGGAGCCCGGCGGCATCGAGGTCGCCGCTGCCCTGAACCGTCGCCCTAATCTGCTTGGCACGGCCGGCGAGGGCGATGCGGCCGCCGCCGGCGAGGCCGACGACGAGATTGTCCGCCTCCACCGCACCCACCCTCAGGCGGCCGCTGCCGGAGACCGAGAGGTCGACGCGAAGGCCCTTGGCCCGATCGATGTCGAGGCTGCCCGAGCCGACCACCGACGCGGCGCGAAGGCCGCGGGTGGTGAGCGAGATCCGAACCGGGCCGGTGCGGTCGCCCGGATAGCCGCCCCAGGCGGAGCGGTTGCGCCGCACCCGCAAAGTGTTGCCCTGGACGTCGACCGAGAGCCGGTCGAGCGCGTCCGCCGATCCCTCGGCGCGGGCGCCGGAGGTGAGGCCGGTCAGCAGCGTCACCTGATAGGGGCCGTCGACCTGCACCCGGTCGAAGTCACCGACCGAGTAACGGCGCTCCGCGGCGGCGGCGGAGCCGACGGCAGCGGCGGCGAGAAGGGCGAAGGGCAGGATCCTGGTCATGGACCGGACCCTGCCGAAAAATGGTTAAGCGTCAATGAGGCTCAGCCGCCGCAGCGTGCGTCCCCGGAGCCCATCTTGCTGACGTTGCACTTAGCGGTTCCGGCGATGACCGCGTCGCCCGAGCCCATGATCGAGATGTCGGCGGTCTCGGTCGCCCTGGTCTCGACACTGCCCGAACCGGCGATCGATACTTTGGCCCGCTTGACCTCGAGCTTGCCGGCGTGGACGTCGCCCGATCCGGCGATCGAGAAATCGGCGCTTTCCGCCGTCCCCGCCGCGGTGACGCTGCCCGAGCCGGCGATCGCGAAGCTGGCGTTGCGCGCGCGCAGGCTGCCGAGCGCGATCTCGCCCGAGCCGGCAATGTCGCCGGCAAAGTCGCCGCCTTCGACCTTGTCGATCCTGATGTGGCCCGATCCGGCCACTTCCGCACCGGTCAGCGAGGGCGCCGACACATGGATCGTGACCGGGCCGCGGTTCTTGCCCCAGCCGAACGACCATTTGCCCTTCTTGTGGCCAATGCGCAAAGTGCCGTTGACGACTGCGACTTCGAGCTTTTCGATCATCTCCGCGTCGCCTTCGGCGCGGACCGACGGCGCGCCGCCGACCTTGACGATGACGTTGGGCGATCCCGCCAGCGCCACCTTGTCGAACGCGCCGACCTGGAAATCGCGGCTGACCATCTGGCGCTTGCTCTCGCTCGCTTCGCCCATCGAGCAGGCGCCCAGCACCAGTGCCGACATCAAAATCGCCCCACGCATGTCCGTCTCCCTCGTGACTGTGTTAGGCACCTAATACACGTCGCGATCCGTCGGCGCAACAGAAAAGGCGGCCCGTCGCCGGACCGCCTTCTGCGTGGGAACGGCAGACGGATCAGAGCGCCGCCTTCTCCCGGTTGTAGATCGCCGCAGCCTTGTTGAGGATCTCGAGGATCTTCACCAAGGCCGTCGGCTCGTCGACCTGCTCCATCGCCGCCAGCTCGCGGGCGAGCCGGCTCGAGGCGGCCTCGAAAATCTGCCGCTCCGAATAGCTCTGCTCGGGCTGGTCGTCGGCCCGGAACAGATCGCGGGTGACCTCGGCGATCGACACGAGGTCGCCCGAGTTGATCTTCGCCTCATATTCCTGCGCGCGGCGCGACCACATGGTGCGCTTCACCTTGGGCTTGCCCTTGAGGGTGGCGAGCGCCTCCTGCATCGTCTTGTCGGACGAAAGCTTGCGCATGCCGACGCTTTCCGCCTTGTTGGTCGGAACGCGCAGCGTCATCTTTTCCTTCTCGAACCTGAGCACATAGAGCTCGAGCTGCATGCCGGCGATATCCGTGCTCTGCAGTTCGATCACCCGGCCCACGCCGTGCTTGGGGTATACAACGTAATCGCCAACGTCGAAGCTCAACGCCTTCGCTGCCATGTATTCGACCTTCCCATTGGGAACAGCCGCCACCGTGCCGGACTCCACCCGCCCCAAGGACGCTTCCAAACTGCGATGTGCGGCGATTCTGCTTGTGACCACCGGTTGCGGAATGCGCGTCGCATCCGCTTCGATGCCCCCTTATATCCGAAAAGGTGCCGAAAAGCTACCCTTTTGGATGAAATGTCGTTGGGGAGCGCGAACCCGCGGTTCCGCGGCGAAGGCCGGGGTCCGGCGGCGCCGGCCTGGAAAGCTGCGCCCCGGCCTTCGCCGGGGAAAGAAACTCAGTCCCCCTGGCCCGGATTGGGCGTGAAATATTTGTCGAACTTGCCTTCCTCGCCCTTATGCTCGTCGGCATCGGGCGGACTCTCGCGCTTGCGGGTCAGATTCGGCCATTCCGCCGAATAAGTGGCGTTGAGCTCGAGCCACGGCTCGAGCCCGGATTCGGTATCGGGGAGGATCGCCTCGGCCGGGCATTCAGGCTCGCAGACGCCGCAGTCGATGCATTCGCTGGGGTTGATCACGAGCATGTTCTCACCTTCGTAGAAGCAGTCGACCGGGCACACCTCGACACAGTCCATATATTTGCAGCGGATGCACGCATCGGTGACGACGTAGGTCATGCTCTTCTCCCTGCCCGAATCCCTAGTCGCCGCCCCCTTCGCTCGTCAACGGGCGGGAATCCCTCTCCCGTCCTTCACGGGAGAGCGATTTCGGAGCCGCCCTCCGCAATTTCCGTGTACAGCCCCCGCGCTTCCGCCGCCGGCCCGCGCCGGGCGGGCAGAGCCTCCACCCTCAACACCCTGACCGCGCCGCGCTGGGCGAAGCTGAGCACGTCGCCGACCCGCACTAGCGCGTGGGCGCGGTCGACCAGCCGGCCGCCGATCCGGATCCGGCCCTGCTCGGCCAGCGTCTGGGCCAAGGCCCGCGTCTTCACGATCCGGGCGAACCACAGGAACTTGTCCAGCCGCAGCGTGTCAGCCACGCTTCAACCCTGCCAGTGCCGCGAACGCATTGGCCGTCTCGGGCCGGCGCGGCTCCTCGCGACGGCGGGCGCGGCCGCGCCAGACCCAGGCCTGCGCCCCTTCCGCCGGCCGGAAGCCGAGCTCGCGCATCAGCCGCGCCAACGCCTGCGGCTGCAGGCCGAGCGAGGTGGCGAGCGCTTCGTCGACCACGGGCTGCGGCTTGCCGGTGCGGGCTTCATGCGCGTGCTTCGCCAGCCGTTCGACCAGGTCAACGCGCAGCATCTGCGGCCCGAGCGGGCGGAAGCCCAGACGGGCCAGCAGCGTTTGCTGCCCGTTGGCCGGCGCCGGCAGCAGCACCGCCGATTCGGGCGGCAGCTCGGGCATCGGCTCGCCGCCCGCCGCCGCCCGCAACGCCGTCCGCCAGCGCCGCGCCTCGGGCTTGAGGACGTCGGGCATGAACAGGTCGAGCGCGCCGATGCGGATCTTGAGGCGGGTGATCGCCCGCCGCTGGTCCCGGGCGAGCGTCGCCAGCGGCTTCGCCACCGCCTCGCGGGCGACGATACCGCCTTCGTCGACCAACATCGCCAGGATCGACCGCACCGCCGCCGGCGCCGCCGGATCCTGCGCCGCCAGCCCGGCCTGGCGCAGCGGCCCCAGCGCCCGCTCGACCTGATGCCGCACCCAGATATCGAGCCGCTCGACCACGATCGTCCGTCCGCGCTCCGAAAGCCGGTCGAGCCGCCGGTCGACCAGCACGCGGGGGCTGAGCAGGTTCTTGCCCGGGCCCAGCCGCGCCACCTCATGGCCGCGCCACAGCACCGCCACCGGCTGCCCGGCCTCGGTGCGCAGGGTGAAATGATCGTCCGTGTCGGCGGCCAGGGCGGCGGCGCGCTTCTCATATTCGCCGCCCAGCCGCCGTTCCGCCGTCGCCAGCAGCATCTTGCGGTCGGCGTGGCGGGCGGTCGGGTCGACCTCGAAGGCGAAGCCCTCCATCCGCCCGATCGGGAAGGAGCCGACCGTCACTTCGCCCTGTTCGTCGACGATCACCGGGAACTCGCCCACGCCTTTGCGGCCGATGTCCTTGAGCAGCACCGAGGTGCGGCGGTCGACGAAGCGCTGGGTCAGCCTTTCGTGCAGCGCGTCCGACAATCTTTCTTCCACCTCCCGGGTCCGCTCGGCCATGATGGCCGGATCGGCGAGCCAGTCGGCGCGGTGGGCGATATAGGCCCAGGTGCGCACTCCGGCGAGCCGGTCGGCGAGCGCGTCAATGTCGCCCTGGACATTGTCGAGCTGGGCGACCTGGGCGGCATACCAGGCGTGGGGGATGCGGCCGTCGCCCTCGCTCAGATGGAGGTAGAGCCGCGCCACCAGGCGGGCGTGATGCTCCGGCCCGGTCTTGCGGAAGTCGGGCAGGCCGCACGCCGCCCACAGCCGCCGTACCGCCTCGGCGCCACGCGCCCGCGCCGCCACCTCCGGGTCGCCGGCGAGCCGCTTGAGCACGGCGAGGTCGATCGCCTCCGGCGCGGCGCGAAGCCCGGGCTCGGCCGGCCGCCGCTCGAGCGAGCGGACCAGCGCCTCGACGCTACGAAAATCGGGGTCGCCCTCGCGCCAGTAGAGATGGTCGAGCGGCGCAAAGCGATGCTCCTCGATCGCCGCCAGCTCCTCGGGCCGGAACTCGGCGGAGAGCTCGCCCTCGAGCGTCAGCACTCCGAACGTGCCGTCGCGCTGGTGGCGCCCGGCGCGGCCGGCGATCTGCGCCATCTCGGCCGGGGTCAGCCGCCGCCGCCGGTGGCCGTCGAACTTGGCGAGGCCGGCGAAGGCGACATGGGTGACGTCCATGTTGAGCCCCATGCCGATCGCGTCGGTGGCGACGAGATAATCGACCTCGCCGGCCTGGTACATCGCCACCTGGGCGTTGCGGGTGCGCGGGCTGAGCGCGCCCATCACCACCGCGGCGCCGCCGCGCATCCGCCGCAGCATCTCGGCGACGGCGTAGACCTGCTCGGCCGAGAAGGCGACGATCGCCGAGCGCGGCGGCAGCCGCGACAGCTTGGATGGCCCGGCATAAGACAAAGTCGAGAAACGCGGCCGGCCGATGATCTCGGCCTTGGGCAGCAGCGCGCGGACCATCGGCGCCAGCGTCTCGGAGCCCAGGATCATCGTCTCCTCGCGGCCGCGGGCGTGAAGCATGCGGTCGGTGAAGACGTGGCCGCGCTCCGGATCGGCGCCGAGCTGCGCCTCGTCGAGCGCGACGAAGGCGAAATCGCGCTCCATCGGCATCGATTCGGCGGTGCAAAGGAACCAGCGTGCGTCCCTGGGGACGATCTTCTCCTCGCCGGTGATCAGGGCGACCCGATTCGCTCCCTTCATCTTCACCACCCGGTCGTAGATCTCGCGCGCCAGCAGCCGCAGCGGAAAGCCGACCATGCCGCTCGAATGCGCGGCCATGCGCTCGACCGCGAGGTGGGTCTTGCCGGTATTGGTCGGCCCAAGGATGGCGGCCAGCGGCGCCCGGGCGAAGTCGCTCATGCGGTCTAGATCGGGCCTTTGTCTCCCGAGCGCAATGACTTGGATTGCGCCGCGGCGAGTCCGGATCGGTTCCCGCCCGCTGGAACGGCTCGGCGGCTCGGGCGGCACGCTTCATCGCAAGACCCCGCCAATATCCGGCCGCTTTACTGGACTTTAACCGAGTTTCGCCACAGTCCTTGCCACCTGACCGCGATCCGCGGCCGGGGGGTGTTTTCACGGGCCGCGGGGGCTTTTTCCGCTTTGTACCAGTTCAGCCAGATCAGGCCGGGCGACGGCAGCGGAGCGGCCGCTTTCGCCGTCGACGCGCCGCTGCGGCCGCGCCGCTTCGGCAGCCGCGCCGCGCCGCCGCCGCGCGACTTCGACCTCGTCGTCGATCTCGGCTCGCGGATCGGCTCGCGCACCTGGTTCCGCGGCGCCTTCACCTGCGCCGCTTTGTGCGGCGCCGCCTGGTGGCTGGCGCCGGGCTTCGATCCGATCCCGGCGGCGTCCGCGGCGCCGCTTCCCGACGCCCATTTCGCGCAGGCGCGCGCGCTCGCCATCGCTCCGCTCGCGCTGGGCGCCGACACCGGCCGCCGGATGGCGCCGACCGACGCGGTCGAGGCCCTGATCGACACGCCCGAGCGGCCGACGGTCGAGCTCAACGCGACGATCGGCGAGGGCGACGGCTTCGTCCGCGCGCTCGAGCGCGCCGGCGTCGCCCAGCAGGAGGCCGACCAGGTCGCGGCGCTCGTCGCCGCCGCGGTTCCGCTCGACCAGCTCAAGGCCGGCACGGCGATGAACATCGTCCTCGGCCGCCGCCCCAACCGCACCGTGGCGCGGCCGCTGACCTCGCTGTCGCTGCGCGCCCGCTTCGACCTCAAGCTGTCGGTCAGGCGGGCAGGCGGCAAGCTCGCCCTCACCCGCACGCCGATCTCGGTCGATGCGACGCCGCTCAGGATCCAGGGCTATGTCGGCGCCAGCCTCTACCGCTCGGCCCGCGCCGCCGGCGCTCCGGCCCGCGCCGTCGAGGCCTATATCCGCGCCGTCGCCAGCCAGACCAGCATCGGCGGCCTCGCGCCCGACGACCGCTTCGACATCATCCTCGAGCATCGCCGTGCGGCCACCGGCGAGGCCGAGACCGGCCGCCTCCTCTACGCCGGCCTCGACCGCGGCTCGGGCAAGGATTTGAGGCTGATGCAGTGGGAGCAGGACGGCCGCGCCGAATGGTATGAGGCGTCGGGCGTTGGCCGCGAGAGCGGCGCGCTGCAACGGCCGGTGCCGGGCACCGTCTCGTCCAATTTCGGCATGCGCCGCCATCCGATCCTCGGTTACTCGCGGATGCACAAGGGTCTCGATTTCCGCGCCGGCTATGGCACCCCGGTCCTCGCCGCCACCGACGGCCGCGTGGCCTCCGCGGGCTGGGCCGGCGGCTATGGCAACCAGGTCCGCCTCGCCCATGGCGGCGGCCTCGTCACTTCCTATTCGCACATGAGCCGGATCGTCGCCCGCGCCGGCGCCGGCGTCCGCCAGGGCCAGGTGATCGGCTATGTCGGCTCGACCGGCCTGTCGACCGGCCCCCACCTCCATTACGAGCTGCTCAAGGACGGAGTCCCGGTCAACCCGGCGGCCGTCAAGTTCGTCAGCCGCGCCCAGCTCGACGGCGCCAGCCTCGCCGCCTTCCGCTCGAAGCTGAGGATGCTGCTCGCGGTGAAGCCCGGCACGGCCCGGATGGCCGGTGCCGACGGCAGGAAGAAGCCGCGCGCCTGAATCGTTGACCGATCGGCGTCGAGGCCTCAGGAGCCCGGCATGGCCAAGCTTCCCACCGTCGCGATCGTCGGCCGGCCCAATGTCGGCAAATCGACCCTGTTCAACCGGCTGGTCGGCCGCAAGCTCGCCCTGGTCGACGACCGGCCGGGCGTCACCCGCGACCGGCGCGAAGGCGAGGCGAGCCTGCTCGGTCTCGATTTCCGAATCATCGACACCGCCGGCTACGAGGACGAGGATCCCGAGACCCTGCCCGGCCGGATGCGCGCCCAGACCGTCGCGGCGGTGCGCGAGGCCGACGCTGCCTTGTTCCTGATCGACGCGCGCGCCGGCCTCACCCCGCTAGACGAGGAGATCGGCCGCTGGCTGCGCAGCGAAACCACCCCGGTCATCCTCGCCGCCAACAAGGCCGAAGGCCGGGCCGGCGAGGGCGGCATCCTGGACGCCTGGTCTTTGGGATTCGGCGAGCCGATCGCGATGAGCGCCGAGCATGGCGAGGGCGTCGTCGACCTGTTCGAGCATCTCCGGCCGCATATCGAGCGGGAGGAAGAGGCCGGGGACGAGGCGACGGAGGGACCGCTCAAGCTCGCCATCGTCGGCCGCCCCAATGCCGGCAAGTCGACCCTGATCAACCGCATCCTCGAGGAGGAGAGGCTGATCACCGGCCCCGAAGCCGGCATCACCCGCGATTCGATCGCGATCGACTGGCTGTGGAAGGGCCCCGACGGCGAGGCGAGGGCGGTGCGGCTGATCGATACGGCGGGGATGCGCAAGAAGGCCAAGGTTCAAGACAAGCTCGAGAAGCTCGCCGTCGCCGACGCCCGCCGCGCGGTCGATTTCGCCGAAGTGGTGGTGCTGCTGCTCGACGGCACGCTCGGGCTCGAGGCCCAGGACCTCAAGATCGCCGACCGGGTGCTGCAGGAGGGCCGGGCGCTGATCATCGCGATCAACAAATGGGACGTCGCCCACGACCAGAGCCGGCTGTTCCAGGGGATCAAGGCGGCGCTGGAGGAGGGCCTGGCGCAGGCGCCGGGCGTGCCTTTGCTGACCGTCTCGGCCAAGACCGGCAAGGGCCTCGACGCCCTGCTGGGCGCCGCTTTCGAGGTGCGCGAGACCTGGTCGAAGCGAGTTTCCACCGGCCAGCTCAACCGCTGGTTCGAGGACGCGGTGGAGAGGAACCCGCCGCCGGCGCCTTCGGGGCGGCGGATCAAGCTGAGATACATCACCCAAATCGGGGCGCGGCCGCCGAGCTTCGTCGTGTTCGGCAGCCGGCTCGAGGCGCTGCCGGAGAGCTACCGGCGCTATCTGATGAACGGCATGAGGCGCGAGTTCGGCTTCGGCGCGGTGCCGATCCGCCTCGCTTTGCGCGGCGGCAAGAATCCGTTCGACGCCAAAGGCTGAGCCGTCAACGGGTCCTTTACTCCGGGCGCCTAATCTGGCGCCGTGGACGAGTGGACCGGGAACGAGGCGGAGATCGTCGACTGGACGGTCTTCTGTGCGGCGCGCAGCGAGCTGGGCGCCGGTTTCGCGCGCATCTTGAGCTATTTCCGCGAGGACGGCGAGAAAGCGGTGGCCCGGATCGAGGCGGCGATGCACGGCCGCGACACCGCCGGGCTGGTGCTGCCGGCCCATACGATGAAGTCGGAGGCGCGCCAGTTCGGCGCCGAGCCGCTCGGGGCGCTCGCCGAGCAGATCGAGTTCACCGGCCGCCGCGCGATCGAGATGGGCTTCTTCCCGGACGAGCTGGTGCCCGCCGTCGCGCGCCTCAGGCCGCTCTATTTGGCGACGATGGAGCAGCTCGAGGCGGAGGCCAATCCGCTGGTTCGGCGGGGGACAGCTGCTTCGCGCTGAGACTGAGGGGACAGTCACTTTCCCGACCTGTCCTTCTCATTCTGGAGCCGCCGCGCGGAAAGGTGACTGTCCCTTTCTCAGCGGCTGCCATTGCCAGCGCGCCAGCGTGCGCCACAGCCATTCGAACGGGCCGTAGTGGAAGCGGCGGAGCCAGGGCTTCGACCAGAGCAGCATCAGCGCCCACATCGCCAGCACCACCAGCCACAATTCGATCCGGCTGAGCCGGCCGAACAGGCCGGCGCCCCAGCCGTAGAACAAGGCGGTCATCAGGATCGAGGTGCCCAGATAATTGGTGAAGGCGGCGCGGCCCGCGGCGGCGATGCGCCGGGTCAGACGGCCGCCGTGGCGGGTGAGCAGGATGATCAGGGCGGCGATCGCGACCACCGCCACCGGTCGCACCAGCACCGTCCCGGCGAACGACCAGGTGAAGATGGCCGGAACGGTGAAGCCGTCGCGGTGGAGCAGCCAGGCGAGCGCCGCATAAACCGGGAGGGCGATAGCGAAGCCTGTCAGCGCCACCTTGCGGTAGCGCGCATCGTCCCAGGCGCCGGTGAGGAAGCCGCTCCTCAGCCCCGCCATGCCAAGCAGCATGTAGCCCAAAGTCTCCCAACCGAACACGAACAGCATGAACAAGGGCATGAAGGTATGTTCGGTGAGCTGGTTGTAGGCGACGCCCCACCAGGGGCCGAGAAACATTCGCATCTGCTCGTCGAGCTGGGCCGGGGCCGGCACGGCGATATCCTGGCTCATGCCCCGCAGGCTCTCGACCGCGGCCGGCGAGGGATTGGGGCCGGCGACCGCGGCGGTGAGAGCGTGGGCGCTGGCGGCGAAGCCCGACATCAGGGCGAATTCGAGCAGGACGAACAGCACCCCCCAGAAGAGCAGCTTGCGGGGCTCCTTGCGGCGGAAGAACCAGGCGAGCAGGCCGACCAGGGCGTAGCCGGTGAGGATGTCGCCATACCAGATGAAGTAAAAATGGAGCAGCCCGAACGCCAGCAACCACAGCATGCGGCTGAAATGCACCCTGGCCGGCGATTCGCCCTTCGCCTCCGCTTTCTCGATGACGAGCAGCAGGCTCGCTCCGAACAGGAAGGAGAAGAGGCCGCGCATCTTGCCGTCGATGAAGACGAAGTTGAACGCCCAGGCGGCGAGGTCCCAGACGGTCTCCGAGCCATAGGCTCTCGGGTTCATGTAGGCGGCGGGTATCATCGCGAAGGCGACGATGTTCATCGCCAATATCCCCATCACCGCGACCCCGCGGACGATGTCCAGCGTGGCGATGCGCGGCGGCGGCTCGGTCGCGGCGGTCATCCGGATCCCCCTTCCGAAGTGAAGTGGGAGGAGGTGATATCCGATCCGCCCGATTGTTCAACCGCGGCGCCCGGCCGCGCCGCCCGCGGGAAGCGCCAGGCATATTCGCGCCGGGCGCGGGCGAGGCCCGAAATCCTTTCACCGCACGCGGTCCGCGGGGCCTCCGCCGCTTCGCCGCCGGGCGTCGGCGGGGCGATATCCTGACGATTCCGACAGGTGCCATTCGTCTCTCCCCCGCCCGGCTCGCGGATCGCCTCCGGCCACTCGTCGGCCCGAAGCGACTCGAGCGGGCCGCCGCGGTCGGCACGGTCCCAGTCATTGCCGGTCCAATTTTCCATATCGGCGGGTTCGAGACCGGTCATATCGGCTTTCCCGTCCAGCCCGCCGCCGAACATGGAATAAGCGAACAGCCGCTCGAAAGTCTCGAGGGAATGGTAGAGATCGTCGGCCGCGCGAACCCCGGCTTCGCCGGCCGCCGTCGTTCGCGCTTCCTCCGCCAGATCGCGCTCTTTTGCCGCCCGGGAAGCAAGGAATTCCCCGGCGTCATCGCCCCCGTCCTCGACGATGTCGAGAAACTGGTCCCATTCCCGGGCGATCGCCCGGGCGGTGGCGGCGCCCTCGCCGAGGCCGTCGGCCTGGCGGTCGAGGCGGGTGAGGACGGCCATGGCGAGACGGTTGTCGTGGCGGTGGCGCTCGCCCCACAATTCGCCGTTGCGGTAGATCCGGTCGACGACGCCGTTCAGAGCGCGCGATTCGAGCTCGTCGCTCATCCGCCCGTGCGAGATCAGGATCGCGCCCTGCCAGCCGAGCGCGAAGGCGGCGCCCTCGGCGCTGTTGCGCAGGGCGTAAGCGGTATCGCGGCTGATCCCGGCGGCGCGGGCGGCATCGGCGGCAACGCCGCAGCGGGCGAGCGCGTCGAGGAAGACGCACTGACGATCGGGAGTGTCGTCGGGCGGCCGCGGTCGCGAGCCGCCCGGACGGCGGCCGTCGTGGAAGGGAGAAGCGGGCTCGTCGGTCGCCGCCTCGGGGGTGAGGCCGTTCTGGTTATGTTCCACCCGACAGGGTAAATCAGACCAAAACCTATTTTTCAAATCCTATTTTGGATGTCCGAGCCGGCCGGCGAGGGCCTGGCCCGTCGAGTAACGACTTTGGGATTTGGTGCCTGGCACCAATCATCATGCGGCGGGTCGGACGTGGGTGCCAGGCCGTATCGACATTCGAGACATGGGGTCGAGGTTCGCGGCTAATGCCTCCCTGCGCGCGGCATGGGGAGGATGAACGGCGATACGCCTAGTCCTCGGCGGGCTTGCTCTGGAGCTGGACGTAATTATCCAGACCCATGCGGGCGATCATCTCGAACTGGGTTTCGAGCGCGTCGACATGCTCTTCCTCATTCTCGAGGATGTCGGCGAACAGGTCGCGGCTGACATAGTCGCGGACCGTCTCGCAATGCTGGATCGCGCCGCGCAATTGCTCGACCGCCTCCAGCTCGAGCTCGAGGTCGGCGCGCAGCGCCTCCTCGACCGTCTCGCCGATCCTGAGGCGGCCGAGCAGCTGGAAATTGGGCAGGCCGTCGAGGAACAGGATGCGCTCGGCGAGCCGGTCGGCATGCTTCATCTCGTCGATCGACTCGGCGCGCTCGAACGCGGCGAGGCGCCTGACGCCCCAATTGTCGAGCAGCCGATAGTGGAGCCAATATTGGTTGGTGGCGGTGAGCTCGTTCCTGAGCGCCTCGTTGAGCAGCTCGATGACTCTCGCGTCGCCCTTCATGCGGGTTCTCCCTGCTGGGGCCGCCTTTCGGACGGACGAGCTGTGAGGTCAAGAGGGGGACGGTTGCCGATCCCCGCGGCCGGTCCGGCTAGGCGGCGGCGATCGGCAGCTGGCCCCTGGCCGCCGCGATGACCTCGCGGGCGAAGGGGAAGCACTGGCCGCAGCGCGGCTTGCCGCCGCAGGCGCGATAGGCGCTGGTCGGGCAGGACGCGCCGTCGCGCGCCGCCAGGCGGAGGTCGGATTCGCGAATCGCGTTGCAGACGCAGACGATCATGGAAATCGGATGTAACGATAATGCGAGGCGTTCGCAATAGGCTGATGCGTAATTGGGGACAGCTACCGAATTCGGTCAAACTGCGTGGGGGCTGGCCCTCGGCCCGAATTCGGTAGCTGTCCCCAATTAACGGCGGCGGACCATCAGCTTGAGGCCGGACCAGATGGAGTCGACGGCGCAGACCTTGACGTCGACCAGGTCGGTGGCGGGGAGGATGAAGTCGCGGATGCGGTCCTCGGTGATGTCGGTCGGGACCTTCGAGGCCTTTTTCGGCCAGCTCACCCAGATGAAGCCGCCGGGTGCGAGAAGCGGGCGCAGGGCGGCGAGCTTCGCCTCCATGTCGGCGCGCCCGGTGACGAAGATGTGGGCGGCGTCGATCGGCGCTTCGGGCGCCGGAAGCCGGTCGAGGACGAGGCCTTCCGCCCCGATCTCGGCGGCGACGCCGTCGGGCATCCCGCCCCACCAGACTCGCATTCCGTCCTTGAGCGACAGCTTGCGCGCCAGCGGAGTGCCCGAATAGCCGGCGGGCATCAGGCCACGATCACCTCGCCGCCCATCAGCTTCGGGAAGAAGCCCTCATGGGCGCGGCGCAGGTCGGCGAGGGGGATGGCGTGGTCGCCGCCCGGAAGCTCGAAGATCAGCCGGCTGCCGCAGGTTCGGCCGATCGCCTCGACCTCGACCCCGGCGGCGTGGGCTCGGCGCAGGAAGGTCAGCAGGCAATCGTCGCAGACGGTGGCGACGTAGAGGCCCTGATCCTCCGCGAAGAGCGCAGCGCTCGACCCGGGCCTGAGCTTGTTGATCAGGGCGCCGACATTGCCGGCGAGCGCCATCTCGGCGAGCGCGACCGCGAGACCGCCGTCGGCGACGTCGTGGCAGGCGGTGATCGCGCCGCCGGCGATGGCGGCGCGCACGAACTCGCCGGCGGCGCGCTCGGCGCCGAGGTCGACCGGCGGCGGCGGGCCGTCCTCGCGGCCGTGGATCTCGCGCAGCCACAGCGACTGGCCGAGATGGCCGCCGCGCTCGCCGATCGCGACGATGACGTCGCCGGGGCCCTTGAAGGCGAGCCCGACCGCCTTGCGCCAGTCCTTGAGCAATCCGACGCCGCCGATCGCCGGCGTCGGCAGGATAGCGCTTCCCGCCCCGTCCTCCCCCTTGGTCTCGTTGTAGAGCGAGACGTTGCCGGAGACGATCGGGAAGTCGAGGGCGCGGCACGCCTCGGCCATGCCCTCGATACAGCCGACGAACTGGCCCATGATCTCGGGCCGCTGCGGATTGCCGAAATTCAGGCAGTCGGTCGCGGCGAGGGGGGTGGCGCCGACCGCGCAAAGGTTGCGGTACGCCTCCGCGATCGCCTGCTTTCCGCCCTCGTAGGGATCGGCGTAGCAGTAACGCGGCGTGCAGTCGGTGGTGACGGCGAGCGCCTTGCCGGTGCCGTGGACGCGGACCACGGCCGCGTCGCCGCCCGGACGCTGGACGGTGTCGGCGCCGACCATGTGGTCGTATTGCTCCCAGATCCAGCGACGGCTGGCGAGGTCGGGCGAGGCCATCAGCTTGAGCAGGTCGGCGGCCGGGTCGGTCGAGTCCGGCACGTCGGCCAGCGGCTCCGGCTTCGGCGTCGGCACCCACGGACGGTCGTAGCAGGGCGCGTCGTCGGCGAGGGGCGCGAGCGGGATGTCGGCCGCGGTCTCGCCATCATGCTTGAGCACCAGATGGCCGGTGTCGGTGACCCGGCCGATGACGGCGAAATCGAGCTCCCATTTGCGGAAGATCGCCTCGGCCTCGGCCTCGCGGCCGGGCTTGAGCACCATCAGCATCCGCTCCTGCGATTCCGACAGCATCATCTCGTAGGGAGTCATGCCGGTCTCGCGGCACGGCACCGCGTTCATGTCCAGCTCGAGGCCGACGCCGCCCTTCGACGCCATCTCGACCGAGGAGGAGGTAAGGCCGGCGGCGCCCATGTCCTGGATGGCGACGATCGCATCCGACGCCATCAGCTCGAGGCAGGCCTCGATCAGCAATTTCTCGGTGAACGGATCGCCGACCTGGACGGTGGGGCGCTTCTCCTCGCTGTCCTCGCTGAAGTCGGCCGAGGCCATGGTGGCGCCGTGGATTCCGTCGCGGCCGGTCTTGGAGCCCACATAGACGACCGGATTGCCGATGCCGGCGGCGGCCGAATAGAAGATCCTGTCCTGATCGGCGACGCCGACCGTCATTGCGTTGACGAGGATGTTGCCGTCATAGGCGCGGTGGAAATCGACCT
>DASUVK010000019.1:0-55738 GCA_036378975.1 Allosphingosinicella sp. | reverse complement strand
GCCCGACATCCTGCTCGGCTATCCGGTGGTCGAGGCGGAGGACATGCCGGACGTCGCGGCGGACAGCCTGTCGATCGCCTTCGGCAACTTCAAGGCCGGCTATCTGATCGCCGAGCGGACCGAGACGCAGATCCTGCGCGACCCGTTCACCAACAAGCCGTTCGTCCATTTCTACGCGACCAAGCGGATCGGCGGCCAGGTGGCGAATTCGGAGGCGATCAAGCTGATGAAGTTCAGCGCCTAATCGGAATGGGGACACGTACTTTTTCACGAAAAAGTACGTGTCCCCGGGAGAAGAATCATGATCGAGGGCGAAGCGCTGGTGCTGCCGCCGGAGGCGGCGGCGGCGGCGAAGGGATTCCTGCGCGTCGAGCGCGCGGACGAGGACGGGCTGATCGGCGCCCTGGTCGGGGCGGCGGCGGAGCTGTGCGAGGGCTTTGTCGGCCAGCCGCTGCTGGCGCGCGGCTTCACCGAGACGATGCCGGCGCGCCGGGCGTGGCAGCGGCTGACGCGGACTCCGGTCCGGGCGATCGTCCTGGTCGAGGCGCTGCCCGCCGACGGGCCGCCACAGCCGCTGCCGAGCCCCGGCTATGCGATCGACATCGACGCGCGCGGCGACGGCTGGGTGCGGCTCACCGCGCCGGGCGACATAAGGCGGATACGGGTCGGCTACGAGGCCGGCGTGGCGAGCGCCTGGGCGGACCTGCCGGCGGCGCTGCGGCACGGCATCCTGCGGCTGGCGGCGCATTTCTACACCCGCCGCGCCGACGAGGATGGCCGCCGCGGCGACGCGCCGCCGGCGGCGGTGGCGGCCTTGTGGCGGCCCTATCGCCGGCTGCGGCTGGGCTGAAGGAGGGCGCAATGTTCGAGCGGCTGATGCGGCATGGCGCGGCGCTGGCGGAGACCAGGGCGCGGCGCCGGCGGAGCGAGCTCGCCGAGGCGCTGCGCGAGGCGGCGCCGGACGGCGTTGGGGTGAGCGAGGAAGAGGAGGCGGTCGCGCTCTCCGGGCGCGGGCTCGGCCGGCGCTTCGCGCTCGAGCCGGCCCTGCGCTGGCTGATCGCGGGGAGGCGGCGATGAGCGGCGCGGGCCCGGCGCTGCAGGCGGCGGCGATCGAGGCGCTCGCGGCGCTCGACCTGGGCGGGATCTATCCGGGGCCGCCGCTGCAGGCGGCTTTCCCGCATGCCGTCGTCGAGTGCGGGGCGGAGACCGACTGGGGCCACAAGAGCGGGCGCGGGCGCGAGCTGCGGCTGGCGGCGACGCTGCGCGACGCCGGCGAGCGGCCCGACCGGGCCCAGGCCTTTGCGCAGGTCGCGGAAGCGACGATCGAGGCCGGGCTGGAGCCGGAAGGCTGGCAGCTGGTGACTCTGACCCTGGTGCGCCGCCTTACCGTCGCCGAAGCCCGCGGCGGCCGGACGGCGGGCTGGGCGGTGACGCTCGACTATCGCGCGCGGATGCTGGCGGACGCCGCCTGACCGATCGCGGCTATTGCGGGTTGTCGGGCGGGAGGCTGCCCTTGAACGACTCGAGGGCGTTTTCGTGGATGTAGCCGATCTCTTCCTGCGCGTTCCGCTCGGCGGTGGCGCGCGCGATCTTGGCGGCGACGTCGGTCGCGATGGAAGCGGCGCGGAAGGCGGCTTCTTCCGCCTTGCAGGCGGTGGCGAGCTTCGCCTCGAACGCAGGGCCTTCGACCCGCTCCTTCACCTGCGCGCGGGTGAAGCTGCCGAGGCATTTGGAATAGGTCGTGCGGGCCGCTGCGAGATTGCCCTGGGCGGATGCCAGCAGGGCCACGAGTAGCACTTGTGAAATCATCCCGAGTTCCAGTGCAACAATTTGAGCCAGCAGGAGAATATCGATGGCGGCGGAAAAGGGAAGCGCCTTTTTGCTGAAGGTCGGGAATGGCGGGGAACCGCCGGTTTTCGCGACCGTGGCGGGGATGCGCACGACGCAGATGTCGGTCAACGGCGAGGCGGTGAACATCACCAGCAAGGATTCGGGCGGCTGGCGCGAATTGCTGTCGGGCGCGGGGGTGCGCTCGGTGTCGGTGGCGGCGAGCGGAATCTTCACCGGATCGGCGGCGGAAACCCGGGTCAAGGCCAATGCGCTGGGCGGGCTGGTCGACGATTACGAGCTCAGCTTCGAGAGCGGCGAGCGGCTGCGCGGCCGCTTCCTGGTGACCCGGCTCGATTATTCGGGCGATTATAATGGCGAGCGCAATTACGCCCTGAGCCTCGAGAGCTCGGGCGCGGTGGTGCCGCTGTGAATTCCCGTCAAAGTGGTACTTTGACGGGTACCCAAAACAGCGGCGCCAACCCGGCGCGCGGCGAGGCGGCGCTGCTCGTCGGCGGCGAGACGCTGCGGCTGAGGCCGAGCTTCGAGGCCCTGGTCGCGGCGGAGGAAGAACTGGGGCCGCTTTTCGCCCTGGTCGAGCGGGCCGCTGCGGGCGGGCTCAGGGTGGCGGAGATTGCGGGGCTGTTCTGGCATTGCGCCGAGCCGCGCCCGGATGGGCTGACGCGCGCGGCGATCGGCGCGGCGATCGCCGAGCAGGGGCTGGCGGGGGTGACGCCCGTGCTCAAGATACTGCTCGGCCAGATCCTCCAAGGCCGTGGACCGGTTTAGCGAGGCGGCGGCGAGGCTGGCCGGCCTTGCCGGCGCGCTGCTCGGCTGGCGGCCCGACGACTTCTGGCGGGCGACGCCGGCGGAGCTCGGGGCGGTGCTCGAGGCGATGCTCGGGCCGGGCGAAGCGGGCGCTTCGCGGGCCGACCTGGCCCGGCTGATGGAGCGGTTTCCGGATTAGAGATTTCACAGATCGGGGCGGGCTACCCCTCCACCATCCCCGGATCAGGTCGGGGCTGGTCCCCCTCCCCGAGCAAGCTCAGAGAGGATTTATGGACGAGGAGATCGAACGGCTGCTGGTCAGCGTCCGCGCCGACACCGGCGCGTTCGCGCGCGACGTCGCCGAGATGAAGGGTCAGCTCGAGGGGCCGCTCGCCGAGGGGCTGGAACGGGCGGGGCGGGTGCTCGAAAACGCGCTGCTGCGGGCGGTGCGGACCGGCAAGATCGGCTTCGAGGACCTGAAGCGGGTGGCGCTGGCGGCGATGGCGGAGATCGCCGCCGCGGCGATCCGCGCCGGCGTCCAGGCGGCGGCGAGCGGCGGCGACGGCGGCGGCGGCGGCGGCAAAGCCGGGCTGTTCGCGGCGGCGGCGCAGGTGCTGGCGGCGCTGCTCGGCGCGCCGGGCCGGGCGACCGGCGGTCCGGTCGGGCCGGGGCGGGCCTATCTCGTCGGCGAGCGCGGGCCGGAGCTGTTCGTGCCCACCGCCAGCGGGCGGGTCGAGACGGGCCGCGGCCGGGTGCGCGAGATAAGGATGCACATCGTCGTCAACGCGCCGGCCGGGGAGGCGCCGCAGGCGCTGGCGCGGTCGAGCCGGCAAGTGGCGCGGGCGGTCAGGCAGGCGCTGATCCGGGTCGAGGATTGATCTTCCTCTTCCGCTTTTCGCGGGAGAGGAGGGGCCCGCCGCGAAGCGGTGGGAGGTGAGGGTCTGTACACCGGACTCGGCAAGACCCTCTCCTCCCACGCCTTCGGCTTGGACCCCTCCTCTCCCGTGAAGGACGGGAGAGGGTGAAGGAGGCGCGGCCGCCTGAACCAAGGGAGGTGCTCATGGGCCATTGGCTGGCGCCGCCGGGGGCGGCGAAGCAGATCGGGTTCGTCAAACGCTTCGATCCGCGCTGGTGGACCGTCAACTTCCCGCGGCCGATGATGGCGGCGGTGGTCACGACGGCGCCCGACGCGTTGCGGGTCGATGCGGTCTTCTACAAGGCGGACGATCTGGCCGGGCTGATCTGGGAGGCCGAGGACCGGTTCGACCATCCTTTGCTCGCCTACGCGACGGACCGCGATTTCCGCTTCTGCCGGCTCGGTTTTCGCTGGCGGAGCGGCGGCATCCGCGCGCTCGACGCGGTGAACGGGCCGACTCTGACGATCGAGGGGCGCGACCCGGCGGGCGTGGCGCACAGCTGGTATGTGCGGCTGTGGAATTATGCCGACGGAACGCCCGAGGATGCGCTGGTCGCGCTCGACTTCGCGGCGCTGGCGGGAGGATGGGCAGGCGAGGATCCGGTCTGGGCCGGCGACATCGACCGGATGTTCGTATCGATGGTGGCGCCGGGCTATAGCGGCGAGGATGCGCCGCTCGCCGCGCCGGCCGAGGGCTGGGCGGAGCTGAGCGGGATCGCCTGCGACGGCGCCGGATCGGTGCTGGCGGTCGGCGACGCCCTGGTGCCCGAACACCGGCTGCGGATCGCCACCGGCTATGACGATCTCTATCATCTGACGCCGGCGCGGCTGCTCAGGAACTGCCTGCAGCTCGGCTATCGCGGGCCGATCAACCATTATGTCGGGATGAGCCATTATTTCCGGCTCGAAGCGAGCGGCGGCGGTTACCATGTCAGCCTCGCCGGCGGCGTGCTCAACGCGCCCTGCGCGGCCTGGCACCGCGACTTTTGCGAGCGGGCCGGGTCGCTCGGCTTCGAACCGATCCTGTCGCTGAGCTACGAATTGCTCGACCAGCATGCCTGGGGGGACTGGAAGCAGCGGGCGGAGGACGGCGCGCCGGCGCTGACCGGCTGGTCGCCGCCCTCGACCCTGCTGTCGCCGGCGCATGACGGCGCGATGAGCTATTTGCGGCTGGTCGCGCAGGCCTTTGCGGGGATCGCGGCCGCGGCGGGGCTGCGGGTGCGCTTCCAGATCGGCGAGCCGTGGTGGTGGGTGATGCCGGACGGCCGCATCTGCCTCTACGACGCGGCGGCGGTCGCGCAATTCGCACCGGTATCGATAGCCGACGTGCGGGCGCCGCTGAGCGAGGCGCAGCAGGCCACGCTGGACGAGGCCGGCGCGGTGCTGGCGCAGTCGACCGCGGCGCTGACAGCGGCGGTGCGCAGCGTCGCCGCCGACGCGGAGACCTTGCTGCTGGTCTACCTGCCGAGCGTGCTGGCGAGCCCGGACCTGAGGCTGGCCAATCTGCCGCTCGACTGGGCCAGCCCTGCTTTCGACCGGCTGCAGCTCGAGGATTACGAATGGGTGACCGCCGGCAATGCCGGCGCCACCGCCAGCGGCGTCGGGCAGGCTACGGCCAGGCTCGGTTACCCCCTCGCCGAACAGCATTATTTCGCCGGCTTCGTGCCGGCGCCCGAAGACGAGGCGCAATGGCATCGAATCGCCGCGGCGGCCGCGGCGGCGCGGGCGCGCGGCACCGGCGAGGTGTTCGTGTGGGCGCTGCCGCAGGTGCTGCGCGACGGCTTCACCTGGTTCGAGGGAGGAGATGCGGACATGGACGCGTTCGAGGACGTGCGCTTTCCGGTGGCGCTGGGGCGCGAGGCGAGCGTCGAGCCGGCTTTCTCAACCGCGGTGGCGACGAGCGCGAGCGGCGCCGAGCAGCGCAACAGCGACTGGGCCGATGCGCGGCTGCGCTTCGACGCCGGTCCGGGGGTGCGCGGCGAGGCCGACCTGCATGCGCTGATCGCCTTCTTCCGGGCGCGGCGCGGCGCGGCGGTGGCATTCCGTTTCGAGGACCCGTTCGACAACAGCTCGAACGGCATGACCGGCGAGCCGGGGCCGGCCGATCAGGTGCTGGGCGTGGGCGACGGGGTGCGGACCGACTTCGCGCTGGTCAAACATTATGGCGGCCAGCAGCGGCGGATCACGCGGCCGGCGCCGGGGACGGTGCGGGTGTCGGTGGGCGGCGTCGAGCGGATCGGCGGCTGGATATTGGCGCCGCTCGGCCTGGTCCGCTTCGACTTGGCGCCGGCCGAAGGCGCCGAGGTCGAAGCCGGCTTCCGCTTCGACGTGCCGGTGCGCTTCGCCGAGGACCGGCTGGCCGTCGGCCGAGCGACGTTCGAGGCGGGCGAGATCCCGTCGGTGCCGCTGCTCGAGGTCCGGGAGGGCTGATCATGGCGGCGATCGCCGAGCGGGCGCTCACCAGCCTCGCTTTCTGCTGGCGAGTTGAGCGGCGGGACGGGATCTGCCTCGGCTTCACCAGCCACGACCGCGACCTCGCCATAGGCGGCCTCGTCTATCGCGCGGCGCCAGGGATGCTGCCGTCGGCGATATCCGTCGGCGACGGCTTCGAGGCGTCGTCGCTGGACGTGTCGGGGGCGCTGACCAGCGACGCGATAAACGAGGCGGATCTCGCCGCCGGACGCTGGGACCGGGCGGGGGTGGCCCTGTTCCTGGTCGACTGGGAGGATCCGGACGGGGAACGGCTGCCGCTGGTCCGCGGCGAGCTCGGCGACGTCAGCGTCAGCGCCAACGGCTTCGAAGCCGAGTTGCGCGGACCCGCCGCCTTGCTCGAGCGGGCGGTGGTCGAGCAGACCTCGCCCGAATGCCGGGCCGAGCTGGGCGACCGGCGCTGCCGGGTCGACATGGCCGCGCGGGTGCGGGTGACGCAGGTGACCGCGATCGCGGCGGAGACGGTGGTCGAGGTCGCCGAAGCGGCGAGCCAGCCCGATGCCTATGCCTTCGGCCGGCTGCGCTGGATCGGCGGCGCCAATAGCGGCCTCGACAGCGTCATCCTCGCCTCGACGGGGCCGCAGCTGACGCTGCAGGAGCCGCCGCCCTTCGCGATCGCCGAGGGCGATATCGTCGAGATCCGCGAAGGCTGCGACAAAAGCTTCGCCACCTGCGCGGGGCGCTTCGCCAACGCCGAGAATTTCCGCGGCGAGCCGCACCTGCCCGGGATGGACCTGCTGACCCGCTATCCGGGAGCGTGACCGAGATGACGCGCGCGCAAATCGTCGCCCGGGCGCGGAAGCTGATCGGCGTGCGCTTCCGACCGCAGGGGCGCGATCCGCAACACGGGCTGGACTGCATAGGAGTGGCGATGATGGCGATGCGAGTGCCCAAGCATAAAGTCCGCAACGATTATATCGTGCCTTCCTCGGCGACCGCCGAGGAGATGAACCGGGATATCGCCGCGCTGGGATTCATCCGAATCTCGCCGGCGGTCGCGACCGCCGGAGACATGCTGCTGGTCCGCCCGGGGCCGGCCGCGCTCCATCTCGTGATCCTGACCGGCGACGGCTATCTGCATGCGGACATGCGGCGGCGGCGCACCGTCGAGGTTCCGGGGGCGGTGCCCTGGCCGACCGTCTCCGCCTGGCGGCATGCCGCCGATGCGGCCGAGGACCCGCTGGCTTCCGAACTGGTCGGCCCCTCGAAGGCGCTGCACTGATGGCGACCCTGGTGCTCGCCGCCGCCGGCAGCGTCGTCGGCGGACCGGTCGGCGGCGCGATCGGCGCGATCGTCGGCCAGCAGATCGACGCGCGGCTGTTCGCGCCCAAGCCGCGCCAGGGGCCGCGGCTCGGCGACCTGGCGGTACAGACGTCGAGCTACGGCAGCCAGATCCCCAAGCTGTTCGGGACGATGCGCGTCGCCGGGACGGTGATCTGGGCGACCGACGTCAAGGAGGAAAGGTCGAGGAGCGGCGGCGGCAAGGGCCAGCCCAAGACCGTCAATTACAGCTATTCGGCCAATTTCGCGGTAGCGCTGTCGGCGCGGCCGGTGCTCGGCGTGGGGCGGATATGGGCGGACGGCAAGCTGCTGCGCGGCGCCGCCGGCGACTTCAAGACGGCGACCGGCTACCGGCTCCACCTCGGCGGCGACAATCAGGCGGTCGATCCGCTGATCGCGTCGGTCGAAGGGGCGGGGGAGACTCCCGCCTATCGCGGCCTCGCTTATGCCGTGTTCGAGGATTTCCAGCTCGCCGATTACGGCAACCGCATCCCCTCGCTCACCTTCGAGGTCGAGGCGGACGCGGGCGGGGTGACCGCGGGCGCGGTGGCGGCGGCGCTGGCCGAGGGCCTGGTCACGGCGGGCGAGACGGTGATGCTGGGCGGCTATGCGGCCGGCGGCGACAGCTTGCGCTCGGCGATCGCCGCGCTCGCCGAGCTGGAGCCGCTTTCGCTCGTCGACGATGGCGAGACGCTGCGGCTCGCGAGCCGCGGCGCGGCCGCGCCCGTGATCCTGGGCGAAACCGAGCCGGGCACTGCGACGGCCGGCGCGGGCGGGCGCAGCGAGTGGCTGCGGCGCAGCGGCGATTCGGTGCCGGCGGAAGCGACGCTCGCTTATTACGAGCCGAGCCGTGACTATCAGACCGGCCTGCAGCGGGCGAGCCGCCCCGGGGCGGCGGTCGGCAGCGACCGGCGCGCGGTCGCCGCCGCGCTCGACGCCGGCACGGCGAAGGCGCTGGTCGCGAGGCGGCTCGAGACTCTGTGGGCCGAACGGCGCTCCGCAAAGCTGCATCTGGGCTGGTCCCGGCTCGGCCTGCGGGCCGGCAGCCAGCTTCGTGTCGGCGGACGCCCGGGCCTGTGGAAGCTGGCGCGCTGGACGCTCGACCGGATGGTGCTCACGCTCGAGCTGAGCGGCGTGCCGGCGGCCGCGCCGGCCTCGCTCGACGCAAGTCCGGGCCGCCCGGTCGACCAGCCCGACCTCCCGCACGGCCCGACCTCCCTGCTGCTGCTCGACCTGCCCCTCCTCGGCGAGGAGCTGCCGCGCCGGCCGCGGCTGCTGGCGGCGGCGGCAGGCGCGCAGGCGGGCTGGCGCCGCGCCGAGCTGCTCGCCAGCTTCGACGGCGGCGGCAGCTGGATCGCGGCCGGCGCGACGGCGCCGCCGGCGATCATCGGCACCGCGCTGGACGCGCCGGCCGGGGTCGGCCCGGCCCTGTTCGACGCGAGCAGCCGGATCGAGATCGAGCTGCTGAACGAGGCGATGTGGCTGGAGAATCGCAGCGACGCGGCGCTCGCCGCCGGGGCCAACCTCGCCATGCTCGGCGAGGAGCTGATCCAGTTCGGAGTCGCCGAGCCGCTCGGCGGGCGGCGCTTCCGGCTCGCGCGCCTGCTGCGCGGCCGAAGGGGCACCGAATGGGCCGCATCCCTGCACGCGGCCGGCGACCCGTTCGTGCTGATCGAGGCGGAAAGCCTCGCCGCGATCGACGCTCCGCTCGGCTCGCTGGGCGGAGAGGCGCGCCTGCTGGCGACCGGCCTCGGCGACCCGGACGGCGTGCTGGCGCTGCGCCAGATCGGCGGCGAGGCGATGCGGCCGCCATCGCCGGTGCACCTGCGGGCGGAAATGCTGGCCAATGGCGACATGGCGATCGGCTGGGTCCGCCGCAGCCGCAACGGCTGGGTGTGGCTGAGCGGCAGCGATACGCCGCTCGGGGAGGAGACGGAAAGCTACCGGCTGACGCTGGCCGGCGAGGGCTTCGAACGGAGCCTGACCCTGCCCGCGCCAGCCTATCTCTACACGGCGGCCGAGCAGGCGGCCGACGGGCTGGCCGGGCCGCTGACGATCGCAGTCGTCCAGCTCGGCACCTCGGCCGCGTCGCGGCCGGCCTCCCGCATCATCGGCTGAGGAGATTCGATATGGCGGATACGACACCGCGCTTCGCGCTGCCCTTCATCGTTCCGGGCCAGGCGCAGAAGGAGCTTTTCCACAACGAGGCGCTGACCCGGATCGACCTCGCCCTCCATCCGGCAGTGGAAGGCGCCCCAACCTCGTCGCCGCCGGCCGCTCCGGACGAGGGGCAATGCTGGATCGTCGCCGCCGCCGCCGGCGGCGACTGGACCGGGCGCGACGACATGATCGCGATGTGGAGCGAGGGAGGCTGGCGCTTCGTCGCGCCGTCGCCGGGAACGATCGCCTGGAACAAGTCGGCGAGCCTGCCGCTGCTGTGGGACGGACTCCAGTGGCGGGGTGGCGAGCTGGTCTGCGCGGGCGTCGCGGTCGGCGGAGTCCAGGTCGTCGGCGCGCGCCAACCGGGTGTGCCAAGTCCTTCTGGCGGAACGATAATAGACGTCGAGGCGCGGGCCGCGATCAATGCCCTCACTGCGGCATTAATGTCACATGGGCTGATCGAGTGAGCATTTTTGTTGCCGACATGAAACCAAGACGGCAGAGGGTCGTTTGCGGGCGGTGTGACGAGGGGCTTTTCAGGATTCATAAACGGATTCAGTGAGGCATTTCGGCAACATTTGTGGGGATAAGCGTGCTTGCGCGGAAACTCCGCATCCCGTATTGAGTTCATGGTCGTTCCCGTAGGGACGCAAAAGAAAGGGGAAGATTATGCGGAAGCTCGCCATCGCAATGGCGCTTTCATCCACCTTGCTCGCAACACCTGCCTTTGCGCGCGATGGCGCCTGGTACGTTGGCGGCGAATTCGGTGCGATGATCGTCGAAGATACCGACGTCGATATCGGCGCAGTCGACAACGCTCTCAGGCTAAGCCACGAATATGGTTACGATGGTGGCCTGTTCGTCGGTTACGATCTGGGCGGATTCCGGATCGAGGCCGAAGCCGCATACAAGAAGGCGGATCTCGAGGCCTACAACACCACGATCCGCCTCCCTCTGGAAGGCCCGAACTTCGCGACTTCCCGCGACGCGGGTGGCAACACCAGCGTCATGAGCTTTATGATCAACGGCATGCTGGACTTCGGCGACGATGACGGAATTTCCGGCTTCGTCGGCGGCGGTGTCGGCATGGCCCGTGTCAAGGCGAACAACTACCGCAACTTCGCCAACGCCACTCCCTTCCTCGACGATTCGGATTCGAAGCTTGCCTGGCAGGTCTTCGCCGGCGTTCGTCAGGCAGTCAGCGACAATATCGACGTCACGGTGAAGTATCGCTTCTTCAACGTCGACAAGGTCCGCATGACGGCGTTCAACGGCGACGAAGCCGAGCTCCGCTTCCGTTCGCACAGCCTCTTGGGCGGCATCACCTTCAACTTCGGTGGCGCCGAGGAGCCGATCCCCGTTCCGCCGCCGCCGCCGCCGCCGATGCCGGTGCCGCCGCCGCCGCCGGAGCCGGTTCCGCCGCCCCCGCCGCCGGCATGCGTCGCGGGTCCGTTCATGGTCTTCTTCGACTGGGACAAGGACGAGATCACTCCGCAGGCTGCGGCGATCCTCGACAATGCGGCTTCCGCGTATCAGACCTGCGGCCAGGCCCAGGTGATGATCGCGGGCCACGCCGACCGTTCGGGTTCGGACCAGTACAATGTCGGCCTGTCGCAGCGTCGCGCCGCGAACGTCCGCTCGTACCTGGCCGGCCGCGGCATCCCCGACGGCGTCATGACCACGGAAGCCTTCGGCGAAAGCCGGCCGCTGGTCGAGACCGCCGACGGTGTCCGCGAACCGCAGAACCGGCGCGTGGAGATCACCTTCGGACCCGGCTCCGGCTGGTAAGAAGGGGGTTCGCCGCTCCGGCGGCGCAACGCCAAGAACAAGGAGGGAGCCGGCTTTCGAGCCGGCTCCTTTCTTTTTGTCCGGACCGCCGGGCGGAGGCGCCGGGGGTGGAAAGTCCTTGTCGCGCCGAACGGCGGCGGGCTAAGCGGTCGCCTTCCGCCGAGGGCAAGGACAATCGATGCGCATCGCGATGATCGGTACCGGCTATGTCGGCCTGGTGTCCGGCGCCTGCTTTTCCGATTTCGGGCACGACGTCATCTGCGTCGATAAGGACGCCGCCAAGATCGAGGCGCTGCGGCAGGGGACGATGCCGATCTTCGAGCCCGGCCTCGACGAGCTGGTCGAGCGCAACGTGCGAGGCGGCCGTCTCACCTTCAGCACCGACCTAGAGCAAGGCGTCGACGGGGCCGAAGCGGTTTTCATCGCCGTCGGCACGCCGTCGCGCCGCGGCGACGGACATGCCGACCTCAGCTACGTCTTCCGCGCCGCCGAGGAAATTGCGCGATCACTGCGCGGGCCGGCGGTGGTGGTGACCAAATCGACCGTTCCGGTCGGCACCGGCGACGAGGTCGAGCGGATCATCCGCGAGACCGCGCCCGACGCGCAGGCCTGGGTGGTCTCCAACCCCGAATTCCTCCGCGAAGGCGCGGCGATCGAGGATTTCAAGCGGCCGGACCGGATCGTCGTCGGTACCGACGACGCGGCGGCGGCGGAGCTGATGCGCGAAATCTACCGGCCGCTCTACCTCAACAAGGCGCCGCTCATGTTCACCGGCCGGCGCACGGCCGAGCTGATCAAATATGCCGCCAACGCCTTTCTGGCGACCAAGATCACCTTCATCAACGAGGTCGCCGATTTGTGCGAGATCGTCGGCGCCGACGTCCAGGACGTCGCCCGCGGCATCGGCCTCGACAACCGCATCGGCGCGAAGTTCCTCCATGCCGGACCCGGCTACGGCGGCTCCTGCTTTCCCAAGGACACGCTCGCCCTCCTCAAGACCGCCGAGGACCATCAGACGCCGCTCAGGATCGTCGAATCGGTGGTCAAGGTGAACGACGCGCGCAAGCGTGCGATGGGCCGCAAGGTGGTCCAGGCGCTGGGCGGCGAGGCCCGCGGCCGCACCGTCGCCCTGCTCGGCCTTACCTTCAAACCCAATACCGACGACATGCGCGAGGCGCCCTCGCTGAGCATCGTCCAGGCGCTGCAGGACGCCGGCGCGAGCGTGCGCGGCTACGACCCCGAAGGAACCGAACAGGCGCGGCCCTTGATGCCCGACGTCGACTTCTTCGACAGCCCCTATCGCGCCGCGGCGGGCGCCGACGCCGTCGTTCTGGTGACCGAGTGGGACGTGCTGCGCGCGCTCGACCTCAAGCGGCTGGCGCTCGCCATGGCCCAGCCGCTGTTCGTCGACCTGCGCAGCGTCTATCCGCCGGAGGAGGTCGAGGAAGCGGGGTTGCGCTGGTTCGGCATCGGCCGGCCGCCGCGGGGCTGAGGCGGCAACCGTTCCACTGCCGGATCGTTCAACCTGGCGAAGGAGACCGAGGATGAGACAGGCTCGCTGGCTGATGATGGGAGGCGCCGCTCTCGCGCTCGCCGCCTGTGCGACGGACCGCGACGGCGCCGAGGACGAGGGCGCGGTGGTCTCGTCGACGATCGGGCCACCCGTTCTCAATGCCGACTTGCGCGACGCGCAGGGCCGCACCCGCGCCCGCGCCACCGTCGAGCAGTCCGGCGACAGCCTGCGGGTAAGGGTCGAGGCGGTGGCGATGAGCGCCGGCGCCTATGGCCTGCATCTCCATAATGTCGGGCGCTGCGACCCGCCCGCCTTCACCAGCGCCGGGCCGCACTGGAACCCGACCGGGCAGATGCACGGCAAGGACAATCCGAAGGGGATGCACAAGGGCGATCTGCCCAATTTGCTGGTCGGCACCGACGGCCGCGGCAGCTTCGAATATACGATTCCCAATGCCAGCCTGTCGGGGATGAGCCCGACCAAGCTGATCGACGAAAACGGCGCCGCGGTCGTGATCCACGCCAAGCCCGACGATTTCCGGACCGATCCCTCCGGCAATAGCGGCGGCCGGATCGCCTGCGGCGTGCTCGGCTAGCTCATGCCTGTCCTCCCCACGTTCGATGGGGGATATCAGATCGCCTCGCCGGCGGCGCGGGCGCGTTCGACCTTGGTGGCTTCGAGATCGGCGATCCGGCGGCTGCCGAGCCACAGGCCGAGCAGGGTCAGCGGGACGATCAGATAGAGAGCGAAGATGCCGATGCGCAGGCTTTCGGCGACGTCTGCGACCTTGCCCGCGCAATAGGGTCCGAGCGCGAGGCCGATCATCGTGGTGCCGAGGATGTAGGTGGCGCCGGCGGTGCCGCGCATGCGCGGCAGGACGAGGTCCTGAAGCGTCGCCACCGCCGCCCCGACCCAGGCCGCGCCGCACATATGGGCGAGCGGGAACACCCAGTAGAAGGCCGCCACCGAATCGGTGGTGAAGATGAACCAGGTGAGCGGCGCCGCCAGGATCACCGAAGCCATGTTGACGAAGATGCGGCCGCGCGGATCGGTCCGGCGCCACAAGTCGGCGACCACGCCGCCCATGATCACGCCGGCGGCGGCCGAGATCGCCGCACCCCAGCCCATGACGAAGGCGACCTCCTCCGCCGCAGTCATGCCGCCCATGTAGAAAGCCGCCCCGGTCGGGTCGGGATAGAAGGTACGCAGCACATAGGGCGGGCCCCAGAAACTGACGGCGTAAGTGACGAACGAGATGCTGCCGAACGAAATGGTGAGGACGATGGTGAGCGGCGTCCCCCAGATCAGGCGGTGAGTCGCCGGATCGCGATTCTTGAGCGACTGGACCCACGAGAAGACCGCGTAGACGCCCAAGCCGTAAGCCGACCATTGCGGCAGGTCTCCGGTCAGCCGGACCAGCGCGAACGCACACAGGGCGACGATCGCCAGCACGACCAGGTTGACCTTGAGCGCGCCGGGAATGCGGGAGACGTTGAGCAGGGTCAGCGGCGGCAGGATCGCGATCAGCTCGCGGCCGAAATCGCGCCAGGCGTGGGGGCGGACGATCGGCTGCGGCAGGCCGTCCGAGGCGCCGCGCTGCGGCTCCCTCAGCGACAGCACCCACAAGGCGACCAGCAGCCCCGGTATGCCGACCGCGAGGAAGGCGGCCTGCCAGCCGACCAGGCCGAGCGGCGCCTCGGCCGGGTTGGGCCAGGCCATGTTCCAGCGGCTGAGCACGAAGCCGCCGATCGGCAGGCTGAGCGCGCCGCCGATGTAGAGACCGCTCGAATAGATGGACAGAGCGGTCGCCCGTTTCTCCTTGGGAAACCAGTCCGAGATCATCGAATAGGCCGCGGGCGAGGCGGCGGCCTCGCCGATGCCGACGCCGACGCGGGCGACGGCCAGCATCGTGAAGCTGCTGGCGAAGCCGGACAGAGCCGTCATCGCGGACCAGAGCGCCAGCCCGATCGCCATCACCCGGCCGCGATACCAGCTGTCGGCCAGCCGCCCGAGCGGAATCCCGAACAGAGCATAGAAGACCGCGAAGGCGGTACCGTAGAGGAAGCCGATCTGGGCGTCCTCGAGGCCGAGGTCGCGCTTGATGTCCTGGGCGAGGATGGAGAGGATGTGGCGGTCGATGAAGTTGAGCACGTAGACCAGGACGAGGACGATCAGGGCGTACCAGGCATAGGCGCCGACGCGCACGGGAGAGGAAGCCGCGGCCGCGGTCACATCCGGGTTCGACGCCATACACCCTCGCATTGTGCTGTTCTTCTCATCTGGCTAGCAGAGCGGCGCGCTTTGGCAACACGGCATGATCCATGAAGAGCTCCGTCCTGTTCGTCTGCCTCGGCAATATCTGCCGGTCGCCGCTCGCCGAGGCGGCCTTCCGCCGAGAGGCGGAGCGGCTCGGGCTCGAGGTGGAGATCGACTCCGCCGGCACCGGCGACTGGCATATTGGCTATCCGCCGGATCCGCGCGCGGCGGCGGTGGCGGCCCGCAACGGCGTCGACATCGCCCATCTGAGGGCTCGGCAGGTGACGCCCGCGGACTTTCGCCGCTTCGACCATATCGTCGCGCTCGACGCGGACAATTTGCGCGACCTCGAGCGGCTGCGGCCGCCCGACGGCCGCGCCGAGCTCTCGCTGCTGCTCGATCATGTCGAAGGCCGGCAGGGCCAGGCGGTGGCGGATCCCTATCATGGCGACGACAGCCATTTCGACGCGGCGTGGAAAGATGTGAGCGAAGGCGCCCGAGGGCTGGCGCGCAAGATCGACCGCGGAGGATGACGGCCTTCGCCCGCAAGGTCGCCGAGCTGACCGGCGTCGCCGAGGACCAGCTCGAGCGCCTCGCCGGCGGCGATCTTTCGGAAGTTCTGCTGCTGCGTCGGCCGGACGGGCGCTGCACCGTCGCCAAGGGCGGGCCGGCGGTGGCGACGGAAGCGGCGATGCTGCGTGCTCTGGCCGGGGTGGGCGTGCCGACGCCGACCGTCGAGGGCGAGCATGACGGCGTGCTGCTGCTCGAGCATGTGCCCAACGACGGGGTGTTGAGCCCCAACGCCTGGGCCGACATCGGCGTGGCGGTGCGACGGCTGCATGCCCGGACGGGCGAGCGCTATGGCTGGCCGGTCGACTATCGGATCGGCACGGTCGCGCTCGACAACCGGCAGACTTCCGACTGGCCGGCTTTCTGGGGCGAGCAGCGCCTGGCGGCGACGGCGAGCATCCTCGACCGGCCGACTCGCGAGCGGGTGGAACGGCTGGCGACGCGCCTTGCGGATCGCCTGCCGCCCGCGCCCTCGCCGGCCTTCCTTCACGGCGACCTGTGGAGCGGCAACATTCTCGTCGCCGGCGGCCGCCTCGCCGCCTTGATCGATCCGGCCTGCTATGGCGGTCATGCCGAGGTCGACCTGGCGATGCTGACCTTGTTCGGGGACCCGCCCGAAGCCTTCTGGGACGCCTATGGCCCGCTCGAGCCGGGCTGGCGGGAACGGCGGCCCATCTACCAGCTCTTCCCAGCTCTGGTGCATCTGCGGCTGTTCGGCCCCCGCTACGCCGACCTGGTCGACCGCCTGCTCGCGCGCTGTTGAGCGGCGCTGCGCTGCGACGGCAAGCCGGCCGCTTCAGCCGAGCGCATAGCGCTCCGCCACCGTATAGATCGGGCCCTCGGGCGCGAGCCGGCTCTCGTAGAGGCAGAATTCCTCGACCGCGAAGGGCGGGCCGGAAACACCGCCCGATTGCTCGATCAGCGAGCGCACCGGCCCGGCGCCGCGGGGCAGTCGGGCGATGGTGATATGCGGCATGTATGCGCGCCGGTCCGGCTCGACGCCGGCGCGGACCAGCGCCTGGTCCACTTTCCTGTGAAGCGCATGCAGCGGTTCGTGCGGCGCGACGCCGGCCCAGAGCGTGACCGGCTCGCCGCGTCGCTCGAACCCGCCGAGACCGTTCAGCGCGACCGAAAAGCCGGGATGGTGGACGGAGCTCAGCGCCGCGTCGACGTCGCGCGCCAAATGCCGGTCGACCTCGCCGATGAAGCGCAGCGTCAGGTGCAGCTGGCCGTCGGTCTGCCAGCGGGCGCCGGCGACGCCGCCCATCAGGTCGAGGAGCCGGGCGCGGACCGGTGCCGGCGGACGGATCGCGACGAACAGGCGATGCATGGCCGCCTCTTTAGCCGCCCCGGCGCGCGGTGCGTACCGGTTTTCCTTGAATGTATCCCCCAATCTCCCGATATTGCCGGGAGCGGCGTCGTATTTTCGCCGTCAAAGGAGAGACTTCAAAATGGCTAACGGATTTGACCCGCGCGCGACCGCCACGCCGCAGACGGCCGGCACGATAGGCCGGGAAGGCATCGCCGTAGACGCGGGCCTGCGGTCCTACATGCTGTCGGTTTACAATTACATGGCTTCGGGCGTGCTGCTCACCGGCATCGTCGCCCTGCTGTTCGCCCGTTCGGGCGCGGCGGAGACGATCCTGCTCGGCCCCGGCCTCCTCAAATGGGTTATCATGCTGTCGCCGCTGGCCTTTGTGATGGTGCTGAGCTTTGGCATCAACCGGCTTTCGACCGGCATGGCGCAGCTGCTCTTCTGGGCGTTCGCGACCGTGATGGGCCTGTCCATGGCCTCGATATTCCTGGTCTATACTGGATCGTCGATCGCGCTGACCTTCTTCGCAACCTCGGCGGCATTCCTGTCGCTCAGCCTCTACGGCTACACGACGAAGCGGGATCTTTCCGGCTTGGGCACCTTCCTGATTATGGGCGTGGTCGGCTTGATCGTCGCGTTGCTGCTCAACCTGTGGTTCCAGTCGCCGGCAATGACCCTGGCGATCAGCGCCATCGGCGTGCTCATCTTCGCGGGGCTCACCGCCTACGACACGCAGCGGATCAAGAGCATGTACGCCTACGTGGCGGGCACCGACATGGCCGGGAAGACGGTGATCATGGGCGCGCTGTCGCTTTACCTCGACTTCGTCAACATGTTCACCTTCCTGTTGCAATTCCTCGGCAGCCGCGACTGATCGGCCGCGCCTGGGATGACGGAAAGGCCCGGCGGCGACGCCGGGCCTTTCTTTTGCCCGCCTCCCGTCCGTGATAGGCTCGCGCCGGAGGGGGACGGGCCATGGATCTCGACCTAGTGTGGGCGGTGCTGGCGGGAGCTGTGCTCGGCTCGCTGGCCGACTGGCTGTTCGCCGGAATTCTTTTTCACGACCGCTATCAGGTCCATCCCGAAGTGTGGCGGCCGGGATTGCGGGAGCGCAAGCGCATCCTCGCCGCCCAGGCGCTCTCCCTGTTCACCGCCGGCGGCTTCGTCGCGCTCGCCTTCAAGCTCGGCCAGACCGACCTCGTCGGCGCGCTGAAGCTCGCGTCGATGATCTGGCTGATTGCGCCCTTGCCGCTCCTGCTCGCAAACAGCCTGTTCATCAAGATCGACGCGCGCGTGACGCTGAGCCACATCGCCGGCTGGCTGGTGAAGCTGGTGCTGATCGCCGCCGCGACCGCCTGGTTCCTCTGAGCTAGGCGACGTAGCGGCGGAAGAATTCGAGCGTGCGCTGCCAGGAGAGCGTCGCCGCCGCTTTGTCATAGCGCTCGACCGAAGTGTCGTTGTGGAAGGCGTGGTTGACGTTCGGATAAACGTGCGCTTCCACCGTCCTGCCCGCCGCCTGGAGCGCGTCGCGCCAGGGCAGGCCGGTCTTGTTCACGCGTTCGTCGAGGCCCGCATAATGGAGGAGCAGCGGTGGGCGCACCTGCGGCGCCAGCGCCGGATCGGGCGCCGGGCCGTAGAAGGCGACGCCCGCGTCCAGCGCCTCGCCCGCGGCGACCGCGATGCGGTTGACCATGCCCCCGCCCCAGCAAAAGCCGACGGCGCCGGCCTTGCCGTTGCTGCCAGGCAGGGATTTGAGCAGGCGCAGCGTCGCCACCGCATCGGCGGCCGCCTGGCCCAGGTCCAGCTTGCCGATCGCCGTGCGGGCCGCGTCTTCGTCGGCGGGGGTGCCGCCGACGGGCGACAGGAAATCCGCCGCCACCGCCCGGTAGCCGGCGACGGCGAGGCGCCGGGCGACGTCCTGGATATGGGCGTTGAGGCCCCGATTCTCGTGGATGACGAGGATCGAGCCGAGCGGCCCCGCCGGCTTGCGGGGCTCGGCCTGATAGCCCTTCATCGTCCGGCCCGGGCCTACGGGCCAGCTCATCCGCCGGGCTCGCACCCGCGAATCCTCCTCCGCGACCAGCGCCGCCGCGGCTGGATCGGCGGCGATCGAGGCGAGCAGCACCGAGGCCGCAGCGGCGCTGCCGGCGAGCCGGGTCAGCTCCGCCATGAAGGCGCGGCGATCCATGCCGTCGTGGGTGTAGTGGTCGTAAAGGGCAATGGCGGCGGTGCGAAGGTCGGCCATGTCAGGCCTGCTGCGGCTGCGGCCGGCTCTGCTCCGGCATCAAGGCATCGTCGATCTCGCGGGCGCGGATGGCGGCCGGCCGGCTGCTGATCCGGCCGAAATAGTCGACGAATGCCTGCCGCTTGTCGATCGAGCCGAACATCATCCCCCAGCCGATCTGCGAGCCGACATAGACATCGGCGGCGGTGAATTGCTCGCCGCATATGTAGGGGCCGGCGCCGACGCAGCGCTCGAGCGTGTCGATCGTCTCCTCGAAGCTGCCATAGCCGGCCATCATCTTCTTGTCGGGCGGCGCGAGCAGGCCGAGCGACTTGCCGGTGATCACCGCCTCGACCGGACCGGCGGCGAAGAACATCCAGCGATAATAAGGCCCGCGCCGCGCGTTCCCGGAAGGCGGCGCGAGGCCGGCGTCGGGGAAGGCGTCGGCGAGATAGGCGCAGATCGCCCCCGCCTCGGTGACGACGGTGTCGCAATGCTTGATGGCGGGGACTTTCCCCATCGGGTTGACGGCCAGATATTCGGGCGCCTTCATCGTCGTGCCGTAGTCGAGCAGCACCGTCTCATAGGGATGACCGACCTCCTCCAACATCCAGCGCACGATCCGCCCGCGCGACATCGGATTGGTATAGAAGGTGAGGCTGGTGTCGGACATGAACTATCCTTCCTGGAACGTCGCCGGACCTTATCGCGGTCGCGGGTGAATTGAAAAGGCGGCTTGCCGAATGACACTTGACCGCTCTTCGCGATGCGGAGGAGACTGGGTCGGAAGGGGCGTTAGCGGTGAGCAAATTCAAATGGAGGCGCACGACCGGCTGGCTGGTTCTGGCGCTCGCCATACTATGCGCGGCCTTGCTCTTTCTGCTCGTCGCTGGGACCGCACTCGATAAGGAGACAGGGGCCTGGGCGAAGGCCTCGCTCCTGCTAATCGGCGCGACCGCCGCCGTGGCGGCGCTCGTCGTTGGAAATGACGAAGCCTGGAAGGCGAAGCGGACCGGAGCCTGGCTTCAGCCACGACCGCTCGCCGGCCTTTTCGTCGCCATCTTCGCCGCATTTGGCGTGATGACCGACGCCTTGTCGCTTTTTGAGCCGCGCCCGGCGGTGGAAAGCGAGCCCGGGACCATCGAGCGCGGCGTCGAGCAGATCAGCGGGGACGTCCGTCAGATACTCGCAAAGACCGCGCCGCATCCGGTCGCTCCGGCTCGGATCGCGCAGGTGCTGCCGGGGCTGTGGGGCGAGCCGGGGTGCGGGGTCGCCTACCGCTTCTCGATCCGGGAGCAGGCGGTCATCGTGGATGCCGAGCGGCGCCCGGCCGGAGCTCCGGCTTACCGGCTCGTGGCTACCATAACCTCGGCGCGCGGGGACGTTCTCGAAGTCCGCGGCGAGGAGCCGAGGAGCGCACGCGGCAAGGCGGCGACGTTCACTTTCGCGACCAACGGAGCGACCGAACGTCTGACGTGGGACGACCAGGCAAGCGAGGTGCCGCTGGAACTGGATCGCTGCGAATGAGGCCGCGTCGGCTGGTCGCCTTTGGCTTGGCGTGCATGTCGTACGCGTCGGCATCCCAGACCATACCCGAGGCGGGCCGCCCGGCGTCTCCCGCCGAGAGGCGGCAGCTCCTCAATACCAACCAGCGTCTGGCGCGGGAGAATCAGCGGATCGAGCGCGCCTCGGAACGCCATCGTATCAATTACGCGACTCTGCGCAGCGCGCTCGCGCAACGCCTCAGCGTCAATCGCGACATCAGCGACTCCGAATTGATCGCCCTGGTCGAATCCACGGCCCGGGAGGCGGCTGAGGCTAGATCGGCGATAGCGGGGTTGCGCGCGCAGGCGGCTGCGGTCGCCGTCCCGCCGCCGACAAGGGAGACGGAGCAGGCGATAGGGCTCGCGGAACGCGGATTCACAGCGGGCCGGTTCGACGAGGCTCGCCGGAGCCTGGCTGAGATACGGCTCCAGCGACAACAAGCCGCCCGAGTCGAGCAGAGCCGTCCAGCCGTCGTCGCCTGGTTGAACGCCATCGACGCGGAAGCCAGGACCGCTATCCTGCAGGGCGATCATGCCGACGCGGCGGACCTTTATCTTGCCGCCATGGCCGAGCCGGGCCTCAATCACGCCGTTCGCCTCCGGCTGGCCTATCTGGCCGCCGACATGTTCGGACGTTCCGCGCGATTCACCGGCCGCACCGAGCCCGTTCGACGCCAGGTTGCAATCCTTCACGGCACCGCGCTGCCACTTGTCCCAAGAGAAAAATACCCGGTCGAATGGGCTGATACGATGAACGACCTCGGCTTTGCCCTCCACAATCTGGGGCACATGCTGGATTCCAGGTCGACGCTTGAGGACTCCCTCACGGCCTATCGCGAAGCGATAAAGGTCTACGAGGAGGTACGGCAGCCCGGCAAGGTCGCCGACACGCTGATCAATGTCGCCAACAGCCAGTTTCGAATCGCGGAGCTCGACGGGCGGCCCAACGGAATCGAAGAGGCGGTGCGGACCTACCGGTTGGCACAACGGACGATCACGCGGGCACGCGCGCCACTCGCCTGGGCGGTGATCCAAGGAAATATAGGCGTGGCCTTGACTGCGCTTGCCAAGCGGGAAGGGGGCCTCTCGCAATATCCGGAAGCCATTGCCGTCCTGCGCGAGTCGCTGGCGATCACGACTTTCGATCTGGCGCCGAGACAATGGGCGACTGGTCAGATAAACCTCGCCTTGGCCCTAGGCGGATTCGGCCGTCGCACGAATGACGCGAGCCTCATGGAAGAGGCGGTGGCGGCCTATGAAGCCGGCCTGAAGGTATGGACTCGGAACGAGCATCCGTTTCGCTGGGCGTCGATACGGCTCGACCAGGCCGAGATCGCTGCGCGGATTGCGCGCCTCGCCAAGGATCGGACGGCCTTAGGCAAAACCCTCACCTCGGTCCGCGAAGCGCGCGGGGTCGCGGTCGAGCTGGCCGCGTCCGAGCTGGTGGAGCAGGCAGACCGCATACTCGCCGAGCTAGAGAGTCCAAATTGACGCGGCCGATTGAGGAAAAATAGCCCGAATGCTCGGACTCAGGCCTGCTCCTCCGGCTGGCCCTGCTCGCCTTCGGGCTCGGCGGCTTTCTTGCCCTTCTTTTTCGACGGCTTGGGGGCGGCGGCGACCATCTCGAAGGCGGGGGCGTCGTCCTTGATGGTGACCTTGACCTCGCCGCCGTGGATCAGCTTGCCGAACAGCAATTCCTCGGCGAGCGGCTGCTTGATCTTCTCCTGGACGAGGCGGCCCATCGGCCGGGCGCCGTAGAGCTTGTCGTAGCCACGGGAGGTCAGCCACTTCCTCGCCTCGTCGTCGAGGTCGATATGGACGTTGCGGTCGGCGAGCTGCAGCTCGAGCTGGAGGATGAACTTGTCCACCACCCGCGCCACCACTTCGGTCGGCAAATAGCTGAACGGGACGATGGCATCGAGGCGGTTGCGGAATTCCGGCGTGAACATCCGCTTGATCGCTTCCTCGTCCTCGCCTTCTCGCGTGTTGTTGCCGAAGCCGAGGCCCTCGCGCGCCATGTCGCTGGCGCCCGCATTGGTGGTCATGATCAGGATGACGTTGCGGAAGTCGACCGTCTTGCCGTGATGGTCGGTGAGCCGGCCATTGTCCATGATCTGGAGGAGGATGTTGAACAGGTCGGGATGCGCCTTCTCGATCTCGTCGAGCAGCAGCACGGAGTGCGGATGCTGGTCGACCGCATCGGTGAGCAGGCCGCCCTGGTCGTAGCCGACATAGCCGGGAGGCGCGCCGATCAGGCGGCTGACCGAGTGGCGCTCCATATATTCGGACATGTCGAAGCGCTGCAGCGGGATGCCCATGATCGAGGCGAGCTGGCGCGCGACCTCGGTCTTGCCGACGCCGGTCGGGCCGCTGAACAGATAGGAGCCGATCGGCTTGTCGGGGTCGCGCAGGCCGGCCCGTGAGAGCTTGATCGCCGAGGCGAGCCGGTTGATCGCATTGTCCTGCCCGAACACGACCCGTTTGAGGTCTCGATCGAGATGCTCGAGCGTCTTCTTGTCGTCGGCCGAGACGCTCTTCGCCGGGATGCGGGCGATGGTCGAGATGACCTGCTCGATCTCCTTGGTGGTGATCGTCTTCTTGCGCTTGGACGGCGGCACCAGCATCTGCATCGCGCCGACCTCGTCGATCACGTCGATCGCCTTGTCGGGCAGCTTGCGGTCGTTGATGTAGCGGGCCGAGAGCTCGACCGCCGCCTTGATCGCGTCGGGCGTGTACTTGACCTTGTGATGCTCCTCGAACGCGGTCCTGAGACCAGCGAGAATCTTGATCGTATCCTCGACGGTCGGCTCGTTGACGTCGATCTTCTGGAAGCGCCGGAGCAGGGCCCGGTCCTTCTCGAAATGGTTGCGGAACTCCTTGTAGGTGGTCGAGCCGATGCAGCGGATCGTGCCGCCCGAAAGCGCCGGCTTGAGCAAGTTCGACGCGTCCATCGCGCCGCCCGAAGTGGCGCCGGCGCCGATCACGGTGTGGATCTCGTCGATGAACAGGATCGAATCGGTGAGCTTCTCGAGCTCGGTGACGACCGCCTTCAGCCGCTCCTCGAAGTCGCCGCGATAACGGGTGCCGGCGAGCAAGGCGCCCATGTCGAGCGCGTAGATGACGGAACCCTTCAAAACCTCGGGCACGTCGCCTTCGACGATCTTGCGGGCGAGCCCCTCGGCGATCGCCGTCTTGCCGACGCCGGGGTCGCCGACATAAAGCGGGTTGTTCTTCGAGCGGCGGCACAGGATCTGGACGGTGCGGTCGACCTCGGGGCCGCGGCCGATCAACGGATCGACGCGGCCGCTCAGCGCCTTCTCGTTCAGGTTGACGGTGAACTGCTTGAGGGCGCTTTCGTTCTTCTTCTTGCCCTCTTCGGGCTTCGATTCCTCGGCGCCCTTGACTTCCTGCGGCTCGGCGGAGGTCTCGCCCTTGCCGACGCCGTGGCTGATGTAGCTGACCGCGTCGAGGCGGCTCATGTCCTGCTGCTGGAGGAAATAGACCGCATAGCTCTCGCGCTCGGAAAAGAGCGCGACGAGCACGTTGGCACCGGTGACCTCGTCGCGGCCGGACGACTGGACGTGGAGGATGGCGCGCTGAACGACGCGCTGGAAGCCGCTGGTCGGCGACGGATCGGTCTGCCCGTCGACCTTGAGCGCCTCGAGCTCGCTGTCGAGATAGGCCCGCACGGCCTCCTTCAATTCGCGCAGGTCGACGCCGCAGGCGCCCATCACCTTCGAGGCATGGGCGTCCTCGGTAAGGGCGAGCAGCAAATGCTCGAGCGTCGCATATTCGTGCCGGCGGCCGCTGGCTTCCGCCAGTGCGGTATGCAGGGTCTGTTCAAGTTCGCGGGCGAAGGAAGGCAATTCTAATACTCCTGATAGCCCGCGATGATCACGGACTGCTTGGCCTCAATGTCGGGCTTCGCACTGCCGCCATCAAGCGCACCTCCAAAAAAGCTGGGGAAAAGGCCGAATGTTCCCCGGCTCTCGTCATTTCTTGAATAGCTGCTCGGCGCTTGCCCGATGGTTAACCGCCGCGTCGATCTTCGCGCGCACCCGCGCGATCTCGATTTCGAGCGCCTCGATGCGGGCGTGGAGCTCGTCGACCGACAGCGGGTCGAGGTCCTGACGCGCCAGCAGAGTCAGCGGGTCCTCGGGCTTGTTCGGGAAGAGCTCTTCCAGATCCATGCGCGCAGAATCCCCCTTTCGGCCCCCCTGTGTCAACCCGAGGGGCTTGCGCCGCAATGCTTTCGGCGCGAGGCGTGGCCGCATGGACGCAATCCCCGAGACCATGACCGCGATCGATCCGTCCGCGCCGGGCGGACCCGAGGTGCTGCAGCCGGTCGAGCGGCCGGTGCCGAAGCCGGCTGCCGGCGAGGTGCTGATCCGGGTCGCCGCCGCGGGCGTCAACCGGCCCGACGTGATGCAGCGCCTCGGCTTCTACCCGCCGCCGCCCGGGGCGCCGACCATTCCGGGTCTCGAAGTGGCGGGTATCGTGGTCGCCCTCGGCGAGGGAGCCGCCCCGGCCTTGCTCGGACAGGCCGTCTGCGCCCTTGTCGCCGGCGGCGGCTATGGCGAATATTGCGCGGCGCCCGCCGGCCAGTGCCTGCCAGTGCCGGCCGGCCTCGATATGATCGAAGCGGCGGCGCTGCCGGAGACCTTTTTCACCGTCTGGGCCAACCTCTTCCGTCTGGGCGGCGCCACAGCGGGCGACACGATCCTCGTCCACGGCGGCACAAGCGGCATCGGCACCACCGCCATCCTCCTCGGCAAGGTGTTCGGCCTGCATGTCGTCGTCACCGCCGGCAGCGACGAGAAATGCGCCGCCGCGCTCGCGATCGGCGCCGGCCACGCGGTCAATTATCGCGGCCAGGACTTCGTCGCGGAGGTGAAGAAGATCACCGGCGGCGCCGGCGTCGCGGTCGTGCTCGACATGGTCGGCGGCGACTATCTGGCGCGCAACCTCGCGTGTCTTGCCGAGGAAGGCCGCCACGTCTCGATCGCCGCCCAGCGCGGCCCAATGGCGGAAATCCCCCTTTGGGAGGTGATGCGCAAGCGCCTCACCCTCACCGGCTCCACCCTCCGCGCCCGTCCGGTCGAGTTCAAGGCGGCTCTCGCCGCCGAGCTTCGCGACGTGGTCTGGCCGCATCTCGAAGCGGGCCGCATCCGCCCGGTCATCCACGCCACTTTCGCTCTCGGCAAAGCCGCCGCCGCGCACAGTCTCATGGAAAGCGGCGATCATGTCGGCAAGATCGTGCTGGAAGTCCTGGAGTCATAACCGCTTGTGCGGCCGCCACATTCCAGTATCGGCCGGACAGAAACAGCGACGGCCCGCGCCGCCTGAACCGGATCATCACTGCATATTTCCGGCACAGGGCACGATCTCGATGGCCAGAATTGATCTTTTATCTTATCAAGGTTTTTCCTGCGTGCCGACTTTGCCGTCGGGGGATTTCATTGGGGCGATTCACCTTCGAAAGGATAGATCATGTCAGCTTGCGCCATGCTTTCCTACAATAATGTCACGGCCGCGGCGTTCGATTGCTGCAAGGCCGCCGCCGCCAAATATGGTATGACGATCAACTCGAATTCCGGATCGGGGACCAAGGACGGCTTCACGGTCGCCTGGAACTATAATCCGCGCGCGCAAACCCTGACGCTCCAATGCACCGACAGCCCTTGGTGGGCGACGTGCAGCATGATCAACGGCAGGATCAACGACGCGGTGGAGGGCTGCCTGTCTTCGAACAAGGTGAATCTGTCGCCGATGACCGAGGACTAGACTTAGCGATTGTCGTGCGGCGCGGCCGGTGGCACTGACCGCGCATGGCCGAGGCGCTTGTCCTTCACGAATATCGCCAGTCCGGCAATTGCTACAAGATTCGGCTCACCGCCGCCCTTCTCGGCATCGCCGTGGAGCGGCGGGAGTACGACATCATGAAGGGCGAAACCCGGACGTCCGACTTCCTCGCCAAGATCAACCCGAACGGCCGCATTCCCGTGCTTCAGGTCGGCCAACGGTTCATCCCGGAAAGCAACGCCGCCTGCTTCTATCTGGCCGAAGGTTCGGATCTGTTGCCCGAAGGCCGGTTCGAGCGCGCCGACATGCTGCGCTGGATGTTCTTCGAGCAATATAATCACGAGCCCAACGTCGCGACCCTGCGCTTCTGGCTCGCCTTCGTCGGCGAGGCGCATTTGAACGACCTTCAGCGGGCGATGCTCCCCGTCAAGCGACAGGCGGGGGACGCCGCGCTGAGGCTGATGGACGAGCATCTCGCCAGCCGCGCCTTCCTGGTCGGCGATCGCCTCGGCCTCGCCGACATCGTCCTCTACGCCTACACGCATGTCGCCGAGGAGGGGGGATTCGATCTCGGCGGCTATCCAGCGGTGACGGCGTGGCTCGGACGCGTCGCCTCAGCGCCCGGGCACGTGCCGATGAGCGCCTAGGCTAGACGCCATGCCAGCGAAGGCTGGCATCCCAGGGAGCGAAAGGCACTTTGGCCCTTCACCCGCCGGGGCCCCAGCCTTCGCCGGGGCGACGGCTACTCGCTCGGCGGGCAGTCGTCGTCGGCGGAGCAGGCCGCGACGAGCGCGACGAGCACCAGCGCGACAGCGCCGACGCCGATCGCGACCCAGCCCAGGGTCGACACCCCCGCCCGCGTCCCACCCGGCGCCTTGGCCGAGCGGCCGAGCATCAGCCGGTCCATCCTCTGCCCCGCCAGCGAGAGAGCGGGATCGCCGCCCTCGCCCATCCCGAGCTCGAGCCCCGGGCCGAAGCCGATACGCAGGCTCCCGTCCGGACCGAAGCCCTGGCGCAGCGGCGCCACCGTCAGCCCCGCGCGCACCTTGGTCTCCTTGGCGGAGCCGAGCGGGACGCGGATGCGGGCGCCGGCAAAGGCGCCCTGGCGCTGGCCGGCCGATCCGGCCTGGTCGGGAAGCTCGGCGGCAAAGACCGGCGGCGCGGTACCGGCGATCTGGGCCGTGACCACGGCCGCGATCAGCAATTTCCTCATCCTGTTTCCCCTCCTGTCGTTTCGTCGCCGCTTATTCACAGCAGCGATCGTCGTCCGTGATCGCGGCATAGAACCACACCGCGGTGCCGATGACCACGACCCCGACGCCGATGCCGATCCAGCCGAGCGTGGAAACGCCGAGCTTGCGCCCGTCCGGCGTGGCGCCGCCCTGGGTCAGTTGCGAGACGGGCTTGCCGCCGACCGACAGGCGCACCTTGTCGTCGCCTGCGAACCCCAGCTCCATGCCTTTGGAGAAACGAAGCGTGCCAGTGTCGCCGCTGCGCTGCGTTGCGGTGAAGGCGAGGCCCGCACGGGGCTTCTCTTTCGTCGCCCCCAGCGGCACCCGGATCCGGGCACCGACGAAGGTCGCGACATGGTTTGGGCCGGAAGACGCCTCGCGTGGCAGATCGGCGGCCATTGCGGGCTGCGCGGCGAATGCGATCTGGGCGACGACGAACGCGCCCAAGCCTAGGAATTTCATCAATATTCTCCCCTGTTAGCACGACATGGCTCGGCTGGTTTCCGGGCCGATTCAAGATGCGATTGCGGCGGAACGGCGTCCGCGCGGCGCTTGCCGCAATGCCGCCGCCGCGACCATGAACTTCATACGGCCCTTCCTGTTCGTCGGCACGCCGTTCGCGCCGCCGTCCATGAATAAGGATGCCGGACGGACGGCGTTTGGATGTGACGCCGTCGACCGCGCGGCCTTGCCCTTGCGGCGGGGGTGGATTAAGTCACGCTCTAACCAACGGCCGCTCCGGGAAGGGGCGGCCCTTCTTGTTTTTGGAGACGCCCCGTGGCTCAGCCGCTCATGCCCCATGCGACCGCTTCCTGGCTGGTCGACAACACGTCGCTCACCTTCGAGCAGATCGCCGAATTCTGCGGCCTCCACATTCTCGAGGTGCAGGCGATCGCCGACGATACCGCCGCGACCAAGCTGACCGGCCGCGATCCGATCCGTGCCGGCGAATTGAACCAGGAGGAGATCGACCGCGGCCAGGCCGACGCCAGTTACAAGCTGCGCATCCAGAAGGAGCCCGACCAGACCCGGCGCACCAAGGGACCGCGCTACACGCCGGTGTCGAAGCGCCAGGACAAGCCCGACGGCATCGCCTGGATCATCCGCAACCATCCCGAAATCTCGGACGGCCAGATCGGCAAGCTGATCGGCACCACCCGCTCGACCATCGCCGCGATCCGCGACCGCAGCCATTGGAACATCGCCAACATCCAGCCCAAGGACCCGGTGACGCTCGGCCTCTGCTCGCAGCGCGAACTGGACGCGATCGTCGCCAAGGCGGCGAAGGCGGCCGGGATCGAGCCGGCGCCGCAGGATCACCGGCTGGCCGGCGACCGCGAGGCCCTGATCGAGGAGCTGCGACGCGAGCGCGACACCGCCGCCCGCGAGGCCGAGGCCGCGCATGCGGCCGAGGAGGCTGGTGAAGCCGCGCCGCGCGAGCCGACGGCCGATGACCTCTTCAAGAGCTGAACCGAGCGTCGAGCCGGCCAGCCCCGACGTCTCGCTGACCGATCCCGGCGAGGCGTACAGCCACAAGGGCCTCACCTACCCGCTCGGCCGCCGCGGGCCCGACCAGGGAGAGCTGATCGCGCTGGCCGACGGCGTCGGCTGGGCGCGGCTGCCGATTCCGGGCTCGCTCAGGCATATCAACATCTGGGTGCTGGAGGACGGCGACGGCGTCGCTCTGGTCGATAGCGGCCTCGACATCCCGCCCTGCCGCGAGGCCTGGGAGGCCCTGTTCTCGGGTCCGCTGGCGGGACGCACGATCACCCGTCTGATCTGCACCCATTTCCATCCCGACCATATCGGCCTCGCCGGCTGGCTCACCAAACGCTTCGACGTCGCTTTGTGGATGACTCGGGGTGAATGGCTGTTCGGCCGCATGCTGGCGAGCGACGTTCGCGACGCGCCGCCTCGCGAAGCCTTCGCTTATTGGCGCGCCGCCGGCTGGGACGAGGCGCGGATCGAGGCCGAGGCGGAGAAGGGCTGGGGCCGCTTCGCCTCGATCGTCAGCCCAATCCCGGTCAGCTACGTGCGCATCGAGGAAGGCGACCGCCTGCGCGTCGGCGCGCGTACTTGGCGCATCCTGATCGGCAGCGGCCATTGCCCGGAACATGCCTGTCTGATCGACGACGAGGCCGGCCTGATCATCGCCGGCGACCAGGTGTTGCCGCGAATCACGTCCAACGTCTCGCTCGGCCTCAGCGAGCCGGAGGCTGATCCGCTCGGCGAGTGGCTCGCGTCGATCGAGAAGCTCAAGGCTCTCCCGGACAGCCTGCTCGTCCTGCCCTCCCACGGCGAGCCGTTCACCGGCCTCCACGCCCGCCTCGACGCCCTTGCCGATGGTCATCGCGACCGGCTCGACGCGCTCCACGCGAAGCTGGGCGAGCCCCGCCGCGCCGTCGACTGCTTCGCAACCCTGTTCGCGCGGCAGGTCGACGATGCCATGCTCGGCCTCGCCACCGGCGAGGCGCTGGCGCATTTGCGACGGCTCGAGGTGGAGGGAAGGGCGCGGCGCGAGATGCGTGACGGAGTCTGCTGGTACCTCGCCGCCTCCTAGGCCCTGTTATCGCGGCTCGGCGGTTCCATCATTCCCGAGCGCCGGGGCATCGGCCTTTGGAGTCGATCATCGCGACCGCCCAGGCAATCTTGGTCCCGTCATCGTCGATCGTCGTCATCTCGCTCGCTCGGAGGGGAACGCACTCGTTGGGCGATTTGACGTGGTCCAGCGAGCCGCCCTTGTGGACGTAGGTCACCCGGCAAAACAGGACCGGATTGCCCTTCGCGTCGGTGCCTCGGGTCTGGCAATCGTAGTCGCGGACCTTGATGGCCTTGGGCGGCTTTATGCAGCCGAGGCCCTTTTGGCACGCCAGTGGATGGGCGGCGAGGCGGACATTATAGGCGAGCAGCGCCGCCTCGAGCTCAGCCTGGCTGGGGAGAGCCCCGGGCGGAATCGGCGCCGATGACAACATGGCGGCCGCCGCCGCGGCAAAAGGCATCGCGGCAATCATGTCGGGGACCATCTCATAGTCGCGGAAAGGCGGCAAGGAGCCCGGTCTCCTCGCTTGACCCTCGCCCGCACCGGGGCCAATGCTCCAGGCCATGCCGGACGCGCCCGAACCTATTTCCGAACTCAGCTTCGAAGCCGCGCTGAAGCGACTCGAGGAAATCGTCCGCCGGCTCGAAAGCGGCGAGGCCTCGCTCGACGAGTCGATCGAGCTTTACGGCGAGGGCGATCGCCTGCGCCAGCAATGCGAGGCTCGGCTGCAGGCGGCGCAGGCGAAGATCGAGAAGATCCAGCTCGGGCGCGACGGCCAGCCGAGCGGCACAACTCCGTTCGACGGCGACTGAGCCGCCGCTGGTGGCGGACGCCTCGCTCCTCGATCCCGCGCTCGACCAGGTGCGCGTCGAGATCGACGCCTTCCTGTCGGAGCTGCTGGCGGTGCCGCCCGACGCGCGCGCGCGCCTTTACGAAGCGATGCGCTATGCCGCCATCGGCGGCGGCAAGCGCTTGCGCCCGCTGCTTGTGGTCGCTTCGTCCGCGCTGTTCCATACCGCTCGCGAGCGCGCCGTGCGGGTCGGCGCGGCGGTCGAATGCCTCCACGTCTATTCGCTGATTCACGACGATCTGCCGGCGATGGACGATGATGATTTGCGCCGCGGCAAGCCGACCCTGCACAAGGCTTATGGCGAGGCGACCGCGATCCTCGCCGGCGACGCGCTCCACGCCCTCGCCTTTGAAATCGTCGCCGACGAGGCAACGCATGAAGATCCGTTCGTCCGGTCCGAGCTGGTCGCCGAGCTGGCCCGGGCGGCGGGCCCGGCGGGCATGGCCGGCGGTCAGATGATGGACCTCGCCGCCGCCGAGGAGACGCACGATCTCGCGGCCGTCACCCGCCTGCAACAATTGAAGACCGGCGCGCTGATCGGCTTCTGTCTCGATGCGGGTGCGATCATGGGCCGGGCGCCGCCGGACCGGCGCACGCGGCTGCGCGGCTATGCCCGCGACGTCGGCCTCGCCTTCCAGATCGCCGACGACCTGCTCGACGAGGAGGGACAGGAAGAAAAGACCGGCAAGAAGGTCGGCAAGGACCGGGCGAAGGGCAAGGGGACGTTCGTCACGTTGCTCGGCCGCGAGCGCGCCCGCCGGCAGGCCGAGCTGCTCGTCCGCCAGGCGATCGACTATCTGAAGAGCTACGGTGCGGAGGCCGACCTGTTGCGGGCGATCGCGCGGTTCGCGGTGGAGCGCGACCATTGACGGCGCTATGGGGGCAAGGATGAGGACAGGCGTCTATCCGGGCACATTCGATCCGATCACGCTCGGCCATATGGATATCATCCGTCGTGGGGCCCATTTGGTCGATCGGCTGGTGATCGGCGTCACTACCAATCCGTCCAAGTCGCCGATGTTCTCCGTCGAGGAGCGGATGGCGATGGTGCGGCGGGAGATCGCCGGGATCGACGGCGACATCGAGGTCGTCTCATTCGATTCGCTGTTGATGGATTTCGCCGAGCGGGAAGGCGCCTCGCTGATCCTGCGCGGCCTCCGCGCCGTCGCAGACTTCGAATATGAGTATCAAATGGCCGGCATGAACCAGCAGCTGAACGACCGCATCGAGACGATCTTCCTGATGGCCGACGTCTCGCTGCAGCCGATCGCCTCGCGGCTGGTCAAGGAAATCGCCCTCTATGGCGGCGACATCGCCAAGTTCGTGCCGGCGGCGGTTGCGGCGGACGTCGCCCGCCGGGTCGAGGCAATCGGCCGCAAAGGCACTTGATCCCGCCGCGCCCGCCGCGCATCATCGGGCTCGTGAGAACGGATTTATCCGGGGAATTCCAGAACATGCGTATGACGACCTTGCTGGCCCTTCTGCTCGGCCTGTTCCTAGCCGCTCCGGCCGTCGCGCAGGGCCTGGCGGCGCCGCCGCCGCTGCCGGCGCTCGATCCGGAGAACACTCTGCTGCTCGACCTGTCGAGCGGCGGCCGCGTCGCGATCCAGCTGCGGCCCGACGTCGCGCCCGGCCACGTCGCCCGGATCAAGGAGCTGACCCGGAAGGGTTTCTATGACGGTCTCACCTTCCACCGGGTGATTGACGGCTTCATGGCCCAGGGCGGCGATCCGAAGGGCGACGGCACCGGCGGCTCCGAGCTTCCCGACCTCAAAGCCGAATTCAGCGGCCTGCCGCACGTGCGCGGCGCCATCGCCGCGGCTCGCGAAGGCGCCGAGGCCGGGGCCGACGCCGCCGCCGTGACCAGGGCGGAGAACAGCGCCAACAGCCAATTCTACATCATGCTGGCGCCGCGGCTGGCTCTGGACGGACATTATACGGTGTTCGGCCGGGTGGTCAGCGGCATGAACTTCGTCGACGCCCTCGAGAAAGGCGAGCCGCCGGCCAACCCGAGCCGCATCCTCCAGGCGTCGATCGCGGCCGACAACAAGGCGCCGCCGGCCCCCGGCCAGGCCGTCGCGGCGACGGCTCCGGCCGCGCCGCCGACGGGCGCCCATAGCGGCCAGGTCGCCGGCCCGGCGATGCCGCCGCCGCCGTCGATCCGCCTGCCCGAGGCGAAGCCGAAGCCGCGCCCCAAGAAGACGCAGTAAGCCGCGAGTGCGCGTCGACGCGTTCGACTTCGATCTCCCGCCCGACCGCATCGCCCTGAGGCCGGCCAGCCCGCGCGACAGCGCGCGGCTGCTGGCGGTCGATCCGGACGGGCTGGAGGACCGGTTGGTCGCCGATCTCCCCGCCCGGCTGCGGCCCGGCGACATCCTCGTCTTCAACGACACGCGCGTCATTCCAGCGCAGCTCGAAGGCCGCCGCGGCGACGCCCGCATCGGCGCGACCCTCCACAAAAGGGAGGGGCCGAGGCTATGGCGCGCGTTCGTGCGCAACGCCCGGCGGGTGCGCGACGGCGACCGGATCGACTTCGGTGCCGGCGTATCCGTCGTGGCCGGCGCGCGGGACGCGGACGGCAGCCTGCTGCTCGCTTTCGAGGGAGAGGAGCCGGTCGAGCTGCTGCTCGAACGCGCGGGGCGGATGCCGCTGCCGCCCTACATCGCCGGCCGACGCGCGGCGGACGCCCGCGATGCCGACGACTATCAGACGATGTTCGCGCGGGAGGACGGCGCGGTCGCGGCGCCGACCGCGGCACTCCATTTCACGCCCCGGCTGATGGCCGCTCTGGGCGCGGCGGGAATCCGCCACGAAACGCTCACCCTTCATGTCGGCGCGGGCACCTTCCTGCCGGTGAAGGCGGAGGACACGGCCGACCACCGGATGCACAGCGAATGGGGCCGGATCGATGCCGCGGTCGCCGACCGCCTCAACGCGGCGCGGGCGGCCGGCGGCCGGATCATTCCGGTCGGCACGACCTCGCTGCGCCTGCTCGAAAGCGCCGCGGACGAGACGGGGCGGGTGCGCCCGTTCGAGGGCGACACCGCCATTTTCATCACGCCCGGCTACCGTTTCCGCGCCGTCGACGGGCTGGTCACCAACTTCCACCTGCCGCGCTCGACGCTGTTCATGCTGGTGTCGGCGCTGATGGGCCGGGAACGGATGCTCGACGCTTATGCCCATGCCATCGCGCGGGGCTACCGCTTCTACAGCTATGGCGACGCGAACCTGCTGCTGCCGGAGGGGTGAAGCGCGGTCAGGCGGCGATGGCGAACCGGTCCGCTTCCGCCTCGTCTGCCACCATCGGCGTCGCCGGCCGGGCGGCGGCCTGGTCGGCGGGCGCCGGGCGCGGGTTCGGAGCGGCGAAGCGGGTGACCAGGACGATCATGGCTGCCGCCAGATAGGCGCCGATGACCGCGATCGGATTCCACAGCAGCATCACGGCGAGAGTCACGCGCAGATAGAAGGGATTGAAGCCGAAATCCTCGCCGAGCGCCTCGCAGACGCCGAACAGGGTGTGGTCGCGGGCGATCAGGGAAGGCTGAGAGCTTTGCATCGGGTCACTCCTTTGGCAAAACGGGCCAACCGGCCCGCCTGGACGACAAACCCTCAGCACGAGCCGTGCCAAATGAAGAATATCTAGGCTTTACAGAAGGCTATGACAAAGTTGGAGGCACGTAACCGGGCCGGGCGGCGACGACGTCCGCCAAATGTTGGGAAAAGCCGCCAATCCGACGATCCAGTTTTGGGCCCGGATTCCCGCTTTCGCGCGACCGGCGATGGTGTAGGAGCGCGGTCCATGGCCGCCCGTCCGCGTTTTTCCTTCTCCATCGCCGCGACCGACGGCGGCGCCCGCGCCGGGACGATCTCGATGGTCCGCGGCGACATACGCACGCCCGCCTTCATGCCGGTGGGCACCGCCGCCACCGTCAAGGCGGTGAAGCCGGCTGACGTGCGCGCCTCGGGGGCGGACATCATCCTCGGCAACACCTATCATCTGATGCTGCGGCCGGGAGCGGAGCGGGTGGCGCGGCTCGGCGGGCTTCACCAATTCATGGCCTGGGAGCGGCCGATCCTCACCGACAGCGGCGGCTATCAGGTGATGAGCCTGGCCGAGCTGAGCAAGATAAGCGAGGAGGGGGTGGCGTTCAGGAGCCACCTCGACGGCAGCCGCAACCTGATCACGCCCGAGCGGTCGATGGAGATTCAGCGCCTGCTCGGCTCGGACGTCGTCATGGCGTTCGACGAGCTGGTGCCCGCCGCCGCCACCCGCGAAGCCCAGGCGGCGGCGATGGAGCGCTCGATGCGCTGGGCGAAACGCTCGCGCGCGGCGTTCGACGCCGGCGGCGAGCACGCGGTCGGGGCGGCCCTGTTCGGCATCCAGCAGGGCGCCCTCGACGAGGGGCTGCGCCGGGCCTCGGCGGAGGCGCTCACCGGCATCGGCTTCGACGGCTATGCGGTCGGCGGACTGGCGGTGGGGGAGGGGCAGGAAGCGATGTTCGCCTGCCTCGATTACGCGCCCGGTCAGCTGCCCGCGGACCGGCCGCGCTATCTGATGGGCGTCGGCAAGCCCGACGACATCGTCGGCGCCGTCGAGCGGGGAATCGACATGTTCGACTGCGTCCTGCCGACCCGCTCGGGGCGCACCGGCCAGGCCTTTACCGGCGACGGTCCGATCAACATCCGCAACGCCCGATTCGCCGAGGACGAGGCGCCGCTCGATTCCGCCTGCGCCTGCCCGGTCTGCGCCACCTGGACGCGCGCCTATCTCCACCATCTCGTACGATCGGGCGAGATATTGGGGGCGATGCTGATGACCGAGCACAATCTGTGGTTCTACCAACGGCTGATGCAGGATCTGCGGGATGCCATTTCCGAGCGGCGCCTGACCGCTTTCGCGGCGGATTTCCGCGCCCGTTACGCCCCCGGCCGAGCGCCGGCCGGGTTGAAAATTTGAGATTTCTCTCCATCTGAGGTAGAGAGCGGCCCGTGGAAATCCTGATCTTCGGCGCGACGAGGGACCGGCTGACCGGCCTCGCGGTTGCCATGGATCGGCCGCCGCACTAGAGCGCCCGTCCTTCTCGGAGTCGTTGATGCCGTCGAACGAATTCGCCATGCGCCGTCCGGCCCTGCTTCGGCTCCCCGAGCTGCGGCACTGGCTGGCGTCGGCTGTGCTGGCGACGATGGCCGGCCTTTACGTGCTCGCCGGGCTCAGCGTCGCCTGGTTCGAACCGGCGAGCGCCACCCCCCACGCGCGGATGGGCGAGGCTGTGACGGTGATTCCCGGCCTCGGCGCGCCGCCCCAGCCCGAGCCGCTTCAGTTTCGCGAGATCGCGCCGCAGGATGCGGTGGCGATCAACGCCGCGGTACCGGTCTCGACCCTTCCCAATCCCGCCGCGCGCCCGTTCGGCATCGCCTTCCTGACTCCGTCGGACCGGTTGCGCGCGCTCGAATGCCTGACCGCCGCCGTCTATTACGAGGCCGCGGTCGAATCGACCGACGGCCAGCGCGCCGTCGCCCAGGTGGTTCTGAACCGGGTCCGACACCCCGCTTATCCGCGCAGCGTCTGTGGAGTCGTCTTCCAGGGTTCCGAGCGCACGACCGGCTGCCAGTTCACCTTCACCTGCGACGGTGCGCTGCGCCGCACCCCGTCCGCCGCCGGCTGGGCGCGCGCGCGCAGGGTCGCCGAAGAAGCGCTGGCCGGCAAGGTCTATGCGCCGGTCGGCTGGGCAACCCATTATCACACCAACTGGGTCGTCCCCTACTGGAGCTCGAGCCTGCTCAAGGTCGCCAATGTCGGCACCCACATCTTCTTCCGCTGGGAAGGCGGCTGGGGCCGGCCGGCAGCGTTCCGCTTGAGCCCGGCCCGGGTCGAACCGCAAATGGCGGCGATGCGCAGCCTGACTTCCGACCCGACGAGTCTGGCCGACGCGCCGACCGTCGACGAAGCCGCCGCCGCAGCGGCTGCGGCCGCCGCCGCTACCGGCGGAATCCAGGCCCAGGCGCCGGGCAGCATCGACAGCTTCGCCCGCGCCGTCCTGCGTCGCTACGAGCCGCCCAATGCCGAGGCGTCGACCGCCGCGGTCCAGGCACGCTCGGCAAAGCCGCTTTCGGCGGCCACCCACTGGGCGCTGTCCGGCCTGCCGCAACCGTCGGCGACGGCCGCCGCCAAGCCGGCCAAGCCCGCCGCGGCCGCGACGGCCCCGGCCGAGGCCCCGCCGAAATGTCTCGACGGCGTGCGCCGAGCGCTGATGGGAAAGACCGGCCCGGCCGAGAAGCAGACCTGCTGAGCCAGCTGCCTCTCCATCGCTAGATGGGGAGGGGGACCACCGAAGGTGGTGGAGGGGTAGAAGGCTCGGATTCCTCAGGATCCCGCGCGAGCCGTTGTTTCCACGGCAGTTACCCCTCCACCATGCTCCGCATGGTCCGCCTCCCCACCGCTTCGCGGCAGGGAGGCAATGGGGCGGCTCTCACCCCTTCAGCGCGAAGCGCTGCAGCTTGCCGGTCGCCGTCTTCGGCAGCGCCTCGACGAACTCGAGCTCGCGCGGATATTTGTAGGGTGCGATCTCCGCCTTGACATGCTCCTGCAGCTCGCGGGCGAGCGCCGCGTCCGGAGCGCGGCCGGGAGCCAGCACGACGAACGCCTTCACCCGCTGCCCGCGTTCTTCGCAGGGCACTCCGATCACCGCGCATTCCTGCACCGCCGGATGGGCGTAGAGGGCATTCTCCACTTCCGGCGCGGCGATATTGTAGCCGGCTGAGACGATCATGTCGTCCGAGCGGGCGACGTACCAGAAATAGCCGTCCTCGTCGGCGCGGTAGGTGTCGCCGGTGACGTTCCAGCCGCCCTGCACATAATCGGCCTGGCGCTCGTCGTCGAAATAGCGGCAGCCCGTCGGGCCCTTCACCGCCAGCCGGCCAGTGCCGTGGGAGAGGGGCGTTCCTTCCTCATCCAGCACGCATGCCCGGTAGCCGGGCACCGCCTTGCCGGTGGCGCCGGGGCGGATGTCGTCGCCGGCGGCGGAAATGAAGATGTGCATCATCTCGGTCGCGCCGATGCCGTCGACGATGCCCAGGCCGGTCGCGTCCTTCCAGGCCCGCCAGGTGGCGGCGGGAAGATGCTCGCCGGCGGACACGCATGTCGTCAGCGAGGCGATGTCGTGGTCGCCCAGCATGGGCAGCATCGCCTTGTAGGCGGTGGGCGCGGTCGCCAGCGTGGTGACGCCGAACTTCGCCACCGCTTCGAGCAACGGCTTCGGTCCGGGTTGCTCGATCGTCACCGCCGAGCCGCCGAAGCGCCACGGGAAGATGAGCAGCATGCCGAGGCCGAAGGTAAAGGCGATCGGCGCCGAGCAGGCCCAGCGGCCGCCCGGTTGCGGCTTCAGCACGTGGCGGGCGAAGCTGTCGGACGGGGAAAGGATGTCGCGGTGGAAGTGGACGCAGCCCTTCGGCCGGCCCGTCGTGCCCGAAGTAAAGGCGATCAAGGCGACGTCGTCGCGGTGTGTCGCGACCGGAGCGAAGCCGGGCTCGACCTTGGCCAGCCGCCGTTCGAGCCGCCCGCCGCCGGCGTCGCCGCGATAAGTGAGCAGCGAGCGGATCAGGCCGGTCTCGTCGGCCGCTTTCATGAAGTCGCCGATGAAGCGATCGTCGACGATGGCGTGGTGGACGCGGGCGCGTTCGACGATCGTCGCCACCTCGCCGGCACGCAGCACCGGCATGGTCGCGACGACGATGCCGCCCGCCTTGAGCACGCCCAGCCAGCAGGCGAACAGCATCGCCCCGTTGGGGCCGCGCAGCAGCACCCGGTCGCCGGGAACGAGGTCCTCCTCCTCGACGAGCAGGCGGGCGATGCGATCGCTGAGGTCGCGCATCTCGCCATAGGTCCAGCTTCCGGCGGCGTTGATCACCGCCAAGGCGCCGGGATCGGCTTTGTCGATCAGTTCCGCGGCCGCGTTCAGGCGCTCCGGATAGCGAAGCTCGGGCAGATCGAAGAGGAAATCCGGCTGTGCCGCCGCCGCCGGGAGCCGGTCGCGGACGAAGGTGTCGACGTGCGCCGTGGTCACCATTGGGGCACCATTGCGGTGGTCTCGATCTCGATCCGCGCCGCCGGCTCGACCAGCGCCCCCACCTGCACCACCGCCATCGCCGGGAAATTGCGGCCCATTACCTCCTTGTAGACGGCGCCGATCTCGGGGAGGCCGAATCGATATTCATTCATGTCGACCACATACCAGGTCATCCGCACGACATGTTCCGGCCCCGCCCCGCCTTCGGCGAGAATGGCGAGCGTATTGAGCAAGATCTGGCGCAGCTGCCCGGCAAGGTCAGGCGCGACGATCGTCCCCGCCTCGTCCCAGCCGATGATCCCGGCGGTGAAGATCATGCGGCCTTCGGCGGCGATTCCGTTGGCAAAGCCGCTGGGCCGCGGCCAGCCGGGGGGAAGCAGGGTCTTCATGCGCGATGCTCCGCCAGATGGGCGCGGGCGATCACCACTTTCTGCACTTCGGAAGCCCCTTCGTAGATCCTGAGCGCACGGATTTCCCGGTACAAGCGCTCGACCGGCACTCCCCGGGTCACGCCGAGCCCCCCGAACAGCTGCACAGCCTTGTCGATCACATTCTGGGCGCTGTCGGTCGCGTGGAGCTTGGCGAGCGCGGCCTCGCGGCTGTTGCGACGACCCTTTACGTCGCGCAGCCAGGCGGCGCGGTAGACCAGCAACGCGGAAGTCTCGACGTCCAGCACCATCTCGGCGAGCTTCGACTGGGTGATGGCATTGTCGGCCAGGGTGCCGCTGCCCAGCCGCCGTGTCAGCGCCCGCTCCGTCGCCTCGTCGAGGGCGCGGCGGGCGAAGCCGAGGGCGGCGGCGGCGACCGTGGTGCGGAAGATGTCCAGCGTCGCCATCGCCTGCGCAAAGCCCTTGCCAGGCTCGCCGAGGAGGGCGGAGGCGGGGAGGCGGACGTTGTCGAAGCGAACGCGGGCGAGGGGGTGGGGGGCGATGACGTCGATGCGCTCGCTGTCGTCGAGGCCGGGGATGCCGCGGTCGACGAGGAAAGCGGAGAGACCCTTTGCTCCCGGCGCCTCGCCGGTCCGGGCGAAGACCACGTAATAATCGGCGATCCCCCCGTTGGAGATGAAAATCTTCTCGCCGTTCAGCACGTAACCTTCTTCCACCGCCTCGGATCGTGTCTCGATCTGGGCGACATCCGATCCGGAATCGGGCTCGGTCAGCGCGAAGGCGGCGATCTTGTCGCCGCGGGCGACGGCGGGGAGATAGGCCGCCTTCTGCGCGTCGGTGCCGAACAGGCTGATCGTGCCGGAGCCGAGGCCCTGCATCGCGAAGGCGAAATCGGCGAGCCCGTCATGCCGCGCCAGCGTCTCGCGGATCAGCGCGAGCGAGCGGACGTCGAAGCCTTGGTGAAGCCCGCCATAAGCGGACGGGACGCAATAGCGTAGCCAGCCGCCGTCGCCGAGCTTGCGGACCAGGATGCGGCAGGCCTGATCGACGTCGCCGGGTTCGGCGTCGGTCAGCTCCGCCTCGCACCATCGCTCGAGCCTCTCCGCGAGTTCGCGGTGACCGGCGTCGAAGAATGGCCAGTCGAGATAGTCGTCAGTCACCCTTGAACTCCGGCGTCTGCTTCGCCGCGAAGGCCTCGAAGGCGCGTTTGAAGTCGTTCGTCGCCATGCAGATCGCCTGGGCCTGGGCTTCCATCTCGATCGCCGTATCGAGGCTGACGTTCCATTCCTGGTTGAGCTGGGTCTTGGTGACGCCGTGGGCAAAGGTCGGGCCCGAAGCGAGGCTTCGCGCCAGGGCGTGCGCCTCGTCGAGCAGAGCGTCGCGCGTCACCAGCCGGTTGTGGAATCCCCAGCGCTCGCCCTCCTCGGCGCTCATCACCCGGCCGGTGAACAGCAACTCGGCCGCCCGGCCCTGGCCGACGATCCGCGGCAGGATCGCGCAGGCGCCCATGTCGCATCCGGCGAGGCCGACGCGGGCGAACAGGAAGGCGGTCTTCGCTTCGGGCGTGGCGAGCCTGAGATCCGACGCCATCGCCATGATCGCGCCCGCGCCGACGCAGACGCCGTCGATCGCGGCGACGATCGGCTGCGGGCAGGCGCGCATCGCCTTGACCAGATCGCCGGTCATGCGGGTGAAGTCGAGCAGGGCCGGCATGTCCATCCGGGTGAGCGGGCCGATGATCTCGTGGACGTCGCCGCCGGAGCTGAAATTTCCGCCGGCGCCGGCGACCACGACGGCCTTCACCTCGCGGGCGTAGACCAAGGCGCGGAAAACGTCGCGCAGCTCGGCATAGCTATCGAAGGTCAGCGGATTCTTCCGCTCCGGCCGGTTCAGCGTCACCGTGGCGACACCCTCGGCATAGGCCCATTGGAAATGGACGGGCTGGAAGGTTTCAGGGTTCAGGCTCACATGATCTCCCCGCCGGCGACGATGATCGACTGGCCGGTAACCGCCCGGCTTTCGGGCAAGCACAGCCAGACCACGGCGGCCGCGATCTCGCGCGGGGCGATGAATCCCCCCTGCGGGTTGTACTTCTCGATCTCCGCGCGCGCCGCCGCCTCGGTGCGGCCGGTCTTGGCCTGGATCCGCGCGATCGTGTCGGCCACCAGGTCGGTGTCGGTGAAGCCGGGGCAGACCGCATTGACGGTGACCTTGGTCCGCACCAGCTCCAGCGCCAGCGCGCGGGTCAGCCCGATCAGCCCATGCTTCGCTGCGACATAGGGCGAGACATAGGGATAGGCCTTCAGTCCGGCGATCGATGAGATGTTGACGATCCGCGCCGACTCGGAGGCGAGCAGATCGGGCAGCGCCGCCTGGCAGCACTCGAAAACCGCGTCGAGGTTGAGCGCCATCGTTTCGCGCCACAGCTCGCGGGTGACGCGGGCGAAAGGGGCGCTCTGCGAGCCGCCGGCATTGTTGACGAGGATCGTGACCGGCCCGTGCGCTTCGCGGGCGAGGGCGAAGGCGCGATCGAGCTGCGCCGGGTCGGTGACGTCGGCCGGGGCCGCCACCGGTCCCGGCGAGGCGCAGGCGGCCGCCACTTCCTCGAGCTTTTCCCGCCGGCGGCCGACCAGGGTCAGCTTCGCACCCTCGTCGGCGAGCGCATGGGCGATGGCGGCGCCGATGCCGGTGCCGCCGCCGGTAACGAACGCGTGATGTCCGGTCAGCCTCATGCCTTGAGCTCCGCCTCGCGCTGCAGATTGCGGGCGAGCTGCGCCATGCCGCCGAGATAGGGCGGCGGCACGTGGACACCGCGATAATCGTGGCCGGCGGCGGCGCGCAAGGTCCACATCGGATCGATGAGGTGCGGCCGCGCGAGCGCGACCAGGTCGGCGCGGCCCGCGGCGAGGATCGAGTTGACGTGGTCGCTCTCGTAGATGTTGCCGACAGCCATGGTGGCGATGCGGCCCTCGTTGCGGATCTGGTCGGCGAAGGGCGTCTGGAACATGCGGCCGTAAACCGGCGCGCAATCCGCCCAGGTCTGGCCGGCCGAGACGTCGATCAGGTCGGCGCCGGCCTCGGCGAAGGCACGGCCGATCTCGACCGCCTCGTCGGGCGTCACTCCGAGCTCGCCCATCCAGTCATTGGCCGAGATGCGCACCGACATCGGCTTGCCCGGCGGCCACGCCCGCCGCATCGCCCGGAATAATTCGAGCGGGAAGCGCAGCCGGTTCTCGAGGCTGCCGCCATAATCGTCGGCGCGCCGGTTGGTCAGCGGCGTGATGAAGCTGGACAGCAGATAGCCGTGGGCGGCGTGGAGCTCGACCATGTCGAAGCCCGCCTCCAGCCCCATCCCGACGGCGGCCACGAATTGCTCGACCACTTCGTCCATGTCCGCGCGCGTCATCGGCCGCGGCACCTGGTTCTGCGGGCTCCAGGGCACGTCGGAGGCGCCCATGACCGGCCAGTTGCCGCTGTCGAGCGGCACGTCATAGCCTTCCCAACCGACCCGGGTGCTGCCCTTGGGACCCGAATGGCCGAGCTGGAGGCAGAATTTCGCCCTGGTATTGGCGTGGACGAAGTCGACGATGCGCTTCCAGGGCTCGAGATGCTCGGGCGCATACATGCCCGCGCAGCCGGGCGTGATCCGCCCTTCCGCCGAGACGCAGGTCATCTCCGTATAGACCAGGCCGGCGCCGCCCTGGGCACGGGTGCCGTAATGGACGAGATGGAAGTCGTTCGGAATGCCCTCGCTGGCCGAATACATCGCCATCGGCGACACGACGACGCGGTTGTCGAGGCGGAGCTCGCGAAGCCGGTAGGGCGCGAACATGGGCGGGGCGGGGTCGTTGACCGGCACGCCCAGCGCCCGCGACTGGAACCAGCGCTCGACTCCCTCCAGCCAGGGCTTGTCGCGCAGCCTCAGGTTTTCGTGGCTGACGCGCTGTGAGCGGGTGAGTAGAGAATAAGCAAACTGGATCGGCTCGAAATGGAGATAACGCTCCAGCGTCTCGAACCATTCGGTCGAGTTGCGCGCCGAATTCTGCAGTTTGAGCACCTCAAGATTGCGCTCCTCGCGATATTCCTCGAGCGCCCGCTCGCGCGACAGGCCGGGACGGTTGAGCACCTCGGCAAGCTTGATCGCATCCTCGAGGGCCAGCTTGGTACCCGAGCCGATCGAGAAATGGGCGGTGTGCGCCGCGTCGCCGAGCAGGATCAGATTTTCGTATGACCAGCGCTCGCAGATGATCCGCCGGAACTGCAGCCACGCCTCCGGCCCCTTCAGGTGGGCCGCGTTCGACATGAGGCTGTGGCCGTCGAGATAGTTCGCGAAGATCCGCTCGCACAACGCGATCGCCTCGGGCTGGTCCATCCGGTCGAGGCCGAGCGCCGCCCACGTTTCCGGCGCCATCTCGACGATGAAGGTCGAAAGATCGTCGTCGAAGCGGTAGGCATGAGCCCAGACCCAGCCTGCGTCCGTCTTCTCGAAGGCGAAGGTGAAGGCCTCGAACACCTTGTGCGTGCCGAACCAGAAGAATTTGTTCTTCCGGAGCTGCATGTCGACGCCGAAATGCTCGGCATAAGCCGAGCGGATGCGGCTGTTGGCGCCGTCGGCGGCGATGACGAGGTCGTAATCCGCATAGGCCGCCAGGTCCGCGCTCGCCTCCTGCTCGAAATGGAGCCGCACCCCGAGCCCGCGCGCCCGCTCCTGAAGGATGCCCAGCAGCCGCTTGCGGCCGATCCCGATGAAGCCGTGACCGGACGAACGCACCGTCTCGCCGTGGATATGGATCTCGATATCGTCCCAATGGGCGAATTCGTCGCGGATCATCGCGCCGGAGACGGAATCGTTGCCCATCAGATTCTCGACCGTCTGGTCGGAGAAGACGACGCCCCAGCCGAACGTGTCGTCGGGCCGGTTGCGCTCGAAAAGGTCGACGCGATGCGCGGGGTCGCGCAGCTTCATCGAAATCGCGAAATAGAGCCCGGCGGGACCGCCGCCGAGGCACGCGATGCGCATCGCCCTCTCCTATCCTGATGTTGGCCTAAGTTAGCGGCAAGGGGGAGGCAAGGGCGGGCGGCCGGCCGGCGCGATCAAGCGGTCCCGCACCGCCCGGCTGAACCTCGATATGCGCTGGCGCTCCCCGCCGTCACCGGGGATTTCAGTTGGGCGATTGGCGGTACGGGTCTTGCTGGGTATCTTGTTCTTGTTGTTCTTTCTTTTTCTTCTTGCCGCCCAACAGCACCGCACCGCCGACGACGGCGGCGACGCCGGCGACGCCGAGCAGCGCGTCGGTGGTGCCGTCCTTGCCCTTGCCGCCGCCGCCGGGCTCGGCGGTGGTGCGCAGCAGCGACTGCAGGGCCTGGAGCCCGGCCGCCGAGATCTGGAACGGGCCGATCGGCGGCGCCCCTACGCGAGGCGCGTAGAGCGCCAGCCCGGGACCGTCGAGAGTCACTGTGCGGTCGCCGACGGTGACGTCGACCGCGCCCGGGCTCGTATCGCCCTGGGTACGCGGACCGGGTCCGCGCAGCACGATCAGCGACGCCTCGTCCTTCTTCGCCCTGACCTTCTTGCCGACCGCGGCCTCGCGGCTGGCGATGCGTATCGCATCCTCGCCGACGACGCCTTCGAAGATGGTGCCGCGAACGCCGATGGTGGCGACGGGCGTGCGAACCGACACCGGGCCGGACGGGCGTCGCACGGTGCGGCCGGACATGAAGCGGAAGGCGCCGCGGGTGACGCTGACGCCGGTCGAGCGGCTGTTCGCCGCCGGATTGTAGACGAACCGGTCGACCGCCACCTGCGCGTTCGCGCCGACGGTGAAGGTGGTGCGGTCGAGCAGGAGGATCTGAAGCTGGCTGGCGGTGCCGGTCCTCACCTCGTCGTTGAGGATCACCCGCTCCCGTACCACGGCCGGGCGCACCTTGTTCGTCCCGGCGCCGCGTATCACCACCTTGTTGCGGACTGCGGCGTTGACGCCGACCGCTTGGGCGAGGACCGGGGAGCCGGTCATGCCGGCCGCGGCCAGGACGGCGGCGGTGCGGCCGAGACGCGTGAAGATCGGGCCGCTCATCTGTTCTTCCCCTTCTTCGGCGGCGGCGGCCGCGGCACCGCTCCGCACGCGGCAGCGACGCCGGCCCAGTCGGCCTCGGCGATCGGCTTGCCGGCGAGCAGGCCCAGCTCCAGCTCGGCACCCTGGCGGTCGTCGAGGCGGCACAGGAGCGAGGCGTAGAGGAGTCGGGCCGGGACGACTTCCGGGTACGCGAAAAGCAGCCGCTCGAGCGTGCCAAGCGCGCCGGTCAGGTCGGAGGCGGCGATCTGACGCCGGGCGAGCGCCATGCCGCTGTCGAGCTGCTGGGTCGCGGCCGCCAAAGCGTCGGGATCGTCCTGCGCCCGCGCGGCGGGCGCCAGCAGAGCGGCGACCGAAAGGCCGAGCAGGAAGGACAGCATCTTAGCGGTCATGGTCGCGTCCCTTTCGGGAACGGAGGGCGGGGGGCGCTGGCGGCGCCGACTCCCTCATTTGACTAAGGGCTATCATTCGCGCACCTTCGCGGCAACTTCATTTCAGCTTCGGGCAATTGCGAGTCCGGGTGAACATGGCGGCGGGGACCATGCTGGGGATCGGGCGCAAGAGGGCATCGCGGGCCACGCGCCGTTCCGCCATCGTGCTCGCCGGGCTGATACCGGTGCTGCTGATCGCGCTGGCCAGGCTCGCCGCACCGTCGGGCTTCGCGCAGGTCGGCGGGCTCGTCTTCGACTCCTATCAACGCCTCGCCCCCCGTCCCTACCAGGATGCGGGCGTACGGGTCGTCGACATAGACGATGAGAGCGTGCGCCGGCTCGGCCAATGGCCCTGGCCGCGTACCGACCTCGCCGATTTGTCCAGGGCGATCGCCGAGGCGGGCGCGATGGCGATCGCCTACGACATCGTCTTTTCGGAAGCCGACCGCACCTCGCCGCGCTTCCTCGCCGAGCGGGAGGCGCGGCGGGGGGCCGGGCCGGCCCAGCTGGCCGCCTTGCGTTCGCTCCCCGACCATGACGCCCGCTTCGCCGAGGCGCTCGCGGCCGCGCCGTCGGTGCTCGGCTTCTTCCTGACCCAGGACCGGCCCGGCGCCGCCGTCCGGCCCAAGGCGGGATTTGGCGTCGCCGGTACCGATCCCGGCGCCAGCCTCACCGATTATTCCGGCGCAATCCTGCCGCTCGGGCCGTTCCAGGAATCGGCGGCCGGGCTTGGCTTCGTCTCGATCAAGGGCGATGCCGACGGAATCGTGCGGCGCGTGCCTCTGGTCGCCAGGGCGAACGGCACGCTCGTCCCGTCGCTTTCCGCCGAGGCGCTGCGCGTCGCCCAGGGCGCCGGCGGCATGACCGTGAGGAGCAGCGACGCGAGCGGCGAGACCAATGCCGGCGCCCCCGAAATGGTCGCCCTCAAGATCGGCGAGGCCGAGGTGCCGGTCACCGAGCGCGGCGAGATCTGGATGCACTATACGCGGCCGGTGCCGGAGCGGACGGTGCCGGCGTGGAAGGTCCTGTCGGGGCAGCTCGACCCCGCCGAAATGAAGCGCCTGTTCGAGGGACGCATCGTCCTGATCGGCGCCGGCGCCATCGGCCTGCGCGATCTCGTCGCGACGCCGATGCGGGACCGCGAGCTCGGCGTCGTGCTCCACGCGCAGGCGCTCGAACAGATGGTGTTGGGCGATTTCCTCGACCGCCCAGACTGGATCGCCGGGCTGGAAATGGCGGTGCTGCTCGGCGCCGGCATCCTCCTTGCGCTGCTGCTTCCCTCAATCGGCGCCCTGCCGGGGGCGCTGCTGGCGGGCGGCCTGATGACCGCGGTCGGTGGCGGCAGCTGGTACGCGTTCAAGGAGAAGAGCCTGCTGGTCGATCCTTCCGCGCCGATGCTCGCCTTGCTCGCCTGCTACGTCGTCGTGACCTTGTTCACCTACGTGCGCGAGGAGAAGCAGCGGCGCTACATACACGGCGCCTTCGACCGCTACCTTTCGCCCGAGCTGGTCAAGCGCATCACCGACGATCCGAGCCGGCTCGAGCTCGGCGGCGAGGTGCGAGAAATGACCGTGCTGTTCTGCGACATACGCGGCTTCTCGCACATTTCGGAGCAGATGGGGCCGCAGGAGATCATCCGCTTCCTGATCGCCTTCCTGACGCCGATGACCGACATCCTTCTCGCCCGCCGAGCCACGATCGACAAATATATCGGCGACGCCATCCTCGCTTTCTGGAACGCGCCGCTCGACGATCCCGACCAGCACGCCAACGCGGCGCGCGCGGCGCTCGAGATGATCGATACCCTCGAGCGTCTCAACGCGACGATGCCGGAAGGGAAGGAGGCGTCGTGGCCGGGTCGGGTGGAGATCGGCATCGGCCTCAATGCCGGGCCGTGCTGCGTCGGCAATATGGGCTCGGCGCAGCGCCTCTCCTATTCGCTTATCGGCGATACGGTGAACCTGGCCTCGCGGATCGAGGGGCTGACCAAGGCTTATGGGATCCGCATCCTGCTGGGCGGCGAACTGGCGCGCGAGCTGCCGGCCTTCGCGACCCTCGAGGTGGACCGGGTCCGCGTCGTCGGGCGCGAGAAGCCGGCGACGATCCATGCTCTGCTCGGCGACGAGGCGCTGGCCCGTTCACCCGCTTTCGAGGCCTTCGCGGCTCGCCACGCGAAGCTGCTGGCCGAGTATCGCGGTCGTCGCTGGGACGAGGCGGAGCAGGATCTCGCTCAAAACGAAGCCGCGTCGGCGGGTTACGGTCTCGGGCCGCTCTACGCCCGCTACCGCGCGTCGATCCAGGCGTGTCGCGAGCAGCCCCCCGGCGAAGGCTGGGACGGCGTCACGATCGCCGAGACCAAATAGGGGCGCAGCGGCCTGTATCGGCTGGGCAATGCGGTTATGGTGGGGGCCGAGGAACGTGAAGGAGGCAGGGTGGTGGTCGCGTTGCTGAAATGGACGGCGGCGGGACTTGTGCTGGTCGGCGCCATCGTCGTCCCCTTCCTTCTGTTCGGTCCGGAGATCGAGCGGAGCGTCGGCTGGCTGTTCGGCGGCGCGGGCGGAGCGGGGCTCCTGCTGGCGCTGGCGATCCTCGCGCTTCTCGCTCTCGACGTCGTTCTCCCGGTTCCGTCGATCCTGATCAGCGTCGCGGCGGTGGCGCTGTTCGGCTGGGTCGGCGGCGTGCTGATCTGGCTCGGCATGACTATCGGTTGCGCGCTCGGTTACTGGCTGGGCAGCCGCGCCGGACGGCCGCTGGCGGCGCGGTTTCTCGGCGAGCGGGAGCTCGACCGTGCCCACCGCATCGCCGCCGACCTCGGTGCCGCAACGCTCGTGCTGACTCGCGCCGTGCCGGTACTGGCGGAGGCCGCGACGGTGGCGGCCGGGCTGGCGGCGATGCCGCTGCGGCGCTTCGCCGCGGCGACCGGCCTTGCCAATGCCGGCATCGCCCTCGTCTTCGTCGCCGCGGGCAGCGCCGCCGCCAGTTCGGCGAGCGCCTTTCTGATGCTGGTCGCGGCCGCCGTGGCCGTGCCCCTGCTCAGCTGGCTCGCCGTCCGGCTGTTCAAGCCGGCGGTCGCGGGCTAGCCGCGCCTCTTCGACCAGCGCTCTCACCGGCTCGGGCGGGGGCAGCTCGCGCGTCGAGGACAAAAAGGCGCCCGGCGGTGGGTCGGGGCGCTTTCCCTTCGAAGGTCAGATTTCCCGGCCGATGCGCGCCCTGACGCCCTTGCGCAGCAGCGCCGCCATCAAAATCGGCTCCTCGCCCCAATAGAATTCGTCGTCGTCGACCCAGATGCAGAAAGGATGGTCGCCGGGCCGGATCAGGGCGAGGCCGAGCGTGCGCCCTTCGCCGTCCCCGATCGTGCGCAGCGTCTCGATCGCGGCGCCGCGCAATCGCGGATCGAGGCGGTCGGTGACGTCATGGACCTGCACGCATCCGCCCTCGCCGAGGTCGGCGCCCTCGAGCGGGCGCGCGTCGAAACCGATGCTGTCGCCACGTTGCTCGCGGATGCGGACGAAGGCCCGACCCTGCAGCACGAGCCCGAGCCGCAGCGGCTGCCGCCAGTAGACGATGCCGGCGAACACGTGCAGCTCAGCCCGGACAGCGAGCAGCCGAATGGGCGGAGTGCGTTTTTCGCTGGACGGATATGCGCTATTCACGACTAAGCGATTAGTCGCGCCGGCGCGCCATTTTGGATATAATCTAATCCATAATGGATGCATTTTCCCGGCCGTGATCGAAGCCGGTCCGCCGCCGGGGCGGGGCGGCCGGGAGGAATGGCTTGCGCGGCGTCGGCCATCGGCGCTAGTCCGCCCGGCCATGGGCTTCCTCAAACAGCTCTTCACCTGGTGGGACGGGGCGACGCTGACCACCTCGCTCTACCTGCGCCGGCACGGGCGCCGCGTCGGCCGCGACGCCGAGGGCAATGTCTATTACGCCTCCAGGAAGGGCGGCCGCCGCTTCGTCGTCTATGACGGCCCGAACGATCCCAGCCGAATCCCGCCCGAATGGTATGCCTGGCTCCACCACATGATCGACGGCCTGCCCGACGAGGCGCTGCCGCCCCCGCCCAAATTCCTCAGGGAAGCGGAGCCCAACCGCACCGGCACGGCGCTCGCTTATCGTCCGTCCGGCGCGCTCGAGCTGGGCGCGCAGCGTCCCGCCGCGAGCGGCGACTATGAGGCCTGGACCCCGGACCGGGCATGAGGCTCCCGCTCGGCGCCGCCCTCATCGCCCTGGCCGCGCTCGCCGGCTGCAACCGGGGCGCCGACAACGACGCCGCCGGCGGCGGCCCGGCGGCGGGCGACCCGCGGACGGTCGACATCCCCCAGACCGTCACCGCGGTCGCCCCCGGAACCACGCCGATGGCGCAGCGCGTGGCGGTGCTGGGCTATCTCAACAAGCGCAACGGCATTCCCGGCGAGCTCCGGCTGAAGCCCGGCCAGGCGGCCCGGATCGGCGAGGCGATCGTGCGGCTGCGCGCCTGCGAGACCACCGCCCCCTGGGAAGTGCAGACTCTGACCGGCGCCTTCGTCCAGCTCGACGTGCGCAATCCGCAGGGACGCTGGCAGCGCGTCTTTTCCGGCTGGCTCTACAAGGAAACGCCGTCGCTCAACGTCGTCGAGCACCCGATCTACGATGTCTGGCCCAAAAGCTGCGCGATGACGCATCCCGAGGCGGGGGCGTCGACGGTGCGCGCGGCGTCGCCGGCCAGCAGCCGGTCGAGCGCGCCGAACTCGGCGCCGACGCCGCGCGAGTCCGCCTCCCCTGCCGCCGCGCCCGCCGCGGCCGTCGCTTCGCCGCCGGCGCCGGAGCCGTCGGGCGCCGCGGCCGACAGCGCCGAATCCAACAGCGCAAGATAATCCTGCTGCGTCACCTCGACGGCGCCGAGGCTGTGCAGATGCGGGGTCATGAACTGGCAGTCGAGCAGCCGGTAGCCGCCCACTTTCAGCCTGGCGACCAGCCAGGCAAGGGCAACCTTGGACGCGTCGCGGCGAGCCGAGAACATGCTCTCGCCGAAGAAGGCGGCGCCGAGGTTGACGCCGTAAAGGCCGCCGACCAGCTCCTCCTCGACCCAGCATTCGATCGAATGGGCGTGGCCGCGAGCGTGGAGCAGCTGGTAGCTCGCCTCGATGTCGGCGTTGATCCAGGTCTCCTCGCGCTCGGCGCAGCGCCGGACGACCTCGGCGAAGGCGGTGTCGCGGGTCACTCGATACTCGCCCGACCGGATCGTCTTGCGCAGCGATCTCGACAGGCGGAAGCGCTCGAGCGGCAGGATCGCCCGCCGCCGCGGCTCGACCCAGAAGACCTCGTCGGCGTCGCGGCTGTCCGACATCGGGAACACCCCGATCGCATAGGCGCGGAGCAACAGGTCCGGATCGATCGTCGTCATCGCCGCGCTCTAGCTTGGCGGCGCGCGGGACAGAAGCCGGGGAATGCGCCCGGTCAGAGGATTTCGCGCACCACATCCTGCGGCCGGCACAGCCGCACGCCCTTGTCGGTCTCGACGAGCGGTCGGTTGATCAGGACCGGATTCTCGACCATCGCCTCGAGCAGGGCCTCGTCGCTGACCCGGCCGCTCAGCAGGTCGAGATCTTCGGCCAGCGGCTCCTTGGCGCGCAGCCCCTCGCCCGGGGTGAGGCCGGCGCGGGCGTAGAGCCGCGCGAGCTCCGCCTTCGAGGGCGGCGTCCTGAGATATTCGATGACGGTGACGTCGGCGCCGCTGTCGCGCAGGATTTCCAGCGTCTTCCGAGACGTCCCGCAATTGGGATTGTGGTAGATCGTCGCCTTCATTCCGAAGCTCCCCGCTCGCGCTGCTTGACCTTGCGGACCTCGGCGAGCTGTCCCTTGAGGATGGCGAGCGCGTCCGCTTCCTCCCGGCTGAGCCCGTCGAGCTTCACATGGTCGATCAGCACCTCGAGCGCGTCGCCGATCCGCCCGAGCTGGCGCCCGTAGCTGCCGACCTCGTCGAGCACCTTCTGCTCGATGTCGGGCCGCGGCGTCTGGCCGAGGTTGACGTTGACCAGCCCGAACTGGGCGCCCTGGTTCATGAAGGTCCAGGGATTGATCGCCTGCCACAGTTTGTCGGGGGCAAGCGAGAATTGGAATTTGTCGGTCATGGAGCCTCCGCAATATTGGCCGACGCGTGCTGATCTCAAGTGAATTGGCCACCGAATCGGCCGGATGCTAGCGACCGTATTGCACGCGGACCAGCACCGAACCGGCCGGCGCCTTGGCGAGGGGGTGGTCGGCCGACAAATCCTGGGCCAGCCCATCTCGCGAGATCGCATCGAAACCAACGCGTCTCCAGGAAAGTCGGCGGCGGTCGCGCCGGCCAGCGCCCTGGACCATCTCCAGGCTATCGAAATTGTAATCGGGGAAGCCCCATTGATCCGGCGCCGGCTCGCATTTCTCGTACACTTGCAGCGCTTGGGCAAGCGCGGCATTTTTGGCGCAATTGGCCGCCCACAGGCGATGTCTGTCGTATTCGGCGACGACGTCCCGGCACCCGCTCTCTCGTTGAGACGCGGTCGATTTCAAACAGTTAATAACGGTTCGGCACATCCGATATGCCTTGAGCTGGTCCTTGCCCTGGCACCGACGGATTGTTTCCAGCGTCGTGATTGTCGTAGGCAATCCTTCAATGTGGGGCCCGTGTTTGAAGGCGCCGCACGAAGCCGGATAGTGATCGTCGGGTCCTGGCTCGGCGATACCCACAAAGGTGATCCGACCATCGAGCCGCTCAAACTCCGCGCGCATCAGGGTCAACCACAATGGGGTACAGATTTTCTTGAAATCTTCGGGCGTCGCTCCGACCCCGTCATCGGATGCGAAAACCGTCGAGTGGGACAAGGGGAAGCGGAAGCCGGCGATGCGATAATATTCCGTGCAACTCTCCTGAGGGCGAACTGCGCCGACCTTGAACTCAGCCTTTTGCAACAGACTGTCAGGGGCTTGCATGCTGGTTTGGATCGTCGTGGGAATCACGCATGGCGATGAGCCGCCCCAGCCGGGTGGGGCCAGCAATCCCGAGCCAATCGCCGCGAACATCCCGAGCGCCGAAACGAAGAGAAAAGTAGATAGGTTGGTGAACAGGTCGGAATAGGCGATCCAGATGTTGTACTTCTTTCCGCCCGCCATGACCTAGGCCTCGACGGCAGCCGGAGTACGGCGTTTGGAATTGCCTTTCGAGGGTTTCACGCGCTTGTTGGCGCCGCCGGCGGTCCGTCTATTGGCTCCGGTTGCTGGACGCTTGGCTGCGAGCGTCAGGAGCTCGTCGGTGCTCTGTGATGGACCATAGCCTCGGAGCCACTGGGCCGCCATGGCCGTGACCACGCCAAGCATGCTCATTCCTAACGCCAATCCCATGCACCCGACGAACGAGCGCAACGACTTGAGAGTCTCGCTCCCCCTCATTGCAGTTTGCGCAGGGTTCTCGCCTGGTGGGGGGAAAAACTTCGAAAGATCCAGCGAAACGAGCCCGACCGCGAGACCCAGAAATGTAGCGGTTATGCCTAGCGTCACGAACAGGTTGCCCGGGGGTTCGAATAACTGCTCCCGGCGAAACACGCCCTGTCGAAGCATACGTAACGTCCTCGGCTCTAACTCCGAGCGCTCCAGTGCTCCTTTCAGCACGGTTATCATTCGAATATAACCCGCATAACGGACTGCACAAATTGCAAAGCAAGCCATCGTTACAAAGGTAATCGCCACTATCAGCCAGGACATGGGCGTTTCTGACGCACTGTTTGTCGAGGAGACGAACATCCGGACAGCATACCAATAAAAAATTAAATAAACCGCAATGCATATCGTTGTAACGGTAAGAAATATTCCCTCCTTTTTCTCAGGATCAATCTCTATATCCTTAAGGTCTGCAGCCACCAATCCGCACTGCTTAGCCAACCATGCATCATTGAGGCGAATTCTGTAGCCTCCAATGACAAATCCAAGCACAGCTCCGCCTGTCACGATTGCTGTCAGATATACTGGTATCTTGGTGGTGTCGTTGGAAAAGGCGGCAAGCAAGAGGGCCAAGACGACTCCCAAGCCCCAGGCCGGTCCTTCATCCAGTTCCAAGTGAGGGCGTCTAGGTAAGTCGGCAGGGCGATCGGCGTCCACAGCTGCCGCCATCTTGAATCCCCCGTAAACATGCAGCGCCCCCGCTGCGGCAGACGCGGGAATAACGTCGGAAGCGCCGATCAAATATCGCTTTCTGCGCCAAAACGGAGCAATTGCGGATATAATGGTCCATCGGCCCTTGACGCCGTGGCCCCGGCGCGTTGGCCTTTTGCTCGCGAGGGTGGGCGAAAGGGCCTCGAGCTCTCAACCGGCGAATGCCCGGCTCGGCCCAGCTGCTACCGCGGCTCCGGATCGATGTGCAGCAACGGCCGCAGCCGGGCCATCACATCGTCGACCGCGAGCGTGAAGCATTGGTCGGGCTGCTTCTCGCGGCAATCCGGCGGTGGCGCCGGGTTGTTGGCGCCGCGGACGGTCAGCGTGAGGAACTCGCCGGCCGAGCTGGGCGAGCCGCCGCCGACCCGGATCGACGAGGCCTTCCCCTTCTGCTCGATGATCTGCATGTGGGTGAAGCCGGCCGCCTTCATCAACTCGGCGGCGCGATAGGCGGCCATGTTGCGGCCGAAGCCGGGTTCGGCGATGCCGTTGGAGCGGCCGGTGACCTTCCACACGCCCGGCTCGATCTCCTTCTCGCTATAGCCGCCGAAGATATAGCTCGACCGGTATTTGGTCGCCGTACCGGGCCGTCCGGCACATCCCGCCAGCAGCGCCGCCGCCGCCAGCGCCAAGAGGATGGGGCGCATCGTCTATTCCTTTTCCCGCGCCAGCCACTCCTCCAGCCATTTGATCGTATACTCCCCGGCCAGGAAGTCCGGTTCGTTGACCAGTTTCTGGTGGAGCGGGATGGTGGTCTTCATGCCCTCGATGACGAATTCCTCGAGCGCCCGCCGCAGCCGCATGATGCAGCGCTCGCGGCTGGAGCCGTAGACGATCAGCTTGGCGATCATGCTGTCGTAATAAGGTGGCACCTTGTAGCCGACGTAGAGGCCGCTATCGACGCGCACGTGCATGCCGCCGGGGGCGTGGAAGCCTTTGACGGTGCCGGGGGAGGGGGCGAAGGTCTCCGGGTCCTCGGCGTTGATCCGGCATTCGATGGCGTGGCCGCGGAAATGGACCTGGTCCTGGGTGCAGGAGAGCGGCTCGCTCGCGGCGATGCGGATCTGCTCGCGGACCAGGTCGATGCCGGTGATGTACTCGGTCACGGGATGCTCGACCTGCAGGCGCGTGTTAATCTCGATGAAGAAGAATTCGCCGTTCTCGTAGAGGAACTCGATCGTGCCGGCGCCGCGATAGCCCATCTCGCTCATCGCCTTGCGGACCACCTCGCCCATGCGGTGGCGCTCTTTCCTGGTGATCACCGGCGAGGGCGCTTCCTCGAGCACCTTCTGGTGGCGGCGCTGGAGCGAGCAGTCGCGCTCGCCGAGGTGGATCGCTCCGCCCTCACCGTCGCCGAACACCTGGAACTCGATGTGGCGCGGATCGGCGAGGTATTTTTCCATGTAGACGGTGTCGTCGCCGAACGCGGAGCGCGCTTCCGACGCCGCCTGGCTCATCAGGCTTTCGAGCTGGTCGTCGGACTGCACGACCTTCATGCCCCGCCCACCGCCGCCAGACGCCGCCTTGATCAGGACCG
>DASUVK010000018.1:0-5794 GCA_036378975.1 Allosphingosinicella sp. | reverse complement strand
GTCGGCGACATCATCGTCGTCTCCGTCAAGGAGGCGGCGCCGCGCGGCCGCGTCAAGAAGGGCGACGTCCACAAGGCCGTCATCGTCCGCACCGCCAAGGACATCCACCGTCCGGACGGCTCGACGATCCGCTTCGATTCGAACGCGGCGGTTCTGGTCAACAACAATGCCGAGCCGATCGGCACCCGCATCTTCGGGCCGGTGGTGCGCGAGCTTCGCGCCCGCAAGCATATGAAGATCATCAGCCTGGCGCCGGAGGTCCTGTAACCCATGGCTATGAAGATCAAGAAAGGCGACCGCGTCGTCGTCCTGTCCGGCAAGGACAAGGGCAAGCATGGCGAAGTCACCAAGTCGATGCCCAAGGCGGGCAAGGTGATCGTCGCCGGCGTCAACGTCGCCGCGCGTCACCGCAAGCCTTCGCAGGCCAACCCGCAGGGCGGAATCGAGCGCCGCGAGGCGCCGCTCCACGCTTCCAAGGTGGCGCTGGAGGATCCGAAGACCGGCAAGCCGACGCGCGTCCGTTTCGAGGAGCGCGACGGGAAGAAGGTCCGCATCGCGGTGCGGTCCGGGGAGTTGATCAATGGCTGAAGCCAAGTACACGCCGCGCCTGCGCGCGGACTATGACGAGCGTATCGTGCCCGCGATGATCGAGAAGTTCGGTTACAAGAACCGGCTCGAGGTCCCGCGGCTCGAGAAGATCGTGCTCAACATGGGCGTCGGCGAGGCGACCCAGGACAAGAAGCGCGTCGAGACCGCTGCCGCCGAGATGGAGCTGATCGCCGGCCAGAAGCCGGTGATCACCAAGGCGAAGAAGTCGATCGCCCAGTTCAAGCTGCGCGAAGGCATGCCGATCGGCGTCAAGGTCACCCTGCGCCGCGAGCGCATGTACGAGTTCCTCGACCGCCTGGTCACGATCGCGCTGCCGCGCGTGCGCGACTTTCGCGGTTTGAACCCGCGCTCGTTCGACGGCCGCGGCAATTACGCGATGGGTCTCAAGGAGCAGATCGTGTTCCCGGAGATCAACTATGACCGCATCGAGAAGGTGCGCGGCATGGACGTCATCATCACCACCACCGCCCGGACGGACGACGAGGCGCGCGAGCTGCTGCGCCTCTTCAACTTCCCGTTCCCGGCCGAAGAGGACCAGAAGCAGGCGGCCTGAGGCCGTCCGCTTGGGAAGAGAAAGGCGAGAACTTAAGTCATGGCGAAACTGAGTTCGATCAACAAGAACGAGCGTCGCAAGAAGCTCGTGAAGAAATATGCGGGCCGCTATTCGAAGCTCAAGGCGATCGCGGACGACGAGTCCCGCGACGACACCGAGCGTCTGATCGCGCGCCTGAAGATGGCGGAAATTCCGCGCAACGGGAACCCGACGCGGGTCCGCAACCGCTGCGGCCTGACCGGCCGTCCGCGCGCGAACTATCGCAAGTTCGGCATCTCGCGGATCATGCTGCGGGAGCTGGGCAATAAAGGCCTGATCCCCGGCCTCACCAAGTCGAGCTGGTAAGGTATAGATATGCCATTGACCGATCCTTTGGGTGATATGCTCACCCGCATCCGCAACGGCCAGCAGGCGCGCAAGGACAGCGTGATGTCGCCCGCGTCCAAGCTGCGCGTCCGCGTGCTCGATGTGCTGCAGCGCGAAGGTTATATTCGCGGCTATCGCGAAGAGACGCTCGGCGCCCATGCCGGCCTGCGCATCGAGCTCAAATATTTCGAGGGCCAGCCCGCGATCCAGCACGTCTCCCGCGTCTCGAAGCCCGGCCGCCGGGTCTATTCTGGCGCGCAGGAGCTGCCGCGGGTCCGCAACGGCCTCGGCATCACGATCGTCTCGACGCCCAAAGGCGTTCTGTCCGACGCGGAAGCGCGCGAGCAGAATGTCGGCGGCGAGGTGCTGGCGGAGGTGTTCTGATGAGCCGCATCGGAAAAGTGCCGGTGACGTTGCCCGACAACGTCACCGCGACGGTCGAAGGATCGGTGCTGTCGGTAAAGGGGCCCAAGGGCACCTTGTCGATGCCGATGCTCGACGACATCAGCTACGGCATCGAAGACGGCCGCATCGTCGTCAAGCCGGCCAACGACACCAAGCGGGCGCGCGCCTTCTGGGGCATGCACCGTACCTTGGTGCAGAACCTCGTCACCGGCGTCACCGACGGCTTCACCAAGGTGCTGGAGATCACCGGCGTCGGCTATCGCGCCGCCGCCCAGGGCCGCAACCTCAGGCTTCAGCTCGGCTACAGCCACGACGTCAACATCGCCGTGCCGGACGATCTCGAGGTGAAGACCCCCGATCCGACCACGGTCGAGATTTCGGGCAACGACCGGCAACGCGTCGGCCAGCTCGCCGCGGAGATCCGCCAGTGGCGCAAGCCGGAGCCCTACAAGGGCAAGGGCATCAAATATCGCGGCGAGTATATCTTCCGCAAAGAAGGCAAGAAGAAGTAGCCATGGCGAAACTCACCCTCTTCGAGCGGCGCCGCCAGCGCGTCCGCACTTCGCTCCGCAAGCGGGCCGGCGCGCGCGCGCGCCTGTCGATCCACCGCTCGGGGCGCCACATCTACGCCCAGGTGATCGACGATGCGCAAGGCCGCACCGTCGCTTCCGCCTCGACGCTCGAGAAGGAGGCGCGCGGCTCGACCGGCGCGACCGTTTCGGGCGCCCAGGAGGTCGGCAAGCGGGTCGCCGAGCGCGCCAAGGCGGCGGGCGTGACCCGCGTGGTTTTCGACCGTGGCGGTTTCCTGTTCCATGGCCGCGTGAAGGCACTCGCCGACGCCGCGCGCGAAGGCGGATTGGAGTTCTAAATGGCTGACGAGAAGAACCAGGACGAGGCGGCGGTCGAAGCTATCCCGACGCCCGTCCACGAGCAGACCCCCGATGCCCCCGCCCCGGCGGCGGAAGCAGCGCCGGCCGAGGTGCGTCACGAGGGCCGCGGTCCGCGCGGCGGCCGAGGCGGTCGCGGCGGCGGCGGCGGACGTGGCGGCGGCGACCGCGGCGGCCGCGGCCGGCGCGACGAGCGCGGCGGACGCGGGCGCGGCGGCGACGACGAGGGCGGCGAGGAGCTGATCGAGAAGCTCGTCCACATCAATCGAGTCTCCAAGACGGTGAAGGGCGGCAAGCGCTTCGGCTTCGCGGCTCTGGTCGTGGTCGGCGACGGCAAGGGCCGGGTCGGCTTCGGCCACGGCAAGGCGCGCGAAGTGCCCGAGGCGATCTCGAAGGCGACCGCGGCGGCCAAGAAGGCGATGGTCCGCGTGCCTTTGCGCGAAGGCCGCACCCTCCACCATGACGGTCTCGGCCATTTCGGCGCCGGCCGCGTCTACGTCCGCTCGGCCCCGCAGGGCACCGGCATCATCGCCGGCGGCCCGATGCGCGCGGTGTTCGAGAGCCTGGGCGTCGCCGACGTGGTCACCAAGTCGATCGGCACGTCCAATCCCTACAACATGGTGCGAGCGACGTTCGAGGCCTTGAAGGAGCAGACCAGCCCCAAATCGGTGGCCCAGCGCCGCGGCCGCAAGGTCGCCGATCTGATGGCCCGCCGCGAGGGCCTCGGCGGTGCCGAGGCGTCGGCCGAGGCCGAGCTGGTGACGGAGTAATCGACATGGCGACGATCAAGATCACCCAGACCGGATCGCCGATCCGCCGTACCCCCGACCAGCGCAAGACGCTGATCGGGCTCGGGCTCAACAAGATGCATCGCACCGTGGAGCTGGCCGACACTCCCGAGGTGCGCGGCATGATCCGCAAGGTGCAGCATATGGTGGCGGTCAGCGAATAATCGCCGGCCCATCGGCGCGCGACAGAAGCGAAAGCGAGTGCAAAGACATGAAACTCAACGATCTCAGAGACAATAAGGGCGCCCGCAAGTCGCGCGTCCGGGTCGGCCGCGGCATCGGCTCGGGCCTCGGCAAGACCGCCGGGCGCGGCCAGAAGGGCGCCAAGTCGCGCTCGGGCGTGTCGGTGTTCGGCTTCGAGGGCGGCCAGATGCCGCTCCACATGCGGCTGCCCAAGCGCGGCTTCAACAACATCTTCGCCAAGGATTATGCTGAAGTGAATGTCGGCGCGGTCCAGAAGGCGATCGACGGCGGCCGGCTCGACGCCAAGGGCGTGCTCGACCAGGCCGCGCTGCGCGCCGCCGGCCTGTCGCGCGGCGGCAAGGACGGCATTCGCCTGCTCGGCAAGGGCAGCCTCGCCGCCAAGCTCGCCTTCCGCGTCGCCGGCGCCTCGGCCGGCGCCCGCAAGGCGGTCGAGGAGGCCGGCGGCTCGATCGAGATCATCGAGGTCGTCCCGGCTGCCGACAAGGCCGCCGCGAAGAAGAACAGCGTGAAGAAGCGCAAGGCCTGACAAGCGCCGGGCAGCCACTATATAGGCCCTTCGCACCCGCTCATCCTGAGTAGGGGCTGAGCCTGGCGAAGGCCCGTATCGAAGGATTTTTCGATACGTCGTTTCGACAAGCTCAACGGCTACTCAGGGCGAGCGGGGCGGGGGAAGGCCCGGATCCGGGCGCACACGACGAGGTCCCAAGCATATGGCATCCGCAGCCGAATCGATGGCTTCCAATCTCAGCCTGGCCAATTTCGCCAAGGCGACCGACCTCAAGAAGCGCCTGTGGTTCACGCTCGGCGCACTGGTCATCTTCCGCCTGCTGAGCTTCGTGCCGCTGCCCGGAATCGATCCGCGCGCGCTCGCCACCCTGTTCGACACCACCCGGGGCGGCGTGCTCGATTTCTTCAACATGTTCTCCGGCGGCAGCCTCGAGCGGATGAGCCTGATCGCGCTCGGCGTCATGCCCTACATCACCGCCTCGATCGTCGTTCAGCTCGCCACCTCCATGTCGCCGGCGCTGGCCGCTCTCAAGAAAGAGGGCGAGAGCGGCCGCAAGAAGCTCAACCAATATACGCGCTACGGCACCGTCTTCCTCTGCGCCATCCAGGGCTATTTCATCGCCCTCGGCCTCGAAGGCTGGGGCCAGGGCAATAGCGGCTCCGCCGTGCTCGAACCGGGCATGATGTTCCGGATCACCACCGTCGTCACCCTCGTCGGGGGCACCATGTTCCTGATGTGGCTGGGCGAGCAGATCACCAGCCGCGGCGTCGGCAACGGCATCTCGCTGATCATCATGGCGGGCATCGTCGCCGGGCTTCCGGTCACGCTGGTCCAGCTGTTCGAATCGGGCCGCACCGGCTCGATCGACCCGCTGCGCCTCGTGCTGATCCTCGCCGCGGCCGTGGGGCTCGTGCTGCTGATCTGCTTCATGGAGCGTGCCCAGCGCCGCATCCTGATCCAGTATCCCAAGCGCCAGACCGCGCGCGGCGTGCAGGCCGAGCGCAGCCATCTGCCGCTCAAGCTCAACACCGCCGGCGTGATTCCGCCGATCTTCGCCTCGTCGCTGCTGCTGCTGCCGCTGACGATCACGCAGTTCGCCGGCACCGCCACTGCGGGCGAGAGCTGGTGGGGCGATTTCGTGATCAGCCTCATCGGCGGCACCATGTTCCTGATGTGGATCGGCGAGCAGATCACCAGCCGTGGCATCGGCAACGGCATCAGCCTGATCATCATGGCGGGCATCGTCGCCCAGCTTCCGACCGCGCTTGCGCAGATGTTCGAAGGCGGCCGCACCGGCAGCCTCGATCCGTTCGTGATCATGGTTGTCGTCGCGCTGGCGGTCGGCCTGATCCTGTTCATCTGCTTCATGGAGCGGGCGCAGCGGCGGGTGCTGATCCAGTACCCCAAACGCCAGACACGGCAGGGTCTCATGCAGGCCGACCGCAGCCACCTGCCGCTCAAGGTGAATACGGCC
>DASUVK010000017.1:0-9913 GCA_036378975.1 Allosphingosinicella sp. | reverse complement strand
TCATGGGACCTCTGGACCAGGCCGAACGCCGTGCCCGCCGCCGACAGGGTCTCGCGCGCCGGATTGCGGCGCGAATCGTAAGCGAGATCGGTGCGGCCGAGCACGGTCAGGGCGCTGCTCGCCGCGTCGGCGATTGTGCCTTCCTCGGTGCTCAGCAATTTGTCGTCGGAGTCGCGCCAGGTGAAGCGCTTGGCGTTGCGCAGGCCGTTGGCGCCTTTGGGGCCGATCTCCCAGGTCCTGCGGCCGTGGATGTCGTAGCGATTGTAGGCGGCGTCGTCGGTCCCCGGCAGCGGCCCGTCGACCGACAGCGGCCGCCCCGCCGCGTCGTAGCTGTAGGTCGTCTCGAGGGTGACGCCGCGCGCCGCGTCGATCCGCCGCTCGAGGCTCGGCAGGAAGGTCGATCCCCAATATTGGTACTCGGTGCGGATCTCGTTCGGCGTGCCGCAGGGCGCGCCGGTCCCGCAGACTCGGACCACGCTCCTCCGGCTGATTCCGGTCGACTCGTCGTAGGTGATGTAGGTCTTGTTGCGGGTGCCGTTCTGGTCGGCGGGCTCGGTCTTCTCGATCACCTGGCCGCGGGCGTTGTAGAGAAAGTCGGTTTGGCGGCCGAGCCCGTCGCGAACATGGTCCGGCCGGTAGCACAGGATCGGGTTGGCGGTGCATTTGGCCTCGTCGAAATAGGCGGTCTCGACGATGCCGGCGAGGCCGCTGCCCGGCTTGGGCGTGGTCGATCTGGAATAGACGTTGCCATGGCCGTCGTAGAGGACGCTGACCTCGTTCAGCTCCGGGAACACCGCCCTGGTCGGCCGGGTCGCGGCGTCGAAGCTGTAGGAGGTCGCCCGGCCGAGCGAGTCGGTCGATCTGGTGAGGACGTTATACTGGGTGCCGCCGAGCACCAGCTGCCTGACGGCGAAGTCGTAGACGGCCTGGAAGCCGTTGGGGCCATTGACGGTCAGCCTGTCGTAGAGATAGCCGCTGGCATGGGCGTTGAGCCGAAGGTTGGTGTAGCTGTAGGTCCAGTCGACGCCGTCCCTCGTCACCGATCGGACGACATTGCCGGAACTATGCTGGGCGACCTGGAGCGTCGGCGAGCTCTCGTCGGGGAGCTGAAGCGAGCCCGCGCTGGTCTGGAGGGGGGCGCCGAGCTGGTTGATGCAGCCGCCGCAGACATACTGGCGCCCGGCGAGGTCGGTGATCGTCCCGCCGCCGAAGCTGTAGGTCAGCTTCTGGATCGGAGCGGCGGAGCCGGGGCCGTAGAGCGCCGCCTCCCTGACCGACCCCCATTGGTTGGTCCCGAACGTGTCGCCGTGATAGGCGATCGAGATCGAATAGCCGAGGTTGCTGGTCAGGCTCACCGGCCGGTAATAGGTGAGGCCGACGTGGACCGCCGTGCCGTAGCCGTAGAGGATCGTCTCGCCGTTCGGATAGACGGCCGACGAAGCATAATATTGCGAATTGGGACTGGTGTCCGACGTGTTGCGGCTGTCGACATGCTTCAGGCCGAAATGCCAGGCGGCGCCCGATCCGCCCTCGCGGAAGGTGCGGCCGATCATCTCGAAGGTCGATCCGGTCCCGGTCACGCTCTCGCATGAGGTGCCGGTGCACTTGAACGATTCCGAGCCGATCCGGCCGCTGTGGATCGAATGGCTGCTCGTCGCCGTGTCCGGGTCGCCGACGCTGTAGCTGCTCTTCACATAGGGCGCCGCGTTCTGGACCCGGTCGAACCTGAGGTTCGACGCGCCTGGCGCCGACAGCGCCGGAACCTCGATCCCCGTCTTGCCGTCGACCAGATTGACGTTGTTATGGTCCATCTCGACCTTGAGCGGCGAGATGACCTGCGGGAGGTCCTGGGCGTGCGCCGGGGTAGCGGCGCAGACGAGGGCGGCGAGCGCGGCGGCGGCTCGGAGCAGGCGCCCGCTCACTGGCACACTCCCGAGGTGATGGTGATGTTGAGGGTTCCGGTCGAGCTGGCGCCGAGGCTGTCGCGCACCGTGTAGGTCACCGAGGTCGAGCCGGTCAGGCCGAAGGCCTCGAACAGGACCTCGCTGCTGCTGGCGACGCTCGCCGCGCCCTTGCCGTTGCTCACCGCCGAGAGCAGCACCAGCGGGTAATGGCCCTCGGGGTCGGTATCGTTGGCGGTGACGTTCTTGGTCGCCGAGCTGCAGCGCGGCAGGCTCAGCGAATCGGCTTCCGTCACCGGCGGCTGGTTGCCCGGCGGCGGCGGCGGCGGTGGGGACGGGGGTGGGGGCGGCGGCGGCGTCCCGCCGCCGGCGCCGGTCACCGTGTAGCTCGACCTGTTGCCGGCCGGATCGTAGGCCAGCGACGCCGCGACACCGTTGTTGACCGTGCCCGTGCTCGACGTCGCCGTCAGACGGCCGAGCGCGTCGTAGGTGTAGGTCGTGGTCTCCGATGCGCGCGCCGCTGCGGCGAGCGCGAACAGCGACGTTGCCAGCAGCAGCCTGGCGCTCCCTTTTTCCATTTCAGCCTGCCCCCCGACCGGTTGCCGCCGCGATTGGATCGGCGGGAGCCGTATAGCTCAACGCAGCCGCGATCGGTCCTTTGCTCCGAAACGGAGTCCAAGCTGGAGTGAAAACGCGGCGCCGCACAGCTGTTCCTCGCTCGACTCGGGAAAGAACATTATTAGAACATAAGGAGTCCTGTTTGGCAAATCCTATTTTTCGGCGCGCGGCTGTGCGGGATGGCGGGCGCGGTTCGGCGCCTGCGGTCGGGCGCAAAAAACCCCGCCGTCTCCGGCGGGGCGCGGGCCTTTCGGCTCTCTTCCGGGCGTCAGTTGGCGGCGGGGCCGCCGATGGCGATGCGGGTGGCGGCGGCGGCGCGCTGCTGGACCGACTGCAAATAGCCGGTCGACTGCATGAAGGGCACCGGATTGACCGCCTTGCCGTCGATGCGGACCTCGTAATGGAGGTGGCTGCCGGTCGAGCGGCCGGTCGAGCCCATCAGGCCGATCTTGTCGCCGCGCTTCACCTTCTGGCCGGCGGCGACCAGCGACTTGGAAAGGTGGCCGTAGCGGGTCTGGATGCCGTGGCCGTGGTCGAGCTCGACGAGATTGCCGTAGCCGCCGCTATTCCATTCGGAGCGGCCGACGACGCCGTCGGCAGTGGCGTAGACCGGCGTGCCGATCGCGCCGGCGAGGTCGATGCCGGCGTGCATCGCGGCGCGGCCGCGGAACGGGTCGGAACGGATGCCGAAGCCGGAGGTGAAGTTGGTGCCGACGACGGGCTCGGCCGACGGAATGGCGACGGTTCCCTGCTCGAGCTGGTCGAGCTTGGTCCAGCTGTGGAACAAGGCCTTGAAGCTGGGATCGGCGGCGCGGACGGTCTCGACCGGCTCGTAGGGGCCGCCGACCGCGGTCCGGTCCTGGAGACGGCGCGGGTCGAGGCCGAGACGGCGCACTTCGGTGGCGGTGAGCAGATAGCGGCGCTGCGCGGCTTCCTTGATCAGGGCGACGTCGGCCTGCATCGCGGCGAGCTCGCGCTCCATCCGGGCGACGTCGGCCGTCGAGGGCGCCTGGGCGGCGGCGGCGAGCTGGGCGGCGGCGAAGACCGACCAGAAGACGAGCAGCAAAGCCCCCAGGGCGGCCGCTGCCTGGATTCCGGATCCAACCTGAACCCGTCGTAAAGTCTTGCCGTCATGGAGGAAAATGTCGCGTGGCTTGAACATCGTGCGGAACATTCCGAAGAATCCCGCATTGGTCGTTTTGGTCAGCACCATCTCGTCCCCGACTGGCCGCCCTACCGGGCGCGACCGCGCGCAAAACGCGGCCGAAAAAACACTAAGCTAAGGCGTTTCCGCCCCCTCGAATGACGTCAGGGAAGGCCCCCTCCGCGACGTGTGACCGGAGACTGTTAAACATCTCCCGCCGCGGCAAGGGCGGCGTAGTAATCCCGGGACAGACCGGCTTCGCCGCGCGCTGAATCGTTGAACGGCGGCTTAACGGCTCCTTTGAAGTGCGTTCGGACAAATCGTTTCCAGGCCGAAACCGGCTCGATTCTCCGCGAGTCACAGCCCCAACGGAACCATTTCGAGCCGGCCGCGACGTGGCGTATCTCGTCGCGGTAGATGCGGGCCAGGATCGCGGCGGAACGCGCGTCGCCCGCCGCCTCGAACCGCGCCACCGTCGCCGGCGTGACGTCGAGCCCGCGCGCCTCCAGCACCATCGGCACGACCGCCAGGCGGGCGAGCGGATCCTGCGCGGTCGCCGCCGCGGCTTCCCACAGGCCGTCATGGGCGGGCAGCACGCCATAGCCGGAGCCGAGCGCCCTGAGGCGCCGGTCGAGCAGGACGAAATGCATCGCCTCGTCGGCCCCGACTGCGAACCAGTCGTCGACGAATTCGGGCGGGAAGGCGGCGCCGAAGCGGCCGGCGAGGTCGAAAGCGAGGTCGATCGCGACGAACTCGATATGGGCGAGCGCGTGCAGCATCGCGATGCGGCCGCGCACCGAGCCGCCCCGGCGGCGCCTGGGCATATGCGACGGCGGTAGCAGCTCGGGTCGTCCGGGCCGGGCCGGGACATCCGGCATCGTCCGGTCGAAGGCATGGGCGAGCTCGCCCCGTCGCCAGGCCCGCGCCGCCGCCCGCGCCGCGCGCACCTTGGCCGCCGCCTCGGCGGCGAGGAGGACGTTGCGGGCGGCGGCGGCGGCGGTCGGCATCGTCGCCGCCTACAGCGCGGCGAGCCTTTCCTCCAGCCGCGCGAAGTCGATTGCGCTGCGCAGCCTCTCCATCCCGTCGACGACGAAGTAAAGCGGCTGGAAGGTGTCGGAGCGGTAGGGCGTGCGCAGCACCCGGCCGAGGTCGAAGGGCAGGCGTTCGGGCCGGGGGCTGTCGAGCGCATAGGCGGCTTCGCCGAAGCTGGAGGCGAGGCCGGCGCCGTAGATTTTGAGCGCGCCCTGCTCCCTTGCCAGGCCGAACTCGACGGTGAACCAGTAGAGCCGGGAGAAGGTCGCGGCGCGGCCCTTCGCGACCGCCTGAAGCCCCGCCTCGCCGAGCTGCTGCATGAAGTCGGCGAACCAGGGCTCGGCGAGCAGCGGGACATGGCCGAAGACGTCGTGGAACACGTCCGGCTCATCCAGATAATCGAGGCTCGAGGCGGAGCGGATGAAATTGCCGGCGGGGAAGCGGCGGCGGGCGAGATGGCCGAAGAAGATCTCGTCGGGCAGCAGGCCGGGCACCGCCGCCACCGTCCAGCCCGAGCGGGCGAACAGCCGCTCGTTGAGGTCGTCGAAATCGGGGATGCCGGAACGCGACAGGCGCAGGGTGTCGAGGCCGCGCTCGAACGCGGCGACGGCGCGGCCCGCGAGCTTGCGGCGCTGGCGGGCGAACAGCACGTCCCAGACGCGATGCTCCTCCGCGCCGAACCGCTCCCAGCGTTGCGGGATCGTCCAGTCCTCGGCAGTGCCGGGCGGCCGGGCCGGGGGCGGCGGCGGCAGGGTGTCGGTGAAGTCGGTGAACATCGGGGTCCTTCCACATGAAAAAACCCCGCCCGGAGATCCGGACGGGGTCGGTTCGAAGCCTGGCTGTTAAGCGCGCGCTAGTCCGGTCCCGCCCGAGAAAAAGCGTAATAATAGGTCGAAGCCGCGGCGAAGGGCGTCGCGTGGGCGGGAGCGAAGAGGGTGCGCATCGGCTTCATGTCCCTAGGGCTGGCGAACGAAACCCGCTTTGTCAACGCGCGGCTGAGCCGGCGCTGAACGTCAGGGCAGCTCGCGCGCGGCGGCGAGCACTTCCGCGGCATGGCCCGGCACCTTCACCTTGCGCCAGACCCGCTTCACGACGCCGTCGCGGTCGACCAGAAAGGTGGCGCGCTCGATGCCCATATATTTGCGGCCGTACATCGACTTTTCCACCCAGGTGCCGAACGCCTCGCAGACCGAGCCGTCGGGATCGGTCGCGAGCGGTACCCTGAGGCCATATTTGTCGGTGAACTTCTGGTGCGCCTTGGCGTCGTCCCTGGAGACGCCGAGGATCCAGGTGCCGGAATTCTTGAACTCCTCGGCCAGCGCCGAAAAGGCCTGCGCCTCGGCGGTGCAGCCGGACGTGTCGTCCTTGGGATAGAAATAGAGGACCAATTTCTGGCCGCTGAAATCGGCCGGGCTGATCTCCTTGCCCTCGATGCTCGCCAGCTTCACATCCGGAACCTTGTCGCCTTCGCTCAGCATCGTCACTCTCCCGACGCCACCCGGCGCCACAGCTCCGCCACCCTCTGCCGCGCCGCGTCGTGCGCCGCAAGCAGTGCGTTCCAGTCGTCATGGCCGCAGGCCGCCGCGACGAGCGGCTTGGTCTCGTCGGGAGGCTCATCCGACGCCGGCGAGACCAGCCGGAACATGACCAGCATCCGGGTCAGCAGCCGCAGCGCCGGGTCGATCTCCGCCGAGACCAGGCCGGCCGCGACCAGCTCCTCGAGCGCGTCCTCCAGATGGGGATAGAGGCCGATGCCATGACGGAGCTGCAGCGTGTGGACGGCGAATTCGAGATCGACCAGCCCGCCCGCGCCGAGCTTGATGTCGAAGCGGCCCTTCGCCGCCTTGTGCGACGCCATCTCGGCGCGCATCGCGACCGCGTCGGCAACCAGCCGCGCCGGCTCGCGCTTCTTGCCGAGCGTGGCGTCGATCACCGCCTGCAGCGCCGCGCGGCCCTCGGCCGAGCCGAATACCGGCCGCGCCCGGGTCAGCGCCATATGCTCCCAGGTCCAGGCCTGCTCGCTCTGATAGCGGGCGAAGCTTTCGAGGCTGACCGCCAGCATGCCGTCGGTGCCCGACGGCCTGAGGCGGGTGTCGACGTCGTAGAGCGGCCCCGATGCCGTCGGCACGCTCAGCGCCGCCGTCACCCGCGGCGCGAGGCGGTTGAAATAATCGGTGGCGCGCAGCGGACGCGGCCCGTCCGATTCGGCTTCGTGTGTGCCGGTGAACAGATAGACGAGGTCGAGGTCGGAAGCGTGGGTCAGCGCCTCGCCGCCGAGCCGTCCGAGCCCCATGATCAGCAGCTCCGAACCCGGCACGCGGCCGTGGACCGCCTCGAACTCGGCGACGGCGGCGCGGGCGAGAACGTTGATCGCCGCTTCGGCGACCCGCGAATAGCCTTCGGCCGCCTCGATCGGATCGGAATGGGCGACGATGAGCTGGACGCCGAGCGCGAAGCGCCGCTCGTTGACCCGCCGCCGCACCCGGTCGAGCACCAGCTGATAATCCTCCCCGGCGCGCTCGGAGCGGGAGAAGTCGCGCTCCAGATCCTCGACCGAGGCCGCCGGCGCGAAGGCGCTGGCGTCGATCAGCCCGTCGAGCAATTGCGGCCGCCGGCCGAGCTGCTCGGCGAGCGCCGGGGCGTGGCTGAGGATCGTTCCGAGATGCTCGGTCAGCCCCGGCCGAGCCCCGAGCAAGCGGTAGAAATTGACGCCGGTGGGCAGCCGCGTGACGACGTCGTCGAAGCGGTTCATCGCCCGCATCGGGTCGGGCGCCTTGCCGAACGCGTCGATCAGCACCGGCAGCATCGCCTCGAACGCTTCGCCGGCGGCGGCGGTGCGCAGCGACCGCGCCTTGCCGCCGCGCCAGCCCTCGATCCTGAGCCGCGCCGAGACCGGATCGTCGAAGCCGGCGCTCGCGAGGTGCGCCTCCAGCCGCTCCGGGTTGATCGGCACGCGCTGCTCGCCCTGCCCGGCGAGGCCGTCGTAGAGCGCACCGCAGCGCGCGACCGGTTGCTCGATCAGCCCGAGCAGCGCCCCGCCGGAAGCAAGACCGTGCAGCCGGGCGACATTGTCGAGCGCCGCCGCGTCGGTGGGCAAGGCGTGGGTCTGGCGGTCGTCGACCATCTGCAACCGGTGCTCGATCGTCCGCAGCAGCCGGTAGGCGCCGGCGAGGTCGTCGGCCGCCGCGCCCGCAATCCGCCCCGCAGCCTTCAGCGCCGCGAGCGCGTCGAGGGTCGCAGCCGAGCGCAGCGCCGGCTCGCGGCCGCCGTGGATGAGCTGGTGGATTTGGGCGAAGAACTCGATCTCGCGAATGCCGCCGCGGCCGCGCTTGACGTCGAAGCCGGGGCCGAAAATCTGCCCCTGCGCATAATGGTCGCGGATCCGGCGGGTGATCGCCTGGACCTCGCCGATCGCCCCGAAATCGAGCGAGCGCCGCCACACGAACGGGTGCAGGGCATCGAGGAAGTAGCGGCCGAGCGTCTCGTCCCCCGCCACCTGCCGCGCCCGGATGAACGCCGCCCGCTCCCACGGCAAAGCCGAGGATTCGTAATAGGAAATGGCGGCGTCAACCGGCAGCGCGATCGGCGTCGCCTCCGGCGAGGGCCGCAGCCTCAGGTCGACTCGGAAGACATAGCCCTCCGCATCGCGTTTCTGGAGCAATTCGACCAGCCGGTTGCCGATCCTCAGCGCCCCCTGCCCCGGCTCCTCGCGCGGCTTCAGCGGCAGCATCGCCGGATCGTAGAGAAACAGCAGGTCGACGTCGGACGAGTAATTGAGCTCGCGGCTACCATGCTTGCCCAAAGCGACGACCGCGAAGCCGCGCGGCGCTTCCCCCGGCGTCCGCTCGGCGACGGCGGCGGCCAGCGCCCGCTGCAGGGCGCGATCGGCGAGGTCGGAGAGCGCCTCCATCAGCCGCTCGAGCGGAATCGCGCCGGCCAGATCGGCCACCGCCAGCGCCGCGGCGAGCGCGCTGCGCTCCCGCCGCAGCGCCGCGGCCAGATCGACCGCCTCGGCGCCGGCGGAAGCGGCTCGGACGATCGCTTGTTCGACCCGGCCTGCCTCAAGTTGTTCGGTTATAAGTGGAAATCGCTCGAACTGCAGCTCGAGGAACGGCGAATGTGCGCGCGCTCTGGCAAGCGCGTCCTTAACCGCTTCTTCACTCTGTGTTTCATTCATACCACAGCACAAATCAGTTCCGTTGAGGGCGCGCAACGGTTGAAACTCCGCCGTTCCGGGCGCGTTCTGCCGGTGTGAATACGCTGAATCCGAGACGAGAAGCCATGGTCCACGCTTCGTCCAGACGCTTCGTGAAGGTGGCGCTGCCGACGGTCCATGCCGGCGTGGGCAACGCCTTGCGCCAGGCCTTCGCCATGGACGGCGAGGTCCGCTCGCTCGCGATGTTCGAGGAATTGCTGGTCAGGCTCGACCGGACCTGACGTCGCCCCAGCGAGGGCTGGGACCCCACGAGAATCCTGGCGCCGCGGCTTCCGCCCCTTGAGCCCAAGCCTCCGCCGGGGCAACAGATCAGAGCCCCGGATCGCGGTCCCGGCTCAATTCGTCCACTTCGCTCATGATGCTCTGCAGCGCCGAGCGGCCGCCCTCATTCTCGTGCTCGCGCCGCGAGGGCAGCTTGCCGTCGGTGAGCAGGGCCTCGAGCGCGACCCGGCCGCGCGCGACCCGGCTCTTGATCGTGCCGACCGCGCAGCCGCAAATCTCGGCCGCCTCCTCATAGGCGAAGCCGCCGGCGCCGACCAGGATCAGCGCCTCGCGCTGCGGCTGCGGCAGATGGAGCAAGGCCCGCTGCATGTCGGTCAGCTCGACGTGGCGGTCCTGGCTCGCCGGCGCCGCCAGCATCTTGGAGGCGGTGATCTCGTCCCACTCGCCCTTGAAGCGGGCGCGGCGCATCTGGCTGAGGAACAGGTTCCTGAGGATGATGAAGGTCCAGGCGCGCATGTTGGTGCCGGCCTGGAAGCGCTTGCGGGCGGCCCAGGCCTTGAGCAACGTCTCCTGGACGAGGTCGTCGGCGAGGTCGCGGCTGCCCGAGAGCGAGCGGCCGAAGGCGCGCAGATGCGGGATGACCTGGGCGAGCTGGTCCTTGAACTCGTCGTCCGGCAGAGGGACGGGCTCGAAGCGCGGCTTCTCCTCGTCGTCGTCGTCGTCGCTGGATACCGGCTGCTGGATCAAGCTGCCCCCATCTGGATACGCTATACTGAATTC
>DASUVK010000016.1:0-54738 GCA_036378975.1 Allosphingosinicella sp. | reverse complement strand
ACGTGTGGGGCGATGTCCGGACCTCCGCGACCGGCGCCACCCCGCCGACCGCGCCACCGACCTTCGAGGCCGAGCCGGCGCCGGACACGTCGTGGATCGGACTGCTCCTGACGGCCGTGCTGCCGCTGCTCATCATCGGCGGCTTCATCTTCTTCATGATGCGACAGGCACAGGGGACCAATAACCAGGCCCTCAGCTTCGGCAAGAGCCGGGCGCGCATGTTCCTCGGCAACAAGACGGTCGTCACGTTCGCGGACGTGGCGGGCGTCGACGAGGCGAAGACGGAGCTCCAGGAGGTCGTCGAGTTCCTGAAGTTCCCGGAGAAGTTCAACTCGCTCGGTGCGCGCATCCCGCGCGGCGTGCTGCTCGTCGGCCCTCCGGGTACCGGCAAGACGCTCATGGCTCGTGCCGTGGCGGGTGAGGCCGGCGTGCCGTTCTTCTCGATCTCGGGCTCCGAGTTCGTCGAGATGTTCGTCGGTGTCGGCGCCAGCCGCGTGCGCGACCTGTTCGACCAGGCCAAGCGCAACTCGCCGTGCATCGTGTTCGTCGACGAGATCGACGCGGTCGGCCGCCAGCGCGGCGCCGGCCTCGGTGGCTCGCACGACGAGCGCGAGCAGACGCTCAACCAGATCCTCGTCGAGATGGATGGCTTCGACACGAACACCAACGTGATCGTGGTCGCCGCCACCAACCGCCCGGACGTCCTCGACCCGGCGCTGCTGCGCCCGGGCCGGTTCGACCGCCAGGTCATCCTCGATCGGCCCGATATGCGCGGTCGCGTCGAGATCCTGAAGGTCCACACCAAGGGCAAGCCGCTCGACAAGGGCGTCGACGTCGAAGGCGTCGCCCGCCAGTCGCCCGGCTTCTCCGGCGCCGACCTCGCCAACCTCGTCAACGAGGCGGCCCTCCTTGCCGCGCGCAAGGGCAAGCGCCTCGTCGCGATGAAGGAATTCGAGGAGGCCAAGGACAAGGTCATGATGGGCGCCGAGCGCAAGTCCATGGTCATGACCGAGGAAGAAAAACGCGCCACCGCTTATCATGAAGCCGGCCACGCTTTGGTTTCACTCCACGTCGATGGCTGCGATCCGCTGCACAAGGTCACCATCATCCCGCGCGGCCGCGCCCTGGGCGTGACCTGGAACCTGCCCGAGCGCGACCGCTACTCGATGTCGATGAAGCAGATGAAGGCGCGGCTCGCGCTCTGCTTCGGCGGCCGCATCGCCGAGCAGCTCATCTACGGCGTCGAGGAGCTCAACACCGGCGCCTCCAACGACATCCAGCAGGCGACCGACATGGCTCGCTCGATGGTGATGGAATATGGCATGTCGCCCAAGCTCGGCTGGCTGCGCTACCGCGACAATCAGGAGGAAGTGTTCCTCGGCCACAGCGTCGCCCGAAGCCAGAACGTTTCCGAGGAGACGGCGCGGCTGATCGACAGCGAGGTCCGCCGCCTGATCGAGGAAGCCGAGGCGGCCGCCCGCAACGTCCTGACCGAGCATCTCGACGAGCTCCACCGGCTCGCCGGCGCCCTGCTCGAATATGAGACTCTGAACGGCGAGGAGGCGAAGAAGGCGATCCGGGGCGAGGATATCGGCCGCGAGGACCCCAACAACCGCCGGCCGCTGATCCCCGCCTCGGGTACCTCGATCCCGTCCACCCGCCGCCCGCGCGGCGGCGGCATCGGCGGCCCGGCCGCCCAGGGGGCCTGACCGGCGCGACCGTTCAAGCGGCGTTCAGGCGGCCGACGCTCCCCTGACCGGATCGCGTGGGAGGGGAATGAGGTTGCGGAAGAAGCTGCTTGCCGCCGGTCTGCTGGGAATCGCGCCGCTCGGCGCCGCCAACGCCATGGACGTGGCCACTTTCCTGGCCAAGGCGGAGGCCCTCCAGGCGCAGGGCATGATGGCCTTGATGTCGAGCGACTATAAGTCGCTCCAAGCCGAGATCGTCGCCCACTCGCAGGCGCTGCGCAACGAGCGGCTCGCCGCCGAGCGCGCCCGCCGCCGCCCCGCTTATTGCCCGCCGGCCGGGTCCAGCCTCAAGAGCGACGAGATCCTCACCGCCTTCCGCTCGATCCCGGCCGCGCGGCGGCCGCGCACCGACGTCAAGGACGCGCTGCGCGCCTTGCTCGCCCGCAAATATCCCTGCCCGCGCTAGGCGAGGATGCCGAGCAGCATCAGCAGCAGCATGAACAGGCCGAGCGCGATCGACGAGGAGACCAGCAGCACCGCCGTGCGCCACAGGGCGCTCGGCCGGGAGAGGCGATAGGCGCCGCGCAGCTGGCGGTATATGTGGACCGGCGGAACCAGGATCAGCGCCAGGTTGAGGAGCGCGCCGCTCAGCCCGATCGTGCGCAGCAGCACGAAGGCGATCAGCCCCAGGCTCATGAAAGCGATCGAATAGGTCACGAAGACGAGGTGGTCGTAAGCCTTGTACTGGCGGTAGCGGCGCCGGTGCAGGAACAGCATCCACAGGAAAGGCAGCGAGATCGGGATCAGCGCCCAGCTGAACTTGTAGGCGTTGGTCTGCACCTTGTAGAAGAAGAGCGACGGATTCTCGGCGGCCTTCTCGATCGGGCGGCGCAGGCCGGGCGGGAGATCGTCGGAGAGACGCAGCGCGGTCCCCTTGACCATGCCGCGCTTGCTCATCTCGCGCAGCACCGATGCTTCCTGGCGCGCGCCGTTCAGCTGGGCCTCGATCTTGCCGGTCGGCTGGCCCGCGGCCTTCGCCTGCGCATGCTCGCGCTCCAGCCTGGCGACGCGCGCCTCCTCGGTGCGCATCTGCTCCGCCAGGCCCTGCTTCACGGCCGCCGGATCGGGGCCGATCAGGTCGGCGCCGAGCGCGCTGAACACGGCGAACATCAGGAAGACCGAAAACAGGAAGAGGGCGAGCGGCGACACGAACCGCGCCCTCTCGCCGGCGACATAGCGGCGAGTCAGATCGCCGGGCCAGATCGCGAGCATGGGCAAGGTCCGCCAGACCTTGCCGTCGAGGTGAAGGACGCCGTGGGCGAGATCGTGCCACCAGGCGGTGACGGTGCGATGGACCTGCACCGCCTGGCCGCACTGGTGACAATGCGGTCCGATCAGAGCGGCGCCGCAATTGAGGCAGGCGCCGCGCCCCTCGCCGCTGCCCTCGCCGGCGGCCGGTTCAACCGCCCGCGCGGCGAGGCCGCCCGTCACCGCTTCGCCGACGCTCTCGAGTCCCCCCGTCATCACGCCTTCATGACCGAGGCGAGGAAGCGCGTCGAGACGCTTTGCGCGGGGCCCGTCGCCGGCCAGGCGCGGCGGAGTCGCGGTTTTCAGGGGACACCGCCGCGGCGCCCCCGGGGCACCAGCCGCTTTCCGAATACTCTGCGTGCCAGCTAATCGATTCCCAAAAGCCGCGCGCGATCAGCATTGGGAAGCCCCGTCACCGGCAAGTCAATCATTTTCAAGCGAATCTCGGCAAACCTCCAAAACGGTTTAATTTGTTTGGGGAATCTCCTTTTCGGCTGCGCGATAAAGCGGCAGACCTGACGATTGGTTACTTGGGAATGCCAGTCCCGATCAGTCACGTTGATGGCCGTGACTGAGACAGGGGATGGTTGTCCCGCGCGGATCTCTGCTTATCGCGGTCCGGGCGAAGGGAGGCGCGGCCGGTGCAGGCGGGCAATTGCAGCGTCGTGGTGACATCGATCGGGAACGCCAAGCCGCGCATCGCCGTCGCCGTCGCCCACGGCCTCGGCATCCCGATCGACAAGGCCCTGCAGGCGATTTACCGCGCCCCCTCGGTCCTGGTCGGCGGCATGGCCGCTCCGCTCGCCGAGAGACTGTGCACGCTGCTCGCCAAGGCCGGGCTCGGCGCGGAGATCGCGATCGGCGAGGTCGCGTTCGAGCCTGCCGAACTGTTCGACGTCGCGCTCCACATCCGCGAACCCGGCTCGGCCTATGCGCTCGCCGAAGCGGTCGCGGATTTCTGCGCCTGCGATACGGCGCGCGCCCTCACTCTGCTGACCACGCCCCCGGGAGTCGTCCTCGGCACGGTCAGTGCCTCGACCGTCGACGCGCTGCGCCGCCACCTGCCGGAGGGCGCTGCCGATCTGGTCGCCTCCAACCCGCTGAGCGCCCGTTACGTCCTCATCTACTCGGGCGATTCCCGGACCGTGCGGGCGCAGCTCCAGGACATGCTCGCCGCCCGCGGGCTCGGCGGACAGTCGGCGGGCGACGTTCTCGCCACCGACCTCGATCACGCCGAGGGCCAGCATGTCTGGGCGACCTTCGGCCGCACCGGCTCGATCCGGATCGTCAACCGTGACTTCCTCCGTTTCGAGATCTGGCTCGACGGCGTGACCGAGGGGATCGGCACGCCCGCCACGCGCGCCGCCGCGCTCGAGACGCTCGCCGGAATCCCGGCGGCCAGCGTCGCCCAGCTGCTCGGGCGCACTCCGTTCGTGCTCGAGGATGGCATCGGCCACGCCGCGCTCGAGGAGTCGATGCGGCGCTACAGCGAGGCGGGGCTCGGCGTCCGCGCCGAGCTCACCACCTTCCAGAGCGTAGCGCTCGAAGTGGTCGCCGCCCGCGACGGCGAGCAGCTCGCTTCGGCGCTGCAGCGGCTCGGGCTCGGCGCCGGCCTGAGGCCGCCTTTCGTGACCGGCGGAATGCCGGAAGCTCGGGCCCGCATCGTCCGGGCGGTGCTCGAGGCGGCCGGCGCCGAAGCCTATTTCGCGGAGGCGGCTTATGGCTGAGGCCTCCCACCTCCTGCATCTCAGCGTCGCCGAGCAGGGCAAGGTCTATCTGCTCGAAGGCCGTCATGCCGAGGCGCTGCGCCATTTCCGCGAGGCGATCCGCATCGCCGTGTCGGCCAAGGCGCCGGAGGTCTTCTTCCGCCATTACACCCAGTGCGTGCTCGAGAGCCTGGAGCTGTCAGGCGATTATGAGGAGATCATCGCCTTCTGCCACGAGGCCGACGCGCATTATCTCCGGCTCGACAGCGCCGAGCCGATCGTCGCCAAGGATCATGGTGCGACGCTCGAGCGGCTCGGCGTCGCCTTGCTGCTCAGCGAGCGTCGCGACGAGGCGGCCGAGGCGCTGAAACGCGCGGTCGAGCGCGCCGGCCCCGGCCAGCTGCCGCTGGCCGAGGCGTTGTCGAGCTGGCTGGTTCGCGGGCTCGGCGTGCCGCCGACGGTGCTGCGCCAAGCGCAGCAGCGCCACCATTATTTCGTCGTCCGCAAGGAGACGGTGGAGCGCCGCTTCGCGCGGCCACTGCCGCGCGGTGGCGGCGCGTCGCCCGCCGCGTCGCTGCTGCGATGAGTCCGCATTAGGTTCGGGAGGAGAAAGAAATGCCCGATATCGAAGACATGACGCCAGGGCAGGTACTGGCCGACGCCAATGTCGCGGAATTCATCAAGACCCTCGGCCTCGGCATCGCCGAGGCGCAGACCGCTCTCGACGAGAACAGCGTCAACCAGATCGCCCATTTCGTCGAGCCGCGCGACAGCCTCGGCGGCAAGTCGCTGCTCGACCTCGGACTGTCTCCGGCTTTCTACCATTACCAGCATGCCGATATCAGCTGCTCGCTGCAGATCAGCCTCAGGATCGAGAAGGATTTCGGCTTCGACCTCAACCTCAGCGGCAATTTCGGCGACACCAGCACATCGGCCGATTCCAGCCATGAGACCGAATCCGAGACCTCGAGCGGCACGCGCACGGCGTCGAGCCACCGCGAGGCGAAAGTCGAGATCTCGATGCGCACGCAGGGCGCGCTCCAGGTCGGCGGCAGCAATTTCCCGCTGCAGGGCGATACCCCGCTGGAGCGCATAGAAAATCTCGCGGCCCGCATCCGCGGCGACGCCCAGAGCGGCGTTTCGCGCGTGCTGCCGACCCACGAATGCGGCCCGGTCAACCCGCAGGTAGTGCCGCCGATCAGCACGGTGGTGACGACTCCCAACACCGTCGCCTTCCTCGGCGGCGGCCGTTTCAGCCGCGCCATTATCCGCATCGCCCAGGTCCCCGCCGGGGACGAGACCTACACGCTGAAGACCGGCACCAGCGTGATCGTGAATCCGGGCGCGAACCTACGCGCCCATGCCGATGCCGTCGCCGCTCGCATCCAGACGCTCGGCTATGCAACCGGCGTCTGGGGCGGCCCCGGCGGCTCGCTGCTCGACGTCACCCACGAGCATGACGTCGACCGCTACGATTCGCCGCCCGGCTACAAGCCCGAACAGGACGGGCAGGTGCAGACGCTTGCCGGCTTCCTCAAGGACACCGGCGCCCCAGTCGACATCGAGGGCTATACCGACCGCTCCGGCCCTCAATCCTACAACCTCCAGCTCGGCCAGCGGCGGGGCGCCTATCTGCGCGACCGGCTGCTGGCGCTCGGCGTCCCCGCCGCCCAGCTCAATCTCGTCCAGAGCCGCGGCGAGCAGCATTGGGCGGACCAAGGCCTGCCCGACGGCCAGCGGGTCGAGGATCACCGCATCGCCTCGGTGCGACTGCGCGGCGACAACGACTATTTCGTGTTCGTCCATGGCGACGCCAGCCACGAGATCGTCAAGACCGAGGTTTCGCCGAACAAGCAGGCGACGCCGCTCGCCCATGAGAACGGCTTCATTTACGTCTACCGGCCGCTCACCAACGATCTTACCGGCCAGAGCCGCAAAGTCGTCATCAACGGCCAGAACTTCCCGCTGCGCGGCGCGGCCGCGGCCGGCTTCCCGGAGCATGCGCCGGAAAGCTATGCCGCCAACCTCGCCGCCGACATCAACGCCAACCAGGCCGCCGGCGTGCGCGCCTGGCGGGAGGGCAATGTCGTCCACCTCTGTCCGGAAGGGGCGAAGTTCACCTTGCTGCTGGTCACCGAGACCAACCGCGAGATCAGTATGAGCGGCACCGACGACGTCACCGTCACCGAGCAGTTCAGCCGCTCCCGCACCCGCGACGTCAGCCAGCAGCGCACCGGCAACCGCACCGTCGCGGTCGGCGCTTCGCTGGGCATTCGCTACCAGAAGCAGTTCGAGATGAACGTGTCGGGCAATTCGACCATCACCGCCCGCCTCGTCGCGATTCCCGCGCCGCCGGAATTCCTGGCGACGATCAAGGAGTTCCTGAGTTGAGGAGCGCAACCCATGGCTGAAACGCCCGCGGTCACGCGCCAGCTGATGTCGGCGCCGCTGCCGCAGATCATCGAGCAGCTCGGCCTGTCCATCGCCCGCGCCCAGAGCGCGCTCGACGCCAATTCGGTGCAGATCGCCAAGGAAATGGTGACCACCGAGGTGCAGATAGGCGACGAGACCTACAATCTGCTGAGCCTCGGCTTCACCCCCACTTTCTACGCCTTCACCGAGGCGACGGTGGAAGCGAAGCTCAGCTTCTCGATGTCGGAAAGCACCGAGCTGTCGATCAACGTGGGAGCGAGCGTCAGCGGCGGCGCCGGTTTCGTCATGGTCGCGGCCAGCGTCGACGTCGGCTATTCACGAAAATTCTCGGTTTCGAGCGAGGGTCAAAGCTCGATCGCGGCGCGGATCGTGTCGCTGCCGCCGCCCGACGCGCTCACCGAGATCCTGCGCCGCCACGCATCGGCGGCGGCGACGCCCGCACCGACACCAACGCCTTAAACGAGGAGGGAAGGGACCATGCCGTCTATCGGACAGGAACTGCTGAACGTCCCCATGGGGGACATGATACGCCAGATGGCCTTCGCCATCGCCGAAGCCCAGGTCAAGCTCGACCAGTCCTCGATCGAGGTGGCCGAGATGATGGGCGGCCTGCGGGTCGTCTATAATGATGAGGGCGAGCTCGCCTTCGACGACAGCCGCGTCTTCTTCGGCTACGAATATATGACGACGGACGAGGCCAAGCGCCATCTGCTGATGGACGAGGCCATCTCCGGCGGCAATGCGGATGCCGCCCTCGCCGCGCTCAAGGCGATCCAGAAGGACGACCCGGACAGCAACGAGATCAGGGTGCCGACCCGGCTGTCGATGCTCGAGCTCGGCTTCACGCCGACCTTCTACCAGTTCATCGACACGATCATCGAGGTCAAGATCGCGATCAAGATCACCCGTACCTCCGAATACAAGCGGACCACGTCGGACACCTCGCGGCGCGAATCGCAGCAGGCGAGCGCGCCGGGGCCGATCTTCGGGATCTTCGCCAAGCGGCGCAACACCAGCAGCGGCAACCAGGTCAGCACGTCGCAGGTCGATGCCAGCTATTCGAGCAAGTACAGCTACAGCGCGGAAGGAGCGAGCCTGCTGCGGACCAAGCTGACGCCGCTGCCGCCGCCGCCGGTCCTGGAGGATCGGATCCGCCGGTTCATGGAGGAAGAGACAGCGCGCCGTCAGGCCAAGCTGAACCCGCCGGCGGCACCGAACCCCTGACCTGGAGATAGACGATGGGCATAGGCCAGGAACTCCTCTCGGTTCCGTTCCCGGAGATGGTCCGCAACCTCGGCGTCGGCATCGCCGAGGCGCAGTTCCAGCTCGACCTCGTCTCGCTCAAGATCGCCCGGATGATGGCCGGCTATGAGGTTCCCGAGGAGAGGGACGACGGCGCGCCGCCGCTGCCCGGCGAGGACAGCGCCGAGCGCAAATATCTCGTCGAGTTCAACGACGGCTCCAAATACAGCCTGCTGGAGCTCGGCTTCACGCCGACCTTCTACCAGTTCGTCGACACCGTCATCGAATTGAAGATGTCGATATCGATGAGCCGGTCGGTGGAGACGAGCCAGAAATCGTCGCGGGTGTCGGCGGCGGGCGGCGCCTTCCTGTTCGCCGCCGCGGCCACGGTCAGCTCGGTCAGCGCCAGCTTCGCCTCCAAATACCAATATTCGGCGGAGGGAAGCTCAGTGATGCGCACCAAGCTCGTGCCGATCCCACCGCCGGCGGTGCTCGAGCAGCGGATCCGGCTGATGATCGAGAAGACGACGCCGGCGCCGGCTCCGGGCGGCGGAGGCGGAGGCGCATGACTTCCGGGGCGCGGTTGAGGCGGAGGGAGCGCGATGCCCGGACCTGACTGGCGCGACGTCCAGCGGCGGCAGGCCTCGGCGCGCGCGCCGGCGCCGGTGCCGGGGCGGGTCGAGCCGCCGCGCCTGCCGCAGCCGGCCGACGGCTCGCCGCTCGGCCGGCTGATGGCGCAGCGGCAGGCGCTCGAGCAGCGCATGCAGATGCTGACCGGCGAGGCTCCGCCCGATCCGCGCACCGCCGCACTCTACCAGGTGCGGCCGATGGCCGAACGCCGCGCCGAGCACGACGCCTGGCAGCTGCAGCGCGAGCGCGAGGCGCAGCGCGCCCGCGCCGATCTGGCCGACCGGCGGCGAAGCGACGACCCCCAGCGCGCGCCACGCGTGGACGGCCGCGACGAGGCGGACGCGGTCGCCGGCGACCCCGCGTTGCGTCCGACCCGCGGCGAGCGCGGGCCGCCCTTGCGCGGCACCGCCGCGGACCGGCAGGGCCGGCGCCGCCCGGGGCCGGGGGAGGCGCCGCTGCGCGCGCTTTCCGGCCTGCGCGAGAAGCTCGGCGGCCTCGACCGCGCCTTGGGCGACGCCGACCGCCAGCTCGCCGAGCGGGGCATGAGCCGCGAGCGCGAGGATCTCGCGCAGATGAAGAAGGACATGGGTCTCGACCGCATCCTCTCGGGGGCCGGCAAGCTCGACGACATGCTCGAGCGCGGCGCGCCGAGCAGCCGGTCGCCCGAGCGGGCGGAGCGGGTCGTCGAGGACGACTGGCTGAAGCGGCGCGACGCGATCGGCGGCCAGGACATGGAATCTTATCAGCGCGGCTTCAAGGAGCGCGCCGCCCGCCTGTTCGGGGTCGATACCGGCACGATCGACCAGGTCGGCGAGCGGCTGCAGCGGCTGCGCGAATCCTCGCTCGACCGCAAGCGCGAAACCCAGGAGGAGGAGCGCCGCGACGAGGAGCGCCGCGCCCGCGCCGTCCAGCGACGCCGGGAGGGCGCCGATGAGCGATAGCCGCTTCGTCGCCGAATCGATCGAGGAGCTGTTGGTGGCGCTCGCCGTCGGCATCCGCGAGGCGCAGGAGGCGCTCAGCGAGACGATGCCGTTCGACCGGTTCGGCCGGCCGCTGCCGAGCTACCACATCCCCTATCTCGATTTTCAGATCGCGGTCGACGTCGAGACCGAGCGTCAGGGCGGCGGCGGCCGGCCGGTGCTTCGCATCCGCCAGGCCGCGCCCGCCGCCACCAGCAGCCAGACCAGCCGCACCAGCAGCACTCTTTCCGGTCGGCTGGTCGCGGTTCCGCCGGGCGAAGGTCTGCCGCTGCCGGCGATGCAGCTGACCTCCGAGGCTACCGGCGCCCGCACCCGGCGCATCGTCATCCAATTGTCGAATAGCGTCGGCGAGCTGCTGCCGGGGCAGAAGGTCGAGCTCAACATCGATCCGGCCGCCTCCGACCAGCTGTCGCGTGCCAACGCCGCCAAGAAGCCGGCACCGCAACCCGGTACCCAGCTCTCCGAAGCGGTGCTCGTCACCGATGACAAAGGCGAGGCGGCGACCACCTTGACCCTTGGGGCCGAGGATGAAAAGGCGATCGTCGTGCTCAAGGCCCAGGTCGGAGTCGCCACCGCCCGGATCTCGGTCACCGCCGAGACGCCGAGATGAAGCGGATCGACGCCGTCGCCCGGATCGTCAAGCAGGACGAGAGTCCGGCCGCGGGGCTGAAGGTGCGGCTGCAGCTGTTCGGCCTCGCCGAAAATGCCTGGCGCGACATCGCCCAGGGCGCTGCCGACGCCGCCGGCAATGTCCGGCTCGCCGGGGACCATGCGCAGGCCGACGACCTGCCGGCGCCCAATCTCCGGCTCGCCCGCGCCTCGGACGGGGCCTCCCTCGCCGACGGCGGGCTGCTCCGCTACGCCAAGACCACCCAGGTGCTGGCGGTCGATTTCGGCCAGATCGTCGACCTGCCCGAAGCCGTGGTCGCGACGCCGACCGATCCCCGCCGCTTTCGCGGCGCCGCCCACGCGGTCGGCGGGGTTCCGCTGACGGTAGGGACGGCATTCGCGACCGCGGCCCAGCCGCAATTCACGGCGATGAGCGCGCGCGCCACCCAGCTCGAGGGCGAGGTCGGCAATCTGACGCGGGACAATCAGCAGCTGCGTATCCAGGCCACGCGCGTCGAGGAGCTGGAACGCGCCAACACCCAGCTCGGCGAACAGGCGAAGCGAGTCCCCGATCTGGAGCGGCGCGTCGCCGACACCACCCAGCTCAACGAGCGGCTTACTCGCGACGTCGCTCGGGTCGGCGACCTCGAAGCCAGGCTTGGCCAGTCGACGCAGGAAAATGCTCGGCTCAAGGTCGAGGCGGCGCGGGCGGCGCAGCTCGAGAAGGATCTGGGCGACGCCAAGGGTCAGATCGAAAAGCTGCGCGCGCCGACGGCCAAGACTGCGACCATGAACATGGTGGCGCTCGACATCGGCAGTCAGATCGGCCGCGCCCAGGAGCAGATCCGCGCCGAGCCGGGATCGCTCGGCCTCTCCAGCGTCAGGGTCAGGCTCAAGGGCATCGTCGAACCGGGGGCGAAGGTCACCCTGCCCGACGCCTCCGAGCTGGCCAAGCCGGAGGTCGCGGCCGCGCTGTCGGAAGTGGACATGAACTTCGAGGCGACGCCGCCGCCGCCGCCGCCGCCCGACCAGGTCCAGGTGCCGGATGTGCGGCGGCTGACCGAAAGTGCGGTGCGGCAGGTACTGCACTCGATCGGCCTGCGCCTTAGCTCCGTGACCGGACCGCCGGGCTCGGGCGGAGTCGCCCCGGGACAGGCTTCGCTCCAGGCGCCCGCCGCGGGCGAGCAGGCGAAGCGCGGGGCGACGGTGACGGTGGTATTTGCGGGATGACCCGGGCGAAGGAAAGGATCGGCGATGCCGGATAGGTTCTCGAGCCTGGTCAGCGAGGTGCTAGCATCGCCGCTCGGCGACGTCATCGCCTCGGTCGGCGAAGGCGTCGCCGCTGCCCAGCGCGCGCTGGACGAAGCCTCGGTGGCCAAGACGCTGGAAATCTACAGCGAAGGCGGCGAGGAGCTGATCCAACTGATGCGTGAGATCGGCTACCGGCCGACCTTCTACGCCCTCCCCGAGACGATCGGCGAGGTCAACGTGTCGATGCGCCTGTCGTCCGAAGTCGGCGCCGCGCCGCCCCTTCCGGCTGCGGCCGCCCCCGTGCCCGGCCGGCCGCTGGCGCGGCTCACACCGACCACCGCCTCGCGGGTCAAGACCTACGTCACCCCGGTCGATGCCGGCTTCGCCAACCGTTACAATTTCACCGCCACGGCGAGCGCCAAGCTGACCTTCAAGATCGTCCCCGTGCCGCCGCCCGCCGGCGTCGAGGACGTGCGGGTGGTCCCGGACCTCACCGGCCGCACCGTCGCCGTCGCCCGCGACGTCCTCGACGCGCTCGGGCTCGAGGGGAGCTTCGTTGGCGTTAACGGCCAAGCCGCCACGCCCGAGGAGTCCGCGACCGTCAAGAGCACCGACCCCGGGAAAAACGCCGTCGTGCAGCTGGGGGCGACGATTCGTATGGTGGTTTAGCTCAGCCCGGCAGTGTGCTGCAGCCGCCCCGTACAAAAGACTGTCTACACGCGCCGCTCACCGGCCAGTCACCGGGAATGAACGGCAAGAATCGCCGTGGGGCGAATCCCCTTGACCGACTCGGGGAACTGAGCTTTCATCTTCAATGACCGGTGTAATCGGTTGCGTTCGCGAGTCGTTATTGGCGCGTTGGCTCGCGGTGTTTTCTGCACGTGTTTCATGTCGCGGTCGCGGGGGCCGCACTCATGTCCGCTGAACTCGGGCATAAGGTAGTCATGGGGGGTCTACCGATGCGGATCCATGAAGCGATCGTGAAGGGGCTTGAGAGCATCGGCGTCGAAGCCGCCTTCGGCGGGGCCGGCGAGAATGCGGCGGGCATGATGCTCGCGCTCGACGCCTCCAAGAAAATCAAGGGCATCATCACCCGGCATGAGCAGGGCGCCTCGTTCATGGCCTGCGGCTATGCGATGTACACCAACAAGCTCGGCGTCTGCTGGGCGACCGCCGGGCCTGGCGCCTTCAACTTCTTCAACGGCCTCGCCATGGCGATGTCGGATTCCTACCCGATCCTCGCCATCACCGGCTACGCCAATCAGGAATGGGAAGGGAAGGGCTCGCTCAACGAGACATCCGGCAAGAGCAACACGCCCGATTCGCGCGCCATGTTCAAGGCGTGCACCAAGGGCAGCTGGCATCTCGACAAGATCGAAGACACGATGGACGTGCTGGAGGATGCGCTGAACTGCGCCTATCGCGGCCGGCCGGGCCCGGTCCATATCAGCATTTCCGGGGACCTCACCCACAAGGGCCAGGAAGTCACCAACTATCGCGACCCGCGGCTGGTGATCGAGCCGGTTTTGCCGGACCCGGCCGAGGTCGAGGCGATCGCCGAGGCGCTCGCCGACGCGTTCAAGAAGGGCAAGTCGGTGATCGCCCTGGTCGGGTTCGGCGCGATCCAGAGCGGAGCCAATGCCGCGGTCAAGCAGCTGATCGAGCGCTTCCAGATCCCGCTGGTGACGACGCTGGACGGCAAGGGCATCGTCGCCGAAAGCCATCCGCTGTCGATCGGCGTGTTCGCCGACAGCGGCCATGCCAGCGCCGCGAAAGCCTTCATGGAGGCCGACGTCGTCCTCGCCATCGGCAACGCCTTCAACCAGCACGCCACCTACAATTATTGGGAGGGGCTGTTCGACGGCAAGAAGCTCATCCACGTCAACATCTCGGACGGCGAGATCGACAAGGTCTACAAGACCGATCACAAGCTGGTCTCCGACGCCAGGCTGGGGATCGAGGCGATCAGCGCCGCGCTCGAGCCCAAGGTCGGCGCGCGGCCGCCGGTGACGGTCGACAATCGCGATTACGAATCGCGCAACATTCTCAAGGTGCCCTTCACCTTCCATCCCGGCAAGATGGCGCAGATCGTCGGCCGCATGCTGCCCCCGAACGCTATCCTCATGGCGGATGCCGGCGCGCACCTCGGCTGGCTCGCTTATTATGTCGACCTCGAGGAAGGGCAGAATTTCCGCAAGCCGGGCGAGTTCGGCCCGATGGCGGGGCACACCAACGGCGCGATCGGCGTCAAGGTCGCCAATCCCGATCGGACCGTCGTGGTCGGCTGCGGGGACGGCTGCTATTCGCTCGCCGGCTTCGAGCTGATGACCGCGGTCGAGCACGACATTCCGGTCATCTGGATCATCTTCAACGACGGCCAGTTCAAGCTGATCAAGCTCTACCAGCTGTCCGAATATCAGAAGACCGGTCTGGTCGAATTCCAAAATCCCGATTTCGCCGCCCACGCGCGGGCCTGCGGCGCCAACGGCTATACGGTCGAGAGCGAGGACGAATTCGAAGCGGCGTTTGCGGATGCGCTCGCGTCGAACAGGCCGTGCGTCATCGACGCCAAGATCACGCGGCTGGCGGTGCCGCATTACAGCATTTCCCCGGAGGGGATGCTGGCCGGCATTGCCGACAGGGTGAAGGCGCGTTTGCGCGGCGAATAGGGCGACGGAAGGGGGAAGGTGGCGATGGCGACGGCATGGCAGGAAACCTATCGCGGCGGCAGCGCCGAGGCGGAGCGGCTCGAGTTCGACCGGCTCGCGGTCGACATCATGCGGGCCCAGCTCAAGTCGAAGCGCGCGGCTGGCGCGGGCGCCGTCGACCGCGCCTTCCACGCCAAGGCGGTGCTGGCGGTCGAGGCGGCCGAGCTTCGCTTCAACGACGATCTCCCGGCCGATCTGCAGGTGGGCTTCGCCAAGCCCGGCGCCGCTTATCCCGCGGTGGTGCGCATCTCCAACGCCGCCAATGCCGGCCAGCCCGATTACAAGCCGGACCTTCGCGGCATCGCCACCCGCATCACCGTGTCGCCCGAGGAGCAGCACGACCTGCTCGCCACCAACTATCCGGTGTCGCACGCGCGCGACGCCCGACAGTTCGTGCGCTTCGCCGTCGCCACGGCGGGAGGGACGCTGTCGAAAATATTCGGCCTGGTGAAGCTGCTGTTCCTGATCGGCCCGTTCGAGCTGATCCGGATGCTCCGCAACGTATCCGCAGCGCGCAAGAAAAAGGTGCGCAGCGTCGCGCTCGAAACCTATTGGAGCCGCGGCGCGATGTGCTGGGGCAAGGACGAGGCGGTCCGATTCCTGTTCCGGCCGGCGCCGGGAGCCGCGCCAGCGCCGGACCCGTCGAAGACCGATCCCGAATATCTCGCGAAGGAAGCCGCGCTGCGGCTCGCCGACGGCGACATAGTCTTCGAGCTTTGCCTGCAGCGCTTCGTCGATCGGAAAAGGACGCCGATCGAGGATACGGCGATCGAGTGGAAGGCCGACAATGCCCCGCCGATTCCGGTCGCCACCTTGACCATCCGCAAGGGCGACGTCGGCTGCGCCTCGGCGCGGGCGAACAGCCGCGCAATCGACGGCTTCGCCTTCAATCCCTGGAACACGACCAACGATTTCCGTCCGCTCGGCAATCTCAACCGCGCCCGCAAGGCGGCCTATGACGCGAGCGCGGCGCACCGGCTGGCGATGCGCTGGCACCGCGATCCGCCGCTGCGCAACAAGATTCTCGGCGCCCTGGCGCGCGCCTTTTATGCTGTGCTCAACCGCTTCGTCGAGTGGCACAAATTACCGCTCACCTTCAGCCTGCTCAACCTGGCCATGTTCCGGCACGTCCTGCGCCGCGACAATCTGATCGACACCAACCCGCCCGAAGCGCCGCCGCTGGCCCGCCCGGTGGCGCCGCCGCCGCCGAAGGAGGAGGATCGCGTCGCCCGCACCTTCGAGGGTACCGCCAACGACCTTTCGGTGCCGCAGATGGGCGCCTGCGGGCAGCCGTTCGGCCGCAACCTCAAGGCCGACTACAAGCCCGACCGCTTCGACAAGCCCAATCCGGTCGTGATCAGCGAGTTGCTGCTCAAGCGCAAGGCCTTCATCCCGGCGCGCACGCTCAACAATCTGGCCGGGGCCTGGATCCAGTTCCAGGTTCATGACTGGGTCGACCACGCCCGCCACCAGCTCGGCGTCAAGGACGTGCGAGTGCCCCTTCCCGACAATTTCCCCGACTGGCGCAGCACGGTCGACGGCGCGGCGGAGCGCGAGATGCGCATCGCCGGCAATGTCAGCGCGGCCGATGACGCGGCCGACGGCACCCAGCGGCTGTTCGCCAACCAGGCGTCGCATTGGTGGGACGGATCGGAGATTTACGGCTCCGACAAGGCGAAGGCCCAGAAGCTGCGCCGCGGGTCGAGGATCGGCCTCGACGACGGCTTCCTGCCCGAGGATGTGAACGGCATGGAGGCGACCGGCTTCAACCAGAGCTGGTGGCTCGGCATCTCCGCGCTGCAGACGCTGTTCGCGCGCGAGCACAACGTCCTGTGCGACGAGCTGGAGCGCCATTATCCGCTCTGGTCCGAGGACCAGGTCTATCACACCGCCCGGCTGATCGTGTCGGCGCTGATCGCCAAGATCCACACCGTCGAATGGACCCCCGCGATCCTCGGCACCAAGGCGATTGACGTCGCGCTCAAGAACAACTGGTACGGCCCGCCGTCGAACGCCTGGATTACCAAACTCGGTCTGTGGCTGCTCGACACCGAATCGAGCGTCGGCATCCCCAAGACCAAGCCCGACCACGGCAAGGCGCCTTATTGCCTCACCGAGGATTTCGCGACCGTCTACCGGCTCCATCCGCTGATACCGGACGATTACGTCTTCTACGATCATCGCAGCGGCGAGCGCCTCTGCGACAAGACCTTCCTCGAGATCCAGGGCCACGCTACCGACGCGGTGATGCGCCGGCTGCGCCTCAAGAACACGCTCTACTCGTTCGGCATCTCGCATCCCGGCGCGATCGTGCTGCACAATTATCCGCATGCGCTGCGCGAGTTCGTCCGCACCGGCGAGGGTGTCGGCCAGGATCGGGAGCGGATCGACCTAGCCGTCGTCGATCTGGTCCGCACCCGGATGCGCGGCGTGCCCCGCTACAACGGCTTCCGCGAAGGCCTCCACAAGCCGCGCCTCAAGCATTGGGAGCAATTGAGCGACGATCCGGAGTCGGTGCGCCTGATGAAGGAGATCTACAAGGACATCGACGAGGTGGATACGGTGGTCGGCCTGTTCGCCGAGCCGGTTCCGACGGGCTTCGGCTTCTCGGACACCGCCTTCCGGATCTTCATCCTGATGGCCTCGCGCCGGCTGCAGAGCGATCGCTTCCTGACCGTCGACTTCCGGCCGGAAATCTATTCGCCGTTCGGCATGGACTGGATCGAGCAGAACAACATGACCAGCGTGATCCTGCGCCACTGCCCCGAGCTCGCGGCGATGCTGCCGCGCGACGCCACCGCCTTCGCGCCCTGGCGCCCGGTCGCGGTCAGCCATTTGTGAGGATGCGATGACAGACACACCGACCGACAGCCATCCGGGCCTCGACGCGCTGCTCAAGCGGCCGCTGATGGAGACGATCTGGAACCGGCGCACCCATCGGGTCAGCCGCGGAAGCGACGTTCGCGCCGGGACGATGAGCTACAAGAGCAACAACCCGCGGGCGCCGCTCAGCGAGCTCGAGGAGGCGATCCTGATCGCGGCCACCGGCTGCACCGGCCTGACCATGCCCGACCGGCCGTTCAACGATCCGCGCGACGACAAGCCGATCATGGCCAAGCCCAACACCAACATGCCCGGCCGGACGGTGGGCAGCCCGGACAATGCGCAGGGCACCCATTTCTTCCTGATCAACGACAGCGGCACCTATTTCCTGCGCACGCTGCCACCGGCGCCGGACGCGCCGTTCACCCCTGAGAACCTGATCGAGCGGGCGCGCCAGGCCAAGGTGCAGCTGTTCGACGAGCGGATCGACGTGCCCGACGGCAATCGCGACTTCCCGGCCTATCTCGATTCGAACCGCTTCCTGTCGAACCTGCCGGGGACGACCGTCCTGTTCCCGGTGGTCGAGCTCTCCCACCAATATATCAACGGCATGATGTACCTGCTGACCCAGCCGGAAGGAGCGCGGCCGACGATCGTCGACGACCGCAATTTCTACCAGATGGCCGGCGTCAAGAAGTGGGTGAAGAACGGCTTCCTCAACAAGGACATCAAGCTCCCGCTCGGCGCGATCGGCTCGATGCGCACCCAGATCGAGGCGGACCTGCTCGTCCAGACTCTCTTCCTCGTCGCCGACGCAATGGGGCTGGGCGCCTGGATCCACGGCGCCATTTCGCCGCCGGTCCTGCTCGGCGATCCCAAGTTCTCCAAGCAATATGGCAAGATGCTCGACTTCGATTTCGTCACCCCGAAATGGAAGCTCGCGGATCTGCTGCGCTGGCAGGTGCCGCTGCCCCGCTTCGCCAACCTGCGCGCCCATCCGGTCGGGCTCCGCCACAAGGGCGAGGTGCTGATCAAGGGCAGCTGCCCGCCTTATTACGACAGCATGGGCGAAGCCGTCGACGCGGTCATCGCCGGCAAGTTCGGCCCGAACGGCATCTACAAGGACGAGAAGGTGTTCGCGCAGATCTACAAGGACGATTTCGGCAAGGAATATTTGCGGGAAGCGAGCGACTATTCGTCCGACGTGATCGAATGCACGCGCGACATCTGCACCTACATCTACGAAACCCACGGCCGCTTCCCCGCCCACACCGACGCCATCCACGTCCCCGGCATCTGGCTGCAGGTGCACAACGTCGAGCTGGAATATTACGACCGCTTCTTCCGCAACGGCACCACCTCCGCCCATCGCGATCACGACCGCAACTGGGGCCCGCAGCAGCCCGCGGCGGCAACGCCCTAGGCCGGCCGGTCGGCAGCGTCTGGTAATTCCATCCGTCAGGCTTCAAGGACGAGGCGGTTGCCGGGCTTCGCGCCCGTCGGATTGAGGTCGCGCCGATGACGGTCACGGACAAGGCAAGGACATGGCTGGACGCGTCGCGCGACGGCCGGATTCTCCCCGACCGTGCCGCGTCTCTCGCCGGCGCCGGCGGCATCGGCGCGGGGATGCTCGAGCTGATCACCGTGGCGGCGCAATGGGCGCGGCCGGAGATTTCGGGCTTCAGGGTCGGGGCGGTCGGAGAAGGCGCCTCCGGGGCGCTTTATTTCGGAGCCAATCTCGAATTCGAGGGCGCTGCGCTCGGCGAGACGGTCCACGCCGAGCAAGCGGTGGTCGCCAACGCTGCGGCCCATGGCGAGACCGGCCTGCTGCGGCTCGCGGTTTCCGCACCGCCCTGCGGCTATTGCCGGCAGTTCCTCTACGAGCTGGCGAACGCCGAGAGTCTCGAGATCCTGCTCGCCGGCATGCGGCCGGCCCGGATCGCCGACTTCCTCCCCGGTGCGTTCGGCCCGGCCGACCTCGGCGTCGTCGGCGGCATGCTGGCGACCGCTGCGCACGGCCTGAAAGCCGCCGGGAAGACGCACGCGCTCGCAGACGCCGCGGTCGCTGCCGCGAACGCTTCCTATGCGCCTTATTCGAAAGCCTATGGCGGCGCGGCGATCCGGGTAAGCGACGGACGCATCTTCACCGGCTTCTATCTCGAGAATGCGGCCTTCAACCCGAGCCTGCCGCCGCTTCAGGCCGCCTATGTGCCGGCCGTGCTGGGCGGCTATGCGGCCTCCGACATCGAGTCGGTGGCGATCGCCCAGCCCGCTGACGCGAAGGTCGACCATCATGGCACGGGCCGGGCGCTGCTCGCCCGCATCGCGCCGAACGCCCGCGTCCGGCGCGTCGCCCTGCGCGGCTGATCGACCGCTCCGCAGCGACCAGCGGCTCGATCGGGCCTTGGGCAGCTAGTGGGAAATCTGGCGCACCCGACAGGATTCGAACCTGTGGCCTCTGCCTTCGGAGGGCAGCGCTCTATCCAGCTGAGCTACGGGTGCGTGGAAGGGCGGCGCTTAGCAAAGGCGCGTGCGCCTCGCCAGCCTTTATCGGTAGGGGCGCAGCGGAGGCTCGTCGCCCGGCGGCGGCGTCTTGGGCCGGTAGCGGCAGAAGTCGGCGATCACGCATCGCCAGCATTCGGGCTTGCGCGCCTTGCAGACGTAGCGGCCGTGAAGGATGAGCAAATGATGGGCCTCCCGCCGGTAGGGCGGCGGCGACGCCGCGTCGAGCTTGCGCTCCACTTCGAGCACGTCCTTGCCGGGAGCAAGGCCGGTGCGGTTGGCGACCCGGAAGACGTGGGTGTCGACCGCGAACGTCTCCGCCCCGAACGCGCAGTTCATCACCACGTTGGCGGTCTTGCGCCCGACCCCCGGCAGCGCCTGCAGCGCGTCCATGTCCGCCGGCACCTCGCTGCCGTGCCGCTCGATCAGGGCCTGGGACAAGGCGATCACGTTCTTCGCCTTGGTGTTGAACAGGCCGATCGTGCGGATGTGGCGCTTCAGCCCCTCTTCGCCTAGCGCCACCATCGCTTCGGGCGTCTTGACTGTTGTGAACAGGTCGCGCGTGGCCAGGTTGACGCTCGCGTCGGTGGCCTGCGCCGACAGCACCACCGCGACCAGCAAGGTGAAAGGATTGGCATAGTCGAGCTCCGTCTCCGGGCTCGGCGTACGGTCGTGCAGCCGCCGGTATAGCTCGGCGATTTCCTCCGGGCTCACTTCAGCCCCAGCACGTCCGCCATCGAATAGCGGCCGGCCGGCTTGCCGAGCAGCCACAAGGCCGCTTCGATCGCGCCGCGGGCGAAGATTTCCCGGCTCTCGGCGCGGTGGCCGAGCTCGAGCCGCTCCCCGTCCGCGGCGAAGATGGCGAGATGCTCGCCGGCGACCGAGCCGCCGCGCAGCGCGTGGAAGCCGATCCGCCCCGCCTCGCGCGGACCGGTCAGGCCGTCGCGACCGCGTTCCGCCACCGCGTCGAGCGCGACCCCCCGCCCTTCGGCGGCGGCGCGGCCCAGCATCAGCGCCGTGCCCGACGGCGCGTCGGCCTTCATCCGATGGTGCATCTCGACGATTTCGAGGTCCCAATCCTCGCCCAGCCGCGCCGCCGTCTCGCGGACCAGGTGGACGAGCAGATTGACGCCGAGTGAGGTGTTGGCGGCGTAGATGAGCGGGATCTCGGCCGATGCTTCGTCGATCAGCCGGTGATGGTCGGCGCTGAGGCCGGTGGTGCCGATCAGGAGCGGCTTGCGGGCCGAGCGCGCCTGCGCGAGGTGCTTGCCGACCGCCTCGGGCACCGAGAAATCGACGAACACGTCGGGATGATGCTCGGAAATGCGGACATCGTCGCGCAGTTCGGCCGCCTCTGCGATCGCCTGCCCCATCCGCCCGCCGGCGCCGAAGATAGAGATGCCAACCATCGCGTCTCTTCCATGCGGGAGCCGCGCGCCAATCGCAACTGCTCCGAAAGGGGGGCAGTGCCTCTTTTCACCGATAATCCGCCGATCGGAGCGGCCGTCCCTTCCTTTCAGGTTGGGTTGTGCTGCTTGAGGAAGCTCTCCAGCTCGGTCAGGAATTGCAGCCGGTCGGCCTGGCGCGAGACGTGGTGATCGCCTTCCGGCTGCTCGACATAGCGGACGTTCTTGCCCGCCTTTCGCAGCTTTTCGGCGAGCTCGCGCGACTGCTTGACCGGCACGCTCTGGTCCTTCTTGCCGTGGACGAGCAGGATCGGGATGCTGAACTGGCCGGGATGGTTGATCGGCGAGACGTCCCTCAGGTTGGGCGCCTGCTTGCGCAGCCAGTCGCTGCTGCGGCCGGTGTTGAGGAAGCGGCTGTCGTAGCGCAGCAGCGCCTGCAGATCCGAGACGCCGGCGAACGCCACCGCGCAGCGATACAGCGCGCCGTCGCGCTGCGCCGCCCGCATCGCCGCATAGCCGCCATAGGAGCCGCCGACCATCGCCGCGCGCTTGGGATCGGCGAGGCCTTCCCTGGCGAGGTGGGCGAGCGCATCGTTGAGGTCGTCCTGCATGGCGAGGCCCCATTGGCCCTCGCCTTTCTCGGCGAAGGCGGTGCCGTAGCCGGAGGAGCCGCGGTAATTGGGCTGGACCACGGCATAGCCGCGGTCGGCGAGGAACTGGCTCCACCAGTCCCATTCCTCCGAATCGCGAGCGAACGGCCCGCCATGCGGCATGACGATCAGCGGCAGCCCCTTCGCCTCGACCCCGGCGGGGAGCGTCAGCACCGCCGGAATCTCCAGCCCGTCCCGCGCCTTGTAGCGGATGGTCCGCACCGGATGGAGCTTGCCCGCGCTGATCCGCGAATTGACATGGGCGAGCCGCTGCAGCTTGCCGCCCAGCGCGGTCACGAAATAATAAGTGCCGGGCCGGTCGGCGGCGCCGATATGGACGAGGAAGCGCTCGCGCTTGGCGTCCATCGAGACGATCGAGGCGCGCCGTCCCGGCACCGCCTCGTCGAGCGACGCCTGCATCGCGCGGAGGTCGGCGTCGAGCCAGTGCACCCGCGACGTGGTCTCGGTCACGGCGACGCCGAGAAGCTTGGTTCTGGTGTCGTCGGCGATGATGCCGTCGACGTCGTAGCCGGCCGTCCCGAACACCCTTTCGCCGATCGTCATCGTCTTGAGGTCGAGCTTGTAGAGGGCATCGAAACCGTCCCGGTCGTCGACCGCCAGCGCCTGCCCCTGCTCCGGCAGGAACAGGGTCGGCAGCAGCAATTTCTGGCCCTTGCGCGAATTGGCGCGGTCGATGACGTCGAAGCCCTGGCCATCCCGGTCGCGGTAGAGCAGGCGTAGCGACCGCCCTTCGTTGGTCGCGCCGATGCCGACGCGAACGGTGCCGCTGCCGTCGGCATACCAGCTGGCGACGTTCGGATGCGACCGCACGACCAGCTTCGACTTGCCGGTCGAGACGTCGATCTCGATCACCTCCGGCCAGAAACCCTCATCCTGGAGGTAGACCGACTTTTGCAAGGCGAGGCGGATCCGGGGCGTACCGTCGTCGGCGATCCAGATGACGTCGTCGGCGCCCTGCGCGGCGTTGCGCCAGGCGAGCGGCACCATCTTCCCCTCGGCGTTGACCCCGAGCGCGCGGCGGACGTAGAAATCCTCGCCCTCGACCTTGACGATCTCGCCGATGCCGACGACCAGCCAGTCGTTATTGACCCATCGCCACCAGTTGATGTCGCGCCCGCCCGACTGGATCAGGCTCGGCTTCCCGTCCCCGACCAGCGCCGCCACCGCCAGATAGAGCGTGCCGCCGGCCGCAACCTTGCTCGCGACCTTGCTGCCGTCGGGCGACAGGATCGGCCCGCCCATGAACGGCAGCGCCGCGAAATCCTCGACCGGCCGCGGCGCCGGGCGCGTCGCGGCTGCGGCCTGCGCCGAGAGCCGGGCATAAGGCAGCAAAGCCGACGACGCAGCCAGCCCCAGAACGTCCCTGCGGATCATCGAAACCCCCAAAATCCCTGCGCCTTAGGTGCACGAGCGGCCGGAACGGCGCAAGCGGTAGCGGCGCGATGCGCACCTCCGCTAGACACGACATATGGAAGCCGTCCGCAACATCGTCATCCTCACCGGCGCCGGCATTTCCGCCGAGAGCGGCCTCGCCACCTTCCGCGGCCCGGACGGGCTGTGGGAAGGCCATCGGGTCGAGGACGTGGCGACGCCGCAGGCCTTCCGCCGCGACCCCGCTTTGGTCCAGGCCTTTTACGACGCGCGGCGGCAGCGGCTGCAGGCGGTCGAGCCCAATGCGGCGCACCGCGCCTTGGCGCGGCTCGACGCCGGCTGGCCGGGGGAACTGCTCGTCGTCACCCAGAATGTCGACGACCTGCACGAGCGGGCCGGCGCGCGGCGGCTGCTCCACATGCACGGCGAGCTCAACTCCGCCTGGTGCCTCGCCTGCGACGCGCGGATGCCGTGGCAGGGGGACCTGGGCAGCGAACCGCCCTGCCCCGCTTGCGGCGAGCCCGGCCATTTGCGGCCCGACATCGTCTGGTTCGGCGAGATGCCGTACGAGATGGAGCGGATCGACCGAGCTCTGCTCGACGCCGACCTGTTCGTCTCGATCGGCACGTCGGGCGCGGTCTACCCCGCCGCCGGCTTCGTCCAGACCGCCCGCTACGCCGGCGCCCGCACCCTCGAGCTCAACCTCGAGCCGAGCCTCGGCAGTGTGCTGTTCGACGAGGCCCGGACGGGGCCGGCTGGCAAGCTGGTGCCGGCGTGGGTCGACGAGATGATCGGCCGAGGCTAAGCGGGGGGGTTCCACTCGGTTACCCCCGTGGCCAAGGCGCCGCCGCGGCTGCCGTCATCTCCCAAGGCGGAACAAATTCGGGCTGCCTTTCAAACCAGGCTTTACGTGCCACGAAGTCCGTCGCGCCCGCTTCGCGCAAGGCTTTCTCAAGCTGATCGCGAGTCCACCCGCGATTGGCGCAAATAAGTTTGATCAATCTGCTTTCGGTCATCGATTCCACCTCTACCGAAGACCGGCAGTAATTACGCCCATTACTCCACCCAGTCGAGCCCGATCTCGCGATAAAGCCCCCGGTCGTCTTCCCAGTCGGGTTTGACTTTGACGTGGAGGAAGAGGTGGACTTGACGTCCCAACAGTAACGCAAGCTCCTTCCTCGCCGCCGCGCCGATCGCCTTGATTCGGGCGCCGCCCTTGCCGAGCACGATCGCGCGCTGGGTGGGCCGGCCGACCAGAATCTGCTGGTGGATGGCGACCGAGCCGTCGCTTCGCTCCTCATATTTCTCGGTCTCGACCGCGCTCGCATAAGGCAGCTCGGCGTGGAGCTGGAGGTAGAGCTGCTCGCGGGTCACTTCCGACGCCGCCAGCCGCTCGCTGGCGTCGGACACCTGCTCCTCGGGAAAATGCCACGGCCCCTCCGGCACCCGCGCCGCCAGCGCCCCCTTGAGGTCGGCGACGCCGTCGCCGGTCGTCGCCGAGATCATGAAGATGTCGTCGAAGGCGAGGCGCTCGCCGAGCCGGGCGGCGAGATCGAGCAGGGTCTCCTTCCTGACCAGATCGACCTTGTTGAGGACCAGGATCTTGGGTTCGCGCCGGCTGTTCAGCGTGTCGAGCATCTCCTCCAGCCGAGTCGAGAAGCCGGTCCTGGCGTCGACCACCAGCGCGATCAGATCGGCGTCCGCCGCCCCCGCCCAGGCCGCGGCGACCATCGCCCGGTCGAGCCGCCGCTTGGGCTGGAAGATGCCGGGCGTGTCGAGCAGCAATATCTGCGCCTCGCCGGCAAGGGCGATCCCCATCAGCCGGGTGCGGGTGGTCTGCGCTTTCGGGCTGACGATCGCCACCTTCTGCCCGACCAGCGCATTGACCAGGGTCGACTTGCCCGCATTGGGCGCGCCGACGACGGCGACGAGGCCGCATTTTTTCGTCACGTCAATTGCTCCAGCAGCCTGGCCGCCGCCGCCGTCTCCGCTTCCTGCTTCGATGCGCCCTCGGCGGTGGCCGAGCCGACCCCCCGGATCTCGACCTCGACGACGAAGGTCGGCGCATGCTGCGGGCCGGAACGCTCGGCGAGCCGATAGGCGGGCGGCTTGCGCTCGTGCGCCGCCGCCCATTCCTGCAGCGCCGACTTGGGATGCTGCGGCGCCTTGTCGCGGGCGCTGACCCGCTCGCCCCAGGCGCGGCGGACGAAGGCCTCGGCCGCCTCCAGCCCGGAGTCGAGATAGAGCGCGCCGATCAGCGCCTCGACGACGTCGCCGATGACGTTGTCGCTGTCCGAAGCGCCGTCCTCGCGCGCCTGCTTGCCGAGCCGCACCCGCTCGCCGACGCCGAGCTCGCGACCGACGTCGGCGCAGACGTCGCGCGCGACGAGAGCGTTCAGCCGCTTGGAGAGCTGGCCTTCGGGCTCGTCGGGAAACAGCTCGTACAGCCAGCCGGCGATGGCGAGACCGAGCACCCGGTCGCCGAGGAATTCGAGCCTCTCATATTGGTCCGCGCCGTGGCTGGCATGGGTAAGCGCGCGCTCGAACAGGCCGGGATCGCGGGGCCGGCCGCCGAGCGCGGCCTCGAGCCAGCCGAGGGTCGGCTTGTCCATCAGAAGGTCTTCCCCACCCGCTCCCAGCGCGCCGCGGAGGCCCAGGTCCAGGGCTTCACCCATTCGGCCGAGCCGTCGGTCGAGAAGAAGACGATCAGCGCCCGGCCCACCACATAGTCGCGCGGCAACAGGCCGACGCCGTCCCGGTCGCGGCTGAAGCGGCTGTCGGCGCTGTCGTCGCGATTGTCGCCCATCATGAAATAATGGCCGGCGGGGACGGTGAAGACCGGCGTTTCGTCGGCGCCGCCCGCGACCTGGTCGAGCACCTCGTAGGAGCGGCCGCCGGGCAGAGTCTCGCGATAGCGCGGATAGCGGCACACCCGCTCACCCGCCTCGACCGCCGGCGTCCGGATGGTGCCGCCGTAGCGGCAGGGACTGTTGGGAGTCACCGGCAGCAGCCAGTCGGCGATCCGCACCTTGGGCACCGGCTGGCCGTTGAGGATCAGCCGGCCGCGGCGCATCTGCACCGTGTCGCCCGGCAGGCCGATCAGCCGCTTCACATAATCCTCGTCCTTGCCCGGATAGCGGAAGACGACGATGTCGCCGCGCTTCGGCTCGGTCGCCCAGATCCGCCCGCTGAAGCCGGCCAGCCCGAACGGGACCGAGTAGCGCGAATAGCCGTAGGGCCATTTGGCGACGAACAGATAGTCGCCGATCATCAATCGGGGCATCATCGAGCCCGACGGGATCATGAACGGCGCGACGACGAAGGTCCTGAGCAGGATCGCCAACAGCAGGAAGAGCAGCAGGAAGCGGGTGGTTTCGCCGAGGCCGCCTTTCTTCTTCTTTCTTTTCGGCCGTGCCGCATCGGTCGCCATGGCGCCGCTTTCGCTTGGGGCGGAGGGCGGGTCAAGCCGCACCGTCACTCCAGCGAAGGCTGGGACCCCAGCGGGTGCGTCCAGTGCCAGGCACGCAGGCTTTCAGTGCCAGGCACGTAGCCTTTTTCCTCGGTGCCTGGCACCAGCAGTGCCCAGCAGTGCCCCGGCCGTTGGAAGACATCATCGCGCGGATCGAGGCCGACGCGCCCGCCCCAAAGCCGCGCGGGCCTTCCCAGAAGCGGATTGCCTGAACGTCGGCTACGGTGGAACGCGGCGTTCAGACTTGGTCCTGAAGGGCTTCCCTTGGCCGTTAGCTGACCGACCGCTGCGGGCTGCTTTCGACCCAATGCGGACATTCGAGGCTGCGAGATAACGCCGATCGGCCTTAGGCCGAACCACCGGCTGGTCGTGGCTTTGCCGGCGCGCCGGAACGGAGTCGGCCGATGGGGTACCAGACAGACGGGGTTTGGTACCGGCTCCTAAAGCTCTACGTTGGCCGACATGAGGATGGAAGCGATCGACGAGAGCATGGGGGCGGCAATCCGGCGCCTGACCAAAGCCGAGCGGGAATGCCTCAAGCGCTGCCTGAGCCATCAGACTGCCAAGCAAATGGCCCTCGACCTTGGTATCTCTCCTCACGCCGTGGAGAAGCGGCTGAAGATGGCCCGCGCCAAGCTGGGCCTGTCCTCATCCCTTGAAGCTGCGAAGCTGGTGGAGTCGTTCGAGCGGTCCGGTCGGCTGGGACCCCGCTCGTCGGACCTTCCTTCGGGCAATGCCGGGCCCGATGAAGCTGGCTCCGTTGCCGCCCCGCGAAACGAGACCGCGTGGATTACGCGGCGGCACCAGGTTTATGTGGTCTCGGGAGCAATGCTAATGAGCTTTTTTGCCGCGGCAGCCCTGATAATTTGGGTTCAGTCATCCGGCGCCGTCGAGGGGCAGACAAGCCCGTCGGCAATGGTCCCGTCTGCACCGCCAGCCGCAACCAGCTCCGTGCCGGCTGCCGGCACCGAGGCTGCCTTGCGGAGCCTTGTAGCCGGGCTGGCGAGCGGCTCGCCCGACTACGACAAGCTCTCTCCGCGGTTCGCCGAAGTCGTCCGCCGGGACCTGCCCATGACCCATCGCATGTTCAGCGCGCTGGGCGAGCTCAGGTCGGTGACTTTCCGCGGGCGCGGCCCGAGGGGCGACGATTCCTACGACCTGGTGTTCGCCAACGGCGAGGTGACGATGTCGGCCGCGCTCGACGCCGAGGGCAGGATGGCCGGCGGCATTCTCCGACCGGTGGGACCGTCTGCACCGCCAGCCGCAACCAGCTCCGTGCCGACTGCCGGCACCGAGGCTGCCTTGCGGAGCCTTGTCGCGGGGCTGGCGAGCGGCTCGCCCGACTACGACAAGCTCTCTCCGCAGTTCGCCGAAGTCGTCCGCCGGGACCTGCCCATGACACATCACATGTTCAGCGCGCTGGGCGAGCTCAAGTCGGTGACTTTCCGCGGGCGCGGCGCGAGGGGCGACGACGCCTACAACCTGGTGTTCGCCAACGGCGAGGTGATGATGTCGGCCGCACTCGACACCGAGGGCAGGATGGCCGGCGGCATTCTCCAACCGGTGGGTCCCCCCGGGCGCTGACTGCGGGGGCCAACTGCCTTACGGGAAAAAGGAATGTCCGCTTTCCACCCAATGCAGACATTCCCCTTGGGGCTGCTAAATGTAGCGGGAATGATTCGCAGATCCACACGCCATTGATCAGTCGCCGCGCATTCATCGTGCTTGGCTCGGCCGCCGTTGCAACTCCGGCGCTCGGCTGGGCGGATGCCCCGCCAGGGCGTATTGAAACGCTCCCAAGGATCGGTGCTAGCAGGCATGGCGATCCCCGCGTCCGGATTTGGCTACCGCCGGGCTATGAGAATAGCGCGCTCTCCTATTGCACCCTTTACATGCTCGACGGGCAGTTCGTCTTCGAGACGGACAGCGACGGTGAAAACTTCGCGACCGATTGCCGGGTCGCGCGGCTCACGAACGCCGGCAGGATCCAGCCGACCCTCATTGTGGCGATTGACAACCTCGAAGAGGACCGTTTTCTCCAATATATGCCTGAGACGATCTACGAGCGGGCCAAGGGCGATCTCCGCAAGACTATAGACCTGGAGCTTGCTCGGACGAAAGGACGGCCCCTCGTCTCACGCCAATTCATCCAGTACCTCACCCAGCGACTGAAGCCATTCGTCGACGCGCACTACCGGACAAGGCCGGGCCGCCTGAACACCGCCATCTTCGGGGCGAGCATGGCCGGTGTCATGGCCGGCGCCATTTTCGTCGAGGCACAGCAGGCGTTCGGCCGCGGTGCCTGCATGTCGCCCAATTGGCCGATCTACAACATGCGCATGATCGACCACCCGCAACTCCTGTCAATCTGGCCTGATTACTTCTCGCGGCTGGGAGCCCCGGCAGGCCGGCGCCTGTGGCTGGACCATGGCACGCAGATGATGGACGCCGGCATGGCGCCGCATCAGGTCAAGATCGCGCGACGGTTGACTGAGTTGGGCTGGCGCCGGGGCCGAAACCTGGAGACGCGCGTCTACCAGGGCGCCGGGCATGCATTTGCCAAGACGGCTGCGCAAATGGACGAACTGCTCGCCTGGCTGCTCGCCTGAGTGGGTCGGGTTGCCTTCGTCGCGAAATGTCCGCTTTCCACCCATTGCGGACACGAGCGAGGCGGGGCGTCGCTCGTGTCCACGGCAGATCAGACTTCAGTTCCTTCTGCCAGCGTTAGAGCATCTTCGACATCCACGCCGAGGTAGCGGACCGTGCTCTCGATCTTGGTGTGGCCGAGCAGGATCTGCACCGCGCGCAGATTGCCGGTAGCCTTGTGGATGATCGAGGCCTTCGTCCGCCGGGGCGAATGCGTGCCGTAGTCCTCGCGGCGTAAGCCGACTCCGGTCACCCATTCATCGACGAGCCGAGCGAATTGCCGAGTGCTCAGGTGATCCGAATGGTCGGTTCGGCTGGGGAAGGCGTAATCCTCGAGCGAACCGCCTCGCCGCTCAAGCCAAGCGAGGATGCTCGTACGAGCTGGTCCGAGCAACTCAAACTGGCCTTCTCGTTTTCTGCTGGATGACAATCGCGCGGCCCTCGCACCGCTCCGCCCGATACCAGCTCGCCAATTCGTACTTTGACGACGTCGCAACCTCGCAGCTTGCTATCGATAGCCAAGTCGAACAGCGCACGATCACGTAGCCGCCGCTCGCGATCCAGCCAGAACCTGATCGCCCAAACCCGCTATTGCTTAAGGGCTCGCTTCGCACCAAGCTTGCGTCCGGCATTCCAAGGTCGCCGCTCGGCAAAAGCGGGGTCGAATGCTGAATGTCCCATCTCATTTTCTCCTGCTGCCGCAATTGACCGCGAGGAAAACACAGACGGCGGCGCCAACAGCGAACCGGCTGGTCTCAGGCGCGACGAATGAAGGCTCTCACGCCCGGTTTCGGCGCATAGCTGCCGCCAGGGGAGCCGCCCTTTTGGGTCGACAGCGGACATCCGGCTGCACTCAGCTGAATTTCAAACTGAGACGCTGCCCTGGCATCCCGGGGGGTGAAAGGCGCCGCGTCTTTCACCCCCCGGGGCCCCAGCCATCGAACCGGCACGCGCCGTCCCCCGGACAGGGCTGGGCAGTGCGGGGCCCTGCCCTCCCGTTCAATCTGCGGCGACGGCAGGCTAGGCATCGCTCGCCGCCCTCACTAAGAGCGCGGCATGGACGAAAACCAAGCCTGGGCCGCGATCGAGGCGGTTGAGCGCCAGAGCCTCCCCGACCTCTTCGCCGCCGAGCCGGACCGCCTTTCCCGGCTCGCGCTCGACCTTCCCGGCCTCCGCTTCGACTTCGCCAAGACCCACCTGACTGCCCGCCTCCTGGCCGGCTTCGAGGCGCTGGCCGAGGCGCGCGACCTGACCGGCGCCCGCGACGATCTGTTCGCCGGCAACATCGTCAACCCGACCGAGGGCCGAGCCGCCGAGCATAGCGCCGAGCGCGGCCAGGGCGCGCCGGAGAGCGTCGCCCGCGCCGCCGGCCTTCACGCCCGGATGCGCGCGCTGATCGACGCAATCGAGGCGGAAGCGTTCGGCCCGGTCCGCCATATCCTCCACCTCGGCATCGGCGGCTCGGCGCTCGGCCCCGATTTCCTGATCGACGCGCTCGGCCGCGGTTCCGGCCGCTACGAGGCGGCGATCGTCTCCAACGTCGACGGCGCCGCGCTCGCGCAAGCGGTCGCGGATTTCGATCCGCACACGACCTTGCTGGTCGTCGCCTCGAAGACCTTCACCACCCTCGAGACCCTGCTCAACGCCCGCTCCGCCCTCGCCTGGATGGCGCAGGGCGGCGTCGCCGACCCCTATGGCCGAATCGTCGCGCTGACCGCGGCGCCGGAGCGGGCGGTCGAATTCGGCGTGGACGAGACCCGCATCCTCCCCTTCGCCGAAAGCGTCGGCGGCCGCTATTCTTTATGGTCGTCGATCGGCTTTCCGGCCGCTCTGGCGCTGGGTTGGGACGCGTTCGAGACCCTGCTCGAGGGCGCCGCGGCGATGGACCGCCACTTCCGCTTCGCGCCCCTGCTCGAGAACGCCCCCGTCCTCGCCGCCTTCGCCGACCGCTATTACGCCAATGTCCGCGGCGCCGGCACCCGCGCCGTCTTCGCCTATGACGAAAGGCTGCGGCTGCTGCCCCCCTATCTCCAGCAGCTCGAGATGGAATCGAACGGCAAGTCGGTGAAGCTCGACGGCGTCCCCGTCGGCCGAGCCACCTCGCCGATCGTCTGGGGCGGGGTCGGCACCGACGCCCAGCACGCCGTCTTCCAGTTGCTCCACCAGGGCACGCTCCTCGTCCCGGTCGAATTCGTCGCGTCGGTCGAGCCCGGCCACGCGCTCGACGACGAGCATCACCGCCAGCTGCTGATCAACTGCTTCGCGCAGGGCGCCGCGCTGATGTCCGGCAAGACGAACGACGACCCCCACCGCTTCTATCCGGGCGACCGCCCGTCGACGACCATCCTCCTCGACCGTGTCGATCCGGCGACGCTCGGCGCGCTGATCGCCTTTTACGAGCACCGCACCTTCGTCAACGCCGTCCTGCTCGGCATCAATCCGTTCGACCAGTTCGGAGTCGAGCTCGGCAAGCAGATGGCGAAGGCGATCGACGGCGGCGACGCTCTGGATTTCGATCCCTCCACCGAGGCCCTCATCGCCCGCGCGCTTGCAGAGGATGCGCCATGACCAAATACGATTACGACCTGTTCGTCATCGGCGCCGGCTCGGGCGGGGTGCGCGCGGCGCGCGTCTCCTCCGCCCACGGCGCCAGGGTGGCGATCGCCGAGGAGCATAAGGTCGGCGGCACCTGCGTGATCCGCGGCTGCGTGCCGAAGAAGCTGCTCGTCTACGGCGCCCATTTCGCCGAGGACCTCGCCGACGCCCGCCGCTTCGGCTGGGAGGTGCCCGCGTGCAATTTCAACTGGGCGACCCTGCGCGACAACGTCCTCAGCGAAGTCGCCCGGCTCGAGGAAGCCTATACCGAGACTCTGACCAACCATCAGGTCGAGATCGTCAAGGAGCGCGCGGTAATCGCCGGCCCGCACCAAATCCGGCTCGCCGGCGGCCGCAAGGTCACCGCCAGGGTGATCCTGATCGCCACCGGCGCCCGGCCGGTGGTGCCGGATTTCCCGGGCAGCGAGCTCGGCATCACCTCGAACGAGGCTTTCCATCTCCCCGAGCTGCCCAAGCGCATCGTGATCGCCGGCGCCGGCTACATCGCCAACGAATTCGCCGGCATCTTCCACAATCTGGGCAGCCACGTGACCCTCGTGAACCGCACCGACATCATCCTGCGCGGCTATGACGAGACCATCCGCGACCGGCTGCTGACCATCTCGATGATGAAGGGGATCGACTTCAAGTTCCACGTCGCCTTCGAGAGTCTCGAGAAGAAGAACGGCGCGCTCAGCGTCAACATGTCGGGCTGCGACCCGATCGAGGCGGACGCGGTGATGTTCGCGATCGGCCGCCAGCCCAATACCGAGGATGTCGGGCTCGATACGGTCGGCGTCGAGCTCGACGCCAAGGGCGCGGTGGTGGTCGACGCCGACAACAAGTCGAGCTGCGACAGCGTCTATGCGGTCGGCGACGTCACCAACCGGGTCCAGCTCACCCCGGTGGCGATCCGCGAGGGCCAGGCCTTCGCCGACACCATTTTCGGCAACAAGCCGACCCGGGTCGATTACGACAACATCCCCTCGGCCGTGTTCAGCCACCCGCCGCTCGCCGGCGTCGGCATGACCGAGGGCGAGGCGCGCAACAAGCTCGGCTCGGTCAAGACCTATACGTCCGACTTCCGGGCGATGAAGAACGTCCTCGCCGGCAGAAACGAGCGCGCCCTCTACAAGCTCGTCGTCAATAGCGAGACCGACGAGGTGGTCGGCCTCCACATGATCGGCCCCGACGCCCCCGAAATCCTCCAGGCCGCGGCAATTGCCGTCAAGGCGAAGCTGAAGAAGGAGGATTTCGACGCCGTCGTGGCTCTGCATCCGACCATGGCTGAAGAACTGGTGCTGATGCGCTAATTGGGGACAGCTACCGAATTCGCTTAGGCGGTGGTGGGGCGCGGCCGATCCGCATTCGGTAGCTGTCCCCAATTAGCTCCCCTCGCCATGACGGCGGAGCGACGCTATCACCCCGCCATGACCGACCCCGCCTACCTCTCCGGCTACGCTAACCATTTCGCCACCGAGGCGGTGGCCGGAGCGCTTCCGCAAGGCCGCAACTCCCCGCAGAAGCCAGCCTTCGGCCTCTATGCCGAGCAGCTTTCGGGCACCGCCTTCACCGCGCCCCGCCACGAGAATCGCCGCTCGTGGCTCTACCGCCTCCGCCCGAGCGCCGAGCACCCGCCCTATCGCCCCTATGAAGGCGCGCCGCTGTTCAGCGCCGCTTCGCTCCACGACCCGCTGCCGCCCAATCGGCTGCGCTGGGATCCGCTGCCGCTCGGCGATGAACCGGCCGACCTGGTCGACTCGATGACGACGATGATGGCGAACGGCGGCGCCGAGGCGCTGTCGGGCGTCGCCGTCCACATCTACCGCGCCACCCGCGACATGGAGCGCTTCTTCTTCGACGCCGACGGCGAATTGCTGTTCGTCCCCGAGCAGGGGCGGCTGACGCTGCTCACCGAGCTGGGACGGATCGATCTCGCCCCGGGCGAGGTCGCGCTCGTCCCGCGCGGCGTCCGCTTCCGCGCCCTGCTTCCCGACGGCGGCGCCCGCGGCTATGTCGCCGAGAATCACGGCGCCCTGTTCCGCCTGCCCGAATTGGGCCCGATCGGCTCGAACGGCCTCGCCAATGCCCGCGACTTCCTCACTCCGGTCGCGGCCTATGAGGACGTCGAGGGCGAGGTCGAGCTGGTCCAGAAATATCTCGGCCGGCTGTGGACGACGACGCTCGACCATAATCCGCTCGACGTCGTCGCCTGGCACGGCAACCTCGCCCCCTGGAAATACGATCTCGCCCGCTTCAACACGATCGGCACGGTGAGCTTCGACCATCCCGATCCGTCGATCTTCACCGTCCTCACCAGCCCGTCGGAGACGCCGGGCCGAGCCAATGCCGATTTCGTCATCTTCCCGCCGCGCTGGACGGTCGCCGAGGACACGTTCCGGCCGCCCTGGTTCCACCGCAACGTGATGAGCGAGTGCATGGGGCTGATCCGGGGCGCCTACGACGCCAAGGCCGAAGGCTTCGCTCCCGGCGGGCTCAGCCTGCACAATCTCATGTCCGGACACGGGCCGGACGTGGCAAGCTGGAAGGCCGCCTCCGAAGCCGAGCTGAAACCCCATAAGATCGAGGACGGCATGGCGTTCATGGTCGAGAGCTGCTGGCCGTTCCGCCCGACCCGCTTCGCGGTCGAGGCGGGCGCGCTCCAGCCGGACTACGACCGGGCCTGGGGCGGCTTCCCGAAGGCAAGGCCGGGCGCCTGACATGGCCGCGCCGCCGCCGAGGCCGCTGCCGCCCTGCCATCAATATCGCGACTTCCTCGACCCGGCCGAGCATGATGCCCTGCTCGGCTGGGCGATCGCCAACCGGGAGCGGTTCGAGCCCGCCCGGCTGACCGGCCATGTCATCGATCCGAAGCGGCGCATCGCCGAGCGGCTCAACGATCTCGGCCCGCACCGGGCGGTGCTCGAGCGCCGCCTCGGCGAGCAACTGCCCGACATCTTCCGCCGCACCGGCACCCGGCCGTTCGAGGTCGAGTTTTACGAGCTCGAGGTCGCCGCCCATGGCGACGGCGCCTTCTTCGCCCATCACAGCGACATACCGGTCGGGCGCGGCCGCAAGCCGCTCGGCGGCGACAAGACCGGCAGGCAGGACCGGCTGGTCAGCGCGGTCTATTATTTCCACCGCGAGCCGAAGCGCTTCACCGGCGGCACTTTGCGCCTCTACCGGCTCGGCGACCACAGCGCGGAGGGCGATTATGTCGAGTTCCAGCCGGAGCAGAACAGCCTGGTCGTCTTCCCCTCCTGGGTGCGGCACGAAGTGCGGCGAGTCGCCTGCCCCGGCTGCGGCTTCGAGGATTATCGCTTCGCCGTGAACGCCTGGCTCTGCCGGACGCTGGCGCCGGCGCCCGCCGCCGGCGCGGCGGCGCCCGCGCCGTCGCGTCCGGACTGATCCGTCAAGGCGCGCCGCTTTCCCGGCCATCCCGAAGCCGCGCCTCGATCGCCGAACGGAGACTGGCCCCTCCCCGCCGGCGTGTCTATAGGCCCGCCATGGGGCAGGCCCGGGACAGCGACGTCGTCATCATCGGCGCAGGCCATAACGGCCTAGTCTGCGCTTATTATCTGGCCGCCGCCGGGCTGAAGGTGACCATGCTGGAGCGCCGCCCCGTCGTCGGCGGCGCGGCGGTGACCGAGCAATTCCATCCCGGCTTCCGTAACTCGACCGCGGCCTACACGGTCAGCCTGCTCAACCCGAAGATCATCGCGGATCTGCGGCTCTATGAGCATGGCCTCAAGGTCGTGCTCCGCAAGATCGACAATTTCCTGCCCACGCTCGGCCGCGACCATCTCCTTTCCGGCCGCGGCGGCCTCACCCGGCGCGAGATCGCCCGCCATTCGCTTGCGGACGCCGAGGGCTATGACGCCTATTCGGCCGCTTTGGGCTCGGTCGTCGCCATCCTGCGCGACTGGATCCTGCGCGCCCCGCCCAATGCCGGCGGCGGCCTCGCCGACCTGCTCGCGGCGCTCAAGCTCGGCAATGCGGTGCGCGGCATGACCGCGGAGGAGCAGCGCAACCTGTTCGATTTCTTCACCAAGTCCGCCGCCAGCATCCTGAACCGCTATTTCGAGACTCCGATCGTCCAGGCCTTGTTCGGCTTCGACGCTGTGGTCGGCAATTATGCCAGCCCCTACGATCCCGGCTCGGCCTATGTCCTGCTCCACCATCTGTTCGGCGAGGCGGCCGGCGTGCCCGGCGCCTGGGGCCATGCGATCGGCGGAATGGGCGCGATCACCGAGGCGATGGCCAGGGCGGCGCGGGAGAAGGGCGTCGAGATCATCCTCGACGCGCCGGTCGCGGAGATCATCGTCGAGCGCGGCCGCGCCGTCGGCGCCGTCGCCGGCGGCAAAATCTATCGCGCCAAAGCGGTGGCGGCCAACGTCAACCCCCGCTTCCTGTTCGGCAATCTGATCCCGAAAGGCGCGATCGCCCCGGAAATCTCCCGCCGCATGGCCGGCTGGGCGGCCGAATCCGCGACCTTCCGGATCAATGTCGCGCTTTCGGAGCTGCCCCGCTTCACCAGCCTGCCCGAGCCCGGCGACCATCTCACCGCCGGCATCATCGTCGCGCCCTCGCTCGCTTACATGGACCGCGCCTATACCAGCGCCCGCACCGCGGGCTGGTCGCACAAGCCGATCGTCGAAATGCTGATCCCCTCGACCCTGGACGACAGCCTGGCGCCGCCCGGGCAGCACGTCGCCAGCCTGTTCTGCCAGCATTTCCCCTACGCGGTCGAGGGCGGCTGGGAGGCGCGGGTCGACGAGGCCGCCGACCACATCATCGCCCATGTCGACCGCTACGCCCCGGGCTTCAAGGCGTCGGTGCTCGGTCGCCTGGCCTTGTCGCCCTGGCACCTGGAGCAGCGCTTCGGGATCCCGCGCGGCGACATCTTCCACGGCAAGATGGGCCTCGACCAGCTCTTCTCCGCCCGGCCGATGCTCGGCCATGCCGACTACCGAATGCCGCTGCCCGGGCTCTATCTATGCGGCTCTGGCGCGCATCCGGGCGGCGGCGTCACCGGGGCGCCGGGGCACAATGCGGCGAAGGCGATGCTCGCCGACCGCCGCAAATGGCGGCGGGCGGCCTAGCCGGCGCCGGCCGCCGGCTCGGGCTCCAACTCAGAACCAGGCGCGGTCGCCCCGGACATATTTGCGTTCGAACTCATCGTCCGGCGTCACCAGGTAGATGATGAACTCGATGAAGGCGATGATGCCCATCGCCAAGGTCGGGATGAAAAGGAAGATGATCCCGAACAGCGAGCAGAGAAGCATGATCACGCCCGCCGTATTCTTGCCGAGATAGAATTTGTGGATGCCGAGGCCGCCGAGGAAGAAGGCAAGCAGAGCCGCGACGATCCTGTTCTTGTCGCCGGACAGCGGATTGGGCGCGGCCAGGCTGTAGATGGCGCGCGCCTGCTCGCCTTCCGACTGGAAATCCACGCTCTGGCCGGCGCGCGGCTGGCCCTCCGGCTTCCAATCGGTGCCGGTGAAAGCGTAGCGGCGGCCGTCCTCTCCCGAAATCTCCCCAGCGCCGGTTCGATAATCGAACGCCAAAATCTTGCCTTGCATAGCAACCCCCCTGCCGAATCGGGTGGACGATGGCATTTCGCGGCGCGCATGGAAAGGCGGCTTGGCGCGCGGGTCGCGGGTCAGTTTGAAAAACATCGAGGCAAGAGTCGGCGAAGGGCGATTCAACTCGACCGAGGGCAAGCGCCCCTCTCTTTCGGCGAGGGCGATTAGCCGCTAGAAACCCGCCCATGAAGACCCGCGCCGCCATCGCCGTCGCCCCCAACCGGCCGCTCGAAATCCACCAGGTCGACCTCGACGGACCCAAGACCGGCGAAGTGCTGGTCGAGATCATGGCGACCGGCATCTGCCACACCGATGCCTACACGCTCGAGGGCAAGGACAGCGAGGGCATCTTCCCCTCGATCCTCGGCCACGAAGGCGCCGGCATCGTCCGCGAGATCGGCGAAGGCGTGACGTCGGTCGCGGTCGGCGACCATGTCATCCCGCTCTACACGCCCGAATGCCGCCAGTGTAAGTCGTGCCTCAGCCGCAAGACCAATTTGTGCACCGCCATCCGCGCCACCCAGGGCAAGGGCGTGATGCCCGACGGCACCAGCCGCTTCCGTCTCGGCGGCGAGACGATCCACCATTATATGGGCTGCTCGACCTTCTCCAACTTCACCGTCATGCCCGAGATCGCGGTGGCCAAGGTCCGCGAGGACGCGCCTTTCGACAAGATCTGCTACATCGGCTGCGGCGTCACCACCGGCGTCGGCGCGGTGATCTGGACGGCCGGAGTCGAGCCCGGCTCGAACGTCGTCGTCTTCGGCCTCGGCGGCATCGGCCTCAACGTCATCCAGGGCGCGAAGCTGGTCGGCGCGGCGAGGATCGTCGGGGTCGACATCAACCCGGCCAAGCGCGCCATGGCCGAAGCCTTCGGCATGACCGATTTCGTCAACCCGACCGAGATCGGCGCCGACAAGGTCGTCCAGGCGATCCTCGATCTGACCGGCGGCGGCGCCGACTACAGCTTCGACTGCACCGGCAATACCGACGTGATGCGTGCCGCGCTCGAATGCTGCCATCGCGGCTGGGGCGTCTCGACCATCATCGGCGTCGCCGAGGCCGGCCGCGAAATCTCCACCCGCCCCTTCCAGCTGGTCACCGGCCGGGTCTGGAAAGGCAGCGCCTTCGGCGGCGCCCGCGGCCGCACCGACGTGCCGAGGATCGTGGACTGGTACATGGACGGCCGCATCGAGATCGATCCCTTGATCACCCACACCATGCCGCTCGACGACATCAACAAGGCGTTCGACCTGATGCATGCGGGAGAGAGCATCAGGAGCGTGGTGGTCTATTAGGAGGTCCTTCGATACGGGCCTTCGCCGGGTTCAGTCCCTACTCAGGATGAGCGGAGGGAACGAGCCATTCGACAATCGCTCATCCTGAGTAGCCGTCGAGCCTGGCGAGACGGCGTATCGAAGGACCCGCTCCAACCATCATGACCCTGGAAACCCTCTCCTCCGCCCGCTCGTTCGGCGGCATCCAGCTCGCCTGCCGCCATGCCAGCCGGGAGACCGGGACCGACATGGTGTTCGGCCTCTATCTGCCCCCGCAGGCCGAGGCCGGCCAGCCGCTGCCGGTCCTCTGGTATCTCTCCGGCCTCACCTGCACCCATGCCAATGTCGTCGAGAAGGGCCAGTATCAGCGCGTCTGCGCCGAATTGGGCCTGATCCTGGTCGCCCCCGACACATCCCCGCGCGGCCCCGGGGTCCCCGACGATCCCGATTACGATCTCGGCCAGGGCGCCGGCTTCTACGTCGACGCGACGCAAGAGCCGTGGGCGAGGCATTTCCGCATGGAGAGCTACATCTGCGACGAGCTTCCCGAGGTGATCGCCGGACAGTTTCCCGTCGACCCGGATCGCCAGTCGATCATGGGCCATTCGATGGGCGGCCACGGCGCCCTCACCCTCGCCCTTCGGCGGCCCGGCCGGTACAAATCCGTTTCCGCCTTCGCTCCGATCGTCGCGCCTTCGCAGGTGCCCTGGGGCCGCAAGGCCTTCGCCGCCTATCTCGGACCCGACGAGGAGGTGTGGCATCGCCACGATGCCTACAGCATGATCTTCGTCGGGCGGACCGTCCCCGGGCTGCTGATCGACGTCGGCGACGCCGATCCGTTCCTCGAGGAGCAGCTTAAACCGGAGCTGCTGCGCGGCGTCTGCGTGGAGGCCGGGATCGACATCACCCTGCGGATGCAGCCCGGCTACGACCACAGCTATTATTTCATCTCGACCTTCATGGAGGATCACCTGCGCTGGCACTGGCAGAGACTTTCGGCATGAGGGCGCGCCTCCTCCCCATCCTCGTCGACACCGCCCTCGCCGCCGGCGCCGAGATCGAGCGCATCTATGCCGAGGGCTGCGAGGCGGAGGAGAAGGAGGACGGCTCCCCGGTCACCATCGCCGACCGCCATGCCGAAGCGATCATCCTCGGCCGGCTCGCGGCCGCCTTCCCGGACATTCCGGTGCTCGCCGAGGAGGAAGCCGCCGCCGGCCGGATTCCCTCCCTCGGCACCCGCTTCTTCTGCGTCGACCCGCTCGACGGCACCCGCGGCTTCGTCCAGCGCACCGGCGAGTTCACCGTCAATATCGGCCTGATCGAGGACGGCGCCCCGGTCGCCGGCGTCATCTACGCCCCCGATCCCAAGCTGCTTTATTATGGCGCCCGCGGCGAAGGCGCCTTCCGGGTCCGGGACGGAGGCGGCGTCGAGCCGATCCGGCCGAGGCCGCGGCCGGAGTCGGGCCTCTCCGCGGTCGGCAGCCGCAGCCACGCCTCGCACGGCACCGCCGCCAAGAGCGGCCATCTCGGCATCGCCGATTTCGTCGCCTCGAGCTCGTCGCTCAAATTCTGCCTGGTCGCCGACGGCACGGCCCACGTCTATCCCCGCCACGGCATCACCGCCGAATGGGATACCGCCGCCGGCCAGGCGATCCTGGAAGCGGCCGGCGGCCGGGTGATGGCGCTGGGCGAAGACGGTGCGGAGACGGGCGCGCTCACCTACGGCAAGATCGACCGCGCCTTCCTCAATCCCCCCTTCATCGCCTGGGGATCGTAGCCGTCATCCCGGCGAAGGCCGGGATCCCGGCGGGCGAAAGGCGCCGGCGCAAGCTGTCGCCGGGGTCCCGGCCTCCGCCGGGACGACGCGCGCGTTACAGGCCCCACCAGGGCAGGGTTCCCCAATAGGAGCTGACCTTCTCCTGATAGTCGCGGTCGATCGGCCGGTCGGTCTCGTCGAGCGTCATCGACGGCGCATTCTGGAGCCGCTCCCGATTCATCGCCACGACATAGCCGTCGCGGTCGACATCGTAGGTCAGCAGCTCCCACGGCAGCGGATGGACGTGGGCGCCGATGCCGAGCCAGCCGCCGGCCGACAGCACCGCATAGGCGACCTGGCCGCTGCGCTTGCCGATCATCACGCTGTGAATGGTGCCGAGCTTCTCGCCCGCCTCGCTGTACACCGCCGTCCCCTCGACCCGCCGCGACGAGATCAGCTCGTGGGCGAAATCTTGGGCCTGCTCCTCGGGAATCGCCTCGCGCGGTTCCGCGAACGTCTCCTGGACCGCCATGGTTCGTCTCCTCGTCCGCCGGCCGTGCGAACAGGGCGCCCCGGCCGAAGCCGGGACGCCCCATATCCGCCCTCGCGGGCGGCTGTTGCGCTTTTTCGACCGATAAGGGGGGAACGAACCGGCGCCTGGAGAGTTCCGGCGGGTTCGGCGCCGTAATTGGGGACAGCTACCGAATTCGGTTCCGTGTGTGGGGGGCTGCCCGGGGTCCGAATTCGGTAGCTGTCCCCAATTAGCCGAAGCTGTGCTTCAACCCGATCGACGGGATGACGTGCTTGTTGCGGTGCCTTAGCTCGAACTGGTCGGGGAACGGATTGCGGCGGTCGGGGGTGAAGAAGGTGCGGTCGCGGAAAGCGGGCGCGTTGGTGACGTTGTCGAGGCGGAACGTCACCGTCGTCTTCGGCGTCGGCCGATATTCGACGAACGCCTGCACATAGGGGTTGCGGCTGAACGGCCGGTCGATCTCGTTCTGCCGGAAGAAGAAGGTCGGAGCGTTGACGTAGAAGGTCGCGCCATAGGCCCATTTGCCGAGATCCTGGCGGAAGCTGGCGTCGGCGGAATAGAGATTGTAGCCCGAAAAATGGCGCTTGCGGGACGTATACGGGTCCTCGACCGACGTATCGACGAGCGAGCTGTGGATGGTCAGCCGGCCGCCCTTGATGCCGAACCGGGCCAGCGGCGCGTCGATCGTGCTCTTGAGGATGAACATCCGGCCGTTGCCGAGATTGCCGGGAGCGTCGAACCCTTCCGGCGTCGGAATCCGGTCCTGGACCAGCGAGATGCGGTTGTAGCCCAGCTCGACCTTGACCAGCCCGTCGCCGAGGATCGGCTGCTCGAGCGTCGCCAGCAATTCCCACGCCCGTTGCGGCACCAGGGCGGTATTGCCGCCGTTGACGCGGTCGTTGGTGAGCTCGGCGGTGCTGATGAAATCCTCGAAATTCAGCTGGGCGACGGTGCGCGCGACCGACAGCTGGGCGTGCCAGCCGCTCTTGTCGCGATAGTCGAGGCTCGCCTTCGGCTTGAGGAACTTCAGCACCCGTTCGGCCTCGGCGTCGCCGCGGACGGTCAGCCGCGACGCCTCGTAGGTGAGGCCGAGGTCGAGCCGGAGCGTCTTGGACAGCGCCTTGCCGGCGTTGACGAACGCCTCGCCGCGATATTCCTTCACCACCGCCTGGTCGACCGGCAGGTCGATCCGGGTCTGCGTGCCGGCGGCGTCGATCCGGAAGACGTTGACGTCGCTGTCGAGCTTGTTGATCACGCCTTCGACGCCGGTCTCGACGCTCCAGCCGCCGAGGTTCGAACGGTTCCAGACCAGCCGCGCCACCGTCTCGTCGCGCTGGTTGTCGAGATCCTGGACGATGCCGCCGGTGACGACGCTGCGCACCCGGTTGAGCGAGGTGTCGACATTGTGCCGGTGCCGCCGGGTGGCGAGGCCGATCAGCTTGAGGCCGCCGCCGAGCAGGGGCCGGGTGACGTCGCCCCCCACCTCGTAGCTGAAATTGCCGTAATCCTGGCTGAGCCGGTCGTCGCGGACCGTGCCGCCCGTCGGGAAGACGTCATTGGTCTGCTCGAGGTCGAACCAGTTCTGCGACACCCGGAAGTTGAGATGGGCGGTGCGATTGTCGCCGCCGTTATGCTCCCAGGCGCCGGACAGGAAGGCGGTGCGGTCCGCATAGGTGTTCACCTTGCGGCGGAATTCGAGCAGGTTACCGCTCGGAAGCGCCGTCACCCGGTCGAACCCCTCCTCGGTGGTCGGGAACGACTGAAAGCCGGCCGAGGCGTTGAAGGTCGACTTGCCTCGGCGCAGCAGCGCCGAGACGGTCACGTCCGGGTCGACATTGCCGTCATAGGTCCGCCTCAGCGTGCCGTTGAAGGTTCCGGCAAGCCCGCCGGCCGAGGTCGTCACCAGGTTGAGCACCTGCGGCTTGCCCGAGAATTCGGAGCCGAACAGATCGCCCGGCCCGATCTCGACCCGAGCCACCCGGCTCGCCGGGATGCGGGCGAGGATGGTCTCGAGCGTGTCGCTCTTCGAGCTCGGCCGCTGGCCGTTGATGACGACGTTGCCGGCCGCCTGGCCGAAGCCGCGCACCTCCTGGTTGCCGAGCTCGAGGGTGAAGCCCGGCACCCTCTCGACGATCTGGAGCGCGTTGGACGGCGCGAACTGGGTGAAATAGGCGGCCTGGTAAACGGTCCGTCCGTCCGGGCCCGCCGTCTGGGCGGCAACGGCCCCTGAAGCGCTCCCGCACAGCAGCAGAGCCGCCAACGCGGCCCGGAACATCCTCTTCGCCACGCCATTTCCTTTCGACGATTACAACTGTCATCGTTTGCAAGAAACAGGCCATGCCGGCTTGCCTAGGGCTTGGCGACGAACCTGCGCGAGCGAACGACGAACGACACGTCGCCTGTCCGCTGCCGGACAGCTCTTGTCCGCAATCGGACGGGATCGAGCGGGACCGGGAACGGTCTCGATCCCGGCGCGCCCTGTCAGATGATCGGATGCCGCTCCCAGTTCGGCTTGTCGGCGCGCTTGCACAGAGTCGCGTTCAGCCCGCGCACCGTCTCGCTGCCGGTCCGTTCGCACAGAAACGGAAACACCGCATGGACGAGGCAGCCTAACCCGCCCGCGATCATCTTCAGGCCGAAGCGCAGCGCGACGCCGAAATGCTGCGGATAGCTCTCGCCCACTTCGTGCGGGTGCTTGGTGAAGGGATTGTCCGCCATAGCCGCTCCTTATCGCCCGCCGCCGTCCACCGCCAGTGACCATTTCCGCGCCGGCGGCCACGGCGCGCCGCGCATAAGCAAAAAAAGGATTTCAATTATGTTCGTTATATGTTCTATAAAGAACATAAAGTGATTCGCTGCTGACCGCGGGCGTCTCATCGAGCTTTTGCATAGGAGGCGCGAGCGTGAAGACATCCTGAAACTTGCAGTTGCCGATGACGCCTTCGCCCTCGGTCTCGTTCTTTCGATGACTCCCAGACCCACGCGTTCGCAGAATGATTGTCCTGCGTGCGTGCAAGGAGTTGGGCTCGACTCTGGTTGAGTTGAAGATGAGGAACGATGTGGTTTCGAGCCGCCAGTTGCTATGATTTCCACAGGAAGCTTTAATGCGGCCGTTCAAATCGCCCAGCCGCCAGCTTTAGGTGCGTTCGCAAGCGTCACTGTCGCGCAACCAAAACGAAGACCAGTAAGACGCTGCCAGTTTGCTACCTCCTCTGCCGACCTATGCACGACAGCTAGGTGAAGCAGTGAGTCGAGTCAGCGGTCTTGCCGAGCGGCAAGCATCGGCGTAGTTCCGTCTCGCGCTCCTAATCTTGATCGTGATGGGGCGCCCGCACTCGCGCGGCGAACACAGGCACCGGCTTCGGTCGGGTGGCCTGCGGAATATAAGACCTCCGGGGAATACGCAGGGCGCGGTTCCCTGTGTTCACGCGCGATCAACCGCCCGGCTTTCCGGGCGGAGCGGTGACGCAGGGGAAGTCGAATGGAAGATCCGGCTCCGGGGCCCGAGCAATCCTCCACGATCGCGAAATGGTCCGAGGCCCTGGGTCAGGCGATCCTGCTCGCCGCGATCGCCTGGGCTTTGTTCGCCTTGATGCAGGCGCCCTGGTACACCGCGACCTTCGACGCCCAGCCGCTCCGCGCGAAATGGGTTGCCGTCACCTTCCTCATCGGCGCGGTGCCGCCCCTCGCCGTCCTGCTTTTCGTATTCCTGACCAGCTGGCTGATCGGCGCCGTCACGGGCCGCGCCGACCCGTGGCGTTCGTATCGCGACGGGCTCATCCTGGCCTGCGCCTTCACCGTCCTCGGCAATTTCGCATTCTGGTTCCTGCGGTCTCCCTAGGCTCGGCAACCCCCGCCGAAGACCGACTCCTCCCTGAGGCGGGGGCGGGGGCCGGAGCGTGAGACCACGGGCGTTCCGGCCCCCAAAAAACCATTTTCCCGGGGACTTCGGCTCTCCCCCTCGAACGGACGGGATGCTAGGCCTCGCCCGACTTGCGCAGGAGCCCCGAAATGCCCGAAGCCTATATCGCCGCCGCCGCCCGCACCGCCGGCGGCCGCCGGGGCGGCGCCCTCAAGGACTGGCACCCCGCCGACATGGCCGCCGAAGTGCTCGACGCGCTGGTCGCGCGCGCCGCCCTCGATCCCGCCGCGGTCGAGGATGTGATCATGGGCTGCGTCGGCCAGGCCGGCGAGCAGGCCTTCCACATCGGCCGCAACGCCGTCTTGGCCTCGTCACTGCCCGTTTCGGTTCCGGCGGTGACTATCGACCGGCAGTGCGGCAGCTCCCAGCAGGCGGTGCAGTTCGCCGCCCAGGCGGTGATGAGCGGCACCCAGGACGTGGTCATCGCCGCCGGGGTCGAATCGATGACTCGGGTGCCGATGGGCCTGCCCGTCACCTTGCCGATGCAGCACGGCATCGGCACCGGCCCGTTCAGCAAGCGCATCCAGGACCGCTTCGGCGTGCCGATGTTCAGCCAGTTCGTCGGCGCCGAGATGATCGCCGAGAAATACCAGTTCCGCAAAGAGGAGCTCGACGCCTTCGCCTTCGACAGCCACCGCAAGGCGGCGCGGGCGACCGAGGCCGGCGCCTTCGACGCCGAGATCGTCCCGCTGAAAGTGGTCGACGCCGAAGGCGAGGAGACGCTCCACACCAGGGACGAAGGCATACGCTACGACGCCACCCTCGAGAGCATCGCCTCGGTCAAATTGCTCAAGGAAGGGGGCAAGATCACCGCCGCCAATGCGAGCCAGATCTGCGACGGCGCCTCGGGCGTCGTCGTCGTCTCCGAGCGCGCATTGAAGGAGCATGGCCTCACCCCCCTCGCCCGCATCGTCAACCTGACCGTCACCGGCGGCGATCCCGTCATCATGCTCGAGGAAGTCATCCCCGCCACCCGAAGGGCGCTGCAGCGCAGCGGCATGAGCATCGCCGACATCGACCTCTACGAGGTCAACGAAGCCTTCGCCCCCGTCCCGCTCGCCTGGCTGAGGGAGGTTGGCGCCGACCCGCAACGGCTCAACGTCAACGGCGGCGCGATCGCTTTGGGCCACCCGTTGGGCGCGAGCGGCACCAAGCTGATGACCACCCTCGTCCACGCCCTCCGGGCGCGGGGCAAAAGCTACGGCCTCCAGACGATGTGCGAGGGCGGCGGGCTGGCCAACGTGACGATCGTCGAGGCGCTCTAGACAGGCGCCCCGCCCGTACCGACGCCACCGGGCGTAGACGGTCCGGATGTCAGGTCGGGCGGGCGAGCCAAGGAAATCTTGATTTCAGATTGTCGTTCTCGAGGACGAAGGCAGAAACGTAGACCAGGAAAATAAGCCCGGTGATGACTACCGAGGTCATCGAGATTCCCCACAGCAAGACCGCTGCAATCGCGATCGCGGACAGAATGGTGAGAATCGTGTTGAAATGGGTTGTCTTGGGACCTGCGGTCGTTTGCACCACCCCAGACCAACCTTCCCTTCGGATCCCTTGGCGGAATAACGGCGGCAGTATGAAGGCGACGCAAACGGCCGCGACCGCCACGATCGGCGAGGTCGCCATCCACCCGGGCATCACTTTGTTGGGTAGGACGCCGAGAGCGCTGAATGCGACGGCCAGCGCCACGATTTCGAGCAAGTCCTGGACGACGCGCGAGCGCGGGTAATTGAACTCCAGGAACGTTCCCTCCCCGTGCTGGGCGGTGAAATAGCAGGCCAGGAGGATACCCCAGTAAAGACGTGCGCCGGTTTCTTCCGTGTTCAACAATCCCACGATCGCGGTGCCCAGGAAGGCCGGATAGAGGAGGGAATACATCCACCGATGGATGCGGCTCGGCTGCGAAACTCGTCCGTTGTCGGTCATCTGGACCTCCAACCCCAACGGATTGCCGATAACATTTCGCGGATACAAAGGCTAACTGGGTTTGACCGTGGTTCACGGTTGCGGCGAAGCCGGCCCCGAAGCCGTCATCGAAAGCGGGGACAGGCACCCTTTTCCCAAATGAGTGCCTGACACCCTTTGCCGTCGTCAGGATCAGCGCCCGCCGCGGCAAACCCGGACTTCGTGCTCGAGCCGGCAACGGACGGTCGGCCGGCTTTCCGCCGCCCCGCCGGCCCGGTCGAAGCCGCCCGCCGCCGCGGAAGGCCATTCGTAGGGATAGGCGCGGTCGTAATCGTAATAGGCACGGCCGCCGTGCAGCCGGACCTCGCCGCCGCTGAAGAAGCCGGCGCCGTACCGGCCGATCGCCGCGAAGGGACCGGCAATGCCGCCGCCGAACGGGAAGACGAAGCCCCCGCCGCCGCGCCCGAACCGCCGGTGGTGCCGGCCGTGGCGGCGGTCCGTGCCCATGCCCGGCCTGAAATGCCTCAATCGGTCGAATGCCGGGCCTGTCCCCCCCGGCGCTCCCATCCCCGGCCGGGGGCCATGGTGGCCGAAGCTCGCGACGGCCGATTGCGCCGGCGCCGCTGCGCCGATCGCCGCCGCGCCCGCCCCCGTCGCCAACAACCAAATGATGCGCATCGCCAACCTCCTGGGTTCAGAGGCTCCGCGGCCCGGCCTAACGCCTCGGCCGTCGACCGGCGGAAGCCCGACTCGCTAAGTCGCCGCGTTCGCCGCCTTGACTTTACGCCTCATTTCCGCTTGAGGAACCCCCGCAGGCGGGGCCCACGGCTCCGCCTTCGCATTTGGGATTTGGGCGGTCTCCCACCACGACCGCCTGGCCGGGAATACCTGACACGGTTCCCGGACGAACGAAGGATGAAGACATGCGTCACCGCAACGCCGGCCGCAAGCTGCAGCGCACCTCGAGCCACCGCGCCGCCTTGTTCCGCAACATGGCCGCAGCCCTAATCAAGCACGAGCAGATCACCACCACCACCGCCAAGGCCAAGGAGCTTCGGCCCTATGTCGAGAAGCTGATCACGCTCGCCAAGAAAGGCGGGCTCTCCAACCGCCGCCTCGCCCATGCCCGGCTGCTCGACGACAGGCAGCTCCAGAAGCTGTTCGACGTCCTCGCCCCCCGTTATGCGGGCCGCGACGGCGGCTACACTCGCGTCGTCAAGGCCGGCATCCGCGCTTCCGACGCGGCGCCGATCGCGATCATCGAGCTGGTCGACCGCGACGTCTCCGCCAAGGGCCAGGATTCGGGCCCGGTCCAGAGCGAAGAAGAGTTCGAGCTCGCCTAGACCGGGACAGCCTACTGGCTGTCCCCCGCAGCGCAGCGGGGGGACAGTCGGATAGACTGTCCCCGCACCGTCGCGGAACCCGCGCGAATCTTCCCGGTTATTGCCCTGAAAGCAACCCCTTGGAGGATTTCGCGATGAGCCGCCGCGAACTGATCGACACCGGCAACGACAAGCGCTTCGTGCGCCGCGACTCGGAAGGCAGGTTCAAGGAGGTGGTCGACGTCGGCGCCAGCCTCGCCGCCGACCGCCGCCAGCACGCCAGGACCAAGGTCAAGTCCGGCCAGGGCGACCGCGGCGACCGCTGAGCCGCTGGCGCGGGCCGCCGCGCCGCTCTAAGGGCGCGGCATGGAGATCGGCATCCTGCGCACCGGTTCGCCGCCGGGCGACCTCGGGTCGCGCTTCGGCACCTATGAAGCGATGTTCGAGCGCATGCTCGGACCGGACTTTCCGACCCGCGTCTACGATGTCGAGGCGGGGGCGCTGCCGGCGCGCGGCGCCGCCCATCCCGCCTTCCTGATCACCGGCTCGCCGGCCGGCGTCTACGAGAAGCTGCCCTGGATCCCCCCTTTGCTCGAATTCCTGCGCGAGGCGAAGGGCAAGGCGAAGCTGGTCGGCATCTGCTTCGGCCACCAGGCGATGGCGCAGGCCTGGGGCGGCCGGGTCGAGAAGTCGGCGCGCGGCTGGGGCGTCGGCCTCCAGGATTATCCCTTGCTGGGCCACGCCGTCTGGATGGGCGAGGCGCCGCCGGAGCGCATCGCCGTGCCGGCCTCGCACCAGGACCAGATCGTCGTGCTGCCGCCCGGCGCGCGGGTGTTGGCTGGGACCGCGTTCAGCCCGTTCGGTCTGCTCGAATGGGGGGATGGCGCCGCCATCTCGATGCAGTTCCACCCCGAATTCGACCCGGCTTACTCGCGCGCCCTGATCGAGGCCCGCCGCGCCCGCCTGCCGGACGCGGACGCGGCGATCGCCTCGCTCGACGCACCGGACGATCGCGCCACCGTCGCGCGGTGGATAAGGACCTTCCTTCGCTCAGCCTGATGGCAGCCGTCGGGAGTCGAGGCCGGCCCGCCGAACATCGCGCCGCCAACCCTCTCGTAATTGGGGACAGCTACCAATTTCCCGCCGGCGGCGCCTGCCGGGCCGCCGGCGCGGCCGAAATCCGCTCGGTTTACGCCGAGAACGCCTCGCACGCCGCCGGGTCGCCGGTCTCGATCCCGCGACGCAGCGCCGCCGTGCGCTGGGCCGCGCTGCCGTGGGTGAAGGCCTCGGGCACGACTCGGCCCTGGGTCTGGCGCTGGAGGGTGTCGTCGCCGATCGCCCGGGCGGCGCGCAGCCCTTCCTCGACGTCGCCCGGCTCCATCACCGGCCGGCCCTGCGCGTCCCTGGCGTTGGCGGCATAGACGCCGGCATAGCAATCCGCCTGCAGCTCGACCTGGACCTGCAGCGCATTGCCTTCGCGGCTCGACAGCCGCTGCTGGCGGGCGGCCGCGTCCCGCAGCACGCCGGTCAGGTTCTGGATGTGGTGGCCGACCTCGTGGGCGATGACATAGGCCTGGGCGAAGTCGCCGGCGGCGCCGAAGCGGTTCTGCAGCTCGCCGAAGAAGGCGGTGTCGAGATAGATCTTGTTGTCGGTCGGGCAGTAGAAGGGGCCCATCGCCGACTGGGCGATGCCGCAGCCCGAAGTGCCGCCGCCGCCGTAAAAGTCGAGGCCGGCCGGCTGGTAGCGCCGGCCGTTGGCCGCGAACAGCTTCGCCCACGTATCTTCGGTGCTGGCCAGCACCTGGCAGGTGAAGCGCTTGGCGGGATCGCTCGCGCAGGCCTCGGCGGCGCTGCCGCCGCCGGTGCGGGCCTGGTGGGGCGCCACCGCGGTGTCGGACCCGCTCAGGCCGAGCCCGCCGCCCATCGTGCTCAGCGCGCAATAGCCGAGCAGCAGGATCAGCGCGCCGCCGATGCCGAAGCGGCTCAGCACCAGCCCGAACAGCAGCCCGATCAGCCCGCCGCCGCCGAAGCCGCCGCCGCCGAAGCCCTGGCCCTGGTCGCTGACATTGTCGCTGGTCCGATAGTCGTCGAGACGCATCGCCGCTCTCCCGTGGATGGCGCGACAATGCTCCGCCGACGCGCAGGTTGCAAAAGGGGCGGGAGGTGGCGAAAGGAGACCCGCCATTCCCGGCCCGGAGTCTCCCATGTTCCTCAAAGGCAAGACCGCCCTCGTCACCGGCTCCACTTCCGGCATCGGCCTCGCCGTCGCCAGGGCGCTCGCCGCCGAGGGCGCCAACCTCGTCGTCAACGGCTTCGGCGAGGAAGCGGCGATCGAGGAGATACGCGCCGGGCTGGAAGCGGCGAGCGGCGGCCGCGCCCTCTACAGCGCCGCCGATCTGACCGAGCCCGACCAGATCCAGGCGATGATCGTCGACGCCGAGCTCGAGCTGGGCGCGATCGACATACTCGTCAACAATGCCGGCATGCAGCATGTCGCGCCGATCGACGAATTCCCGCCCGAGAAATGGGACCTGATCGTCGCCCTCAACCTCAGCGCCGCCTTCCACACCATCCGCCTGACCCTGCCGGGGATGAAGGGGAAGGGCTGGGGCCGGGTGATCAGCACCGCCTCCGCGCACAGCCTCGTCGCCAGCCCCAACAAGGCGCCCTACGTCGCCTCCAAGCACGGCCTGGCCGGCCTCACCAAGGCGGTCGCACTGGAGACGGCGACGAGCGGCGTGACGGTCAATTGCATCAGCCCCGGCTACGTCTGGACGACCCTGGTCGAGAACCAGATCCCCGACACGATGAGAGCCCGCGGCCTGACCCGCGAGCAGGTCATGAACGACGTCCTGCTCGCCGCCCAGCCGACCAAGAAGTTCGTCACCGTCGAGCAGGTGGCGGCTCTGGCCCTGTTCCTCTGCCGCGACGAGGCGAGCGCGATCACCGGCGCCAACCTCAGCATGGACGGCGGCTGGACGGCGGCGTGATCGTCCTCCCCATCGCCAGATGGAAGGGATGAGGACAAGACATTGGCACTCTCGCCGATAGAGTGCTAAGAAGGCCCTTCCCGCTGCCGTAGCGCCCCAGCGTTCCTCGTTAAAGGCAGACACAGACATGGCAGCCAAAGATGTGCGTTTCGCGCGCGACGCCCGCGAAGGGATCGTGCGCGGCGTCGATATCCTCGCCGATGCGGTCAAGGTCACGCTCGGCCCCAAGGGCCGCAACGTCCTCCTCGACAAGGGCTGGGGCCCGCCCCGGATCACCAAGGACGGGGTGACGGTGGCCAAGGAGATCGAGCTCACCGACAAGTTCGCCAATATGGGCGCGCAGATGATGCGGGTGGTCGCGGCCCGGACCAGCGACCATGCCGGCGACGGCACCACCACCGCCACCGTCCTTGCCCAGGCGATCGTCCACGAGGGCATGAAATCGGTCGCTGCGGCCGCCAATCCGATGGATCTGAAGCGCGGCATCGAGCTCGCCGTGGCGCAGGTCGTGCGCGACCTCGAGGCGCGGGCGCGGCCGGTGACGAGCTCGAAGGAGATCGCCCAGATCGGCACCGTCTCGGCCAATGGCGATGCCGAGGTCGGCGCGATGATCGCCCTGGCGATGGAGAAGGTCGGCAAGGAAGGCGTGATCAGCGTCGAGGAGGCGACCGGTCTGACCCTCGAGCTCGACCTGGTCGAGGGCATGCAGTTCGACCGCGGCTATCTCTCGCCTTATTTCGTCACCAATGCCGACAAGATGCTGGTCGAGCTGACCGATCCCTACATCCTCCTCCACGAGCGCAAGCTCGCCAAGCTCCAGGACCTGCTGCCGCTGCTCGAGGCAGTGGCCGAATCCGGCCGGCCCTTGCTCATCGTCGCCGAGGATATCGAGGGCGAGGCGCTCGCCACCTTGGTGATCAACAAGCTGCGCGGCGGCCTCAAGGTCGCGGCGGTCAAGGCCCCCGGCTTCGGCGACCGCCGCCGGCTGGTGCTCGGCGACATCGCCGTGCTGACCGCCGGCGAGGTGATCTCCGAGGAGCTCGGCATCAAGCTCGAGAAGGTCGGGCTCGACCGGCTCGGCACCGCCAAGAGGGTGGTGATCGACAAGGACAAGACCACCATCGTCGGCGGCGCCGGCGACAAGGCGGCGATCGACGCGCGCGCGGCGGCGATACGCGGGGAGATCGAGCGGTCCGACAGCGAATATGACATGGAAAAGCTGCAGGAGCGCCTCGCCAAGCTCGCCGGCGGCGTCGCCGTGATCAAGGTCGGCGGCAGCAGCGAGACCGAGGTCAAGGAGCGCAAGGACCGGATCGACGACGCCCTCCACGCCACCCGCGCCGCGGTCGAGGAAGGGATCGTTCCCGGCGGCGGCGCCGCTCTGCTCTACGCCGCGCGGGCGCTCGACGGGCTCAACAGCCCCAATCAGGACCAGGCCCGCGGCATCGACATCGTCCGCCGGGCGCTGCAGGCGCCGTTGCGCCGCATCGCCGAGAATGCCGGCGTCGACGGCGCCGTCGTCGCCGGCCGGCTGCTCGAGTCGGGCGACGAGGCGCTGGGCTTCAACGCCCAGACCGAGACTTACGAGGATCTGATCGAGGCCGGCGTGATCGATCCCGTCAAGGTGGTCCGCGCCGCCTTGCAGGACGCCGCCTCGGTCGCGGCGATGATCGTCACCACCGAGGCCGGCATCGCCGATCTGCCCGACGACGAATTGGCGCCAGGCACCGATTTCGGCTGAGCCTCTCCACCCCGGCGGAGCGGGCGCGGAAAATCGGTGCCGGGCACCCTATTGGAAGGAGGACGGCATGGCCGACGTCAACGAAACCACACGCGGCGAAGCGGAGGCCGATCTTTCCGCCTTTCTCGACACCGAGGCCTTCTGGGTGATCTGGCAGACCCGCCTGCCGGCCGACGGCCGCAACCGCATCCGCCGCATCTCGCAGGATTATGCCACCGCCGCCCGCGCCGAGGCGGACGCCGAGCGCTACCGCAAGTCGGGCGCGATCACCTGGGTCGAGGAAGCGCGTCCGCTCGCGCCCCGTCATGTCCCCGCCGCCGCCATCGAAGCGCTGCGCGGGACGGCGCCGCCCCGCCCGCGCGAGGCCGTCACGTCGATCGGCGGCGGGCCGGCCTAGGCATAGCGCCCGACCGCCGCCGGATGGAGCGGCCGGTCGAAGTCGAGGCCGGCGCGGCCGCCTTCGCCTGCACCCATTCTCCATCGAACCTCCTCCGCCGGCCGGTAGACGCCGCCGCCCGCCGCCCGGCACAACGGCGCCGCGTCGGGCGAGGGAAAGACGGGCGATGGCGGCGGTGACGATCATGCTGCGGCTGGGGCTGGCCGCCCTGGTGGCCGCGGCGGCGGCGGGATCGCTGCTGACCCTGTCGATCTTCCTCGGATCGCTCGTCGCCGCCCCGCCGCCGGGCTGGACGACGGTCGAGCTGCTGGCCTGGCTGCGCTTCGGCATCGAGGCGGGCCTGATCGTCGCGACCCTGCCCGCCTTCGTCGCCGGCGCGTTGATGGAAGCGCTGGGGATGCGGGCGCCGGCGGCGCGGCGGGCGGCGGCCTGGGCGGCGGCGGGCGCCGTCATCGGCGCGGCCTTATGGGCGCTTTTCGAAGCGGCCTTGTGGCGAAGCCATCGCGAGCCGGCAATGTTCGGCCAGGACCTCGCTCTGCTCGCCGCCTGCCTCGCCGCCGGCGCCGGCGCGGCGCTCGCTTTCCGCTGGGTGATGCGCCGGACCCAATGGCTCGAGCGGCGGCGCGGGGCGGTTTGACGCCGCCTAGCGCGGCGCCATCCGGATCGCCCCGTCGAGGCGGACATATTCGCCGTTCAGATAGGGATTCTCGGCCATGAACACCGCCAGCCTGGCATATTCCTCGGCCCGGCCGAGCCGCTTCGGGAACGGCACCTGCGCCGCCAGCGCGTCCTTCACGTTCTGCGGCATCATCGCCACCATCGGCGTCTCGAACACGCCCGGCAGGATGGTGTTGACTCGGATGCCCTCGTTCATCAGGTCGCGGGCGATCGGCAGCGCCATGCCGAGCACCCCCGCCTTCGACGCCGAATAGGCCGCCTGGCCGATCTGCCCGTCCTGGGCGGCGACCGAAGCGGTGTTGACGATCAGGCCGCGCTCGCCGTCGTCGAGCGGCTCGAGCCCGACCATGCCGAGCGCCGACTGGGCGAGCACCCGGAAGGTGCCGATCAGGTTGATGCGGAGGACCAGCTCGAACTGGGCGATCGGATAGGGCTTCGCCTCGCCGGTCGCCTTGTCGCGGCCGACCGTCTTGGCGGCATTGGCGACACCGGCGCAGTTGACGAGTACCCGCTCCTGGCCGTGCGCCTCTCGCGCCTTGGCGAACGCCGCGGCGACCTTCTCGTCGCTGGTGACGTCAACCTCGCAGAAGACCCC
>DASUVK010000015.1:0-12547 GCA_036378975.1 Allosphingosinicella sp. | reverse complement strand
CGACGCCGTGGCGGACGATGCAGATCGCCGACAGCGCCGGCGGGCTGGTCACCAACAATCTCATTCTCAACCTCAACGAGCAGAACCGGCTCCCTGACATCCGCACCTGGTTCAAGCCGTTCAAATATGTCGGCGTCTGGTGGGCGATGCACCTCGACAAGGAGACGTGGGGGCCCGGCCCCAGGCACGGGGCCAACACCGCCAACGTCAAGCGCTATATCGACTTCGCCGCAAAGCACGGCTTCCGCGGAATCCTCGTCGAGGGCTGGAACAAAGGTTGGAACGACGACTGGTTCGCCAACGGCGCAGACTTCAGCTTCACCGAGCCTTATCCCGATTTCGACATAGCGGAGCTGGCGCGATATGCCCGCACCAAGGGCGTCCACTTGATCGGCCACCACGAGACGGCCGGCAACATCGCCGTCTACGAGCCCCAGCTCGAAGCCGCCTTCGACCTTTACCAGCGGCTCGGCATCGACGCGGTCAAGACGGGCTACGTCGCCGACATGGGCGGCATCCAGGCCCGCGGCGCCGACGGAAAGATCCGTTTCGAATGGCACGAGGGCCAAGTGATGGCCCGCCATCATCTCAAGGTCGTCACCGAGGCGGCGAAGCGCCACATCGGCGTCAATCCGCACGAACCGATCAAGGATACCGGCCTTCGCCGTACCTGGCCGAACTGGGTGTCGCGCGAAGGCGCGCGCGGCATGGAGTTCAACGCCTGGGGCCAGCCGCCCAACCCGCCCGAGCACGAAGCGAACCTCGTCTTCACCCGCATGCTGGCAGGGCCGATGGACTTCACCCCCGGCATCCTCAGCCTCGAGGGGCGCGGCCAACCGATCCTCTCGACCCAGGCCAAACAGCTCGCCCTCTACGTCGTCATCTATTCGCCGATCGCGATGGCGGCGGACCTGATCGAGAATTACGAGAGGGAGATGCGGCCCTTCCAGTTCATCAAGGATGTGCCGACCGACTGGGCCGAGACGCAGGTCCTCAACGGCGAGATCGGCGATTTCGTCACGATCGCGAGGAAGGACCGCAACAGCGAGAATTGGTATCTGGGCTCGGTGACGGACGAGAACGGGCGGACGCTGAGCGTCCCCCTCTCCTTCCTGACGCCGGGCAAGAGATACCGTGCCCAGATCTACCGCGACGGCGCTGATGCCGACTATCGCGGCAAGGGCAAGGAGATCGTCATCGAGGAACGCGACGTGACCAGCGCCGACGTGCTGTCCTTGCGCCTGGCGCCCGGCGGCGGCCAGGCGATCCGCTTCGTCGCGGGAGGGACGAGGTGAATCCCTCTCCGGTAAGGACGGGAGAGGGATTTGCCCGGCTGGTCGCCCTCGCCTTCGCCCTGCTCGTCCTTTTCCTCCCCGCCGCCGGCCACGCCGGACCCTGGGGACCCGGCGAGCTCGTCCAGTATCGCAACTTCCCGTCGCGGCACGTCGAGCCGCGCAACGTCACCGTCTGGCTGCCGCCGGGCTACGATCCCGGCGGCCTGCCATATGCCGTGCTCTACATGCACGACGGCCAGAACGTCTTCGACCGCAGGACCTCCGGCTTCGACAAGGAATGGGGCGTCGACGAAGCGGTGACGAAGCTCGTCGGCGAGCGGCGGATGCGGCCGGCGATCGTCGTCGGCATCTGGAGCACGCCCAAGCGGCTGCGCGAATATGTGCCGGCGCGCGCGTTCGACCGGCTGCCGCCGGCCTATATTGGCCGAGTCAAAGGGCTCTATGGCGGCGCGCCTTTGTCGGACGAATATCTGCGTTTCCTGGTGGGAGAGCTGAAACCGTTCATCGACCGCACCTTCAACGTCCGCCGCGACCGGCGGTCCACCGCGATCATGGGATCGAGCATGGGCGGGCTGATCTCGCTCTACGCGATCAGCGAACATCCCGACGTTTTCGGCGCGGCGGGGATGGTGTCGACGCACTGGCCGCTGCTGCTGCCGCCGGAAGGGCAGAAGCTGTCCGATGCGGATCGCGACGCGGTGGCGAGCGCCTTCGAGGGCTATTTGCGGCAGAAGCTGCCTCGCCCCGGCCGCCACCGTCTCTATTTCGACCATGGCACCGAGACGCTCGACCGCCACTATGCCGCCTATCAGGCCCGTATCGACCGGCTGGTTGCGGCGCGCGGCTGGAGCCAGGGCCGCGACTGGATCAGCCGCAACTTCCCGGGCGCGGCGCATGAGGAGAATAGCTGGCGGGCGCGGGTCGACATTCCGCTGACCTTCCTGCTCGGCGCCGAAGGAAAGCCGGATGCCGACTAGCCCGGCCAACACCCTGCTTCTGTTCGGCGCGACCGGCGACCTTGCCCAGCGCATGCTGCTGCCGTCGCTCTACGGGCTCGACGCGGACGGTCTGCTGCCCGCGGATCTGAGGATCGTCGGCACGGCTCGGAGCGAGCTGTCCGACGAGGGTTTTCGCGGCGGCGCCGCCGACGCGCTGGCCAAATATGTCGAGGGACGGACGACCGAGACGCTGGAGCGCTTCCTGCGCCGGCTGAGCTACGTCGCGCTCGACGCCTCCGACCCTGCGCCCTTCTCCCGCCTCGCCGACGCCGCCGGTCCGAACGAGGGCGGCCTCGCCATCTTCCTGTCCACCGCGCCTTCCCTGTTCCGCGCCACCATCGCCGGGCTCGCCGGCGCCGGGCTTTCCGGAGGGACGGTGCGGCTCGCGCTCGAGAAGCCGCTCGGCACCGACCTCGCCTCGAGCCGCGAGATCAACGACGCCGTCGCCGCCGCCTTCCCGGAGGAGCGGACCTTCCGCATCGACCATTATCTCGGCAAGGAGACGGTGCAGAACCTGCTGGCGCTGCGCTTCGGCAATTCGATGTTCGAGCCGTTGTGGAACGCGGCCGGCATCGACCATGTCCAGATCACCGTCGCCGAGACGGTCGGGCTCGAGGGCCGCGCCGGCTATTATGAAGGGTCGGGCGCGCTGCGCGACATGGTCCAGAACCACATGCTCCAGCTGCTCGCCCTCGTCGCGATGGAGCCGCCGGCGCAGTTCGACGCGGCGGCGGTGCGCGACGAGAAGGTGAAGGTGCTGCGCTCGCTGCGGCCGGTCGCGCCGGGCGAAAGCGTCACCGGGCAATATGCGGCGGGCGCGGTCGCGGGGGCGCCCGTTCCCGGCTATGCCGATGAGCTCGGCCGCCCCTCGGGCACCGAGACCTTCGTCGCGCTCAAGGCCTATGTGGACAATTGGCGCTGGAAAGGCGTCCCCTTCTACCTTCGCACCGGCAAGCGGCTGCCCAACCGCCACAGCGAGATCTTCATCCAATTTCGCGGCGTACCGCATTCGATCTTCGAGCGGCGCGGGGCGACGGTCCAGCCCAACAAGCTCGTCATCCGGCTCCAGCCGGAAGAGAATATAAGGCTGCTGATGATGGCCAAGCAGCCCGGCCTCGACCGCGACGGCATACGCCTCAGGGAAGTGCCGCTCGACCTCGGCATGGCCAATGCCTTCGCCGACACCCGCCGGCGCATCGCCTACGAAAGGCTGCTGCTCGACCTGATCGAGGGCGACCCGACCCTGTTCGTCCGCCGCGACGAGGTCGAGGCCCAATGGGAATGGATCGACGCGATCCGCGCCGGCTGGGCAGCCAATGGGCTAGCCCCTAAAGGCTATGCCGCGGGAACCTGGGGGCCGTCCGCGGCGATTGCATTGACGGAAAGAGACGGCGTGAGCTGGCACGAATGACCCTGGACCCGCGCATCGAGGCCGTCACGGCCCGTATCGTCGAGCGATCGCGGCCCGGCCGGGAGCGCTATCTCGCGCTGATGGAGGAGCAGCGCGAGCGGGGCATAAGCCGCTCGACGATGAGCTGCGGAAATTTCGCCCACGGTTTCGCCGCCGCCGAGGAGGACAAGCCGGCGATCCGTTCGGGACGGTCGATCAACATCGGCCTCGTCACCGCCTATAACGACATGCTTTCCGCCCACGCGCCTTATGCGCGTTACCCCGAGCAGATGAAGCTGTTCGCCCGCGAGGCCGGCGCGACCGCGCAGGTGGCGGGCGGGGTGCCGGCGATGTGCGACGGCGTCACCCAGGGCCAGGCGGGGATGGAGCTGTCGCTGTTCAGCCGCGACACGATCGCGCTGTCGACCGCCATCGCTTTGTCCCACGGCATGTTCGAGGCCTCGGCCCTGCTCGGCATTTGCGACAAGATCGTCCCCGGCCTGCTGATCGGCGCCCTGCGCTTCGGCCATCTGCCGACCATCCTGGTCCCGGCCGGGCCGATGCCCTCCGGGCTGGCCAACAAGGAGAAGCAGCGCGTCCGCCAGCTCTACGCCGAGGGCAAGGCGAGCCGCGAGGAGCTGCTCGAAGCGGAGGCGGCCTCCTATCATGGCCAGGGCACCTGCACCTTCTACGGCACCGCCAATTCGAACCAGATGATGATGGAGGTGATGGGGCTTCACATACCGGGCGCCGCCTTCGTCAATCCCGGCACAAAGCTCAGGCAGGAGCTGACGCGGGCCGCCGTCCACCGGCTGACCCGGATCGGCTGGGGCGGCAACGACTATCGCCCGCTCGGCCGCTGCGTCGACGAGAAAGCGATCGTCAACGCCGTCGTCGGCCTGCTCGCCACCGGCGGCTCGACCAACCACGCCATCCACATCCCCGCCATCGCCCGCGCCGCCGGCATCGTCATCGACTGGGAGGATCTGGACGCCGTGTCCGCGGCGGTGCCGTTGATCGCCCGCGTCTATCCCAACGGCTCGGGCGACGTGAACCATTTCCAGGCGGCCGGCGGCATCGGCTTCGTGATCGCCACCCTGCTCGACGCCGGGCTGCTCCACGGCGACATCCTCACCGTCGCCGGCGACGGGCTGGCCGACTATGCCCGGGAGCCGGGGCTCGACGGGGACGCGCTCGTCTGGCGCGATGCTCCCGCTTCGCCCCTCGACGCGACCATGCTGAGGCCGGCGTCCGACCCGTTCCAGCCCGACGGCGGCATGCGCCTGGTTGAGGGCAATCTCGGCCGCGCCACCTTCAAGACCAGCGCGGTCGACCCGTCGCGCTGGACGATCGAGGCCCCCGCCCGCATCTTCTCGGACCAGGACGCGGTGATCGCCGCGTTCAAGGCCGGCGAACTGGAGCATGACGTCGTCGTCGTCGTCCGCTTCCAGGGGCCGCGGGCGAACGGCATGCCCGAGCTGCACAAGCTCACCCCCTCGCTCGGCGTGCTCCAGGACCGCGGCCATCGCGTCGCCCTCGTCACCGACGGCCGCATGTCCGGCGCCTCCGGCAAGGTCCCGGCCGCCATCCACGTCACGCCGGAGGCGATCGGCGGCGGGCCGCTGGCCAAGCTTCGGGACGGCGACGTCGTGCGGCTGTGTGCGAGCCGGGGCGAGCTCACCGCTTTGGTCGACGATCTCGCCGGCCGCGAGCCCGCGCCGCCGCCGCCGCCTCCGGTCGGCACCGGCCGCGAGCTGTTCGCCTTCATGCGCAACGGCGCCGACGGCGCCGAGCGCGGCGCCTCAACGATGCTGGCGGCGATGGAGGCGATAGTGTGACCGAGATCGTCGCCGTCGACATTGGCGGTACCCACGCCCGCTTCGCCCTCGCCGAGGTCGAAGGCGGCCGCGTCGTCCGGCTCGGCGAGGAAGTGACTCTGAAGTCGGCCGAGCATGCCAGCTTCCAGACCGCGTGGGAGGATTTCGGCGCCCGCCTCGGCCGGCCCCTCCCCCGCGCCGCCGCCATCGCCGTCGCCGGACCGGTGCAGGGCGAGCTGCTCAAGCTCACCAACAATCCCTGGGTGCTCCGCCCCGCCTGGATCCCGAAGAAGCTCGGGGTCGAGCGTTACACCCTGGTCAATGATTTCGGTGCCGTCGCCCACGCCGTCGCCCAGCTCGCCGACGAGCATTTCAGCCATTTGTGCGGGCCCGAGCGGCCGCTGCCGCGCGAGGGCGTGATCAGCATCGTCGGCCCCGGCACCGGCCTCGGCGTCGCCCAGCTGCTGGGCCGGGACGGCCATTATCACGTCATCGAGACCGAAGGCGGCCATATCGATTTCGCGCCGCTCGACAGCTTGGAGGACAAGATCCTCGCGCAGCTGCGCAAGCGCCATCGCCGGGTCTCGGTCGAAAGGGTCGCGTCCGGCATGGGCCTCACCAACCTCTACGAGGCGCTCGCCGCGATCGAAGGACGCGATCTGCGTTATCGCGACGAGAAGGCACTCTGGCAGGCGGCGATGGCCGGCGAGGACAGCCTCGCCGCCGCCGCCTTCGACCGCTTCTGCCTCTCGCTCGGCGCGGTCAGCGGCGACATCGCCCTCGCCCAGGGCGCGCAGGCGGTGGTGATCGGCGGCGGGCTCGGCTTGAGGCTGATCGATCATTTGCCCCGCTCGGGCTTTCGCGACCGCTTCATCGCCAAGGGCCGGTTCGAGCGGCGAATGGACGAGATGCCGGTCAAGATCATCACCCACGAGCAGCCGGGCCTGTTCGGCGCCGCCGCCGCCTTCGCCGCCGAGCATCGGCAATGAGGACGATCGGCGACATCATGCGGCTCGCCCCGGTCATCCCGGTGCTGGTGATCGACGACGCCGCCGAGGCGCGGACGATCGCCGAAGCGCTCGTCGTCGGCGGCCTGCCCGTTCTCGAGGTCACCTTGCGCACCCCGGCCGCGCTCGACGCCATCGCCGAGATGCGCCAGGTCGAGGGCGCCCTGGTCGGCGCCGGCACGGTGCTCAACCCGCGCCAGCTCGAGGCGAGCCTCGCCGCCGGCGCCGAGTTCGTGGTCTCGCCCGGGCTCACCGAGCCGCTCGGCCGCGCCGCCGTCGCCGCCGCCGCGCCGTTCCTGCCTGGCGTCGCCAGCGCCGCGGACCTGATGCGCGGCCTCGATCTCGGCCTGACCCATTTCAAATTCTTCCCGGCCGAGACGTCGGGCGGCATCCCCGCTCTGAAGGCGCTCGCCGGGCCGTTCGCGCAGGCGCGCTTCTGCCCGACCGGCGGGATCACCGTCGAGACCGCGCCGGCCTGGCTGGCGCTGGAGGCGGTGCTTTGCGTCGGCGGCAGCTGGCTGGTGCCAAAGGGACCGGCGGACGCCGGCGCGATCGAAAGCCGCGCCCGCGCCGCCGCGTCGCTGCGCCGGTGACTGGGAGCGCCCGCGCGCCTCGGGCGTTTTCCCACCGCCGCAAGGGAGTCCCGCCATGCGCCTGCTGCCGCTCCTGCTCCTCGCCTCCGCCTGCGCCGCCGGCCCGCCGCCGTCACGCGAAGCGGACCTGTCGCGCGACCTCGCCGGCCGCACCGCCGGCGCGCCGCAGGACTGCGTGACCGCCTCGCCGAGCGCCAACCTCGTCGCGCGCGACGCGCAAACCCTCGTCTACCGCCGCGGCCGCACCTTCTGGGTGAACCGGCTCGATGCCGTCTGCCCGGGCCTCGACCCGCTCAGCCTGGTGATCGTCGACGCCCACGGCTCTCGATATTGCCGCGGCGACCGCATCCGCGCGCTCGAGCCGGGCCGTTCCATCCCCGGCCCCGCCTGCCTCCTCGGCCGCTTCACGCCCTATAGGCGCTAGCTTCCGGCTCGACAAAAGCCGCCGCCTTTCCTAGATATCGGCCGCCCGAGCGGGCGTAGCTCAATGGCAGAGCAGAAGCTTCCCAAGCTTACGACGAGGGTTCGATTCCCTTCGCCCGCTCCAGGCTCTTGTCGAACTCCTCACGCCCTGGCGGCAGCGGCGGCGACAGTCCCCAAGCACTTCGTGTCGAGCCAAGCCGTCGCCACGCTTTGGCGGCGACGATGAACGCAGACCAGCGCGGCGCCCGCCGCGTTGAAGGTCGTCCGCAGAATCGGCCAGACGTTGCGCGTCATCGCCCCGTTCGCGCCGCAATCCCGCCCGAATTGCTGGGCATTCATGGCCACATCGTCAGTCTTCGGCCCGACTCGGGGCTCAAGCACGAACAAGAGATGAAGCAGCATCCTGCTGCCCGAAGGGAATATCCAATGAAGTTGATATCTGTACTTGCGGCCGCGACGGCCGTTGCCGCCATCGCCAGCCCGTCGGCCGCTGCGAATATTTCGGGCCCGCGCGTCGAGGCGATCGCCGGGTGGGACAAGCCGTCATTCGACTTTGGCGGCGCGGACGCTGATGCCGACGGCGTCGTCTTCGGCATCGGCGCCGGCTACGATTTCGCCGTCGGCAAGACGGTCGCGATCGGCATCGATGTCGAGGCGACCGAGTCGACGGCCGGGTTCGACATCACGGACGGCACCGACCGGGTCGAGTTCGACGCGGGCCGCGACCTTTATGCCGGCCTCCGCCTCACCGCCGCGGCCTCGGACAAGGTCAATCTCTATTTCAAGGCCGGCTATACCAATGCGCGGATCACGGCGACCCTGACCACGCCGACCTTCGCCGAAGTGCTCGAGGGCGAGGCCGACGGCGGCCGCGTCGGCTTGGGCGCGCAATTCGCGGTCGGCAGCAAGGCCTATATCGGCGCCGAATATCGCTACTCGAATTACGAGTCCGATCTCTCCCGGCACCAGGCGCTCGCGACCCTGGGCCTGCGCTTCTAAATTCCTTCCCGAACGACCTCGCGGCCCGCGTCTTCGAGCGTGGCCGCGAGGTTGGCCTCGCACGCCGCCAAAGCGGCGGCCTCGGTCGAGCGGACGACGAAATTGGCGCCGACGCGCCCCTCCCTGAAGAAAGGGTAGGAACCGATCTGGCAGGCGGGATGGCCGCGCTCGACCTCGGCGAGCAACTCGGCCACCTCGCTTTCCGGCACCCAGCAGCCGATGGTGCGGGAGAGCAAGGGCTTGCCGCCCTCGATCGTCCCCGACAGCGCTTCGAGCATCAAGGTCGCGATATGCGGCACCCCGGCGAGGATGAAGATATTGCCGAGGCGGATGCCGGGAGCGCCCGACATGCGGTTCTCGATCAGCTCGGCGCCTTGCGGCACCCGCGCCATGCGCAGGCGCGCCTCGGTGAGGCCGCCGCGCGTGGCGTAATAGGCTTCGAGGATGGCCCGCGCGCGCGGATGGACCACCACCGGCACGCCGAGGGCGGCGGCGATGGCGTCGACGGTGACGTCGTCGTGGGTCGGGCCGATGCCGCCGGTGGTGAACAGATAATCGTTTCCGGCCCTGAGCGCGTTGACCGCCGCGGCGATCCGCTCGATCACGTCGGGCACCACCCGCACCTCGTCGAGGCGGATGCCCTGCAGGTTCAGCCAGGCGCCGATCTGGGCGATATTCTTGTCCTGGGTGCGGCCGGAGAGGATCTCGTCGCCGATCACCAGCAGGCCGGCCGTCCAGATGCGCTCCGATGCCATGCTCGCGCCTTAGCTATTCGCCCCGGGAGCGTCACCCGGAACTTGTTCCAGGCGACGGGTCGTGCAAATCCAGGCGCCAGCGATTATATCCGTCCGATGACCGAATATCAGGCGATCAGCGGCACCGAATTGATCGGCCGCAGCGGAGCGATCAAGCTCCATGGGCCCGACGGCTTCGAGGGCATGCGCCGCGCCGGCCGCGCCGCGGCCGAAGTGCTCGACGCGCTCGTCCCCGACATCGTCGCCGGGATCAGCACCCAGGCGATCGACGACCTCGTCTATCGCGAGATGATCGCCCGGGGCGGCGTGCCGGCGACGCTCGGCTATCGCGGCTTCACCGGCAGCTGCTGCACGTCGATCAACCATGTCGTCTGCCACGGCATTCCCGGCGACCGGGTCCTCAAGGACGGCGACATCGTCAACATCGACGTCACCATCATCCTGGACGGCTGGCACGGCGACACCAGCCGCATGTTCCTGGTCGGCGACGTGCCGATACGGGCGCGGCGGCTGGTCGACGTCACCTACGAATGCATGATGCTCGGCATCGGCCAGGCGCGGCCGGGCAATTTCCTCGGCGACATCGGCCACGCCGTCCAGACCCATGCCGAGAAGAATCGCTACGGCGTCGTCCGCGATTTTTGCGGCCACGGCCTCGGCCGGCTGTTCCACGACGCGCCCGAGGTCGTCCATGCCGGTCGGCCGGGCAGCGGCCCCGAGCTTCGGCCCGGCATGTTCTTCACGATCGAGCCGATGATCAACATCGGCAAGCCCGGCGTGAAACTGCTCGACGACGGCTGGACCGCCGTCACCCGCGACCGCTCGCTCTCCGCCCAGTTCGAGCACAGCGTCGGCATCACCGAGGACGGCTGCGAGATTTTCACGAAAAGCCCGGCGGGGCTGGACCGGCCGCCTTATTAGCCGTCCGTCACCCCAGCGAAGGCTGGGGTCCCGGCGGGTGAAGAACGCCGGCGCATTTCACCCGCTGGGGCCCCAGCCTTCGCTGGGGTGACGATGGAAGATCACCTAACCGCCTGTCTATCTTGAATTTGTTCGTGCCCTCGCCCATCTCCCTCGCCTTGTCCAACAAGCGAAAGGAGGTGGTCTGATGTCTCATTGTCATATGCCGCGTGCGGCGGGTCGGGTGAGCGCAGCCTCCGCGGGTGCTCGCGCCTGACGATCTAGGCCGCATTCCGGCCGACAATGGAAAGGCCGTCCCGCGAGGGGCGGCCTTTCGCAATCCGGGACAATTGAATTGCGCCGCGCCTCCGCTTAGCGTCCGCCGCAGGCACTGGGCGGGGAGGTCGATTATGCGGTGGATCCTGGCGATCGGGCTGGCGCTGAGCGCCGCCGCTTCATGGGCGCAGACGCCGGTCGCCGAGCTCGCCAAACCCCCCGCCGACGCCCGCCGCTACGTGATCATGTCGACCGCCGGCAAGCATGGCGAGGCGAGCGAATGGACCGCCGCCGATGGCACCCGCATGGGTCGCGCCAGCCTGGTCCTGCGCGGCCAGGTCTGGGAAGTGGACGAAGCCAGCCGCTACGGCGCCGACGGCATGCTCGCCCAATATGTCCTTCGCGGCGTCAGCCCGCAGGGAGATGTCGGCGAGACGTTCAGCGTCGCCGGCGGCAAGGCCGTCTGGAAATCGCCGATCGACGGCGGCAGCGCCGATTATGCGGCGCCCGCTTTCTATCTCGCCGCCGGACCGACGGTGGGCAATTTCAACGACGTCCTCGAGCGGCTGATCGCGGCTCCCGACCACACGCTCGCCCTCCTCCCCGGCGGAAGGGCGCGGCTGGAGCCGCTGACCACCGCCACCGTCGGCAGCGGCGCGGCGAGGAAAAGGGTGATCGCCTACGCGCTCACCGGCATCAGCAACACGCCGATCCCGATCTGGGCGACCGAAGACGGCAAATTCTTCGCGTCAGTGGGCGGCCTCTCGACGCTGCCGGTCGGCTATGAGGGAGCCCAGCCGCTGCTCGAGAAAGCGCAGGACGAGGCGCTCGCCGCGCGTTCGCCGGTGCTGGCACGCAGACTCGCGACGACTCCGGCGGGGCCGGTCGCCTTCACCAACGTCCGCGCCTTTCTCGACGGAAGCCGCTTCGCCGAGGCGCAGACGGTGGTGGTCGACAAGGGCAAGATTGTCGCCGTCGGGCCGGCGGCGAGCGTAAGCGTTCCCGCCCGCGCGCAGCTGATCGACGGCCGCGGCAAGACGCTCGTCCCGGGGCTTTGGGACGCGCACATGCATTTCGGCAGCGACGATTCCGGGCCGATGCTGCTCTCGCTCGGCATCACCTCGGCGCGCGACCCCGGCAACGTCACCGCGCTGACGCTGGCGCGCCGCGAGCGGCGGGCCAAGGGCGACCTGCTCAGCCCGCGCGTCTACGCCTCGACCCTGATCGACGGCAAAGGGCCGAACACCGCCCAGGTCGCCGACGTCGCGACTTCGCAGGCGGAAGCGATCGAAGCGGTGCGCCGGGCGAAGAGGAACGGCATGACCGGCGTCAAATTCTACGGTACCTTCAACCGGGCGTGGCTGCCGGCCGCCGCCGCCGAGGCGCACCGGCTCGGTCTCCACGTCAGCGGCCACGTCCCGGCCGGAATGCGGACGCTCGAGGCGATCGAGGCCGGCTATGACGAGGTCACCCACATCTACTTCATGATGATGCAGGCGATGCCGGACGAGGTCGTCGCGACCTCGAATGGCATCCAGCGCTTCCAGGGGCCCGGCCGCTACGCCAAGGACGTCGACCTCGACGCCGAGCCGATCAAGACCCTGATCGCGACGATGGCGCGCAGGAAAATCGTCGCCGATCCGACCCTGGTCGTCGCCGAGAGCCTGTTCGTGCCGGAGAATGGCGACCTCTCGCCCGCCTACGCGCCGTTCCTCGGCACGCTGCCGCCGGCGACCGAGCGCAGCTTCCGCCAGGGCGGCTTCGCCGTGCCCGCCGGCCTCACCCGGGCCGACTGGCGGGCGAGCTACCGCAAGCTCGCCGGGCTGGTCGGCGCGATGCACAAGGCCGGCGTGCCGATCGTCGCCGGCACCGACGGCTGGGGCGTCGAATTGATCCGCGAGCTCGAAATCTACCAGCAGGCGGGCTTCACCGCCGCCGAGGCGCTTCAGAGCGCGACGATCCTGCCCGCCCGCGTCGTCGGCGCCGACCGGCGCACGGGCTCGATCGCGGTCGGCAAGGAGGCGGACATGGTGCTCGTCGACGGCGACCCGTCGAAGGAGCTCGGCGCGCTGCGCCGCGTCGTCACCGTCGTCA
>DASUVK010000014.1:0-3468 GCA_036378975.1 Allosphingosinicella sp. | reverse complement strand
AGCGCCAGCGCTTCGTCGATGGCTGCAAGGACGTGTCGGACATCGACAGGAAGAAGGCCAACGAGCTGTTCGACTTGATCGACAAGTTCGCCGGCTACGGCTTCAACAAGAGCCACGCCGCCGCTTACGCTCTCGTCGCCTATCAGACCGCCTGGGTGAAGGCGCATCATCCGGTCGAGTTCTACGCCGCCTCGATGTGCTTCGACATGACGCAGACCGACAAGCTCGGCGTGTTCGTCGACGACATGCGCCGCCTGGACGTCGCCTGCCTGCCGCCGTCGATCAACGCCAGCGAGGCCGAGTTCTCGGTCGAGCCGATCGAAGGGGAAGGGGCCGGTCTCGCCGTCCGCTACGCGCTCGGCGCGCTCAAGGGCGTCGGCGAGAAGGCGATGGAGCAATTGGTCGAGGAGCGGCGCACCAACGGGCGCTTCAAGTCGCTCGAGGATTTCGCCGAGCGGGTCGATCCGCGCCTCCTCAACCGCCGCCAGATAGAGAGCCTCGCCGGCGGCGGCGCCTTCGACGCACTCGACGGCAACCGCGCTGCCGTCTTCGCCGCCGCCGAGACCATCCTCGCCCACGCTGCCAGCGCCGCCGACGCGCGCGAGAGCGGCCAGGGCGGCCTGTTCGGCGGCGATTCAAACGTCGTGCCAATTCGCATGCCGGTGGCGGCGACCTGGACGCTGGCGCAGCGCATGGTCGCGGAGAAGGAATCGTTCGGTTTCTATTTCTCCGCGCATCCGGTCGACCGCTACCGCCACCTCGCCGAAGCCCATGGCGCGAAGACCTATGCGGCGCTGGCGTCGCTGCCGGCGCCCGCCGACGGCGGCCGCACCGGCGGGGTGATGGCCGGCATGGTCGAGGAGGCGCGCCGGCGCACCTCCGCCCGCGGCCGCCGCTATCTGATGGCGACGATGTCCGATTCGTCGGGCCAGTTCGTCGCTACCGTTTTCGACGACGATGCTTCGGCCCAGGTCGAGGCCGCGGCCAAATCGGGCGCCTGCGCCCTGCTCAACGTCGAGCTCGACCGCCGGCCGGGCGAGGAGGCGCCGCGAATCACTGTCCGCTCGCTGCAATTGTTCGAGAGTCTGTCGAAGCGCGCCCGCCTCCGGCTCGAGGTCGAAGTGGACGAAGTGGACGCGATTGCCCGGCTGGCGGCGGCGATGGCCGCGGAGCGCGGCGGCCAGGGCGAGCTGCGCCTGCGGGTCAAGCTCGACGAGGGCGAGGCGGAGCTGGTGCTCGGCCGCGATTTCCGGCTCGACGCCGAGCTTGCCGCCCGCCTCGAGCGGCTGGAAGGCGTCACCGCCGTCCGCCTCGCGGTCGCCCCCCAGCCGCGGCTTGCGCTCGTCTCCTGAGCGCATACACTGTCCCCGCCAAGCCGCGGGAGGGATCATGTTCGGAGGAATGCAGGACTGGCCGCTGAGGATCATGCGGATCCTCGACCATGCGGCGCGCGAGCACGGCCGGCGCGAGCTCGTCTCGCTTTACGCGGACGGCAGCACCGTCCGCACCGACTGGGCCGGCATCGCCCGCGATTCCCGCAAGCTCGCCCAGGCACTCGAGCGGCTCGGCCTCCAGCCCGGCGACCGGGTCGGCACGCTGGCGATGAACCACGCCCGCCACGTCGTCGCCTGGTACGGGACGATCGGCATGGGCGGGGTCATCCACACCATCAACCCGCGCCTGTTCGACGACCAGATCGTCTACATCGCCAACCATGCCGAGGACCGGGTGCTGTTCTACGACTCGGCATTCGCGCCGCTGGTGGAGCGGCTGAAGCCGCGCTGGACCAGCATCGAGCATTTCATCTGCTTCGATAATGGCGAATATGATGCGCTGATCGCCGCCGAGAGCGACGATTATGCCTGGGTCGAGGGCAGCGAGCGCGACCCGGCGATGCTCTGCTACACCAGCGGCACCACCGGCAATCCCAAGGGCGTGCTCTACGAGCACCGCTCGACCGTGCTCCACGCAATGGCGCAGATGAGCCCCGACATATTCGACCTCAGCGCCCGCTCGGTGGTCCTGCCGGTGGTGCCGATGTTCCATGCCGGCGGCTGGGCCTTGCCCTTCTGCACGGCGATGGTCGGCGGCAAGATGGTCTTCTCGACCGATTACACGCCGCAGGTGATGTGCGATCTGATGAGAGACGAGGGCGTCACCCACACGGCCGGCGTCCCCACCGTCTGGCTCGCGCTGGTCAATCACGTCGATTCGACGGGCGCCGACCTCGGCAAGCTGAAGACCGTCCATATCGGCGGATCGGCGGCGCCGCGGGCGATGATCGAGTGGTTCACCAACCGCGGCATCCGTGTCGGCCATGCCTGGGGGATGACCGAAATGTCGCCGCTGGGCACGGTCGGCGCGGGCAGCGGCGACTGGGACCAGCTCAGCCGCGACCAGCGCGTCGATCTGCTGTGCAAGCAGGGCAGGGTGCCGTTCGGCGTCGAATTGCGCACCGTCGACGACGACGGCAACGTCCTCCCGCGCGACGGCAAGTCCTCCGGGCGGTTGCAGACGCGGGGCCCCTGGATCATCCGCCAATATTTCCAGGACGCGAACGGGGACGTGATCGACGAGGACGGCTGGTTCGACACCGGCGACGTCGCCGCGCTCCACCCCGACGGCGTCCTCCAGATCACCGACCGCTCGAAGGACGTGATCAAGTCCGGCGGCGAGTGGATCAGCTCGATCGACCTGGAGAATGCGGCCGTCGGCTGCCCGGGCGTGGCCGAGGCCGCGGCAATCGGCATCCCCCATCCCAAATGGGACGAGCGGCCATTGCTGGTGGTCGTCAAGAGCGATGGCGCCGATGTCTGTGCCGATCGCATCCGCGAGCATCTGACCGCGCATGTAGCCAGATGGTGGCTTCCCGACGCCATCGAGTTCGTCGAGGAGCTGCCGCACACGGCCACCGGCAAGCTCAGCAAGCGCACCCTGCGCGAGCAGTTCAAGGACTACCGCTTCGCCGACGCCCAGGCGATGGTCGGGCGCGACTAGACCGCCGCCCAACCTTCCCCTAAACGCGCCGCCAAATCCCGCACGCAGAGGAAGTCCGCGACCCCATGGCCGCCCAATATGCATTTGTGATGAAGGACATGACCAAGTCCTTCCCCGGCGCGCAGAAGCCGGTGCTCAGCAACATCAACCTGCAATTCTATCACGGCGCCAAGATCGGCATCGTCGGCCCCAACGGCGCCGGCAAGTCGACCTTGATGAAGATCATGGCCGGCATCGACAAGGAATTCTCCGGCGAGGCCTGGCCGGGCGAGAACGTCACCGTCGGCTATCTGCCGCAGGAGCCGCAGCTCGACTCGAGCAAGAATGTGCTCGAGAACGTCAAGGACGGCGCCCGCGAAATCGCGGACATGGTCGATCGCTTCAACGCCATCTCGGCCGAAATGGGCGATCCCAAGGACGACACCGATTTCGACGCGCTGATGGAAGAAATGGGCGACCTGCAGGGCAAGA
>DASUVK010000013.1:0-54318 GCA_036378975.1 Allosphingosinicella sp. | reverse complement strand
CACGCCCACCTATGTCTCGGGCCTGCATCCCGACCGGGAACTGCCGATCATCGGCCGGATCGCATTCGGATCGCTGAAGAACAAATTGCTGATCCTGCTGCCCGGCGCGCTCCTCCTCAGCGCCTTCGCGCCCTGGGCGATCACGCCGCTCCTCATGATCGGCGCGGCCTTTCTGTGCTTCGAGGGCGCGGAGAAACTGATCGAATCCGCCCATGGCGATGACGAAGAAATCGAGGAAGTGACCGGCGACCCGGCCCATATCGAGGCGGAGCGGATCGGCGGCGCCATCCGCACCGACCTCATCCTGTCGGCCGAGATCATGGCGATCGCGCTCGCCGAAGTCGCCAGCGAGCCGTTCCTGACCCGGTCGATGATCCTCGCTCTGGTGGCGATAGCGATCACGATCGGCGTCTACGGGCTGGTCGGTCTGATCGTGAAGATGGACGATATCGGCCTCCACATGGCCGAACGGCGCGACCGGGGATCGCAGGCGCTGGGACGGGCGCTGGTCCATGCCATGCCCAAGGTGATGGCGGCGCTTTCGACGATCGGTATCGCGGCGATGATCTGGGTCGGCGGCGGGATCATCGTCCATGGCCTGGAGACGTTCGGTTTCGCCGCGATCGGCCACTTCCTGCACGACGTCGGCGCCGCCGCGGCCCGTGCCATGCCCGCGCTCGGCGGCGTCGTCGAATGGACGGTCGGCGCCGTCGGCGCCGGCCTTGTCGGACTGGCGATCGGAGCGGTCATCGTCGCGGTCCATCACATGCTCGTGCGCAGGCACTGACCGCGCTCGTGGCGCGCGAGGAAAAGCGCTCGCGGCTGTCGCGCTTTTGAGCTATATGAGTCGGCGGTGCGCCATTTTCGGGGGCGTACGAGACCGTGGCGCGACAGCCCCGCGCGGTGGTTTGCACGTGAAGGCAGGGGCGCGGAAAGTATTGACGGGCATGGGTTTCGACAGAGGGCGCCGCGGCGAGCGCGGCGGGCGCGGCAGAGACAAGCGCGAAGGTTTCGGCGACGAGAATTTCAGCGGTTTTGAAGAGCGCGGCGGCTTCGGCGCCGGGCCCGGCGGCGGCGGCGGTTATCGCGGCGGCGGCGACCGCTTCGGCGGCGGCGGCGGCGGCGGTTATGGCGGCGGCGGCGGTGGCGGTTACCGCGGCGGCGGTAGTGGCGGCTTCGGCGGCGGCGGCGGCGGCGGCGGGTTCCGTGGCGGCGGCGGCGGCGGCGGCGGCATGCCCCCCCAGGTCGTCGGCGAAGGCAAGGGCGTCGTCAAATTCTTCAATCCGCAAAAGGGCTTCGGCTTCATCGTCCGCGACGATGGCGGCGAGGACGTATTCGTGCACATCTCGGCGGTCGAGCAAGCGGGCCTCACCGGTCTCGCCGACGGCCAGCCGCTCGAATTCACGCTCGTCGACCGCGGCGGCCGCGTCTCGGCGACCGACCTCAAGATCGAGGGCGAGCCGATGCCGGTGCAGGAGCGAGCGCCCCGCGAGGATCGCGACGGTCCGCGCGGCGGCGGCTATGGCGATCGCGGCGGCGGACCGCAGCGCCAGCTGACCGGTGAGAAGGCCCAGGGCACGGTCAAGTTCTTCAACGCGATGAAAGGCTTCGGCTTCATCAGCCGCGACGACGGCCAGCCCGACGCTTTCGTCCATATCTCGGCGGTGGAGCGCGCCGGCCTGGTCAGCCTCAACGAGGGCGACCGGGTCGAGTTCGAGCTCGAGGTCGACCGGCGCGGCAAGACCGCGGCGGTGAACCTTCAGCCTATCCAGTAATGACCCTGCCTCCCTGCCGGCGAAGCCGGTGGGGAGGCAGAGCTACGCTGCCCCCACGAACCGCCAGCGCAAAGTCTCCCCGGCGTGGAACGGCACGACGCTGGTTCCAGCGGCGTCCAGCCTCTCCGGCACCGCCACTTCCACCCGCTCCAGCACCACCCGCCCCCCGTTGAGCGGCAGCCCGTAGAAGCGCGCCCCGTTCTCGGAAGCGAACGCCTCGAGCCGGTCGAGCGCCCCTTCCGCCGCGAACGTGGCCGCATAGCTTTCGAGCGCGAACGGGGCGTTGAAGATGCCGGCGCAACCGCAGGCCGATTCCTTGGCGTCAATCGCGTGCGGCGCACTGTCGGTGCCGAGGAAGAATTTGGGCGAGCCGGAAACGGCCGCGCGAAGCACCGCGCGCCGATGGGCCTCGCGCTTGGCGACCGGCAGGCAGTAGAAATGCGGACGCAAGCCGCCGGCGAACATGGCATTGCGATTGATGTGGAGATGGTGCGGCGTGATCGTCGCGGCGACGTTCGGCCCGCTGCCGAGAACGAAGTCGGCGGCTTCGGCGGTGGTGATATGCTCGAACACCATCTTCAGCGCGGGAAAATCGCGCGCCAGGGCCGAAAAGGTCCGGTCGATGAAGTTTTTCTCCCGGTCGAACACGTCGACCTCCGGGTCGGACGTCTCGCCATGGACGAGCAAGGGCATGCCGATACGCTGCATCGCCTCCAGCGCCGAATGGAGGTTGCGGATGTCGGTCACCCCGAATGCCGAGTTCGTCGTCGCATTGGCCGGGTAGAGCTTCGCCGCCGCGAACGCCCCGACCTCATAGCCGCGCGACAGCTCCCGCGGGTCGGCATGGTCCGTCAGGTAGCAGGTCATCAGCGGGGTGAAGCCGGGCGCGCGCACCGCCGCGAGGATGCGCGCTCTATAGGCGTTCGCGGCGGCTATCGTCGTCACCGGCGGGTCGAGATTCGGCATGACGATGGCGCGGGCGAATTGCCGCGCCGTATAGCGGGCGACGGCGTCCAGCATCTCGCCGTCGCGCAGATGGACGTGCCAGTCGTCCGGGCGGCGAAGGGTCAGGCGGGTGGGTTCGGTCATGGCGCCTTGGGTTTAGCTCCCGCCGTCCCTATCAAGGGGCCATGGCCGCGACCACCCTCATCGACCGCGCGATCCTGCGGCTCTCGGGCGAGGACGTACGCGGCTTCCTGCAGGGGCTGGTGACCCACGACCTCGCCCTGCTCGCGCCGGATCGCCCGTTGTGGGCGGGTCTGCTGACCCCCCAGGGCAAGGCTCTTTTCGACTTCATCCTGTGGGCCGACGGCGACGACGTGCTGATCGACTGCGAGCGCGAGGCGGCGGGCGACCTGGCCGGGCGGCTGACGCTCTACCGGCTGAGGCGCAAGATCAGCCTGGAGCGCGTGGAAGGCCTCTGTGCCCATTGGTCGCCCGGAGGGAGCGGCCTGCCGGACCCGCGGCTGGCCGAACTGGGCCGCCGCTGGCTCGCGCCCCCGGGCGAGGCTGCCGCGGAAGGCTGGCTCGCCCACCGCCTTGGCTTGGGGGTGACCGAAGGGCGGGTCGAGCTGGGCTCCGACAAGACGCTCTGGCTCGAATGCAACGCCGCCGAGCTCGACGGCGTCAGCTTCACCAAGGGCTGCTATGTCGGCCAGGAGAATACGGCGCGGATGAACTACCGCTCGAAGGTCAACCGTCGGCTGGTCGTGGTGCCGTCGGAGGCGCCGGGACCCCGGACCCGCATCCACTATCCCGAGCTGGCGCTGGCGGTCGAGCACCGCCGCGTCGAGGATCTCGGCGACGCCCTGGTACCGGACTGGCTGGCGGCCGCCCTCAGCCCTTCACCCACTTCACCTTCGGATCGTTGAAGTCCATCACGTCGTTGAGCTCGCGCACGTTGCGATAGCCGTAGCCGTAGAGGTGCGTGAAGGTCGAAAGGTTGAGCGCGAGCCGCCCGCTTTTCAGCATGACCGGCTGGCGATCGTTGCGGAAATTGTTGTTGCAGTAGATCAGGATCGGGCGATCCGTCCGACCGATCACTTCGGCGAGACGCTCGTCGCTGAACTCGGGCAGCGGCACGTTGACGGCGCCCCGGATATGACCGGCAGCGAACTGCTCGGCCGAGCGCGCGTCGAGAATCAGCACGTCCGGCTCGGCGGCGGCCGCGATGAACGCAGCCCAATCGATCAGCCGCGCCCGCCGATAGGGCTGAACCTCCTCGATCAGCGCGCGATAGCCGTCATAATCGATCTGCGGGTTGAGCAGCGAGGCCTTCGCGGGGGCCTCGACGGGCGCGGTCGGGGCAGGAATGGCTGCGGCGATGGCCAAAGCGGCGAAGAGAGGCTGGAGCATGACGGGGAACTCCTCACTGGCTGACAGGGAGAAGGATCGATACGGTCACGAAACTGTCGGTCCGCTGAACCGTGGCCGACTAGTCTGTTTCGGCGAAGGCTCGGACCGGGAAGGTACCCATGCCGGCGACCTTCGGCGCCGCCGCGGTGAAGCGGAAGCCGCTGGGCGGCAGCGCGTCGAGACCGGTCATATGCTCGCAGATCAGGGTGCCGGCGCCGAGCAGGAGGGTGTGGACCGGACGGCGGCGGGTTCGGGTGTCGTCGATATTGTAGCTGTCGATGCCGACCAAAGCGGCGCCGCGCTCGGCCAGCAACCGCGCCGCGGGCTCGGCGAGGAAGGGGTGGTTCTCGAAATAGGCGTCGGTGCGCCAGTGGCGGTCCCAGCCGGTATGGATCAGCACAGCCTTGCCGGCGACGTCCAGGCCTTCGAACAGGTCCGCACCGGCCTCCATCTCCTCGGCGCGGACGCACAGGCCGTCGAGCCCGGCCAGCCGCTCGAGCGCGACCGCGGCGAGGTCGTCGCCGTCGGCGTGGCGGTGGAAGGGCGTGTCGAGATAGGTGCCGGTATTGGCGACCATCAGGATGAGGCCGATCTGGAAGCTCGAGCCGTCATCGTAATTGGCGGCGGAGGCTTCCCGCTCCCAGAAGTCGCAAATGTGCGGCGCGGGCAGGCCCTTGTAGGTGACCATGCCGTGCTCGATCCGGTGGCTAAGGTCGATCAGCATCGAGCATCGCCTTGCAATAAGCGCGATGGGCGGCGAAGGCCGCGGGCTTCCGGTCCTTGATCCGCCGGTAGAAGGGTAAAGCCGCCTCGAGGTCGCCGCTGTCGACCTGGGCGCGGCTGCGGCCCGCCTTGCGCCCGGCCTCCGCCATGATCAGGCCCCAGGTCATCATCTCGCCGACCTCGTCTCCGGTCGGGTCCTTCCCCTTCGCGGCGAGGGCCGAAGCGCCGCAGGCGACCGCCTGATGGTACCAGGGTTCGGGCGGCGGCTCGTAGGGCGCGGCGGCCTCGGCCAGCATCGCCAGCAGCAGGTCGATCATGGCGGCGCTCCCCCGGTCCGTCGGCGCTTGATGATGCGCAGCAGCGCGAAGGCGCCGATCAGCATCCATAGCATGTTGAGCGCGGCCGACGGAATCGCCCCGGCCCCGCCCGCGGCCTCGACCAGAAGCTCGGCCCCGGTCAGGCGGCGAGCTTCCTGAGCACGTAGTGGAGGATGCCGCCGGCGCGGAAATATTCGAGCTCGTTGAGCGTGTCGATGCGGACCCGGGCGGTGAAGGCGAAAGCGGTGCCGTCCTCTTTGGCGACCTGCACCTGCAGCTGCTGGCGGGGCTGGAGGCCGGCGATGCCGGTGACGGTGAAGGTCTCGGTGCCGTCGAAGATCGGCACCTCGCCGACGAATTGCAGCGGCACCACGCCCATGCCGACGAGGTTGGAGCGGTGAATCCTTTCATAGGTCTCGGCGATGACGGCGCGGACGCCGAGCAAGGCGGTGCCCTTGGCGGCCCAGTCGCGCGACGAGCCGGTGCCATATTCCTTGCCGGCGATGACGACGAGGGGGGTGCCGGCTTCCTTGTAGCGCATCGCCGCGTCGTAAATCGGCAGAATCTCGCCGCTCGGGATGTGGCGGGTGAGGCCGCCTTCGGTGCCGGGGATCATCCGGTTCTTGATGCGGATGTTGGCGAAGGTGCCGCGCATCATCACTTCGTGGTTGCCGCGGCGGGCGCCGTAGGAGTTGAAGTCGCCCCGCTCCACCCCGTGCCCGGCGAGATAGGTCCCGGCCGGGCTGTCGGCCTTGATCGCGCCGGCTGGAGAAATGTGGTCGGTGGTGATCGAATCGCCGAAAATCGCCAGAGGACGCGCGTCGACGATGTCGGAAGCGGGGGTCGGAGTCATCGTCATGCCGTCGAAATAGGGCGGGTTCTGGATGTAGGTGGACGCCGCCGACCAGGCATAGGTCTCGCCGCCCGCGACCGGGATCGAGCGCCATTGGGCGTCGCCCTTGTAGACGTCGGCATAACGGGCCCGGAACATGTCGCCATGGACGTGGGCGTCGATCAGCCGGCGGACCTCGTCGTTGGTCGGCCAGACGTCCTTGAGGAACACCGGCTCGCCGTCCGAGCCAAGCCCAAGCGGCTCCTCGATCATGTCGCCCGCCACCGTGCCCTTGAGCGCATAGGCGACGACCAGAGGCGGCGAGGCGAGGTAGTTGGCGCGGACGTCGGGCGACACCCGGCCCTCGAAATTGCGGTTGCCGGAGAGGACCGAGGCGGCGACCAGGTCGTGCCTGGCGATCGCCGCGGAGATCGGCTCGGGCAGAGGCCCCGAATTGCCGATGCAGGTGGTGCAGCCGTAGCCGACCAGGTCGAAGCCGATCGCGTTGAGGTCCTCGGAGAGGCCGGCGCGGTCGAGATAGTCGGTGACGACCTGCGAGCCCGGCGCCAGCGAGGTCTTCACCCAGGGCTTGGAATCGAGCCCCCTGGCGCGCGCCTTGCGGGCGACGAGGCCGGCGGCGATCAGCACCGCCGGGTTGGAGGTGTTGGTGCATGAGGTGATGGCGGCGATGACGACGTCGCCATGGCCGATGTCGGGCACGTCGGGGTCGCCCTCGACCGGGTGGCGCTGCTCGAGCTCGGCCAGCGGACAGCCATATTCCTTGGTGAAATTGGCGACGAACTCCTCGTCGACCCGCGACAGCGGCACCTTGTCCTGCGGCCGCTTGGGGCCGGCGAGCGACGGCTCGACGCTGTCCATGTCGAGCTCGAGCGTGTCGGTGAACAAGGGCTCGTGCCAGGCGCCCGGCTCCAGCCACAGGCCCTGCGCCTTCGCATAGGCCTCGGTGAGCGCGATCTGGTCCTCGGCGCGGCCGGTCAGGCGCATATAGTCGAGCGTCTTGCCGTCGATCGGGAAGAAGCCGCAGGTGGCGCCATATTCGGGCGCCATGTTGGCGATGGTGGCGCGGTCGGCGACCGACAGCGCCGAGACTCCCTCGCCGTAAAATTCGACGAAGCGGCCGACGACTCCGCGCTGGCGCAGCATCTGGGTGACGGTGAGGACGAGGTCGGTGGCGGTGATCCCTTCCTGGAGGCTGCCGGAGAGGTGGAAGCCGACCACTTCGGGGATCAGCATGCTGACCGGCTGGCCGAGCATCGCCGCTTCCGCCTCGATCCCGCCGACGCCCCAGCCCAGCACGCCGAGGCCGTTGACCATGGTGGTGTGGCTGTCGGTGCCGACCAAAGTGTCGGGATAGGCCACCGCCTCGCCATCCGGGTCGTTCGACGACCACACGCCGCGGGCGATATATTCGAGATTGACCTGGTGGCAGATGCCGGTGCCGGGCGGGACGACCTCGAAATTGCCGAACGCCTTCGAGCCCCATTTGAGGAACTCGTAGCGCTCGATGTTGCGGTGATATTCGAGCTCGACGTTGCGGGCGAACGATTGCGGCGTGCCGAACGCGTCGACCATCACGCTATGGTCGATGACGAGGTGGACCGGGACCAGCGGGTTGATCCGTTTCGGGTTGCCGCCGAGCGAGTCCATCGCGTCGCGCATCGCGGCGAGGTCGACGACGGCGGGCACCCCGGTGAAGTCCTGCATCAGCACCCGCGCCGGCCGGTACTGGATCTCTCGGGTCGAGCTCTTCTCCTTCTGCCAGTCGACCAGGCCCTGGATGTCGGCGCGGGTGACGGTCCTGCCGTCCTCGAAGCGCAGCAGATTCTCGAGCAGCACCTTCATCGAGAAGGGCAGGCGGGAGACGTCGCCGAGGGCGGCGGCGGCTTTGGCGAGAGAGTAGTAGGCGTAACGCTTCGGACCGACCTGAAGCTCGGTCCGGGTCTTGAGGGTGTCGTGGCCGACGGCGGTCATGGTCTGCCTTTCGGTTTGCGGCTTTCGGCGGAGGCGAAAACGCATCCGGATGTGATTTGGCGCGGCTCTAGCAACGTGGGAGCGGAGGGGAAAGGGTTGCGCCGTCGCCAAGCTCGGCGGCCGTTTAGGTCTGTGGCTTTACCCGTTTCCGGTGATCCTTGATTGCGGCCACGATTCGCGTCAGCAATGGCTCGAAGCCCGAAAAGTCGATCTTCGCTTGGTTCTTTCGGACGACGTGTTCTGCGAACAAGAACTTCCCATACTCTTTCGTTTGGTTGATATAGCTTCCCGGGTTGAACGATTTGCCTCCGAGCTTGGTTGCTCGTATGCTTTTATCAAATAAGTCTTCTATCATGGTATCGCCGTCCGCACCTGTGCGTGGTGTCAAAACAACGTATAAGTTGTGGCCCAGCCGATAAAATGGCTTGTTCTTGTCGACCTGCTTAGTCCTGGCATGCTGGCGAATGGCGCTGAATACGCACTCGGCTCCGGAATCATTGTCTACCAAAAATATGACCGGCTGACTCTCACCTTCACTCTTAAACTTGAGCCTTGCTGTTCGGTATCTCTGCGCCAGTTGGTTGAATCCGCCCGTGCCGCCAGACAAGCCTAAAAGGCGCGCTGTGGTCGCCGTGTAGTTAAATAGGCTTATCTGTAGCTCGGGCTTGCCCTCCTCGACCCTGACCAAAGTCTTGTGTTTGGGCGCGAGGCGCGTAATGGCTGCTCTTACGTATATGTTATCCGTCTTCCCCTCGCATATAATGAGAGGGCGGCCATGTGCAAAGAAATATCTGTAGAGCAGGAATCTGGTGTAGAGTGTTTCCGGACCCGTGAGCGGTCTCCGTAAATCCTGCGATAAGTTCGACACCTTCACAAAGTCAATAAAGCTTAACACACCGTTTAACTGCTCAACTGTTCCCCACTCTTCCTCTTCTACTAGATTACCGTTTTCGTCCGGTTTGAAGACCTTGTTGTAATACTTTCCGCTGTTAAACAATGCGTTACATTTGGACCGAGCCTCTCGATAGTATTCGATGCGCGTGTTGACCTTCGCATTAACCACCAAACCTGTCACGTCTTGCCGCGATTGACGGTACTGCATACGTGTTTTCGTTTGATTTATAGCAAACCCGCTCCGCTGGATAATGCTCTCTAAGCCGGCGCTGGGCACCCAGACGTGAGTTTCATTCTCTCTTAGGGCTATTTCGCTGGGAAACTGCAGTTTATTGGTGGAAAAGGTAATATCGTCGGCGTAGCGAGAGTAGGCGCACCCCGCCTCCTTAGCGAGAGCAACCAACCTCATATCCATTATGTGGCCTATCAGGTTCGAGATTACCGGTGAGCATGGGGAACCTTGGGGCAACCCGTTGTCATAACAGGCTATTTGCGCCAACACGGTGGCTGTTTCAGGGGGCAAGGAGAAGTTATGGTTTGAAATAAAAAATCCGCGCACTCGACCAAAGTTAAATGCGTCAAAGAAGCCTTCAAGGTCCATGTTGAGCACATAGCGCTTGTGCTTGTGAGAACTTGCATTGCTCACGATTGAGCAATTTCGTCGGAAGCCATGAGCGATAGCCCGATGAACGCCGCGTTCTTGGTTTATGTCTGAGACGCAGTCTTGCAGTAGAATAGACAGCCGCCGCTGGAGTGTTTTTAATTCGGGAACAGGTGCTCGGATTGTTCGCTTTCCTCCAGAGCGCTTGTGCAATTGAAACTCGGTATATTTGGAGGTTTCAGGAACCTTGTATAGCATATACGCTAGGGCCTTGGGGCGAAAGCCCAATAAGGGGGCCACTCCGGAGAGCCCTACAGTAGCGCGTAGCATGTCTAGCCGAGTCATTTGGAACTCAGCTAAGAAAGGGGCTTACAGGCACTCTTATGCAAACCGAAGAGCATAGCCCAATAATTGCTAAGGATTGTAAGGGCAATTCCCCCTCACATTGTTTTCACGTGCTGCGCTACGCAGCAAAAAATCTGCCTGTAAGCCATGACCTCCCTAATCAAAAGCTCGGCAGATGCCAAGGCCCTTGCGTGCTCTCAACCGCCGGGCGGGGGCTCGAACGCGGGCGTGATCAGCCTGCTTTCGAGGGGTCTTGGCTGTCCATAAGCGATGGACTCACTTCACGATTTGTTCTAAGCTAACGCTCGGCCTCCGGAATGTGGAGCAGAGCGTGCAAACGGTCGACTTCTCGCGGTATAAATATGTGCCGGCGATCCTCTCCGATCCCGTCGGAGAGGTGGCATATACGCGTCTCAGCGCAGAGACGAGAGCCGGAGTCCTCGCGCTTTTCGAACTCTGCTGGCGACCGAGGGCAAGAGATTTCGAAGATTGTATTGGCTTCATCTCTCGCGTCGAGGGCAGCCATCCTTATCTTTTAGACATCGACAAACGTCGAGCTCCCGCGCCGTATGAGCCCCGCGATCCGAGTGATCCGGTCGCTGCGCAGCAGAGGTACTGCCAGGAAAAGGCTGCCCAAGTCAGCTTCAATTCGGAACTCGACAGGCTCCTTCGCCCGAACGACGGATTTTACAATTGGCGCGAGTTTCTTTCTCGTTTCCCAAGCTCGATACCGGTTTTGCAAATGACGAACCCGGCTGCTCAATGGGATGACATATTGCGACAGGCGGAGTTGCTCTGTGTCGGAGGCGCCTCAGCTGCCTTTCGGATCAGGGAGACTCGTGTCGAAGACCTTTGTTCTTTGGCCTGTGAGATTCTTCAGCGGCTACCAAATCCGCGGCAGCTTCTGATCATTCTCGACTGCGGTCAGGGACGGGTACGACTGCCGCAGCGCGCGGCGTTTGCATCCAATGCCTTGGAAATGATCCAGAGTCAGATCGGCGCCCATCGAATGAAGGCATTTCGGGCCGTGTGCATGAGCAACTCGTTTACGTTGCCGGCACACAAAGGTATGCGGTTCAAGGAAAACCATGATTGGGAAGTATGGCAGCGTGTATCGGCGACCATACCGCTTGCCTTTGGAGATTACGCCGCCTCGGAGCGTGAAGAGGCGCACTCTTCATATCGACCTTGGGATTACCGTGCGACGGTAACCCACGCACTGCCCGGAGGATGGTTGATAAGCCGCCATGCAAACAAGAACGATCCCAAAGGCTGGACCGACGGTTGCCAAAAAATTGAAAAGGACTTTCGGTTCGCGCCACTCTCAAGCTGGTGTGATCGGCTAATCAGTGAGACTGCCAAGGCTGCCGAAACGGCTTCGGAGGAGCCGCGCTTCTGGCACGCATCACGGATCAATGGACACATTGAGCGTCAGTATTCACAGGCTACGCGGCGAGTGCGCTGAGCGGGGCGATCATTCGCCGCTTCAGAGCCTCTCGAACTAAACCCAGTATTTTGCTGCGCCGGCGCGTGTTTAGGACCGCTGCAACGATCCCTTCCTTGTGCAATCTCGACTGCACAATGAGCCCCAGCCCCTGCTGTACACTTTGAAGCTCAGCCTTTGACAGAACATAGAGAGCGGACTCGAGGCTCAGCGTGGGATTCGGCCGCCCTCGCCGAATGACGCGAAAGGGACCATCGCCCGCCTCCAGAATCTCCCACCAGTCAGGAACCAGGCTCGGCGACTTGTTGAGGTGCCTCTGGGTAACCACCAAAGTCATTCTCTCGAACACGGCACTAAAGGAGGGTTCTTGATCCGTTAGCCGCGCAAGGGTGTCGACGCTGCTCTTGATCTCGTAGCCTGACAATCGACCGTTGATTAGCGCCACGTCGACTCTGCCCGAGGGCCGCGGAATGTCGAGTTCGTGGATAATCGCCGTGTCAGGGCACTTGGCATGCTTCATCAGCAGCCACTGGTGGAGGGCGCGCCTGATATCACAATCGCGGCTGGTATCGCTCATTTGAGATGGCTGAGCCGATGAGGTGCTTTGAACCCGAGCCATTGGAATCCCCGTGGCGCCCACACGAGCGACTTTGACTCTGGATGGTTGGTTATCGTTAACAAAGTGCTAACGCTGCGGCGGGATCACACCACCGGTGAGGTGGCCGCTGTCGACAAACAAGACCCCTTTCCCTTCGAAAGCATGGCGCAACGCCTGCACCCGTGTCGGCAGCACCGATTCACCCGCTTCAAACCTTGCGATCGTGCGCCGGCTGACGCCGGAGGCGTCGGCGAGGTCCTGGAGGGACCAGTCGAGCGCCGTCCGGGCCATGCGGCACTGGATGATGTTCAATTTGGCACTCTCGTGGCAAAAAGCACTTGCACCCTCTCCGAGAGCATGGCACTGTTGGTGCCATAGTTGCAGAACCCCTACCCGATCGGAGGGAGACCCTTGGCCATGGCTTCCAAGGAGCATAGCTGCACGCGCCGGGCAGTTCTAGGCGCTGCGGTTGCGGTGCCCGTCGCCGCAGGCATCGGTGCGGGCTCCAGCTCAGCAAGACCCTCACCTCCCACCGCTTTGCGGCGGGCTCCTCCTCTCCCGCAAAAGGCGGGAGAGGGAAAATGGAAGAAGGCTCTCCGTGCGTTCCGGTGTGCGGTTATTGCGAAAGACAGGTTCGAGGAGGCGAGCTCGGCGAAAGCGTTCGGGCCGGGCCGGCGGTCGTTCGACGCGCAGGAGGCGCTCGACGAGCGGTTCGCTGGCTTCGTGAACGCCGCCGATTCGGCGATGCTTCGGCTGCTGGGGACGCCGGCGCCGGACGTGGGGGCGCTGGCGGTGAAGACTGCGCTGATCGCGGATCATCAGGTGTGGGAGATTTCGGGCGGGGAGGATTGTCTGGCCTGGCTCGAAGCGGATGCCCGGTGGCTGGCGCGCCCGCAGGTGAAATAAGGCGCAGGGCGGCCTGCGCCGTCGGACGGGCTCGCTTGGCCTCGGACCAGCGCCCCGCCGGCCGGGCACTGCGCCGACTCCACTCGCTGCTAACGGTTGCTATGCAACCGCTGCGCTGTTCGCGGGCGGCTTTGTCGAACACAGCGGGAACAGAATAGGTTTTGAGAATAGGGTTTGGTGTGGGAGACTCGCGGCTCGGGGTGATTCGCCCGGCCGGCAGCGGGGCCTGCCGCCGGGCTTCGTGGGAGAGACGCAATGGCGCGTTTGGGATGGAAGAGCAACGGGTTCACGCCGAAGAAAAGGGCGATCGCCCTGGAGGCGCTGGCGAACGGGGCGTCGGTGAAGGAGGCGGCGGCAGCGGCGAAGATCTCGCCGACCACCTTCTACAATCTCGAGAAGAAGGACGAGGACTTCGCCTCGCTGTGCCGGGCGGCGCGGGCCCGCTCCGGCGGCGCCAGCCTCGACACCTTCGCCTGGGAGCGCGGAGTGACCGGAGTCGAGGAAGAGGTGATCCGCGGCGGCAAGGTGGTCGGCCGCCGCCGGCGGCGGTCCGACGCGGTGTTCAGGATGATCCTCGAAGGCGGCGGCAGCGGCCGCGAGGGACGCGCGGTGGCGGCGCTCAGGGAGCGGATCGAGAAGGAGCTGAGGCCGAAGATCGAAGCGGAGGTGCGGGCGGAGATGCAGCCGACGCCCGAGCAGAGCCGCAAGATGCGCGAGGAAATCGACGCGATGCTGTCCGACTTCAACCGGCGGATGGGCGGCAATGGATAGCCCGAAGCGGCGGCGGCGCGCGGCTCAGGCCTCGAACGCCTCGATGATCGGGCACGGCCCGGCGGCGCCCGCCGCGCAGGCCTGGCTCAGCCGGGTGAGCGCCGCCCTCGCCGCTTCCAGCTCGGCGATCCTGGCCTCGAGCGCGGCCAGCCGCTCGGCGGCGAGGGCGCGGACCCGGGCGCGGTCCCCGCTCGAATCGAGGGCGAGCAATTCGGCGATCGCCTCGAGGGTGAAGCCGGCGGCCTGGGCCCGGCGGATGAAGCGCAGGCGGCGCAGGTCGCCGGCGCCGTAGCGGCGGACGGCGCCGGCCCTGGGCGGCTCGGCGAGCAGGCCGCGGCGCTGATAGTAGCGGATCGTCTCGACGCCGACGCCGCCGGCCCTGGCGAGCCCGGCGATGGTGAGGTCGGGCATGGCAGCGTCTTCCTTTCGAGCGGCGGTGCGGCGTTCGGGGCTGCAAGACCCTCACCCTGCCCTCTCCCGCGAAGGGCGGGAGAGGGTGGAGCGGGCCTCAGCGGCAGCCGCAGGCCTTGCAGCCGCACGGATCGCAGCGGCAGCCGCCGCGGGCGGCTTCGGTCTTCCTGGCGGTGGTCATGGTCTTTCTCCCGTCCCGGCCGGAGCGGGACTGCCCGGCCGCGACTCGCCCTATAGCTGCCGTACCATGGTACGGAGTCAAGCGGGATTGGAGAGAGGAAGATGGAGGCGGCGCGCGAGCGCGGCGCCCGGCCGCGATACCGCTATTTCGGCAAGGTCCAGGCGCCGGCCGCGTTGCGCGCCGGGCGGCGCAGGGGCGTGACCGCGCCGGCCTCCTTCAGCTCCTCGATATCGGCTTCCTCGAGCTCCTCGATGCCGGCGAGCTCGTCGCGGGCGCGCTTCGAGGCGATCAGCAATTCGTCCAGCTTGGCGTGGAGGGCGACGTCGCGGCGATGCGCCTCCTTCTCGCGCTCGTGCTGGCGGTTGAGGACCATCTGGGTGAGCGTGATGGCGAGGATGGAGAGGCCCGCGGTCAGCCAGTCGACCCGCCAGGCGAAGGCGAACCAGGCCGCGCAGAGCAGGACCAGCCCGATCTGCGCGAACGGATGGGCGGAGACGTCGGCGACCTTTTCGGAAATCCAGCAGCCCAGCGCCTCGAGCCGGCTTTGCCGTTGCATACGCTTACTCTTTCCCCGTTAGGGCGAAAGGCGATTAACGTGGATCAGCAATCCGGGTTCCTCGCGCGGGCCGGCCTAGCATTTGTTGTTGCAATTGCCGTGGCCGTGGCCGCTGCTGCCATTGTTGTTGCCGGAGCTGCCATTGCCGTTGCTGCCGTTGCCGGAGCTGCCGCCATCGCCCGAGCTGCTCGCGCTGGTCGTCGAGCTGGCGCTGGTCGTCGAGCTGGCGCTGGTCGTCGAGCTCGTGGTGGTAGTGGTGCCGCCGGTGGTGCCGCCGGTGTAAGTGGTCGAATTGGCGCTCTCGACCTGGGTGAAGACCCGGCGGCTGTCGCTCAGCGTCACCGGCGAGGTCTCGAAGAAGATGAATTCGAGCGGGACCGAATAGGTCATCCGGATCTCGACATAGTCATTGCCGTTTTCATCCGTGTCGCGGACGACCTCGGCGTCGGCGCGGGCGGCGGCGCCGGTGCGCATCAGGCGCTCGTTGACGGCGGCGAGGATGGTCTCGTCCTCGGGTATCGGGTAGATCGCGGCGACGCGGGCGCCGGCCGCCATCGCATTCTTCATGTCGGCATTGGCGAAGAACAATCGGCCCATCTGGCTGACGCCGATGATGAACGAGATCAGCACCGGGGCGACGAGCGCGAACTCGACCGCGCCGACGCCTTTGTCGTCGCGACGAAGCAGCCGTTTCAGCATCACTGGGTCCTCAATGCGCCCGAGGCGCTCATCGGAATGGAATCGAAGAAGAATTCGGCCTCGAAATCCTTGACGATGCGGACGCGCAGGTAGCGCGCGGTGTCCTCGCCGTCGTCGCACGTGCCGGTGACTTCGGGCTGCTCGACGCCGTCGCATTCGAGCCAGCGGGTCAACGTCACCTGGTCCTCGTCGACGGCGGCCGCGGCGGCGGCCTCGGTGCGGACGTGGCTGTAGTCGACGTCGTCGGCGCCGGCGTCGGCGACGGCGGGCCGCGCCTGGACCAGCTCGAGGCTGCGGTTGACCGCCTGCTGGAGGGCGAAGCGCTCGGCGAGGCCCCGGCTGAGGTCGATGATGCCCATCGCCAGCACCGCCAGGAACGGCGCCAGGAAGCCGAACTCGATCAGGCTGGTGCCGCGCTGGTCGCGGGCGAGGGCGGGCAGGCGCAGCCTCATGCCACCAGCCTCACGACGGTCTGCTGGAAGGCCGAAGCGCCGCTCGACGTCGGGCAGATGTTGGCGATATTGGCGTCGCCCTGGAACCTGAGCTTCTGGCCGACCATCTGCAGACACTGGACGTTCATGCCGGCGGTGCCGGCGAAGGTGATGTCGGACGACGGGAAATAGAGCGCGCCGGTGAGGTCCGAGTCCGAATTGCCGTTTATCTTGATCTCGATGTTGCTCGCCCGGCGGTCACGGTACATGACGATGCCCTTGTAGGTGCCGCTCGCCGGAGAGGAGAGGTTGAGCTCGGCGCCGCCATTGATCTGGAGATCGCCGGCGGCACCGTCGGTGCCGGTCATGACGATGGTGACGCCGTCACCATTGACCTTGGCCTGGGCGTTCATGACGATGTTGCCGCCAAAAGCGGTCAGGACCGTCCCGCTTGCCATGTTCAGGGTGCCGTGGACCGTGATCGAGCTGTAGCAGCTGTCGCCCGAAATCGTCACCGTCTCGCCGGACGCCACCTCGAGCGCGTTCGTGCAGCTGCTCGGATCGGGCGAAGGGTTGGGAACGTGGGCCAGCGGGTCGGCCTGCACCGCGGAATAAGGCTGGAGCGTCGTCGGCTGGACGAAATTGTTCGAATCCCCGTCGAGACCGCCGACGGCCGCGATTGGCGACGCGGTGACCGAGGAGCTGCCCCCGGCGGTGACGCATTCCTCGCCGATGCAATTGCTCTTCATGCCGCAGCTGAGCGCGACGTTGGCGTTGCCGTTGACGTCGATGCCGACATCCTCGCCGTCGTAGAGCGACACCATGCAGAAGGTGCCGTCGTCGACGAGGGCGGCGGTGGCGTCGGCGACCAGGGTCTGGGGCGCGTTGGTGAAGATCGACATGAACGGGGCGGTCCGGGACGCGGTCAGAGTCACCCGCACGGTCCGGTTGAAGCCGAGGCGGGCGCCGACGGCGATCGCCTCCTCCTGGCTGAGCACCGGGAAGGCGTTCTTGTCGAGATCGCGGTGGACGGCGTCGTGGGTGTCGTCGTCGCTCGCCAGCGCATAGGCGCCGGCGATCGCGCTCGAATCGGCGGCGCGCTGCAGCTGGCGCTTCCAGACGCTGATCTGGATGGTGTCGACCGCGAAGGCGGCGGAGCCGATCAGCAGAGGCAGAGTCGCCGCGCCGATCACCAGCACATTGCCGCGCTCGCTGGAGAAAAGATCCTTAAGCCAGCTCAATGCCCTCATCGTCGCAATTTCCTCGTCGGTGCAAAGTGCAGCTAGAGGGGACCGCGATTAGGCCCGCGGGGTTAGGGGTTGATTGAGCGCATTGGTTACCGGAAGGTTCGCCATGTTTGGCGGCGGCCGGCCGCGGTCGGCGGCGAGTCAGTGCCCGGCCGACTTGCCCCACAGTGCCGCCAGCCTGGCCTCGCGGCCGCAACGCCAGCGATAGTAGCGATAGGGGACCGGATTCTTCCGGTAATAATCCTGGGGGTAGGTCTCGGCCGGGTAGAAGCGGCCGGCGGGCAGGATCAGGGTGGCGACCTTCTTCCTCAGCAGCGCCGCGGCCCGCGCTCTGATCGCCTCGGCGATCCGCCGCTCGGCGGCGCCGGCGACGAAGATAGCGGTGCGATACTGGCTGCCGCGGTCGCAGAACTGACCGCCGCCGTCGAGCGGATCGACGGTTCGGAAGAAGCGGGCGACCAGCGTGCCATAGCCGACCCGGGCCGGATCGTAGACCACCCTCACCGCCTCGATATGGCCGGTGCCGCCGGCGGAGACCTGCTCGTAGGTCGGATTGGCGACATTGCCGCCGGCATAGCCGGAGGTGGTCGAGACCACGCCCGGAATCTTGTCGAAATCGGCTTCGGTGCACCAGAAGCAGCCGCCGGCGAAGACGGCCGCCGCCAGCCTCGGCGCGGGCGGAGCGGCGCCGGGGCCGTTTAGCCGCAGCAGCAGGGCGCCGATACCGACGAGCACGATCAGGGCGAGGAGCAGGCGCTTCATCGCCGGGTCACGCCGGCCGGAACTTCAGGGCGAGGCCGTTCATGCACCAGCGCTGGCCGGTCGGCGGCGGGCCGTCGTCGAAGACGTGACCGAGATGGCCGCCGCAGCGCCGGCAATGGACTTCGGTGCGGACCACGAACAAGGTCCGGTCGGGGCGGGTGCGGACCGCATTGGGCAGCGGCCGGGTGAAGCTCGGCCAGCCGGTGCCGCTGTCGAACTTGGCCGCCGAGCTGTAGACCGGCAGGTCGCAGCCGGCGCACAGGAAGGTGCCGCGCCGATGCTCCCTGTCGAGCGGGCTCGAGCCGGCGCGCTCGGTCGCCGCTTCGCGCAGCACCGCGTAACGCCGCGGCCCGAGGATTCGGCGCCATTCGGCGGGAGTCCTCGTCACCTCGAACCGCTCCGCCGCTTCGGCGGTGCCGCCGTTCCTGCCGAAGACGACGAAGCCGGCGCCGGCGGCGACGGCGACGGCCGCCGCCGAGCCGATGAAGCCGCGTCGCGATAGTCGGGTGTCGGACATCGGGCCCTCCGGTGACGGGCCCTTATACACCGAAGCTGAACGGCGGAGAAACGCGCCTATTCCTCCCCGAGCTTGCTCGGGGAGGGGGACCAGGCGAAGCCTGGTGGAGGGGCAAGTGCCGGACTCCGAATTGCCCCTCCACCGCGCTTCGCGCGGTCCCCCTCCCCCAGACAAGCTGGGGGAGGAATTCAGGCTGCTAGAAGTCGACCGAGACCCTTCCGTAGAGGAAGCGGCCGTTGAAGCCGAACGGCGAGAAGATCGAGAAGGGAATGAATTCCTGGTTGACCGGATAGAAGCCGCCGATCGACGCCGGGCGGGCGCCGAACGGAGAACGGGTCGGATAGACGTCGAACAGATTGTTGGCGCCGATCGCGAGCTCGATATGGCCGAGAGCCTTGTAGCGAAACTCGAGGTCGGTGATCCACTTGGCCTTGAGGAAGATATCGTCCGGCCCGAAGGCCGTCAGGCTGGCCGCGTTGGGCGCCAGCGGCGACGCCGCGCCCGGTGCCACGACCTTGCCGTAGCGGGTGGTGCGGGCGGTGATTCCGAAATTGCCGATGTCGCCGTCGGCGCTGAACACGATCTTGTCGCGCGGCTGGCCGTGGGTGAAGCGGAGGCCTTCGACCCGGCCGAACAGGACGAGGCCCGGAATCGTCGCGAGCGGCCCGAGGGCGTTGATGCGCTCGTCGATCCTGGTCTTGTTGTAATTATAGGCGGCGCTCAGCGACCAGTTGCCGAAGCCCGCCATCCGGGTCCGGTAGACCGCGACGATGTCGAGGCCGCGGGTGGTGGTGTCGAGGCCGTTGATGAAGAAGCGGGCCGCGCCGACGCTCTGGAAGCCGTTGGCGTCGAGGATCGCCTTGACCGCCGCATTCTGGGCGGCGGTGCCGCTTCCGGCGGCGCCCAGATTTTCGGTAAGGACGATGCGGTCGTCGATCTTGATCTGGTAGAGGTCGGCGGTGATGGTGAGACCGCGCGTCGGGTTGGCCGTGGCGCCGAGGCTGACGTTGAACGATTTCTCCGGCTCGAGCGGCTGCGAGCCGAGCGCCAGCGCGACCGGGCTGCTCACCGCGAGGGTCGAGATGTCGACCGGCAGGCCGCCGATGAAGTTGGTCGAGGTGGTGGTGAAGAATTGCTGGTGCAGCGACGGCGCGCGGAAGCCGTTCGACACCGAGCCGCGCAGCGCGAAGCCGTCGAACGGCTCCCAGCGTGCCGCGAACTTGCCGTTCCAGGTCGAGCCGAAGTCGGAGAAATGCTCGTAGCGGCCGGCGATGGTGGTGGTGACGCCTTCGATCGGATCGGTGTCGAGCTCGACATAGGCCGCCCAGCTGTGGCGGCCAACGTCGGTGGCGCTGCTGGCGGGAATGCCGGGGAAGCCCTGGGCGCCCGCCGGAGCGGCGCGGCCCGGGAAGCTGCAGACGTTGGTGGTCGCGTTGAACACGCCCTGCTGGGCCGTGCAGTCCGCCGCCGTCGTCGTGATCGACGCGCGGAAGAACGGACCGGTCGCGTAGGACTGGAGGTCGCCGGGCCGGATCTCGAAATGCTCGGACCGGTATTCGGTGCCGGCCGCGACGGCGAGGGGCTTGGCGAAGCCCATCGCGAATTCCTTCGAGAAATCCAGGTTGACGATGTTCTGCCCGTAGCGCAGCCCGCCCGCGTCGAACACGCGCTGGCTCTGCGGCCCGAACGACGTGTTGAGCGTGTCCCTAACCACATAGTCGAAGCTGTTGTGGCCGCGGCCGTAGGAGAGGTCGGTCTTCCAGCCGCCAATCTCGCCCTTGACGCCGACGGTGACGGCATAATCGTCGAGATCCGAATCGATCAGCGGCAGGAAGCCGTCCGGCGTCAGCGGGACGAAGTTCGCCGCGTTCGGCGCCTGGTTGGGCGCCAGCGCGCTGAAATCGCGATTGGCGGCGGCGCCTCCCTGGCGCCAGTTGGCGGCGCTGAGCGTGTCGCGGTGGCCGTAGGAACCGAAGGCGTAGATCTCCCAGCCGGTCGCCACTTCGATGGCGGCATTGGCGAACAGATTGTAATCGACGGAATCGGGATCGCCGAACCGGAACTGGAGCCGGTTGAAGCCCACTTCGCGCGAGTCGAAGGCGGGCGGAGCGGGGCGGTTGTAATTGGGCCTGAGGTCGAAGCCGGCGCGGTTGGTGCGGTTGCGGTCGCGGAACTCGCCGGTGACGTTGAAATAGCCGTTGGGGCCCATCGGGATGCCGACATTGACTCCCATCGTCAGCTGCCGGCCGTCATTGGTGGAGCGCTCGCCGTCGACGTTGGCGAGGAAGTAGCGATTGTCGGTCGGATCGAGCTGCGGCTGGCCGGCGGCGTTGAGCGTGAGGCCGGTGACGTTGGCGACATTGTCGATGGTCGTGTAATATTTGCCCCAGGTCACCGAGGCGCGGCCGCCGTGATCGGCATTCTTGAGCTGGATGTTGATGACTCCGGCGATCGCGTCCGAGCCATATTGGGCGGCGGCGCCGTCGCGCAGCACCTCGACCCGGCCGATGGCGAGGCCCGGAATGAGGTTCATGTCGACGGCGGCGCTGCCGCGGCCGACCGTGCCGTTGATGTTGAGCAAGGCCGAGACGTGGCGGCGCTTGCCGTTGATCAGCACCAGGGTCTGGTCGGGGCTGAGGCCGCGCAGGGTCGCCGGGCGAAGCGCGTCGGAGCCGTCGGCGATCGACGGCTGCGGGAAGTTAAACGACGGCACCAGCTGGTTGAGGATCTTGTTGGTCTCGGTCTGGCCGGAATTGAGGATCGCTTCGGAACCGATGACGTCGACCGGAACCGGGCTGTCGGCGACGGTGCGGTCGGTGCGGCGGGTGCCGGTGATGACGATCGTCTCGTCATTGCCGGCGGGCGCGTCGGCCGCGGCCTCGGCCGGCGTTTCCGGGTCCTGCGCGAAGGCCGGGCCGGCGGCCAGCGCCAGCGAGGAAAGCGTCGTCAGCAAAGCGACCCGCGTCATGCGAACCATTTGAAATCCCCCCGATAAGGCCGCGGCATCGGCCGCGAAGCGCACCTAGCTTATGTTATAATCGGCGGCAGGGAAGCGCTTTTCGCTGCAATGCAAAAAAGGCGGCCCGACTGTGCCCGCCGGACCACAGGCGAAAAGCCGTGGTCGAGCCCGCCGCGAGCCGCTAAGGGCGCGCGATGAGCAATCCGCTGACCGTCGACCTTCCCCACCAGCTCGGCGCCGAGGAGGCGCGGCGCCGGATCGAACGCAATATCGGCAGGCTGACCGACCATATACCGGGCGGCGCCCAGGTCAGCTCGCGCTGGACCGGCAACCGGCTCGACCTCGACGTCGGCGCGATGGGCCAGCAGGTCGCCGCCGAGATCGACATCCAGGAGAAGGTGGTGCGGCTGAAGGTGACGCTGCCGCCCGCTTTGTCCTTCTTCGGAGCGGCGATCGAGCCGCTCATCCGCCGCCAGGGCGCGCAGATGCTCGAGGACAGGAGCGGCGGCGGAAAGGCCTAGCCGCGCTTGTTCCTCTTCCCGCGGCGGCGCGGCGGCGGGTCGCTTCGGGTCAGCGAGACGATCATGCAGCGCTGGCCCTCGACCAGGATCGCATCGCCGCGGCTGAGGCTGAGGCTGCCGCGCGTGTCGTAGCCGATCGCGTTGGCCCAGGAGAGGCCGACGCACGGCCCGCCCATCTCCGCCCGGTACCAGCGTCCCCGGCGGTCGCGGAGGTAGAGGAGGTCGTCGCTCGGTGCGTGGAAGCTGCGGATCGCGCGCGGATGGGTGACGAACGGGATGCTGGCTTGCTCGCCCGGCACCGGCGATGCGGCGGCGGGCACGGCCAGAACGGCGGCGAGAAGAGCGAGGAGAATCTTCATGCGCACGCCCCTAGCACGACCGCGCTGAACCGGCGATGACGCGCATCCCGGCGAAGGCGGCTTGCCTCTCCCCGGGGCGGCGCTAGCATCGCGCCGCGGACGGGCGGGAGGGCGAAGATGCGGCATGTGGCGATCATCGGCTCCGGCCCCGCCGGCTATTACACCGCCGAGGCGCTGCTCAAGCTCTACGGCGAGGCGGTGGCGATCGACATGATCGACCGGCTGCCGGTGCCCTACGGCCTGATCCGCTCCGGCGTCGCGCCCGACCACCAGTCGATCAAGGCGGTCTACAAGCGCTACGAGAAGGTGGCGCTGTCGGCCAATGTGCGCTTCGTCGGCAATGTCTGCATCGGGCCGGACGTGAGCGTCGATGAGCTGAAGGGGCTTTACGACGCCGTCATCCTCGCCACCGGCGCGCCGCACGACCGGCCGCTCGCCATCCCCGGCAGCGACCTGCCCGGAGTGGTCGGCTCGGCGGCGTTCGTCGGCTGGTATAACGGCCACCCCGATTTCGCCGATCTCGATCCGCCGCTCGACGCCGCCGGCGCCGCGGTGATCGGCAACGGCAACGTCGCCCTCGACGTCGCCCGCATCCTCGCCAAGACCCGGGCCGAATTCGCCGGCTCGGACATTGTCGGCCGGGCGCTGGACGCGCTCGAGGGAAGCGCGGTGCGGCTGATCCACGTGCTCGGCCGGCGCGGCCCGCACCAGATCGCGATGACGCCCAAGGAGCTGGGCGAGCTCGGCCATCTCGCCGACGCCGTGCCGCGGGTCGACCTCGCCGACTTCCCGCCCGAGGGCGACGACGCCTTGCTCGAGCCGGGGATGCGCAAGTCGGTCACCCATTTGCGCGACTTTGCCGGCCTGCCGCAGGACAAGGCGAAGGTCATCGACTTCGACTTCTTCGCCATGCCGGTGGCGGTCGAGGGCGACGGGCGGGTGGAGCGGCTGGTCGTCGAGCGCACCCGCCTTACCGACGACCTGCGCTCGGTCGGCACTGGCGAAACCTATGCGGTCGACTGCGGCCTGGTGGTCAGCTGCATCGGCTACCAGACGCCGCCGATCGAGGGCGTGCCCTACGAGCATGGCCGCGGCCGCTTCGCCAATGCCGACGGAGTCATCGCAGCCGGCCTCTATTGCGTCGGCTGGGCGCGGCGCGGACCGACCGGCACGATCGGCACCAACCGCCCCGACGGCTTCGAGGTCGCGGAGAAGGTGTTCGCCGCCTTCGGACCGGGCGGCGGCGGCAAGGCCGGCGGGGCGGCGCTCGACATCCTCCTCCACGCCCGCGGCGCCCGGCCGGTCGCGTTCCGCGACTGGCAGCGCATCGAGGCGGCCGAGACCGGCCGGGCGCGCGCGGGCAGCCCGCGCGAGAAGTTCACCAGCATCGCCGAGATGATCGCCGCGCTCGACCGCTAGGCGGTTCGGGCCGGGCCGGACTGGGCGCTTGCGCTCGCCGGACGCCTCCCTTATGGAGCGCGGCCTGTCTCCCGGGCGGCCTTCGAGCCGGATCCGGTCGGGGAGTAGCTCAGCCTGGTAGAGCACTGTCTTCGGGAGGCAGGGGCCGGAGGTTCGAATCCTCTCTCCCCGACCATCACACCTTAAGCCGCTGGAATCAGCAGGAACCATTCGAACCGGGAACTTGAACCCCGGCCCTGCGCCTAGTCCTGAGCCATGTCCCGCACATCGGCTATCCGGCCCGCGATCGCCGCGGCCGCCGCCATGGCCGGGGACATCAGATGGGTGCGGGCGCCCGGCCCCTGGCGGCCGATGAAATTGCGGTTCGAGGTCGAGGCGCAGCGCTCGCCGGGCGGGACTCGGTCGGGGTTCATGGCGAGGCACATCGAACAGCCCGGTTCGCGCCATTGGAAACCGGCCTGCTTGAAGATGAGATCGAGGCCCTCGGCTTCGGCCCGGCGCTTGACGAGCCCGGAGCCGGGGACGGCGAGGGCCTGACGGATATTGGGAGCGATTCGGCGCCCCTTCAGCACCGCCGCGGCGGCGCGCAGATCCTCGATCCGGCCGTTGGTGCAGGAGCCGATGAAGACGTTCTCGATCGCGATCGAGTCGAGCTTCTGGCCGGGGACGAGGGCCATGTAATCGAGCGCGTTGCGCGCGCCCTCGCCGGCGGGCGTGGGGACGGTGCCGGTGACCGGCGCGACGTCGTCGGGGCTGATCCCCCAGGTCACCATCGGCGCGACCGCGGCCGCGTCCATCTCGACGCTGCCGTCGAACGATGCGCCGGGATCGGTGCGCAGGGCTTCCCAACCGGGCTCGCGCCGGCCCAGCGCCGCGAAGGTCGTCCCGTCCGGTGCGATCAGACCGGCCCGGGCCCCCGCCTCGGCCGACATGTTGCACAAGGTGAGGCGGGCCTCGATCGAAAGGCTGCGGATCGTCTCGCCGCTATATTCGACGACGTGGCCGGCCGCGCCGGCGGCGCCGATCTCGCCGATGATGTAGAGGATGAGATCCTTGGCGGTGACGTGGGCGCCGAAGGCGCCCTCGACTCGGATCTCAAGGGTCCTGGACTTGCGCAACCAGAGACACTGGGTGGCGAGGACGTGTTCGACCTCAGAGGTGCCGATGCCGAAGGCGAGCGCGCCATAGGCGCCATGCACCGAAGTGTGGCTGTCGCCGCAGACGATGGTGGTTCCGGGCAGCGTGAAGCCGCGTTCGGGGCCGACGACGTGGACGATGCCCTGCTCGGGGGAATCGGCGGCAATGTAGGGGATGCCGGCCGCCTCGGCATTGCGGCGCAACGCCTCGATCTGCGGCGTCGTGCCGCGGCCCGGCGTGGTGGCGATATTGTGATCGGGGACGGCGAGGGTGAGATCGGGCCGGCGCACCGCCCGCCCGGCCCGGCGCAGCGCCTCGAACGCCTGGGGGCTGGTCACCTCGTGGATCAGGTGGCGGTCGATATAGAGCAAGGCGGTGCCGTCGGCGCGCTCCGCCACGACATGGGCGTCCCAAATCTTGTCGTAAAGGGTCCGGGGCCTAGCCATGGCCGCGCGCCTTCGGCATGGGACGGCGATGCGCAGCACCGAGCGATTCCTGACCACCCATACCGGCAGCCTGCCGCGGCCCGAGGGGCTGATGCGGATGATGTTCGCCGCGCAGGAGGACGTCCCGGTCGAGCCGAACGCGCTGGCGGCGGCGGTGGACTCGGCGGCGGCGCTGATGGTCGAGCGGCAGATCGCGGCCGGCATCGACATCGTCAACGACGGCGAGATGTCGAAGCCGAGCTATGCCACCTACATCAAGGACCGGCTCAATGGATTCGGGGGCGAGAGCGGCAGCTACAGCTTCCAGGACCTCGACGAATTCCCCGGCACCAAGGCGAAGGTGTTCGCGGACACCGGCCGGGCCAGGCGCAAGGCGCCGGCCTGCAACGCGCCCATCTCGGTCCGGGACATGGAGGCGCCGCGGATCGATGCGGAGCGGCTGGTCCGGCTTGCGGACGGCCGGCCGACCTTCATGAGCGCGGTTTCGCCGGGAACGACCTCGCTCTTCTTCGCCAACGAACATTATCCGAGCCACGAAGCCTATCTGTTCGCCATCGCCGACGCCCTCGCGCACGAATATGAGACGATCGCCGATGCCGGAATCACTCTCCAGATCGACTGCCCCGACCTCGCCATGGGCCGGCACGTCCAATATGCCGGGATCGACCTCGCCGGCTTCCGCAAGGCGATCGCGCTCCACATCGAGGCGCTCAACCACGCCGTGCGCAACATCCCCGCGGACCGGCTGCGGATGCATCTGTGCTGGGGCAATTATCCCGGGCCGCACCATTGCGACGTGCCGCTCGCCGACATCGTCGACCTCGTCTGGACCGCCAAGCCACAGACCATCCTGTTCGAGGCCGCCAATCCGCGCCACGCCCACGAATTCGCCCTGTTCGAGGCGGTCGGCGTGCCCGACGACAAGATCCTCGCGCCCGGCCTGATCGAGCCGCAATCCCCCTATATCGAGCATCCCGAGCTGATCGCTCAGCGTATCGGCCGCTATGCCGATCTGGTCGGACGCGAGCGGGTGATCGGCGGGGTCGATTGCGGCTTCTCGATCCACGTCGGCAGCGGCGGGCTCGATCCCGAAGTGGTCTGGGCCAAGCTGGGAGCGCTCGCCGAGGGCGCGGCGATCGCCAGCCGGCTTTACTGGCGCTGAGGCTCTCACGCCGCCGTCTCCGCGGCGAAGCCGGCGACCATTTCATTGTAGGGGTGGGGGTGGCTCCAGTTGCAGAGATGGCCGCCCGGCAGCCGCGCCCGGCGGGCGTTGGGAAGGCCGTAAGCGAGCGCGTCCCCGACCAGGTCGAGCCACGGCGTCTCGCTCAGCCCGGTGACGACGAGCGCGGGCGCGTCGATCTCGCCGAGCGAGCCGGCGAGCGGCGTCGCGGGACCGGCGGGGACGAGCAGGTCGCGTCCGTCATAGCCGGCCAGCAATCGGGCCGCGTCGACGCCGCGCATCAGCGCGTGGCCGCCCCAGTCCCGCTTCATTTCGGCGATCCGTCCGGCGCGGACCAGCTCGCGGTAGGCGGCGATCGGAACATGATCCTCGCCGCGGGGCGCCGGCAGGAAGTCGCCCAGCGGCGTGCCCTGCAGGATCAGGCCCTGGGCCCGATCCGGGTGGGCGAGCGCGAACTGCAGCGCGACCCGGCCGCCCTGCGACATGCCGACCAGGATCGCCCGCCCGATGCCGAGCCTGTCGCAGATCGCGAGCAGGTCGGCGGTTTCGGCGGCGACGCCGGGCGGGGCGGTCGAGCGGCCGAAGCCGCGGCGGTCGGGAAGGATCAGCCGGAAACGGTCGGCGAGCGGCGCTTGGCGCGACCATGACCCCCGGTCGAGCGACCAGCCGTGGAGCAGCAGCAGCGGTGGGCCCGCGCCGAATGTCTCGACCGCGAGCGCGCCGCCCGCGACGGGCACGTCGAGGATCGCGGCCTCAGGCGTGCTCTTCCTCGTGCCGGTAAATATTGTTGATGCTGTGGTCGCCGCCGAGCCAGCGCTTGAGCTCGGCATGGGCGTCCTTGCGGCGCTCGGCGTTGATCGCGTCGGCGCCGGGCGCGTCGACCGTGAATTCGAGGATCATCCCGTTGGGGTCGACGATGTAGAGCGAGCGGCAATAGCCGTGCTCGAGCACGAACGTATCGGGCTCGCTGTAGCCGGCGGCTTCGATCCGTTTCCGCATCTCCTCCTGCGTGTCGGCGTCGACGTGGAGAGCGATATGGCGGAAGGGCGAGGGCGGCAGCTCGGGGTCGAACAATTCCTGGTCGGCCGGGTCGGCGAACTGGAAGAAGGCCAGCGCGCTGCCGTCGCCGAGGCCGAAGAAGCAGTGGCAATAGGTGCGCTCGGCGCCGAACAGCAGGTCCTTCTCGCACCAGGTGGCGACCAGCGGCAGGCCGAGCACGTCCTCGTAGAAATGGCGCGTCTTCTCGAGATCCTTGGTCACGTAGGCGGTGTGATGGAGGCGGTTCGGCAGCTTGCTCATTCTCTCGCTCCTCTGTCTCGCGGTTTCAGCCTACCACAGCCGAAAATGGCCAGCAATTCGTTGTACGAATAAGTTTTCGATATGCGAAACGTCAGGACAGTTCGGCGCGGACGATGGCGGCTCCCTCGACCATCGCCGTCATCTTGCCATAGGCGACGTCGCGGGGGAGATATTTGAGGCCGCAATCGGGGGCGACGATGATCCGCTCGGGCTCGACATAGGGCAGGGCTCGGCGGATGCGGGCGGCGACCGTCCCGGGCGTCTCCACCTCGTGGGTCGAAAGGTCGAGCACGCCGAGGATGATCGTCTTGCCGGGAAGCTTGTCGAGGATCGCGCAATCGAGATTGGCCTGGGCGGTTTCGATCGAGATCTGGTCGAGATCGGTGCCGGCGAGCTCGGGGAGGAAGTTATAGCCTTGCGGCCGCTCGTGGATCAGGGCGGCGTAGCCGAAGCAGATGTGGAGGGCGGTGCGGCCCTCGACGCCGTCCAGCGCGGTGCGGACGGCGTCGAGGCCGTAGGCGCGGGCCTTGTCGGGACGCGCCTGCATATAGGGTTCGTCGATCTGGACGACATCGGCGCCGGCTTCGAACAGGTCCCTGATCTCGGCATTGACGGCGACGGCGTAATCGTGCGCCATCTCCGCCTCGTCCTCGTAGAAATCGTTCTGCGCCTGCTGGGCCATGGTGAACGGGCCGGGGACGGTGATCTTGATCTGCCGGTCGGTATTGGCGCGCAGGAAGCGGACGTCGCGGACCTCGACCGGGTGGCGGCGTCTGATCCTGCCGGTGACTCGCGGCACCGGATTGGGCTCGCCGCTGCGGTCGAGCGCCATGCCCGGATTGTCGAGGTCGACCCCGTCCAGCGCCGTGGCGAAACGGTTCGAATAGCTTTCGCGCCGCATCTCGCCGTCGGTGATGATGTCGAGCCCGGCGCGCTCCTGGTCGCGGATCGCGAGCAGGGTGGCGTCGTCCATCGCCTGGTCGAGCCATTCGGGCGCCACCCGCCAAAGCTCCCGGGCCCGCACCCGCGGCGGGAAGCGGCCGGCGAGCCTGGCGCGGTCGATCAGCCAGTCGGGCTGGGGATAGGATCCCACCAGGGACGTCGGCAGCAGCATCGTCTCTCCTCAGCCCTCCGGGCCGTCATAAGCGATCGCCGCGGCGGCTTCGCCGGAAAGGATGAAGCCGATCGGGCGCTCGCTCTCTTCGTTGAGATGGGCGATCAGGCTGGCGGTGCGGGCGAGCAGCGACAGGCCCTTCAGCGCCGCCAGCGGGAAGCCGACGTCGAGCATCACCGCCGGGATCGCGCCGTTGACGTTGATCGGCAAAGCGCGGCCGAGCGTCTCGGGCAGGGCGGCCTCGACCGCACGCAGGGCGCGAACATATCGCCCCTCGACGCCCTTCTCGGCGGCGAGCTCGAGCAGCAGGTTGGCGCGGGGGTCGCCGCCGGCGTGCAGCGGATGGCCGAAGCCGGGAACGGCTTTCCTGCCGGCGCGCAGCCGGTCCACGGCCGCCCCGGGATCTTCGCCGGTCTCGACCAGATCGTGCAGAAATCGCCCCGCCGCCTCGGCGCTGCCGAGCACGACGCTGCCGCAGCCGAGCAGGCCCGCGGCGACCGCGCCCTGGAAGGCTTCGGGCGCCGCCGCGTAGGTCATGCGCGCCGCGACCACGCTCGGCACCAGCCCGTGCTCGGCAATGGCGGTAAGAACGGCATCCGCGAAGAATCGTTGGTTCTCGCTGGGAACCCGGCCCGTTACGAGCAGCCAGAAATAGGAGGTGAAGTCGGTCTTGCCGATCAGTTCGCCGCAAAGATCCCGGCCGCGCACCGTGATCGTCGCCGCCGTCGACGTGGAGATGGCGCTGGCGCGCTGGTCCTGTGGGCCGATCCGCATGAGGAGGGCGAACCTACCGGCGGGTCGGCCCGCCGACAAGCCTTCGCATTTCGAAGTTGTTTTCGCTATCCGAACTTTTCTATAAGGATGGCCGGGAGAAAGACATGGCGAAGGTGCTCCGGGACGTCCGGGTGCTCGAAATGGGAACCTTCATCACCGGCCCCGCCGCCGGAATGCTGCTCGGCGACCTCGGCGCCGACGTGATCAAGATCGAGCATCCCCAGGCCGGCGATCCGTTCCGCGCGTTCAAGGGCGGCCTCTATTCGCCGCATTTCCAGACCTACAACCGCAACAAGAAGAGCATCACCCTCAACAGCAAGCAGTCGGACGATCTGGCCGAGCTCGACCGGCTGGTCGCCGGGGCCGACGTCTTCATCCAGAATTTCCGGCCCGGAGTAGCCGAGCGGCTCGGAGTCGACGCCGCGCGGCTTCAGGCGATCAATCCGCGGCTCGTCTATTGCGCGATCTCGGGCTTCGGCGCGTCGGGTCCCGACCGGGACCGGCCCGCCTTCGACACCGTCGCCCAGGCGGCCAGCGGCTTCCTCAGGCTGCTGGTCAATCCCGAGCATCCGCGCGTCGTCGGACCGGCGATCGGCGACGCGATCACCGGCTTCTACGCCGCCTACGGCATATTGGGCGCGCTGCACGAGCGCCATGCCACGGGCAAGGGGCGGGTGGTCGAGGTGTCGATGCTCGAGGCGATGTGCCACTTCAACCTCGACGACTTCACCCATTATTTCTCCGAAGGCGAGATCATGGGGCCGTACAGCCGGCCCAACGTCTCGCAATCCTATGTGTTCGAATGTGGCGACGGCGGCTGGATCGCGCTGCACATGTCCTCGCCCGCCAAATTCTGGGAGGCGCTGGCCGAGGCGGTCGAGCGGCCCGACATGCTGCAACTCCCCGAATTCGCCGACCGCAACGCCCGCATCGGCAATTATGAGGCGGTCGTCGCCTTCCTCGCGCCGATCTTCCGGACCCGCAGCCGCGAGGAATGGCGGCAGCGGCTGCTCGACCTCGAAGTGCCGTCGTCGCCGGTCTATGCCTCGGACGAGGTCCTCCAGACCGCGCAGGCGAAGCACCTGCAGCTGGAAGTCGCGGCGGACCATCCGCAAATGGGGCGGTTCCGGAGCATCCGCAGCCCGGTCTCGTTCGACGGGGAGCTGCCGCTCGAGGTGCGGCCGCCGCCGGTGCTCGGCGAGCATAATGAAGAGCTCCTGCATCGCGCGACCGAGGACGAGGCGGCGGCCTAGCCGTATCGACTGTCAGCCAGGGGCTGGGCCCATAGGCCCCCCGCCCGTCCTCTACGGGAGAGGGAGGGGCCCGCGAAGCGGGAGGGTGAGGGTCTGTAGCAATGAGTCGGCAAGACCCTCACCTCCCACCGCTTCGCGGCGGGCCCCTCCTCTCCCGTGAAGGACGGGAGAGGGGAAAGCGGGGCAGCCGCCGGAACTGCCTGCGGCCGACGGCGGCTGGCATGGGCTCGGGCGCCGGTCTATAGGGTCAGCGGATGGGGATTCCGGCGAAGAAGCGGCAGGACAGCGAATATCTCTCGACGCTGGAGCGCGGGCTTTCGGTGCTGCGCGCCTTCAACCAGAGCCGGCCGGAGATGCAGCTTTCCGAAGTCGCCGTGGCGACCGGCCTCAACCCGGCGGTGGCGCGGCGCTGCCTCAACACGCTGGTGCAGCTCGGCTATGTCGCGCAGCACGGTCGCCGCTTCCTGCTGCGGCCGGAGGTTTTGGTGTTCGGATCGGCCTTCCTCGCCTCGATGAACATCGAGCAGATCGCCGGCCCGCATCTCCAGGCGGTCCGCGACGAGACCGGCGACAGCTCGTCGATGGCGGTGCTGTCGGGCCACGACATCCTCTATCTCGCCCATGTCTCCACCAACCGGCGGATCCGCCTCGGCGCCAGCGTCGGCACCCGCTTTCCCGCCTACGCCACGTCGCTGGGCAAGGTGCTGCTCGCCTATCAGGGCGAGGCGGCGATCGAGGCCTATCTGGCGGCGGCGGAGCTCGAACGGCTGACCGAGCATACGATCACCTCGCCGGCCCTGCTGAAGCAGAGATTTCGCGAGATACGCTTCCGCGGCTATGACAGCGCCCAGGACGAGCTCGACTACGGCATCGTTTCGATCGCCGTGCCGATCTTCGCCAACGACCGCCAGATCGCGGCGGCGATCAACTGCTCGACCTCGACCACCCGGGTCTCGCGCGAGGTGCTGGTCGAGACCCGGCTGCCCCTGCTTCAAAAGGCGGCGCTCGAGATTGAGGACGCGCTGCAGCGCTGGCCCTTCCTCCTCCATTCCCTGCGGCCCTGACTCTCCCCTCTCCCGCTCTTCGCGGGAGAGGAGGGGCCCGGGCCGGAGGCCTGGAAGGTGAGGGTCTTGCTGGGTCCGGTGTCCAGACCTTCACCCTCCCGCTCCCGTGAAGGACGGGAGAGGGGTTAGGGGGGTTTTCGGAATGCGAACTTGACTTCGATTATCGAAGTTCATAACCCTTGTTCATCATCGGCAGGCGTGCGCCGGCCCTGCGCTAGCCTCCCTGCGCGCAGGCGGCGCCGACCATGCCGGCGCATGGGGGAGGGACGGCATGAAGACGAGGTCGGGACGCAGCTTCTTTCTGGCCGGGGCGTCGCTGGTCGCCAGCCTCGCTTTCGCGACGCCGGCCGCGGCGCAGGACGATCCGCCGGTCCCGGACGCTGCCGCCCAGGAGCCTGCCGCCGCGGAGGACGATCCCGACATCGTCGTCACCGCGCTCCGCCGCGACCAGAATCTCCAGGACGTGCCGGCCGCGATCACCGCCTTCACCGACGAGGCGATCGAAGCCGCCGGCATCGACCGGCCGCTCGACTTCATCAACCTGACCTCGAACGTCAACCTCGTCGAAACCCAGAATGCCGGCAACGCCTTCATCGTCATCCGCGGCATCACCCAGGCCCGCAACTCCGAGCCCTCCGTCGCCGTCATCGTCGACGGCGTCCAGCAGGTGAACCCGGCCCAGTTCAACCAGGAGCTGTTCGACATCGAGCAGATCGAGGTGCTCAAGGGACCCCAGGGCGCGGTCTACGGCCGCAACGCGATCGGCGGCGCCATCGTCATCCGCACCCGCCAGCCCAGCGACGAGTTCGAGGGCCAGATCCGCGCCGGCATCGACAACGGCTTCAGCTACTGGATCCGCGGCGGAGTCAGCGGCCCGATCGGCGACAATCTGCGCTTCCGGATCGCCGGCTCCTGGCTCGACAGCGAGGGCTTTCTCGACAATCCGTTCCTCGGCGAGGAGGCCGATCCGGTCGAGGATCTCTCGGTCCGCGGCACCCTGCTGTGGAACCCGAGCCCCGATTTCACGGTCGACCTGCGCGGCTCGCTCAGCCGGCTGAGGACCCAGGCGCTCTATTTCAACATCGTCGCCGACGCCAACGACACCAGCCTGCCGATCCGGGTCAACAATGCCGGCCAGAACGACCGCGACATGGAGAATGTCTCGCTCCGGCTCAACTGGGAGACCGGCTCCGGCACCCTGTCGTCGGTGACCGGCTACGACACGCTCTCGGAGATTCTGACCGGCGACGCCTTCGACTTCCTGCCGATCCCGGAATCCTTCTTTTTCAACCTGTTCGAGTTCCTGTTCGGGCCGGGTAACGGCTTCGACCTCAACCAGAGCCAGTTCCTCAAGGTCGAGGCGATTAGCCAGGAGATACGCTGGACCTCGCCCGCGGACCGCCGGTTCCGCTACATCGTCGGCGCCTACGCGATCGACACCAACCGGTTCATCTCGACCGGAAACATGATCGACACGGGCGCCGGCGTCTTCCCTGTATTCCGCCAGCCGAGCACGAACCCGCTCAACCCGCAGTTCACCTTCCTCGCCGACCGGCAGAACAATTTCGCCTGGGCGGTGTTCGCCAATCTCACCTACGACCTCTCCGAGCAGCTCCGGGTCGATCTCGGCCTGCGCTACGACCGCGACCGGCGCCGCAACACGACGCTGACTCCGACCGCCTTCCTGCCCAACGTGCCCGGCTTCCCGCAGGGCGCGACCGGGCAGGTCCGCCGGGTCGCCTTCGACGACTGGCAGCCCAAGCTGACCCTGACCTGGGAGCCTTCGTCGAACGTCACCGTCTATGGCGGCTACAGCCGCGGCTTCAGGAGCGGCGGCTTCAACCAGACCGGGGTCGGCCCGGTCGCCGCCGCCGCCGGGATCGTCGGCGTCGGCGACATCTTCGAGGCGGAGACCGCCGACACGTTCGAGCTCGGCGCGCGCACCTCCTTCCTGCAGCGGCGGCTGATGCTGTCGGCCAACGCCTATACGACCGAGACGAAGAACAGCTATTTCTTCGTCTTCCTCGCCACCAACTCGACCCAGAATCTGGGCAACGTCCCCAAGGCGCGGATCACCGGCTTCGAGCTCGAGGCGCGGGCGAAGCCCGCCAAGGGGCTCGAGCTCAGCGCCGCCCTGGGCTATACCGACAGCAAGATCACCGCATTTCCCGACCCGGTCGTGATCGGCAACGAGCTGCCGCTGATCTCGCGCTATACGTTGAACCTCGGCGCGCAATATCGCGCGCCGCTGGCCGGCACCGGCGTCGGCCTGCTCGCGCGCGTCGACTATCGCCGCACCGGCCGGACCTGGTGGGAGCCCTACAACACCACCAGCCGCGACCCGATCGACCTGGTCAATGCGCGGCTCGGCATCGAGGATGAAAGCTGGTCGGCAACGCTCTTCGCCGAGAATGCGTTCAACGAGATCTACAATGCCGAATTTTCGCCGGGCGGATTCGTCTTCAAGGCGCGGCCGCGGCGTTACGGCGCGGAAGTGACGTTCCGCTTCTGAGCCCCAGGAGAGCCAAGTGCCGCGCGTCCTCGTCCTCTATTATTCCAGCTACGGCCATGTCGAGACGATGGCCCGGGCCGTCGCCGAGGGCGCGGCCTCGGTCGAAGGGACGCAGGTCTCGGTCAAGCGGGTGCCGGAGCTGGTGCCGGAAGAGGTGGCGCGCGGCGCCGGGATCAAGCTCGACCAGGAGGCGCCGTTCGCCGACCCCGGCGAGCTCGGCGACTATGACGCGATCATCGTCGGCACGCCGACCCGGTTCGGCAACATGGCGGCGCAGATGCGCAATTTCTGGGACCAGACCGGGCCGCTCTGGGTGAAGAACGCCCTGCTCGGCAAGGTCGGCAGCGCCTTCACCTCCACCGCCAGCCAGCATGGCGGGCAGGAAATGACGATCACCTCGACCCACACCACGCTCCTCCACCACGGCATGATCATCGTCGGCCTGCCCTATAGCTGGCCCGGCAACGCCCAGATGGAGGAGATAAGCGGCGGCACGCCCTACGGCGCCAGCACCATCGCCGGTGCGGACGGCTCGCGCCAGCCGAGCGCCAACGAGCTCGAGGGCGCCCGCTACCAGGGCCGGCACGTCGCCCAGGTCGCCGCCGACCTGGCGCGGGGGCGCGGCTAGACATGGCCGTCCGGCTCCGCATCGTCGGACCGGTCATTCCTTTCGGACGCGTCAATGTCGACACCGACCTCATCATCCCCGCGCGCCACATGCGCACCACCGGCCGCGACGGCCTCGGCGCGGGCGCGTTCGAGGCCCTGCGCGATACGCCCGGCAACGTCTTCGACGATCCTTATTATCGCGGCGCGCCGATCCTCGTCGCCGGCGCCAATTTCGGCTGCGGCTCCTCGCGCGAGCATGCGGTCTGGGCCTTGCAGCAGATCGGCGTCGAAGCGGTGATCGCGCCCAGCTTCGGCGAGATTTTCGAGGCGAACGCGCTGCGCAACGGCCTCGTCCCCGTCCGCCTCCCCGAGGACGCGGTCGAGGCCCTGCTCGACCTCAGCCCGCAGCAGCATGTCGCCATCGACGTCATCGGCAAACGCGTCATCGCGCCCCATGGCGAGATCGAATTCCACCTCGACCCGTTCCGCAAGCATTGCCTCGTCAACGGCCTCGACGAGATCGCGGTGACCGAAGGCTTCGAGGCGGCGATCGCCGCCTATGAGCAGAAGGCGGGGCGCGAGCGGCCGTGGGAGCAGCAGGCATGAGCTACCGTCTGGAAGAAGCGGCGTTCGCGGCGTGGCTCGAGGCCTACAAGGCGGCCTGGGAGGCGCGCGACCCCGCCGCCGCGGCGAGGCTGTTCGCCGCCGACGCCACCTATCACGAAATGCCGTTCGATGCGCCCATCGAAGGCAGCGAAGGCATCGCCGCTTATTGGGCCAGGGCCGTCGCCGGGCAGTCGGACGTCCGCTTCACCTACGAGATACTCGCCTGCACCGGCGCGGAGGGCCTCTGCCACTGGCATTGCGCCTTCACCGCCGTTCCCGACGGCGCGCAGATCGACCTCGACGGCATCTTCCGCTGCCGCTTCGCCGACGCGGCCCATGTCGACCGCTTCCAGGAATGGTGGCACGTCCGGATCCAGCCGGCGCACGAGACGTAGCCGACCGGGCCGATCGCGGCTTCACCGGCGAGCCGAAGCTCTTCGCCCATCAATTCGGGTCGGCATCCTGCGGTCGCGTGGCCGCACCGGCCGGCTTCGGGCCGAGGTGGGTGCGGAACCAGTTCAGGGTATGATCGAAGATGTCGCGGACGTTGGCGGGCGACTGGCTGAGGCCGTGATTCTCGCCCCAATAGCGCAGCAGGCGCGCGGTCCGGCCCCGGCGGTAGAGGCTGTAGAAGAAGGATTCGGCCTGCGCCATCGGCGCCCGCACGTCCTGCTCGCCGTGGATCAGCAGCAAGGGCGTCTCGACCCGGGCGACATGGGCGAGCGGCGAATTTCGCCAATAATGACCATAATCCTCATAAGGCGGCCCGCTCAGGCTCAACGGCCGCGCCTCGGCGATCGACCAGTTATAGGATTTCTCATGCTCGACCCCGGCATAGCCGCGCGCGGTCGAGTCGAACTGGGTGTAGAAGCCGGTGAGATCGGTGAACCCGGCCATCGCCACCGCCGCCCCGAACCGCCGCGACTGGCCGACCAGGGCATAGACGGCATAGCCGCCGAAGCTCTGCCCGATCAGACCGAGCCGGTCCGGATCGGCGATGCCGAGCTCGACCAGCCGGTCCGCCGCCGGCAGCACCCCGCCCGGAATCTCGGCGAGCAACTCGGTCTTCGCGCCGTCGCGCTTGAGCGGAATCGAGGGAATGGCGACGACATAGCCGCGCGCCGCGAACAGATGGAGATTGTAGAAGCCGCCCATCTGCGGATCGAGGAAATAATCGTCGGGACCCGACGCCCGGTAGCCCGGATAGACCCAGAACAGGGTCGGATAGGAGCGGCCCGGCCGATAGCCCGGCGGCAGCATCACCGCCGCCTTGAGCGCCTGGCCGTCGGCGCCGCGATAGTCGACCAGCCGAGTCTCGCCCCAGTCGACGGCGGCGAGATGCGGGTTGAGCGCGAGCCGCTCGCGGCGGCCGCCATCGGCCAGCGCGATCTCGTTCAGGAACGTGCCCCGCCGGGTCGCCTCGAGCCAGAAGGCGGCGCCCTCGGCCGGCGCCAGCTCGACCAATTGCGCGGCGCGGGGCAGAGCGAAGCGGCCGCCCGCCGGCGCCGCCGTCCGGCCGAGCGCAAAGGGCTGGAAGACCCGGCCGCCGTCGGCCGCTTCGCCGGCGACCACGATCCGCTCGGTCCGGCGGCCGGGATCGCGCGGCCAGACGATCGCGGCCGCGCCCGGCAGCGCCGCCGAGAGCAGCCGATCGAGCCGCCGCGCCGGCAGGTTCAGAGCCGCCAGCCGGTCGCCGGCGACGGCGAAGAAAATGCCCTCGGCCGAGCGGCGCAGCGCGGCCGGCGCTTCGGCCGCGGCCCGGGTCAGGTTCGCGGCCGGCGCGTTGCGGGCGAGCAGCCACCAGTCGGCGCGCGGCGCCGCGGCGCCGTCGGCGCCGTAAGCGAGCAGGCGTCGGTCGTCGACCCAGTGGACCGGCCGCTCGGCCGGGTAGGCCGAGCCCGCGGCCGGACCGCCGACCGAGAGGCCCTCCGGCCCGAGCCGGGCGACCGACAGGTCGACGGCGGAGGCGATGAACAGCGGCGTCGCCTTGGCGTCGCCGCTCGCCCGGGCGCGCAGCGCGACCCGCCGCGAGTCGGGCGACCAGCCGAACAGGTCGAGCGGGTAGCGGGCGGCGGGCGGCGCCGCCGTCCAGCGCAAGCGCGCGCCCGGGGCGATGTCGACGAAGCCGAGCCGTCTCTCGACCGACCAGGAGTCGCCGCGATGGGGGACGCGCCGGCCGGCGGCGGGCGGGATCGCGCCGACCGTGGCGAGCACGGCGAGCCGGCGGCCGTCCGGCGCCACGCTCACGGTGAGCTCGCCGCGGAACGGATAGACGGGGACGGTGGCGATCGCCGCCGCGGCGCCGGTGGCGGCGTCGATCGTGCCGAGGATCGCGGCGCTCGACCGCTCGTCGAGGGTGGTGCGTTCGGCGCCGCTGCCCGCGGCGGTGGCGGTCGGCCGCCTGCCCTCGCGCAGGGCGTCGAGAGTCGCCGCCGCGTGCCGGGCCGGCCGCGAAGCGGCGTCGAGCAGCCCGGAAACGCCGCCGGGGGGCAGGGTGACGGCCAGCAGCCGGCGCTCGTCGAGCCAGGCGAAGGGCGCATTCTCCTCGTCGCTGCAGCGGTGGGCGATGGTGCTCCCGTCGGCGCCGCCGCGCAGGTCGGTGCGGTACATCGGCGAGCCGCCCATCGTCTGGGCCAGCAGGGCGGCGTCGCCGAGACGGGTCAGAGCGCCGGTGGCGCGCTGCCAGACGTAGAGGCGGACATTGTCGCCGCCGCGCGGCTCGGCGCCTTCCGGCCGGGTCGAGAGCATCGCCAGCCGGGCGCCGTCGGGCGACCAGGCCGGGCACCAGAAGCCGGCCGCGGCGGCGGCGCCGCGGGTGAGGTTGCGCTTGTCGCCGGTCCGGCGCGAGACCAGCCAGACGTCGCTGCGCGCGGGATCGAGATCGTAATAGGTCCGCCCGTAGGCCTCGCCCGGCCGCGCGGCGCGCTGCACCACCACCGCCGCCCATTCGCCGTCGGGGGACAAGGCGACGCGCTGGATCCGTTCGATGTCGAGGACGTCGTCGATCGTCAGCGGCCGCGCCGCCGCCGGCGCCGCCAGGCCCAGGCCCGCCGCGGCCAGGAGCAGGACGACCCCGAGGATCGGGGCGGAAACCGGCCTATCGCGTCGCACGGACGATCTCCCGGCCATCGTCGTCGGTTCGGTCACCGCCAGATCCTTGCCTCACGAGCAATAGCGCCGCAGCACCTTTTCGAGCTTGAGCAGAGTGAACAGCTCGAAGATCAGCTTGTACGAGAAGCCGCCATGGCCCGCTTCCCTCGCCCGGCGCAACAGGCCGGTAAGGTCGGTTATGCCGTAATCGGCGACGATCGACTCGGTCAGCTGCGCGTCGAAATCGTACAAGGCCGCCTCGTGCTGCATCCCCGCGCCATAATGTTCGAGATAGCGCGGGAAGAGGAAGCCGTCGCTGAGGCCGCTGCGCGCCAGAGTCAGGATGTTGAGCAGCCGCCCCGACCGAAGCTTCGCCGGGAGCGCGCGGCAGAAGTCGACCACGGCCTGCGCCGCCAGCGGGTTCTTCGGCCAGATCCCCCGCCGCATGAACATGTCGGCGCGCGCCGCCGCGGTGACGAGGGCCGAGGTGCAGACGTTGCCGGCAACCTCCCATTCCCTGCGCTGGAAGGTGTTCTCCATGGTCAGCTCGTCGCCGCCGACGCCGGTCAGGATGAGGTCGAGACCCTTGGCCGGATGCGCGTCGACCGCATAGGCGCAAGGCAGGCGGTGATTGTCGTCGACCAGGGTCAGCGAGCATTCGGGAACTTCGAGCGACGCGAGCGGCGTATGTTCCCAGGAGGGAAATTCGAAGTCGTTGACCCCGAGCAGGTCGACCAGCTCGCGTCGGCGCTTGCGCTGCTGGATACCCATCGCCCCCTGGTGGACGAGGCCGTAGGAATTGAGGCGGTCGGTCGCCGAGCGGGCGGCGATCGCCACGCAGGAGGAATCGTAGCCGCCGCTGAGCTCGACGATCGGCTGGTTCGACCGGGCGAGATTGGGGCGCATCGCCTCGGCCACCAGATAGAGGAACTCCTCCGTCACCCGCGCCGATTCGGTGAGCGTGTTGGGAAGGACGATGTCGGGCCTGGCGGCCTGCTCGAAGCTCAGCCCGCTGTCGTCGAAGACGAGCCGCTCGCCCGGCCACAGCATGAACATGCCCTCGATCACCTGCTCGCGCACCTGGCCGTCGCCATGCGCCAGATAGAGCCTGCAGGCTTCCTTGTTGGGCCGCTTGCGCGGGGTGTTCTGGGCGGCATGCTCGAACCGCCAGGAGGCGTAGAGGATCCGCCCGTGCGAGGTTATGTAGAGCGGCGTGCCGCCGGTGCCGGTGCGCGCGATCGACACCGCCGGCGGCGCATCCGAACCGGAGACGAACAGCTTGACGCCCTCGTGAACGGCGTGGCCTCGATAATCGTCGGGCCGGGAAGGCGCCGCGCCGGCGGCGGGGAAAGGGTCCGGCCCCTCGCCGATCCAGATCTCGGCGCCATCGGCGGATTCGCGCACCGACGTCTCGAGCTGATTGGTCGCGAATGGCTCGACATAGCTGTCGCCGAAGCCGACGGCCGCGGCGGACGTGGCCGGACGGCAACCCGCGTCCGATAGATCGATCCGAAGAGTGAGCAATTCGGCCTCAGGAAAAGGAGGACGGGGAAAGAATCCCCCCTAGCAAGAGCGGACCCCCGAAGGCAAAAAAAAGGGGGCCGCAAGTGGCCCCCCGAAGGTTGAGCGGCAGCCGCATTGTCCAATGCCGCTGCCTCGCGCTCACATCTCCTTGGAGTGATTGTCGACGCCGCCGCAATCCTTGGTGCCGAAGTTGTTCTCGTAATAGAATTCGCCGCCTCCGACGAGGTCGATTTCCTCGACGCTGAGCCGCCGGACGGGGCTCGCGAACACCTGACCGCGCTCACGGGTATCAGTATGACGATCGCTCATGCTATTCTCCCTTCCAAGTTGCTGCTTGAGATCACATCTCTTTGGAGTGATTGTCGACGCCGCCGCAGATCTTGCCGCCGAATTCATTGCCGGTCTCGTCGCCGCCGCCGACGAGATCGATCTCGTCCGGACTCAGTCTCCTGACGGGGGCCGCGAAAATCCGGCCGCGCTCGCGGGTCTCGCCGGAATGCCGGTTGTCCATTGAACTGCTCCTGTCTCTGACGGGGATGATGGCCTATACTTCCTGCGTTCCCATTTCGTGGGAATGATTGTCGACGCCGCCGCAGGTCTTGCCGAAATTGGTCTCCGAGAAGTCGCCGCCGACGACGAGATCGATCTCGTCCGCGCTCAGTCTCCTGATGGGGGCCGAGAAAATCCGGCCGCGCTCGCGGGTTTCGCTGGTATGTGGATCGTTCATCGGAGATCCTCCTCAATTGAGGAGGCAACGGTAGGTTCACGGCCGAAGCCTGTCAATCGAAAGACCAAGGCAAATAAGGCGTACTTTCGACGGGATCAAATCCCGCCAAACCCAAAGGGACCGCGCTCATCTACTCTCCTGCTGTTCGAGCGCAGATATGTTCAATGGGTTTCATAACGCTACCAAAGGCTGATGCTGAATCACTGGAATCGAATAAGTAAAGCAAGACACTCATCGTTTCGCGATCTGTCCGGGGCAGTCCTTGCTCAGCCACCACTTCCATCTTAGTCCATAAGGACGAGGGGATGATTCAGCAGGGCCAAGTGAACGCACCGGACATACCGCTTTTCCGCAAAGAGGTTCTCGAACAGCGTGCCAACCGTCTCCACGGGGACGTCCATGTCGCGGTGCCGCTGTCGTGGCAGGTGGTCGGCTATCTCCTCCTTGCCGCCCTCGTCGCCGCGTTCATCTTCCTTGCCCTCGCCAGCTACGCCCGCGTCGAGATCGCCTCGGGCACGATCGTGCTGGACCGCGGCGTCGCGGCGGTCGTGGCGACCCGGCCGGGCGTGGTGACGGCGGTGAGAGTGCGGGAGACGCAGCGGGTCGAGGCGGGCGCGCCGCTCGTCGACATACGCGCCGAGGAGAATCTGGCGACGGGCGGCACCGCGGCCGCGCGCATCCTCGACAGCCTGTCGCAGCAGGATGCCGAGCTCGGCCGGCAGAGCGGGCAGGTGATGGCGGCGGCGGCGGCCGAGCGATCGCAACTCGCCGCGCAGATCGCCGGGCTGACGGCGGAGCTGGGAAGCCTCGATCAGCAGCTGAGCGTGCAGCGCGACCTCGTCGCCAGTGCGGCGAAGGAAGTGGAGCTGGTCCAGGAGATCGCCAAGCGCGGCTATATCGGCCGGCGGGACGTCCTCCAGCGGGAGGAAACACTGATGACTCGCCGCCAGCAGCTTGCGCAGCTGCAGCAGCTTCGCACCGCGAAGGGGACGTCGCTCGCGGAGGCGCAGCGAGCCATCGCCAGGATCCGCGCGCAGGCCGGAGTTGAGGCGGCGAGCCTTTCGGCGACCCGGTCGGAGCTCGTCCAGCGGCGCGTCGACGCCCAGGCCGGACGCGGCTACCGGCTCGCCGCGCCCGTCGCCGGCACGGTCACCGCGCTCACCGCGCGCATCGGCCAGACCGCGACTCCGCAGCAGCCGTTGATGCTCATCATCCCCGACGACGCCGCGGTGACGGCGGAGCTCTACGTGCCGACCAGCGCGGCTGGCTTTCTCGAGCCCGGGCAGGAAGTGCGGCTGGCGATCGACGCCTTCCCGTTTCAGCGCTTCGGCTCGGTCAGCGGGCGGATCGCGACGATCTCGCGGTCCACGATCGCGCGCACCGACGAGAAGGGCACGGCCACCCCCGTCTACCTCGTCACCGTGACGATCGACGCGCCGTGGGTGACCGCCCATGGCCGGCGCCAGAAGCTGGTGCCCGGGATGACCCTGTCGGCGCGGATCGTCACGGAGAAGCAGAGCCTGCTCGAATGGCTGTTCGAGCCGCTGTTCGCCGTGCGCGGCCGATGAGCGCCGAGCTCCAGCTCGGCTTCTTCAGCCGTTCGCGGGTCCGCCTCGTCCGCCAGACCGAGGTGGCCGAGTGCGGCCTCGCCTGCCTCGCGATGGTCGCCGGCTATCACGGGCTCGACGTCGATCTCGGCACGCTGCGCCGCCGCTACCAGCCTTCGCTGCGCGGCGCGTCGCTGCGTTCGCTGATCGGGACCGCCGACCAGATGGGCTTCGGCAGCGGCGCGGTGAAGGTACCGCTGGAGGAGCTCGACAGGCTGCATTTGCCGGCGATCCTCCACTGGGACATGAGCCACTTCGTGGTGCTGGAACGGGTCAGCGGCGGCAAGGCGCTGATCCACAACCCGGCCGGCGGATCCCGATATTACCGGCTCGACGAGGTTTCGAAGCATTTCACCGGAGTCGCGCTCGAGCTTCGGCCGGCCGACAATTTCGATCCCGGCGAGGCCCGCCAGCGGTTGCGGCTCCCCCAGCTCTGGCGCCGCATCACCGGCCTGAAGCGCGCGCTCGTCCAGACGGCGGTGCTGAGCCTGGTGATGCAGGCCTATGTGCTCGGCCTGCCTTATTACAGCCAGCTCGCGGTCGACAGCGCGCTTCCCGCCCAGGACCTGGACCTGCTGACGGTGCTGGCGCTGGGCTTCGGGCTGCTGACCCTGATCAGCGCCGGCGCGACCTTGCTGCGCTCGTTCGTATTGCTGTCGGCGGGGACCTCGCTGAGCTTCGGAGTCGCCACCAACATCGCCCGCCGCCTGTTCCGGCTGCCGATAGCCTGGTTCGAGCGGCGGCATGCCGGCGACGTACTGTCGCGCTTCCAGTCGATCGCACCGATCCAGCATGCCCTCACCCAGGGCGCCGTCGCCGCGATCCTCGACGGCGTGCTCGCCATCTTCACCTTGCTGTTCATGTTCTTCTACAGCCCGACGCTCGCGTTCGTCGCGCTGACCGCCTTCCTCGCCTATCTCGCGGTGCGGCTGCTGTCCTTCCCGATGGAGCGCAGCGCCCGCGAGAATGCGATCGTGACCAGCGCCAAAGAGCAGTCGATGCTGATCGAGACGCTGCGCGGTATCACCACCTTGCGGCTGTTCAACCGCGAGGCGGCACGGCACGCGGTGTGGCAGACCCGGCTGACCGATTCGGTCAATGCGGCCGTCGGCTTCCAGCGGATCGGCCTGTGGCAGGCCGCGGCCAGGACCCTGATCCTCGGGCTGGAATTCATCGTCAGCATCTGGCTGGCGATCGGCCTCGTCATCAACGGCGGCTTCAGCGTCGGCATGGTCTTCGCCTACATCGCCTACAAGACGCAGTTCCTGACCGCCGCGGTCTCGCTGCTCGACCAGGGCATGGCGTTCCGGATGCTCAGCCTCCACCTCGAACGGCTGGCCGACGTCGCGATCGCCGACGAGGATGTCAGCTTCGGGCCGAGCGCCGGCGCCGCGACCGAGCTGGCGGGGCGGATCGAGCTGCGGGACGTCTCGTTCCGCTACAGCCCGAGCGATCCGCTCGTCCTCGACCGGGTCAATCTGGTCGTCGAGCCGGGCGAGCATATCGCCATCACCGGCCCGTCGGGCGGCGGCAAGTCGACCCTGGTCAAGATATTGCTCGGCCTCGTCGAGCCGGATTCGGGCGAAATGCTGATCGACGGGCTGCCGCTGTCGCGCTTCGGCTACAAAAGCTATCGCGAGCAGGCCGCCGCGGTGCTCCAGGAGGACAGCCTGTTCGCCGGGTCGCTCGCCGAGAACATCGCTCTGTTCGACGACGAGGCCGACATGGCGCCGATCGTCGCGGCGGCGTCGGCGGCGGCGATCCACGACGACATCGCCCGCATGCCGATGGGCTACGAGACCCTGGTCGGCGACATGGGGTCGACCCTGTCGGGCGGCCAGAAGCAGCGCATCCTGCTCGCGCGGGCGCTGTACCGCCGGCCGCGGCTGCTGATCCTCGACGAGGGCACGTCGCATCTCGACGTCGACCATGAGCGGGCGGTCAACGCCGCCATTTCCGGGCTCGGCATCACCCGCATCGTCATCGCCCACCGCCGCGAGACGATCATGGCGGCGTCGCGCCTCTACGCGCTGGAGGGCCGGGTCCTGCGCGAGGTCGCCGGCGAGGCCGACCTCGCCGGCCTGCCGCCGCCGGTCGGCTAGGCGGCGCGGCCGAGCGCTCGGCGGGCGACGTCCTTGGCGCAGGCCTGGAGCGAGGCGAGCGCGTCGACGCGGCTGAAGGTGAGGCCGGTGTGGAGGACATTGTCCTGCTCGTCGTCGCCATCCTCGAGCGGCACGGCGCCGCGCAGCAGCCAGCGCCTGACGTCGGCGACCGGCGGCAGGCGCCCGGTCGAGCGGCGGTGGAGCGACTGGAGGAGCAGGACGATGCCGGCGACGACCGGAGTCGCCTGGCTGGTGCCGTGCTGGACCGATTCGCCGCAATCGCCGAGGATTCCGGACGAGACCATCGGCGCGCCGGGCGCGAAGATGTCGGTCGCGCAGGCGCCGCCGACCTTTTCGTGGAGACGCTGCGCGAACGGCGCGATGCGGTCGGGGCCGGTGCCGAACGCCTCGGCGCCGCAGGCGTAGCGGAAGCCGCCCTCGTCGGCATCATAGACCGCGCCGACGCTGACGCAGTCGCGCAGGATGGCGGGATAGGCCATGCCCTGGGCGCTGCCATGGACGTAATAATCCTCGCCGCCGGCGATGCAGCAGACGGTGCCGAGCCGGCTCAGCGCCCGCACCCGCCGGCCGATCGCGTCGTCGGCGAAGCCGGCGTCGGAGCGGTGATTGCCGCCGTCGCCGAGCGCCAGGCACACAGCCGAAATGGCGTGCGCCTCGCGATGGTCGATCACCCATTGCAGCGCCCGGGCGACGTCCTCGAAGCGGCCGCGGCCGTCGTCGCCGAGCACCTTGAGCGGGACGATCCTCGCCCCCGGCGCCATGCCGACATGGACTCCGCCGGCGCAGACGATGCCGGCGACGTGGGTGCCGTGGCCATGGCCGTCGCCGGCATCGCCGGGATCGCCGCCGCGGTCCGTCGTGAAGTTGCGCTGGGCGGCGACCCGCCCGCCGAAATCGCTGTGGGTGGTCCTGAGGCCGGTGCCGAGAACGGCCACGGCGGTGCCTTCGCCGTCGACGTTGAACAGCTGCCGCGCCTCCCTGACCCGGATCAGGCGCGAGGATTCGAGCAACTCGGCGAGGAACGGCTCCGGATATTGAACCGGCGCCGCCACCGGCTTGACGGGGACGTCGTGTAAGACCTCGTCCCCCTCCTCCTCGCCCATCGCCTCGCTCCGTCCCCTCGCGACCTGCGGGAGCGTTGATCCCAGGGTCCCTCCGGCCCCGCCCAGCCGCCGTTCCCGCTCGACATTTGCCGGTTTTGCTTCATCCTGCGCCCCGCGGCGGTAGGCTAGCGCACGCCGATCGTGTGAGTTTTGTCACGAGCGGCCGGACCAAGACGGGGGGAAACGAAGAGATGGTGGACGCCCGGCCGCACGCATTTCTCGACGCGCTCGCCCCCGCGGACCGGCAGGCCCTGCTGGCGCGGGCGCGCACGATCCGGACTCGAAAAGGCCAGACGGTGATGGCCAAAGGCGAATCATCCGGCGAGGTGTTCATCGTCCAGGAAGGGAGGCTGGAAGTGCTCCTCTACGCCGCCAACGGCCGCGAGATCTCGCTGCGCGGGCTGCAGGCGGGGCAGATGTTCGGCGAGCTGGCGGCGATCGACGGCGAGACCCGCTCGGCCAGCATCATGGCGGTCACCGACGGGCGGCTGCTGGCGATCGGGCGGCAGGCCTTCCGGGCGGTGGTCTCGCAATCCCCCGAGGCGACCGACTGGCTGCTGCGGCGCCTGACCACCCAGATCCGCAGCCTCACCAACCGGGTCTTCGAGATGAGCGCCCTGCACGTCCAGGCGCGGCTGCACTGCGAGCTGATGCGGCTCGCCAGGGCGCATGGCGGCGCCGACGCGGTGATCGACCCGGCGCCGACCCACGCCGAGCTGGCGAGCCGGATCGGTACCCACCGCGAGGCGATCACCCGCGAGCTGAGCGAGCTGGCCCGCCGCAAGATCATCCGCGGCGGCCGGCGGCGCCTCGAATTCCTGGACCTCGACCGGCTCGAGGATGAGCTTCGGGCGAACCTGATGGCGCCGGTGGCCGAGGAAGGCGGCTGGTGAATTGCCGGCCGCTTCGCATTTGCCCTCGCCGGGTATAGAATCGGCGCATGGGCCGGATGCCGACGCCGGAGTCCAAAATCCCGTCCGAACGCAGGATCATCACGGTTCTGGCGGTGGATATCGTCGGTTCCACCCGCCACATAGCGGATTGCGATCCGGAGGACGCCCAGAGTTTCTTCGACCGCTGCTTCGAGCATATGCGGGAGATGATCGAGCGCGCCGGCGGCGCGATGGTCAGCTTCGAAGGCGACGGCGGCATTGCCGCCTTCGGCTGGCCGGTCGCCCACGAGGACCATGCCGACCGCGCCTGCGCGGCGGCCTGGAGCATCCAGCATGCCGGCGATGCCGGTCCGGGGCCCGACGGACGGCCGGTCCGGTTCCGGATCGGGCTCCATTCCGGCCTCGTCGCGCTGCGCCGGCTCCGCCGGGGCGGCCGCTCCCGCCTCGATACGGTCGGCGCCACCGTGCACATCGCCGCCAAGCTGCAGCAGCGCGCCCCGCCCGGTGGCGTGCTGATCAGCGTCGAAGCCGCCAAGCTTTGCCGCTCCCGGCTCGAGCTCGCCCCGGAGGAGTTCTCGGCCGCGGATGGGCCGGGCACCCAGGCCTGCCGGCTCGAAGCCCCGCCCGAGAGCCCCAAGAGCCGCGACGTCGCCCACCGCTACACGTCGCCGATGATCGGCCGCCAGCCGGAGCTCGCCGCCCTGCATCCCCTGCTCCCCCGCCCGGGCGGGGCGAGCCATGCGGTCGCGCTGGTGGGCGAGCCGGGGATCGGCAAGAGCCGGCTGGCGGCGGCGGCGGTGGGCGAGGCGCTGGCGCTGGAGGCAAGAATCCTCGTCTTCTTCGGCGATGCGCAAAAGCGCACGACGCCGTTCGCCGCGGCCCGGACCCTGATCGGCGAGGCGCTCGGGCTGGAAGCGTCGATGCTGAGCGCGGCTATGCAGGCTGCGCTGGCGGCAGCCGGGTTCGAGGAGGCCGATATCGCCGCGATCGAAGCCGTGCTGAGTGCCCGGCGCGGCAAGCGGCACGGCGGGGCGCGCCTGACCGACATCCAGCTTGCACGCCTGCTGGTGCGGGCGTTCTGCACGCTGGCGCTCGGCCGGCCTACTTTGCTGCTCGTCGAGGACCTCCACCTGATCGACGCCGAGAGCCGCCAATTCCTGCGGCTGCTCGCCGGCGAGGCGCCGCCGGAGCCGCTTTGCCTCCTGCTCACCGCCCGGCCCGAAGCCGGGCAGCAGGCCGGCGAGATCGCGCATCGGGTGGTGCCGCTGGAGCCGCTGCCGCGCAACGCGATGAAGGCGCTCGGCCGGCTGCTCTGGCCCGACGGCCGCGTGCCCGGCGCCATGCTCGAACGGCTGGTGGACCGCGCCGACGGCATCCCCTTCGTCCTCGAGGAGCTGGTCCGCTCGCTGGGCAGCAAGGCGGCGGGCGGCGCCGAGGTCCTGCCGCAGACCGTCGAATCGCTCATCCACGCCCGCCTGCAGCGCCTGTCGCCGGGCGCGAGGGCGCTGGCCGAAGCGCTGAGCCTGCTCGGCGAGAATGTCGACATCGGCTTTTTGAGCGACGTGCTCGGGCAGCGGGCCGACCCGTTGAGCGACGATCTCGAGGAACTGGAGCGCTACGCCTTCGTGCACCCGCCGGCGGGCGGCTTCACCCATATGCGCCACCAGATCATCGCCGAGGCCTGCGCCGACACGATCCCGCGCCAGCGGCGCCGGCAGCTTCACCGGTCGGCCGTCGAGGCGATCGCGGCCCGCCATCCGGGTCTCTCCGGCCGCTACGAGCAGCTCGCCCACCACGCCGAGGGCGCGGGCGACCTCGAGGCCGCGCTCGGCTATTTGTGGGAGGCCGCGCTCGAGGCTCGGCGGAGCTCGGCGACGCAGTCGCTCAACCTGATCTTCGACCGCGCCATCGGCCTGGTCGACCGGATCGGCGACGCCGCGCAGGAGAAATATCTCGACTTCGTGCTGCTGGCCGGCACCTCGATGCTGCAGCTCGGCGAGTTCGACAAGGTCAACCTGCATTTGCCGCGGGCGATGGAGCTGGCGCGGCGCTCCGGGCAGCCGGCGCTGATTTCCGGCACGCTGTCGCAGATCGGCATGGTCTGCTGGTTTGAAGGCCGCTACGAGGAAGGCCTGCGCGCGACCGAGGAGGGGCTGGCGATCGCGCGGCAGCTGCAGTCGCCGGCGCTGATCTTTTCCAGCCTGATCATGCAGACCAACATCCTCCATGGCATGGGGCGAGTCGACCGCGCGATCGCCGAGCAGCGCGAGCTGTGCGCGATGCTCACCGGCGCGCTCGAAACGGCGCGGCTCGGCGCCGCCAGCCTGCCCAGCGCCACCGCTTTGTCCTTCCTGAGCTGGTTCCTGCTCGAGGTCGGCGCCTATGAGGAGGGGCTGGTCCATTTGGATCAGGCCCTCGCGCTCGCCCAGCGCGAGGGCGACGCCTATGCGGAGGTGCTGGCGCGCAACGCGCTCGGCCGCAACCTGCTGATGCTGCATCGCAATGAGGAGGCGGTGGAATGTATCGCCGTCGCCCGCGCGATCAGCGAGCGCAACGGCTATGACGCGATCAAGGCGGACCTCGACGGCCGGATGGCGATCGCGCTCAGCCGGTCCGGACGGCCGGCGGAGGCGGTCCGGCTGGTCGAGGAGTGCATGCGGCGCAAGCTGCACCGGCGCACCGGCCAGCTCGAAGTCTATTATCTCCAGGCCGGCTATGCCGAGGCGCTGATGCGGGTCGGCGAGATGGGCCGCGGGCTCGACATCCTCGGCGAGGCGCTGGCCCGGGCGCGGGGGATCGGAAATCCGTGGCTGACCGTCGATGCGCTCGGCCTGCGCGCGCGAATGCTCGCCGAGCTCGCGCCCGGCGACCCGCGCATCGCCGAGGACCTCGCCGAGCGCGCGCAGCTGTGCGCGCGCCACGGGCTGGCGGCCTGGCCGGAAGCTACGTGTCCCGGGCGTCCTTCGCGAGTATCCGGGTGAATCGCGCGGGCAGGCCGACCGTCACCGTGCCGATCTTCTGCGGCTCGCCGCGCGGCCCGGCCACGGGGCGGAGGCCCTGCAGCCGGCCGCAGGCATAAAGGCATTCCTCCAGGATCGGCATGGCGGCACGATCGGCCCCCCAGCATTCTTTATTGCTGCCGCGCACGCCGAACATCAGATAATCGGACGGATCACGGGGGCTTTTTCCATTCCGTCGCCGACGACCGTGGAGGCTGGACAATGGATCGACATCCCCCAACTCAAAGCGCTCCGGCTCCCAGAAGATATGCCTGTCCTTGTTAGCGGTCGCAATCAGGGCCGCCACGAAGTCGCCCTTCGCGATCAGCCGGCGCGGAGTAGTCGTGCCGACATACTTCGCAGCCGTGCAACGGCGAATGCGGATCGCCGAATTCGGATTCAGACGCTCGCTCTCATATATGATTTTCGCTGCGGCCCCCGGCTGGTCCTTCAGCCTCTCCAACATCATGGGAAGGTCCAGGCGCAGATCCAACAGCGTCTTCATCACCGATCCGAAGGTGAGTGGAATTACCGCCAGCGTCGATCCAATGATTTCGAGCAGGATAATGGTCATGTCCTTATGGTAGAGATGCCGCCAATTGTCGCCGTGAGGATGATAGTAGGTCCAAGGATCGTTCGGGCCTTCGGGCGAGGCTCCCTGCACGGCCTTCGCGAGCAGATCCTGTCCGGTGAGCAGAAACGCCTCGACCAGGTTCCTCGGATTGCCGACCGGACCGCGGGCGCGGATCTCCGCGATGGACTGATCGATGTGGTTCAACATCTCCGAGCCGGCCTGGCGTGAAAGCCCCTGCAGCACTTGCTGGCTCATGGAATTGCCGATCAGATCGGCGATGAGAAAGGTGCTCCACACCTGCATCGTCTTCAGGCCCGGATCGGTGGGCCTCTCGCCCTTGAAGGCGGCGATCCAGTCCGGCGGCAAATCTCCGACATGCTGGCGCGAGAAAGGGAAGGCTCCGGCCAATTCGCTCAGCCATGACGGTCCGGATATGCCGAAGATTTTGCGGATCACCCCATAGGCGGCCTGCGCCGCGAGATCTTCGACGAGGTCGATTCGTCGCGCGCCGGCGGTGCGCCGCAGCGCCGCGTCGAGGCCGGCCTTCCCCGCCTGACGCACGACCCTGTCGGCCGCCTCCTCGGGCTTCAGGTCGGGCCATTCCTTCTGCCATTCGGATTGAAGTCTGTTCCAGGCCGCATCGAGGATGGCGAAAAGTCTTTTTCGCGACGGGTTGCCGGTATCGAGGCCGACCAGGAATCTTTCGCCGCGGCTGATACGACTGCCGGCGGTGAGATAGGGCTCGACCGAGAAATAGACGTCACCGTCGCCGTCGCCCTTTTCGTTTTCCGGTACGGGGTCGTTGCTCAACACGGCCTTGACGTCGTTGTAGCGGCCGACAAACGCGACCTTCTCCCGTTGGGGAATTCCGCCGAAAAAGTCCGTCTCGCCGGCGCGCATGCGCACCGCCAGGCCTTTGCTCAGCTGCCGCCAGCCAATCTTCGCGAGCCGATCTTCGCCGAACAGCGAGGGCGGGCAAACATCCGCTATCGCATAGCCGTCGTAGGGCAACTCTCGGGAAGGTTCGAACGTGCAGCCCTGCGCGATCTTGCGCAGAGCCGTAATCCCCGGCGCAAAGAAATAGTCGCCGCCACGTAAGGTGACGAAGTTGGGGAGACCGCTCACCGGTGCCACCGCCCCGGCTTCGAGAAAGCTCGAGCGCACCGTTCCATCCTGCGTGCCGGAGATCGGACAACGTCCCAATCCGGCCTGGCCGAGAAACTCGCCGCCGTTGAGCCAGTCGCCCTGGATGACTTCGAACTGGAGGTCGATGCGCGCGTTCGCGGCGATGAACAGGATGCCGCGCTTTTCGCCGTCATCGGGCTCGCCTTCTTTCAGTAGCGGTCCGCCATAAGCGATGCCGCGGCGCAGGATGCGGTGGTGGCGGACGTCGTTGCGTCCGCCGATATCGCGGGGATTGGCCCGCCGGACATGCGCCCCCAACGGGCATTTGCGGCCATCGGGATCATCGGCTGCGTAGCGGAAGTCGTTCAGCGCCGCTTCGGTTTCGGGCCCCGCTATGCTGCGCTCGGCATGAGGGGAGTGGACCAGCGAGGTGCCGTTCTCCCACCGTCCGACGAATTGTGCCGCGAGCTTGCGCTGACCGCGAGGGTTGTCCGGACGCTGTTGCCCGAGGAACGAGCGGAACCCCTCCACGTCCTGCTCGAGCTTGCGGAAGACCAGATAGGTCGACCCTTCCCGCAGGTCGACATTGAGGGGCAGAATGTGCGTCTGGCCGCTCTCGTCCTCGCGATCGAGGAAGATCTCGCCGGGCGCCACCGGACTCCAGGTTCCGCGGCGGTCCGCCGTCCCGCCGCCCGGCAGGGTATCGCCGAGACCCATGTCGACGAAGGGCTGGCTGAGGCCGTCGCGAAAGCCGAAATGCTCCTTGCGCGTCGGCAGGTGCTTAATTTTCTCGTTGTCATTGTCGTCTTTCTCGACCTCGTAAGGATCCTGGCCGAGCTCTATGTGTACTACCTCCAGGCCAAGCAACCTGAACAGCTGCCCGATCCATCCGCGTAAATTGACTCCCTCCTCGGCGGTTGGATCGTTGAAATGGCGGATATCCTCGCGCAGCCCCCTCCAGAAAGGCTCGCTGGGCGCCTCATGCGGTTCCACCTCCAGGTTAGAGGCGCCGGTGAAGAAGCCGTGAACGGTGTTGAGGCCGAGTTCTCCCTCCCAATGCTCCGGTGCGTGGCGGCCGACGTCGCCGAGCCGGTGGGCGCGTGCCGCCATTCCCTCCCTGAAGGGCTCGGGAAACGAGGCGAGCGTGTCGCTGTCCAGCTTGAGCGCCTTCAAGCCCGCGAAAGTGAACGCCATCGAGATCGGAGTACGGTCGGTGCCATCGACCTCGCGCAGCCGCTCCGATTCGTCGGACTCGCTCCGCAGGACCGGCCTTCCCGGATGATCGACGAACAGCGACTCTCCTTGCCGAAGCATCTCGTACAGCACGATCCGGGCGAGAAAGCCGTGCGGCGATCCTTCGTCGGGCGGCGACTCGATCGACCGCCGGATCGCCGTCAAAGCGTCTTTGTAGTGGGCGGCGAGATAGGCGTATATTGCCCCAAGATTGCCGACTATCCGAGCGGGCACGGCGGCGACGTTGTTGCTGAATGCGAAGGCCATGAGTCGAGCCGCTTCGCTGATCGGTTCGACATCGGACGGCAGGTTGAATGCCTGGTAGATGTCCTCCGGGGCCGAGCTCGGCGGCAGGAGCTCAAGCAGGCTCCGCATCTCGTTGAGCATGCACTCCCCGTTGGCATCGAGGAGGACCTTCAGCCAGTTCCGAAACGCCCGGGCCGGCGCGTCGGCCGGGCCGTCGTCAGGCCGCCGCAGCGCTTCCGGTGCGCCCTGGCCCTCGTCCGCCGCCGGCGACATCGCCGATGGCGCCGACACGGACGTCGCGTTCACGTCGGCTGAGGTCCCCTCTGCTGCTTCCGCCCCGGCTTCTTGTTCAATTGTTCTCTCGTGCGCCTCGCGCATGTCGCGCAGCGCCTGGCTGACCAGGCCGGCATTCAGAACGGTGGGAAAGGCGAGATCCATCTTTAAGCGTCTGAACCCCGATTCTTCCTCCTGGGCCAGGATCGCCTTGAGCCTGCTGAGCGTCTCCTGCATCTCGCCTTGCTGCATGATCCGAAAGAAAAAGAATAAGGACCAGTTGCGGGTCTCGTAGGCCTTGCCTTTCTCGGCGCTCCGACCGGTCGGCATCTTCGCCGGCCTCACCAGATGCGCCTGGACGCAGGATTTCGGAGGCCCGGCGGCGGGCCGCTCCGCGATCGGCGGACCTCCGCAGGAGGGTTCAGCTTGGTTGTCGGTCCGATTCACCGCTCCATCCTCCTATCGCCCCTCGTCCGTGGGATAGGTTCCCCCGGGCGCCGGGAAGCCCGACGCATATTGCTGATTTTCGCGCAGGAACTCGTCGAACATCTCGTCCATCGAGCGGACGATCGGCCCGGTCGGTGAGCGTACCCGGGCGACGAATGCGTCGAAGCGGCGCTTGAACGCCTCGAGCTGACGGATCCGCACAACCGAAAGATCGCGGTAGGTCGCGTAGAAGAGGTCGGTGTTGATTTGGAAGGTGCGTATCCAGAGCCAGAATTTCTCGAAATTGGCGGTGCGGGGATAGAAATCGCAATTGTCGAAAATCCGGTCGAATTCCGGGCCGAGGAAATAGGCGATCTCGCGCATGTAGGACTTCAGCTCGCCGTCGAATTCGACGAGAGTCAGCAGCCAGGACCGTGGCCTCGACCGGGGTCGAGACGGGATCGGCTGACGCCCTCGCACAGAGCGGGCCCGGATCTCCTCGAAATCGTCATCCACCGGCTCGGGAATGTAGGCGCTGGAGAAGCCGTCCCATGCCTCCGGCCTCTCGGCCTCCCCCGCCGGTGGCAGCCGGCCGTCAGCACCGCCCGGACGATCTCCGGCGGCCTCGGGTAAGTCGGCCGCGGACTCGGACAAAAGCAGATATTGCTCCGGCCGGATAATGATCATCCGGCCGAAATGGATGCTGGACACCTTGTCGAGATCGGTCGGAATGCCCTGCTGGTGACGCTTGGCGAGGTTGGCGATC
>DASUVK010000012.1:0-8455 GCA_036378975.1 Allosphingosinicella sp. | reverse complement strand
CGAGCGCAATGCCCTCGTAGTCATGGTAGCTGGTACGGCCGAAGAACTGCATCGACATCTGGTTCAACGGCAGCAGGCCCTGCTCCTGCGCCGCCACCGCCATGCCGGCCGTGGTGTGGCTGTGCATGACGCACTGCGCATCGTCGCGCGCCATGTGGATGGCGCTATGGATGGTAAAGCCGGCCGGGTTGGTGATGAACGGCGACGGCTCGACCGGATTGCCGGCGACGTCGACCTTGACCAGGCTCGAGGCGGTCACTTCCTCGAACATGAGGTTGTAGGGATTGAGCAGGAAATGATGCTCGGGACCGGGAACCCGCGCCGAGAGGTGGGTGAAGATGAGGTCGTCCCAGCCGTAATGCGCGACCAGCCGGTAGGCGGCGGCGAGATCGACGCGGATCTTCCATTCGGCTTCGGACACGCGGTCCTTCATCGGCGGGATGTCGATACTGGCCAGCGGCGCCAGGTCCGCCATGTTCTGCCCGATCGCCTCGACTCGGCCCATGCTCGACTCCTCCCTAGGACGAAGGACCTATAGCGTCGGGATGCGCTGCCGCGAAGGCTTCGAGCCGGTTCGCCTCCGAGTCCGCCCGCACCAAGGTCGGGTAAGCGTCGAGGGGGGTCTCCAGCCGCCGCGCATTGAACATCTGCGGCACCAGGCAGACGTCCGCCAGGGTCGGCGCGTCGCCGAACAGGAATCGTCCCGCGCGCGGCGCCGCCATCGCCTCCAAGGCGGCGAATCCTTCGGCGATCCAGTGGCGGTACCAGGCGTCGCGCGCCGCCTGCTCCTGGCCGAGCTCGTCCTTGAGATAATGAAGCACGCGCAGATTGTTGAGCGGATGAATGTCGCAGGCGACCAGCAAGGCGAGGGCGCGGACATGGGCCGAGTCGGCCGGGTCGGACGGCAGCAGCGGCGGCTCGGGCCGGGTCGCCTCGAGATAATGGATGATGGCGAGGCTCTGAGTCAGCCTGTGCCCGTCTATCTCGAGCGCCGGGACGAAGCCCTGCGGGTTGATCGCGCGATAATCCGGTTCCTGCTGGCCGCCCTCGACCAGATTGACCGGCTTGCGGTCATGGTCGACGCCCTTCAGGCCCAGGGCGATGCGGACTCGATAGCTCGCCGAGGAGCGGAAATAGTCGAACAATATTGGCTTGGTCATGGCCAGGCACGCTAGCCGCCGCCGCCGTGCTAAGGAAGCGGCATGACGCGCCGGATGCATGCGATGCAGCTCGACACGGCGGGCGGGCCGCTCCGGGCCGTCGAACGCGCCCTGCCGGAGCCCGGGCCGGGCGAGATCCTGATCGAGGTGGCCGCCTGCGGCGTCTGCCGGACCGACCTTCACATCGCCGACGGCGAGCTGCGCGGTCCGTTGCCGATCGTGCCGGGGCACGAGATCGTCGGACGAGTCGTCCGGCCCGGGGAAGGGGCGAGCGGATTCGCGCCGGGCGACCGGGTCGGCGTGCCCTGGCTCGGCCGGGCCTGCGGCGCCTGCCCCTTTTGCCGGCGCGGCGAGGAGAATCTGTGCGACGCGCCGGTCTTCACCGGCTTTACCCGCGACGGCGGCTATGCCAGCCACGCCGTCGCCGACGCGGCCTTCTGCCTGCCGATCCCCGACACCTTTGGCGACGTCGAGGCGGCGCCTCTGCTGTGCGCGGGGCTGATCGGCTACCGCGCGCTGAAGCTGGCGGGCGAGGCGGAGCGGCTCGGCCTCTACGGCTTCGGCGCCGCCGCCCACCTCGTCGCCCAGCTCGCCGCCTGGCAGGGACGGCGAGTCCACGCCTTTACCCGGCCCGGCGACGCCGTCGGCCAAGCCTTCGCGCGCTCGCTCGGCTGCGCCTGGGCCGGCGGCTCGGACGAGGCGCCGCCCGAAGCGCTCGACGCGGCGATCCTGTTCGCGCCGGTCGGCGCGCTGGTGCCCGAAGCGCTGCGCCGGGTCAGGAAGGGCGGCCGCGTCGTCTGCGCCGGCATCCATATGAGCGACATACCGTCTTTCGCTTATGCCGATCTGTGGGGCGAGCGCCGGATCCAGTCGGTCGCCAACCTCACCCGCGCCGACGGACACGAGTTCCTGGCTCTCGCCGTTCAAGCGGGCGTGCGCGCCGCGACCACCGTCTTTCCGCTCGACCGCGCCGACGACGCGCTGGCGGCGGTGCGCGGCGGGCGGCTCGAGGGCGCCGCCGTGCTCATCCCCGGCTTGCGCTGAGGCGGTCGGCGCGGTTACGGCACGCGTGAATTCCCTCAGGAGCGAAGACTTGGCCGAGCCCAGCCGCAAGAAGACGGTCTTTTCCGGCATCCAGCCGACCGGCGACCTCCATATCGGCAATTATATCGGCGCGATCGCCCAATGGGTGCGCGAGCAGGACCGGCACGACAACATCTTCTGCATCGTCGACCTGCACGCTTTGACCGTCCCCGAGGCGATCGAGGCGGAGCGGCTGCGCGCCAACTGCCTCGACGTCGCCGCCCTCTATCTCGCCTGCGGCATCGATCCGGAAAAGTCGCTGGTGTTCATCCAGTCGCAGGTCCGCCAGCATAGCGAGCTCGCCTGGATCCTCAGCTGCGTCACGCCGATGGGCTGGATGAACCGGATGACCCAGTTCAAGTCCAAGTCGGAAGGCGCGGATTCGGTCGGCGTCGGCCTCTATTCCTATCCGGTCCTGCAGGCCGCCGACATCCTCCTCTACCATACCGACCTCGTGCCGGTCGGCGAGGACCAGCGCCAGCATGTCGAGATCACCCAGGATATCGCCCAGCGCTTCGGCCATTTGTTCGGCTACCGATTCGCCCGGCCCGAGATCATGGTGCAGAAGGTCGGCGCTCGGATCATGGGCCTCGACGATCCCGAGGCGAAGATGTCGAAGAGCGCCGGCCGGACCGGCCACGCCATCGGCCTGCTCGACCCGCCCGCGACCATCCTCAAGAAGCTGAAGTCGGCAAAGACCGACAGCCGCACCGCGGTCGACGCGGCGGACCCGGGGCCGGGGGTCAGCAACCTGCTCACCATCTACCACGCCTTCGCCGGCGGCGGCTGGGACGAGGCCCTGCGGCGCTTCGACGGCCAGGGCTATGGCGCGCTCAAGACCGGCGTCGCCGAGGCGGTGATCGCCGGGCTCGAGCCGATCCAGCGCCGCTACGCCGACATACGCGGCGACGAGGCTGGCCTGATCGCCTTCCTCCGCCGCTCGGGCGAGGCCGCCGCGGAGCGGGCGGAAGCGACGATGAAGGGGGTGCGCGAAGCGGTGGGCGTCTGGTGATCTTCCGCCAGCTGTTCGAGCCCGAATCGTCGAGCTTCACCTATTTGCTCGCCTGCCCGGACACGCGCGCGGCCCTGCTGATCGATCCGGTGCTGGAGACGGTGGACCGCGACCTCGAGGCGCTGCAGGCGCTCGGACTCAGCCTCGCCTGGACCCTGGACACCCACATCCACGCCGACCATATCACCGGCGCCGGCCGGCTGCGGTCGCTGACCGGCTGCCGCGCCGCTTCCCCGCCCGGAGTCACCGGCGCCTGCCGCATCGTCAGCGAACTCGAGCCGCTCGAAATGGGCGGCATCGATGTGCGGGCGCTTTTCACCCCCGGCCATACCGAGGAGCATCATTCCTACCTGGTCGATTCCGGCGGCACGGCGCGGGTGTTTACCGGCGACCTGCTGCTGATCGGCGGCTGCGGCCGCACCGACTTCCAGGGCGGCGACGCCTATACCCTCTATCGTTCGGTCCACGACAAGATCTTCACCTTGGCCGACGAGACGATCGTCTGCCCCGGCCACGATTACCGGAATCTGACCGTAAGCAGCGTCGGCGAGGAGCGCGCCCGCAACCCGCGCCTCGGCGGCGGCCGGACGGCGGAGGAGTTCGCCGCGATCATGGTCGCCCTCGATCTGCCGCGCCCGAAGAAGATCGACGTGGCGGTGCCGGCCAACCGTCGCTGCGGATGCGAGCCGGAGTCGTAAGCCCCCTCTCCCGCTTTTCGCGGGAGAGGGGGCCCGCCGCGCAGCGGTGGGAAATGAGGGTCTTGCTGAATCAGGGTTGCAGACCCTCACCCTCCCGCTTCGCGGGCCCCTCCCTCTCCCGTGAAGAACGGGAGAGGGGTTGCCTCAGTGCCCGCTCAGCCTGGTCGATATAGTCCCGCGTCGGCGGCGCGCCGTCCTGGCGGCGGGCGAGCTGGAGCTGGAAGACGAGGTGGCCGCCGTGGCGGAAGGCGGCGATGCCGCCGGCGAGGTAGAAGCTCCACATCCTGAAGAAACGCTCGTCGTACAGCGCGATTATCTCGTCCCGCGCCGCCTGCACCCGCTCGTACCAGGCGCCGAGCGTGCGGGCATAATGGCCGCGGAGGATCTCGAGGTCGGTCAGCCACAGCCACGATCGCTCGATCGCCGGCGCGATCTGGCTGAGCGCCGGCACGTAGCCGCCGGGGAAGATGTATTTGGCGAGCCAGGGATCGGTGGCGCCGGGGCCGTCGGCCCGACCGATCGTATGGAGCAGCATCAGCCCGTCCTCGCTCATCAGCTCGCGGCACCGCGCCAGGAACGGCCGGTAATGCGGCGGCCCGACATGCTCGAACATGCCGACGCTGACGATTCGGTCGAACCTGCCGCCGACCTCGCGCCAGTCGCGAAGCTCGAACCGCACCCGCCGGTCCAGCCCTTCCGCCGCCGCGCGGGCGCGGGCGTGGTGCAGCTGCCCCTCCGAAAGGGTGATGCCGAGCACCTCGACGTCCGCCGCCCTCGCGAGGTGTAGCGCGAGCCCGCCCCAGCCGCAGCCGATGTCGAGCACCTGCTGTCCCGGCTCGAGGCGCAGCTTGGCGGCGACGTGCGCCATTTTCGCCGCCTGGGCGGAGTCGAGGTCCTGCCCGTCCTCCGCGAAATAGGCGCAGCTATATTGGCGCTCGCGGTCGAGAAACAGCGCGTAGAGCCGGTCGGACAGGTCGTAATGGTGGGCGGCGTTGCGCCGCGCGCGCCGCGGCCAGTTCCAGCTGTCCCAGGCGGCCGCCAGCCGCAGCGGCCGCCACAGCGCCGCGCGCACCGGATTCTCTTTCTCCCAGCGTATGTTGAAGCCGATCAGGTCGAGCAGCGCGCGGATGTCGCCCTGCTCGAGCGTGAGCCGCCCGGCCATGTACATCTCGCCGAAGCCCAGCGCCGGATTGCGGGCGATCGCGCGGCCGGCGGCGGCGTCGGCGAGCCGGATGCGGACGGGCTCGACGTGCGCGGACGGCGTCCCATAGAGCCGCGCCCGGCCGTCGGCTGCGACCACTTCGAGCGGACCGGCGCGGATCAGAGTGCGGAAGAGACGATCCGGCATGGCCCTTCATTCTCGGCCCGCCGGGCGGCGGACTCAACCCGCCGTGACGCGCGCCGTGAAGGGACGGCAGCCGCGGCTCGGCCCCTGCCCGACAGTGGCGGGGCGGATGGACATTGTGTGACTTTCCCCACATCCTCGAGGCGGGGACTCGGATATACGGGGGACGCACTCCGACCGGAGACCGATGCTTTTCCGAGTTCAAGTACAGCAATCGGAACTTTGGCCGAGCGCTTCCGAAAGGGATTCGCTCGAGAAAGCAGGGCGGAAGATGGCGACGCGACCGAGTCGAAAAACGACCAAGCCCAAGCCCAGGCCGCGCTTCCAGTGGGCGACGTCGCAGCGGGTCGGCGGCGTCTCCGAGATCGCCGTGCTGGCGCCGATCCGGAAAGGGATCGTGCCGGGCGAGCGGCGGACCTACGAAGAGCGTCTCCGCGCCTCGATCGCCAACCTCGCCAAGCGTCACCAGCAGGGCATTCCGACCGATCTCGACAAGGTTTCAACCATCCATTTCGGCCGGATGATCGTCATCCGGCCCGAACAATATCTGCTCCTCTCGGACATCGACAGCATCGAATATGACGAATATGACGAGGAGGGGAACGAGGATGCCCGCACCGACGGGCAGCCGCAACGGCACGGTCCCTTATCCAGGGTGCCGAGGCCGCTCGACGACTTCATCGAGATAGCGCCGCTGCCGCCCGAATCGCAGTCCTCCCGCACGCCGTCCCGCAAGCCGGAGCTGCGTTCATGGCTGCTCACGCTCGTCGAATTCGACGGCGAGCTGAAGTCCTACATGCGCGAGATCGCGCACTTCATGGGCCGGGAGTTCGACCGCATCTTCGAGAATTGCGAGCTCTATCCGAGCAGCGCCAATTTCGATGAATTCTGGATCTGGATCCGCACCTTCCAGATCCGCACCGATCTGTTCTACGCCCCCTATCGCGATCTTTCGGTGGTCCGGATCCGACAGCTCGAGGCCTTCAAGCGGCGCTTCGACGCGTTCGTGGCGCGGGTCCGCTCGCCGACTGGACCGACCGTGCGGTCGATGGACGAGATGTTCGACGAGTTCCTTCGCGAGAACCAGCAATATGCGGCGGGCTTTCCAAACCCGGGCGGAACCTATGCGTCGGACGACGAGCGCTAAGGGAGGATGAGGCGGTGAACAGCGAAAATCAGGCCGGCCCTCCGCGCCAGACCGCCTCGGACGTTCAGGCGCATCTGTTGCGGGCGGCGAAGATGCCGGTCGGGCCGCAGGGCGAGGGTTACGAGACCCGCAACTGGTCCTTGTTCTTCTTCTTCCGGATCATGCAGCAAGCCGAGATGCGCGAGACGGTAACCCGCCTCGCCGCGGTCGCGAGCCAGCAGGAGCCGGCGGAACCGCCGGCTCGTCAGGGCTCGCCGGGCTTCTTCCTCAAGGACAAGACGGGATCGCCGTCCAGAAGGCTGAAGCTCGACCTCGCCTTTCCGAGCGTGCTCAACGGTGGCCTTGTCGGTCAGGCGAAAAGCGAGCTCCGGCACCCCAGGCCGGGCAGCGCAGCGCTGGCCGATCAGGCCATCGACCCCGACGCGCCGGCGCAGGCCTTCCTGAATTGGCTCAAGGTTCTGGTCAATGGAGACGGCGAGGACCTGAAGGCGGAAGCGGCGCAATTCGCGGCCGACCTGAACAAAGCGGGCCTCCCCAGGGAAGCCCTGTTCGCCGCGTCGGGCGTCCCGCCCGGCGCCGCGGCCCTCAATGCGCTCGCCCAGAAGATGGCTGCCGATTTCCAGGCCGACGATCTGCACGACATGCTGGGCATGGCCGTCCACGTCGAGGAGGTGCTCGACTTCATCCGCGGGAATTATCAGGAGGTGATGGCGGCGGTCCGGAGCTCGATCGCGGCGCCCGCGGGCAATAGTCCGCACGGCCCGCTGGCGCGGATGATCCTCTACGAGTTGCTGCGGCAGGCCGCGCCGATATTCGCCCCGGGCCCCGTCCTTCCGGTCCTGCGCAGCGAGGCGACGGAGTCCCGGTCCCGGTCCGGTCCCGAGCCGTTCGACCAGACGCCGATCACCATGGCGTTCAGCTTCTCCGGCCTCGAGGCGCTGAAACTGCATGCCAACACGCTCCACTCCTTTCCGGAGGCCTTCAAGGAAGGCTTGGCGGCGCGCGCGCGCCGGCTCGGCGACGTCGGCCGCAGCGCGCCCGAATATTGGGAAGGCGAGCTCGGGCTGAGGAACGTGCACGGCTTCTTCACCGGCGGCTCGAACCTGGCCCCGGCCGGACCGCTCAGCGAGAGCTTCTGGAAGTCGCTCCGCCGCGAGATCCGCTTGTTCAACGATCCGGCCGTCGACGACGGCAGCGAGCTGCGCGCCTGGATCGGCCTGCTGTTTCGCCTGCTCGGCCTCGAGATCGTCCACATCGAGCTGGGACAGGATCCCTATCGAGTGGATTACAAGGCGAATCCGGACGGCGAGGTCGTCCCCTTGACCGAGCGCAAGGAGCATTTCGGCTTCCGGGACGGCCTCAGCCAGCCCTTCGTCGACGTCGGTGTCGGCGACACCGTTCCCGGCGGAGGGACCGCCGACCGCCGGGGCACCTGGACGCCGGTGGCACCCGGCGAGATCTTCCTCGACCGCGAGGACGAATCGGGACAGTCGCACAGATTGCCGATCCACGCCGACCTGCGGGCCGGCTCGACCTATTTGGTGTTCCGCAAGCTCGAGCAGGACGTCGAGGGCTTTCGCGCCTTTCTCAGTCAGCAGCGCCCGGACGACACCCGCGCGCAAGACAAGCTCGCGGCGGAATTCTTCGGGCGCTGGCCCAATGGCACCTCGCTGGTGCACTCGCCCAACAGCCAGCGCAGCACGGCCTGTCCCGAAACCGAAGCGGCGCTCAACGACTTCCGCTATGCCGCGGACGATCCCTTCGGCCGGAAATGCCCGCTCGGCGCCCATGTCCGCCGGGCCAATCCGCGCGACATAGGCGGACGCAACGACGTCCGCCATCATCGCATATTGCGGCGCGGCATCGCCTATGGCGGGCCGCTTCTCACCACGGACACGCCCGAGGACGGCGAGAGACGGGGCATCTTGTTCATCGCCGTCAACGCCCGCATCGACCTGCAATTCGAAGTCGTCCAGGGCGATTGGCTCAACAGCGGCGAGTTTCTCGGCC
>DASUVK010000011.1:0-27831 GCA_036378975.1 Allosphingosinicella sp. | reverse complement strand
CGGTCGAAATCCGGTTCAGCGCACCGACGATCGCCTCTACCGAGCCCTGCACGTCGGCCTTGATGACCAGCGGGAACTCGATCGTCGCGTTCGCCTTGGACGCGAACATATTCTCCAGGCTGATCGGAGCGCTGGTGGTGCGCTTGCGGTCGATCAGGCTCTGGCGATAAGCGGCGACCTCGCGGGCGCGCGCCTCGTTCTCGACCACCGTGAGCGTGTCGCCGGCGGACGGCACGCCGCTGAGGCCGAGCACCTCGACCGGAACGCTCGGGCCCGCCTGCTTCACCTGGCGGCCCTTGTCGTCGATCATCGCCCGGACCTTGCCGGCGATCGGGCCGACGACGAACACGTCGCCGACATGGAGCGTGCCGCGCTGGACCAGCACGGTGGCGAGCGGCCCGCGGCCCTTGTCGAGCTTGGCCTCGACCACCGTGCCCTCGGCCGCCCGGTCCGGGTTCGCCTTGAGCTCGAGCAGCTCCGCCTGGAGCGCGATCGCCTCGAGCAGGCCGTCGAGATTGGTCTTCTTGAGCGCCGAGACTTCGACGTCCTGGACCTCGCCGCCCATGTCCTCGACGATGATCTCGTGCTGGAGCAGCTCCTCGCGGACCTTCTGGGCATTGGCGCCGGGCTTGTCGATCTTGTTGATTGCGACGATCATCGGCACACCCGCCGCCTTGGTGTGGTTGACCGCCTCCACCGTCTGCGGCTTGAGGCCGTCGTCGGCGGCGACGACCAGAACGACGATGTCGGTGACGTTGGCGCCGCGCGCCCGCATCTCGGTGAAGGCCTCGTGGCCCGGCGTGTCGAGGAAGGTGATCTTCGACTTGTCGGGCAGGCCGACCTGATAGGCGCCGATATGCTGGGTGATGCCGCCGGCCTCGCCGGAGACGACATTGGCGCCGCGGATCGCGTCAAGCAGTGACGTCTTGCCGTGGTCGACATGGCCCATGATCGTGACCACCGGCGGCCGCGGCTGCAAAGTCTCGGGCGCGTCGGTGTCGGCGTCAGCCCGGATGTCGACGTCGGCTTCGCTGACGCGCTTGATGTTGTGGCCGAACTCGGTGACCAGCAGCTCCGCCGTATCCTGGTCGATATCCTGGTTGACGGTAACGACCATGCCCATCTTGAACAGGGCTTTGACGAGGTCCGCGGCGCGTTCTGCCATGCGGTTGGCGAGCTCCTGGACGGTGATCGCGTCGGGGACGACGACGTCGCGGACCTGCTTGGCCGACGGCCCCGCCTGCTGATGGGCCCTTTTCTCCTTCTCGCGGGCGCGACGGAGCGCGGCGAGGGAGCGGGCGCGGCTGTCGTCCTCGTCGGACAGGGCGCGGGTGACGGTGAGCTTGCCGGCATGGCGGCGGTCGTCGCGGCCGCGCACGGGGCGGGCCGGCTCGGGGCGCTTGGCGGCCGGGGCGTGATGCTTGGGCCGGGCGTGGGCCGGGCGGCGGTCTTCGTCCTCGTCGTCCACGATCGGCGTCGGTGCTGACTCGGCCGGACGCGGCGCTTCCTCGGGGGTACGCTGGGCGGCTTCCTCGGCCTCGCGGCGGGTGGCTTCGATGCGCTCTTCCTCGGCGCGCCGATTCTCCTCGGCGCGGCGCTTCTCCTCCTCGGTCGCCTGCTGGGCCTGCTTGTCCTCGCGGCGGCGCGCTTCCTCAAGCGCGTTGAGGCGGGATTCCTCGGCCTCGCGCAGCAACTTGTCCTGCAGCTCGCGGCGGGTGGTGGTGTCGCTGACCGGGCGCTGCGGCGCGGCCGGCTTCGGCGCCGGCTGGGCGGGCTGCGGGGCGCGCGCGACCGGGTCGGCCGGCTTCGGCGCCTCCTCGACGCGCGGCGCTTCGGCCTCGCCGGGACGGCCGAGGATGCGGCGCTTCTTGACCTCCACGACGACCGTGTTCGAGCGGCCGTGGCTGAAGCTCTGCTTGACCTTGCCGGTCTCGACGGTGCGCTTCAGCCCGAGAGGGGCGCGCGCGCCAAGCTTCGGCTTATCTGTCGTCTCGCTCATTACAATCCTTCGTTCACATCAACAGCCGACGCGTCCGGCGTCCCCGCCGTCGCGGCGTCTAGCCCAGCCTCGGTTCCGATAAAAGCGCACCACCGCCCGAGCGCGTGCCGGACACGCGCGGCGGCGGCACGATCCCTCAGGGCGATATGTACCACATTCTGTCGCCCGAGCGCCAACGACAATATGGGTCTTTCCGCTGGAATCACCAGCCCTTGACCTTGCCTTCCGCCGACCCGCCAGGCCTGGTCGAGCTTGCGGTTGCCGTCCTCGCCCGCATCGGCGGCGTGGAGGAGGAGGTGGACCTCGCCCTTCCGGCAGGCATCCTCGATCCGCTCGGTGCCGGTGATGAGGGTTCCGGCGCGCGCCTCGAGGCCGAGCCGGTCGAGCGCCGCCTGGCGCAGCGCCGCCTCGATCCGCTCGCCGAGATCGTCGGGAATGGCGAGCGGCGCGCCCTTGAAGGCGCGGGCCAGCGCGCCGCGCAATTTGCCTTTCGACTGAGCCGTTTCGAGGGTGGCGCGGTCGACACCGATCCACGCTCCCCGCCCGGGCGCCTTGGCCCGCACGTCGGGAAGCACTTCCCCCTCAGGAGAAAGCGCCAGCCGGATCAGTCCGTCCCGCTCGCCGTGTTCCCCGGAAAGGATGCACTTGCGCTCTGGGACGTGCCTCGCGTCCGCTAGGGTCTCATTGGGAGGTTTCCGCAACCGCGTCCTCCCCTTCATCCTCGAACCAGTGGGCGCGGGCGGCCATTATGATCTCGTTGCCCTGCTCGTCGGTGAGGCCATATTCGGCGAGGATGCCGCCTTTGTCCTCGGGCCGGTTGCTCTCGCGCTGGCGGCGCTGCTCGGGGCGCTTCTTCTGGACCAGCTCGTCGGTCGCCAGATCGGCGAGGTCGTCGAGCGTCTTGATCCCGGCCTTGCCGAGCGTCACCAGCATCTGCTCGGTGAGATAGGGCATCTCGGCCAGCTCGTCCGACACGCCCAGCGCGCGGCGCTCCTCGCGCGACGCCTCCTCGCGGCGCTCGAGCGCCTCGGCGGCGCGGCTCTGCAGCTCGGTGGCGAGCTCGTCGTCGAAGCCCTCGATCGAGGCGAGCTCGTCGAGCTCGACATAGGCCACTTCCTCGAGCGCGCCGAAGCCTTCGGCGACCAGCAATTGGGCGAGCGTTTCGTCGACGTCGAGCTCCTTCTGGAACAGCTCGGAGCGCTCGATGAACTCGCGCTGGCGCTTCTCCGACGCGTCCGCCTCGGTCATGATGTCGATCGCCGATCCGGTCAGCTGCGAGGCGAGCCGCACGTTCTGGCCGCGGCGGCCGATCGCCAGCGACAGCTGGTCGTCCGGTACCACCACCTCGATCCGGCTCTCCTCCTCGTCGATGACGACTCGGCTGACGGTCGCCGGCTGCAGCGCGTTGACGACGAAAGTGGCGAGGTCCTCGGACCAGGGGATGATGTCGATCTTCTCGCCCTGCAGCTCCTGCACCACCGCCTGGACCCGCGAGCCCTTCATGCCGACGCAGGCGCCGACCGGGTCGATCGAGCTGTCGTAGCTGATCACGCCGATCTTGGCGCGGCTGCCCGGGTCGCGCGCCGCCGCCTTGATCTCGATGATGCCGTCGTAAATCTCGGGCACTTCCTGGGCGAACAGCTTCTTCATGAAATCGGGATGGGCGCGGCTGAGGAAGATTTGCGGGCCCCGATTCTCGCGGCGCACCGACAGGATCAGCGAGCGCACCCGGTCGCCGACGCGGACGACCTCGCGCGGGATCTGCTGGTCGCGGCGGATGACGCCCTCGGCCCGGCCGAGGTCGACCACCACGTGGCCGAACTCGACCCGCTTGACGACTCCGGTGATGATCTCGCCGGCCCTCTCCTTGAACTCCTCATATTGCCGCTCGCGCTCGGCGTCGCGGACCTTCTGGAAGATCACCTGCTTGGCGGCCTGGGCGGCGATCCGGCCGAACTCGATCGGCGGCAGCGGGTCGACGATATAGTCGCCGACCACCGCGCCCGGCTGCAGCTTCTGCGCGTCGTCGAGGCTGACCTGCTTGAAATAATCGTCGACCTGTTCGGTGACCTCGACCACCCGCCACAGGCGCAGGTCGCCCGACACCGGGTCGAGCTTGGCGCGAATGTCGTTCTCGGCGCCGTAGCGGGCGCGGGCGGCGCGCTGGATGGCGTCCTCCATCGCCTCGATGACGATCGTCTTGTCGATCAATTTCTCGCGCGCGACCGCGTCGGCAATGGCGAGCAGTTCGGCCTTGTTGGCGGAGACGGCGCCCTGGGCGCCGGCGGCGTTGGTGGCCATGATCAGTCTTCCTCTACTTTGATCTGGTCGGCGCCTTCCGCGGACAGCGGAGCGGTCGCCTGAATGAGCTTGTCGGTCATCACGAGCTTGGCCGACTGGATCGCCGCGAACGGCAGCCCGACCGGGCCCTGAACAGGCACGTCGACCAGCACCGTCTCACCCTCGGTCCCGCCCAGCACGCCCGCGAACACTTTGCGTCCGTCGAGCTTTTCGGCGAGCACGATCCGCGCCTCGTGACCCTTCCAGTCGTCAAAGTCCTTGAGCCGGGTGAGCGGCCGGTCGATTCCCGGCGAGCTGACTTCGAGCCGGTAGGCATGGTCGATCGGATCGGCCTCGTCGAGCAGCTCGGACAGGCGCCGCGACAGCCGCGCGCAATCGTCGAGGCTGAGCTGGCGCGTATCCGGCCGCTCCGCCATCACCTGCAAAGTGGGGTCCGAGGTGCCGCCGATCATCTTGACACGCACCAGCGCCAGCCCCTCGGCCTGCGCCGCCGGCTCGATCAATCGGGTCACTTCAGCGATATCCGCCACACGCGCTCCTGAAAGCCAAAACCTTCCAGCGCCGGCCCCGTCCCCGGGACCAGCCTCAACGTCTGACGATGTCGAGGAAGGTGAAGCGCATATAGGCGCGGCGAGGCACCGGGGCAAGCGGAATAGGCTGGGGGCACGGCGGAGCGCCGCCGGAACGCAAACCCGTTCGGCTTCGAGCGCCGGGTCCATTCCGGAGCTATTGTGGTCGCATCGCTTTAACAGGAATCCGAACCGTCCGGCGACTAATCATGAAGCCCGCATGTCCGAGTTCCGCGCATGGCTGCACGGGGCCGGGACGACAGCACCAGCGCCACCGCGCAGCCAACCGGCCCGACCGCGTCCCCATATAGCATCCGTTTGACAGCCCTGCGCTCCGCCTCCTATGCCCGCAACCGGCGGGAAACAGGGGGTTTTCTCAAGGGGCCGCCGATCAGGGGTTTATTCTATGCGCCGTAGCGCGGTTCTCGCGACGCTCGTCTTCCTGTCGGCCTGCGGCGGCGGCGGAGGGGGCGCGCCGCCTCCGGCCGGGCCCAACCAGACGCCGAGCTTCACCTCGCCGCCGGCCGCGAGCGTGGCCGAGAACCGGACCGACGTCTATCAGGCGACGGCGACCGATCCGGACGGCAATGCGTTCAGCTTCACCATCTCCGGCGGCGCCGACGCGGCGCGCTTCACCATTTCGGCCGCCGGCCTGCTGCGCTTCGCCGTCGCGCCGGACTTCGAGCTGCCGACCGACGCCGACGGCAACAACGTCTATCTCGTCGAGATCAGCGTCAGCGACGGCCAGGCCGCCCGCACCCTGGCGGTCGAGATCACCGTCACCAACGACCGCGAAGGTATTGCCGTGCGCCGCGTCGCCGGCGGCTTCACCCAGCCGCTCTACGTCGCGCCGATCCCCGGCGACACCCGCGTGTTCGTATTGGAAAAAGGCGGCAGCATCTTCCTTCTCGACCCGGCCGCCGGAATCCGGACCTTGTTCCTGTCGGCGGCGGAGCGGCTCAATCCCGCCGGGGCCGGGATTTTCGACAACATCTCGACCGACGGCGAGCGCGGCCTGCTCGGGCTCGCGGCGCTGCCCGATTACCAGGCGACCGGAAGGTTCGTCCTGTACGTCACCAATGCCGACGGCGATATCGAGATCCGGCTGTGCCGGCGCGATGCCGGCGGCCTCGGCTCGGCGCGGCTGTGCCAGGTCCTGTTCACCATCGAGCACAGCCAGTTCAACAACCACAATGGCGGCTGGATGGGCTTCGGCCCGGACGGCAATCTCTACATTGCCACCGGCGACGGCGGCGACGCCGGCGATCCGCAGAACAATGCGCAGAACACCAATTCGCTGCTCGGCAAGATCCTTCGGATCGTCATCAATCCCGATCCGTTCGCCGGCGCGTCGCCGGTTTTCTATTTCCCGGCGCCGGGCAATCCCTTCCTCGGTGGCGGCGGCGCCCGCGAGGTCTTCGCCTACGGCCTGCGCAATCCGTTCCGCGCCTCCTTCTCCGGCGACGCCCTCCTGATCGGCGATGTCGGCCAGGACGCGGTCGAGGAGATCGACCTGCTGCGCACGACGACGCCCGGCCTCAACTTCGGCTGGCGGTTCCGCGAGGGCACCCGTCCGTTCGCCGGCACCGCGCCGGCCGGCCTGACCGATCCGGTCAGCGAATATCTGCACGGCAGCGGTCCCCGCCAGGGCAATTCGATCATCGGCGGCTATGTCTATCGCGGGCCCGCTCTGTCGCTGCGCGGCCGCTACGTCTTCGCCGATTTCGTCAGCCGCAATTTGTGGAGCGTCCCGGCCGACCAGCTGGTCCAGGGCCAGGTCCTCCCCTCGAGCCGCTACGAGCGCCGCAACGACGATTTCACCCCCGACGCGGGTGCCATCAACCAGCCGGTGTCGTTCGGCGAGGACGCCGCCGGCAATCTCTACATCGTCGACTTCGACGGCGAGATCTTCCTGGTCGGCGGTTCCTGAAGACGCACGCCGGGGACGGTCACTCGCGACCGTCGCCCTTGTCCCCTGCCGCCGCCCGCGGTGCGTCGGTCCCGTCCGGCTCCTCGACCAGCTCGCTCTTGAGCGGCGAGAGCACCCACAAGGTCAGCAGGGTGATCAGCGACAGCACTACCGCCACGTCGTAGCTGCCCAGCCCCACCGCCGTACCCATCGCCCCGGTCGCCCACAGGCTCGCCGCCGTGGCGGTGCCCTTGACGCTGTCCTTGAGCCTGAGGATCGCGCCGCCGCCGATGAAGCCCATGCCGGTGATGATTCCCTCGACGATCCGCGCCATCGCCTCGGGATGGTTGGCGGCCAGGGGTTCGGCCGCCTGGACCAGGCCGCAGGCCGCCACCGCCACCAGGGGGAAGGTGCGCAGCCCCGCGCTCCTTTCCTCTTTCTCCCGGTTCCAGCCGACCGGCAAGGCGAGCAGATAGGCGGCGACCATCGCGACGATGTGCGGCACGATCTCGAACGAATTGGAGGAAAAGATCTCCGTCATGCTGGTCCCTTTTGCGAAGGATGTCCTCTCAATTGCCCCAGGGCGGCGGCGGCGGCCCGACCGGCCGGGTCAGGTCGAACTCCACCCGGAAGAAGCGGCCCGGGCGGCGCAATTCGTAGGCGAATAGGCGCCCGTCCGCCTCGAGCGCCCAGACATTGGCCGTCGACGCGGGGATCGCCTCGCGGACGAACAGGTCCCTGGAGAAGGAATCGGCGGGGAATTCCTGCCGTTGCGCGGTCCCCTGCCCCGGCGTGTCGCCGCCATAGTGGGTGAGCTTGTCCTCGCTGCCGTCGGCGTGGCGATGGTCGTGCTTGAGGGTGAGACCGGCCGCCGTGCGCGTCACCACCCAGGTCCGTGAGCGGTCGTCGCCGACCTGGAACGGGATTCGTATCTCGTCGGCGCGGCAGTCGCGCACGTGCATCACCAGCCTCTTGCCGGCAAAAGCCGCGTCGGCCTCTACCGGCGGGCTCGCCACCCGCCCTTCGAACGCCCTGCCGCACAGCGCCGCCAGCCGGGCGAAGAAAAGCTCCTGCGGATCGGCGGCGGGGCCAGGCGTCGCGCAACCGGCCAAAACGGCGGCTAGCATGAGAAGCGCGGCTCTCGTCATGGCGCCCCGCTAGCCCCGATCGCCGCGCGGCGCCAGCCGGACCGATTGACCTTGCACCCCGCGCCGGCGGAGGCAGGCAGCCTCGCAGCGACCATCCCGGGAGCCTGCCATGGCCAGACCGAAGCTGAAAGCGGAACGTTGAACCCGCCGCGCCGAACGCCTTCAAGCGATTCTGTCATTTTCAGTGACCGCGCCGCTCAGGCCCGCGCCACCACGTCGTCCCAGGCCCGGCCGCCCTCGATCAGCCAGGTAAAGGCGCGGTGGCGTTCGAGAAGGACGCCGCCGTCGAGCCCGGCGGGGGGCGGCTGCCCTTCGTTGAGCGCCAGGCGCGACGCGCATTCGCGGCAGAAATTGAGGTCGGCCGCGTCGAGGATCTCGCCGGCGGACCGAAGCGCCGCGCGGGCGAGCAATTCGTCGCGCCGGTAGTGGACGAGGCGTTGCAGGATGGCGAACGGCTCGGTCTGGGCATCGGGCCGCTTCAGCTCCTCGGCGAGCCCGGTCGACCACAGCAGAGGCAGCGCCGCCTCGAAGCCCCAGCCGAAATTCCGGGTCTCGTCCGGATCGCGGGCCGGGCTCTCGAACCAGCGCCATTCGGCGGCGGAGAAAGACGGCCGATAGAGGTCGATCAGCGAGTCCACCGTCGTCTCGGTGAGGCCGGTCGCCTCGCACCCGACCAGCACCAGCGCCAACGCCCGCAGCACGATCGCGTCGGCCGCGGGCAACCGCACTTCCGCCTCTCCCGGCAGCAGCATCAGCCCCGGAGGGTAGAAGGTCCCCTCCGCCTCGAGCCGGTCATGGGTGCGGGCGCGGCGGCCGAAGGCGTCCGGGGCGATTTGAGTGTCGGGCATCATTCTTCCTCGTGGCACGGAAAATTGGCGTCGGGCACCGTTTTCGCGCCGATTCCGGCCGGTGAAGCCGGGACCGTCACGGATTCCTGCCGGAATAATCGGTGCCTGGCACCATTTTTATCGCACCGAGAAGCCGATCGGTTTGACCCAAAGCCGCGCTGGCGCGGTCTTCACTGGCGGCACCCGGCGAGCGCAGCGGTGCGGAACTGAAGCGCCCGCGCGCCGCGGCGTTGGCGGAGACCGATCGACTTGCCGCGGCGGGGGGAGGCTGACAGGACCCCGATCGCATGTGTAAGCTCCGCTAGCTTAACTTGGTCAGGGAGCTTTCGATGCGCAGGTTCGCCCCCCTTCTTCTCCTCGCCGCCTGCAGCGCCGACGTCGAGCCGGTCGGCACCAACGCCGCGGCCGCCGTCCAGGCGAGCAACGAGCGCCCGTTCGCGGTGCGCCCGATCGCCACGTTCGACGAACCCTGGGCGATGGCATTCCTGCCGGGTCCCGGCCCGCGCGCGCTGATCACCGAGAAGAAGGGCAAGCTGAAATTGCTGTGGAGCGACGTCGGCCGGGTCGGCGAGGTCGCCGGCGCGCCGGCGGTCGATTATGGCGGCCAGGGCGGCTTCGGCGACGTCGTCCTCCACCCCGATTTCGAGCGCAACCGCCTCGTCTATCTGAGCTGGGTGGAGGCCGGAGCCGGCAATAGCCGCGGCGCCGTCGTGGGCCGGGCGCGGCTGGTGCTCGAAGGCGCAGGCGCGCCCCGGCTCGAAGGCCTGCAGGTGATCTGGCGTCAGACGCCCAAGCTCACCGGCCGCGGCCATTACGGCCATCGCATCGCCTTCGGGCCCGACGGCAAGCTCTACATCTCCAACGGCGAGCGCCAGGAATTCGACCCCGCCCAGGACATGGGCGGCACGCTCGGCAAGATCGTGCGGCTCAACGACGACGGCACCTTGCCGGCCGACAATCCGTTCGCGTCGCGCGGCGGAGTCGCCGCCCAGGTCTGGACATTGGGCCACCGCAACCCGCTCGGCCTTGCCTTCGACGCCAAGGGCCGGCTGTGGGAGATCGAGATGGGCCCCAAGGGCGGCGACGAGCTAAACCTGATCGAGCGCGGCCGCAACTACGGCTATCCGATCGTCTCCAACGGCGACCATTATGACGGCAAGGACATTCCGGACCACCCGACCCGCCCCGAATTCGAAGCGCCGAAATTGTGGTGGACCCCGGTCATCTCGCCGGGCGACATGATCCTTTATTCGGGCAATGCCTTCCCGAAGTGGAAAGGCGACGCGCTCGTCGCCGGCCTCTCCAGCAAGGCCCTGCTCCTAGTCGACATAGACGGCGACAAGGCGCGCGAGGCCGAGCGCTGGGACATGGGCCAGCGCATCCGCGAGGTCGAGCAGGGCCCGGACGGCTCGGTCTACCTGCTCGAGGACGGGCCCGGCGGCAGGCTGCTGAAGCTGACGCCGTCGCGCTAGGGCGCTGCGTGCGGCGCCGCTAGCGCCGTGGGCAATCCCGAATCGCGGTCAATTTCATGTTCCACTTGCCTCCCAGCAACTCGGATCGGACGATGAGGCTCGCCCGGTTCGGGCCGTCGGCCTTCCAGCCGTCCGGCTTCTTGAGGACGTCCCGCCAGTCGTCGTCGCCACAATCGGTGTTGCCCTGAACGAGGACCTCGAAATCCATCATCAAGCCTTCCTTGGTCCCGGCGAGGAGCTTGAACAGGTCCGTCAGCTTGCCGTTTAGATCGTCGACCAGCGCTTTATCGGCTTGGACGAGGGCGAGCGCAGCTTTCACTTGAGGGGCCGTCATGCCTAGCGCCGGCGGCAACAGGTTAGCCGCAGCCGTGTCCTTCGTAAGCTTGGCGACCGCTTCCGCGAGCCTGACCGCAACATCAGATATCAGGTCGAGGATATCATTGAATCTACTCGCTTTCTGCGCCACGATCTGAATACCGCAACTGACCCGGCAATTTTCAGGATTTGGCTCGACCGTTGCCAGCGTGATTCCCTGCGATCTTTCCCCGTCGTCGAGCGTGATCAAAGCCGCACCGGTCGGGTATTTGACGACCTTGCCCTTGCAGTCGGTCACAAGGATGAAGACCCGGTCGGCGGCCAACCCGAACAGATCCGAAATTCCCGGAATGTCGCCAGCGTCAGTGGTTTCCTCGACTTCCAGATAGTCCATGTAGATCTGGATGTTGCAGCAACACCTTTTCCTGACCACCTCGGCCGAGCCAACCGGATCGCCCTTCGGTTCGGGTAGTCCAACTGGCTCTGGTTTTCCTTTCGACTCCGGATCGCGACGAATCTCATCGACCGTTCGAGCGGGGCGATCTTGGTTCGGTTGCCCTCCATCATTCCGCAATCCCGGCAGCGAAACTTTCTTAGCCATGATTTTCCCTCCCACTCAGAAAGGTTGGGCCGAGCGCAAATCAAGCCACTGATCACGTTGGACGTTACATAGGGAGCAGTCGACAAAGCCAGCGACGCGCATCTTGATGCGGTGAAGTCGAATCCAGCTCCCGGCAGGTAAAGATACGACTGATTTCCCCTCACTGCAAAGACAATGCATCAGCGCGATCGGCAAGCCCTGTAGCGGAAGTACCATATTTCCCGGCCCTGGCGCCGCGCCTTGGCCTCGTAGCGTGTCTCGGGCCAGCCGCCGGGGCGGGTGAGGAAGTCCCTGGCGCTCTCGGCCAGCCATTCGAAGTCGGTCCGCCGGCTCATCACCATCATCGCCCAGCGGCAATAGGTAGGATCGTCGGTGCCGAGGCGGAACTCGCCGCCGGGCCTGAGCTTGGCGGCGATCAGGTCGAGCGGGCCGGGATTGACCATGCGGCGCTTGGCGTGGCGCGCTTTCGGCCAGGGATCCGGGTGGAGCAGATAGACGAAGGACAGCGCCCCGTCCGGCACCCGCTCGAGCACGTCGAGCGCGTCGCCCATATGGAGGCGGACATTGGCGAGGCGCTGATCGCGTATGTGGGCGAGGGCGCCGACGACGCCGTTGAGGAAGGGTTCGGCGCCGACGAAGCCGTGGTCGGGGAGCAGGTCAGCGCGCCAAGCGAGATGCTCGCCCGAGCCGAAGCCGATCTCGAAGTGCAGCGGCCTGGAGTCCCCGAACAGCCTCTCCGATGTAACCGGTCCCGTCTCCGGCACGCTCAGCGCCGGCAGCAGCCGCTCGAGCAACTCGGCCTGCGCCGGGCGCAGCTTGTGACCCGAGCGGCGGCCGTAAAGGCGGCGAATGGTACTGGGATCGTTCACTTGCGCCCGCCTAGTCTGCGTCCGGTCGCCAGCCAAGAGGCCCGCATGAGATACGCTTTCGCCGCCGCCGTCCTCGCTTGCTCGAGCCCCGCTGTCGCCACGGGCGGCTTCGAGTGCCGGCCGGTGTCGGGGACGGGGCCGGTATTGACCATCGGCGTCGGCCATGCCGTCGCGGCGCGGCCGTTCAACGTCACCCTGAGGGAGGGATCGCATACGCTCTCGACCCAGGGGCCCCGCGCGGCGCTGGAGATCGGCCAGAGCTGGATCGACGCGCGCTACCTCTGGCTCGACCTCACCGACGCCGGAGCGAATCGCTTCGAGGCCAAGCTCCGGACGACTTTCCAGCCGAAGCTGAAATATCGGCCCGCCCTCGGCACCCTCGTCCGCGGCGGACGGACCTACCGGGTGCGCTGCATCGAAGCCTAGAGAGCCGCCTTCAGCCTTTCGACCAGGTCGGTCCGCTCCCAGGGGAAATAGTCGCCGTCCGGGGTGCGGCCGAAATGGCCGTAGGAGGCGGTGCGCTCGTAGATCGGCTTGTTAAGGCCGAGATGGGTGCGGATGCCGCGCGGGGTCAGCCCGCCCAGCTCCTGGATCGACATGATCGCCCGCTCGACCGCAGCGTCCTCGACCGTGCCGGTACCGTGCAGGTCGACGTAGAGCGACAGCGGCTCGGCAATGCCGATCGCATAGCTGAGCTGGATGGTGCAGCGGCTGGCGAGGCCCGCCGCGACGATGTTCTTGGCGAGGTAGCGGGCGACATAGGCGGCCGAGCGGTCGACCTTGGTCGGGTCCTTGCCCGAAAAGGCGCCGCCGCCGTGCGGCGCCGCGCCGCCATAAGTGTCGACGATGATCTTGCGGCCGGTGAGGCCGGCGTCGCCGTCGGGGCCGCCGATCTCGAAGCTGCCGGTCGGGTTGATGTGATAGACGGTACCGTTGGACAGCAACTCGGCCGGCAATATCTCGCCGACCACCCGCTTCACATAGGCCTTGAGCTCCGCCTCGCGGTCGCCCTCGTCATAGCCCTTGCCGTGCTGGGTCGAGACGACGATCGCGGTTGCCGCGACCGGCTTGCCGTCCTCGAAGCGCAAGGTCACCTGGCTCTTGGCGTCGGGCTGCAGGAAAGGCGCGGCGCCGGCATGGCGGTCGGCGGCCATGCGCTCGAGGATCTTGTGGCTGTAATAGAGCGTCGCCGGCATCAGATCGGGAGTCTCGTCGCAGGCGAAGCCGAACATGATGCCCTGGTCGCCCGCGCCTTCGTCCTTGTTGCCGCTCGCATCGACGCCCTGGGCGATGTGCTGGGACTGGCCGTGGAGATGGTTGGCGAAGTCGAGATGCGCCCAGTGGAAGCCGTCCTGCTCGTAGCCGATCCGCTTGACGGTCGCGCGGACCACTTCCTCGATCTCGTCGCGCGCGCCGGGCGCCCAGCCGCCATGCTCGGGCCAGCGCGCCTCGTCGAACATCGGCTTGCAGCGTATCTCGCCGGCGAGGACGACCCGGTTGGTGGTGGTCAGCGTCTCGCAGGCGATTCGCGCCTCGGCATCCTTGGACAGGAAGAGGTCGACGATCGCGTCCGAAATCTGATCGGATACCTTGTCGGGATGGCCTTCTGAGACCGATTCGGACGTGAAGAGATAATCGCTGCGCATCGGGAGAAACCGGCCTTCCTAAGCTCTGAGGGAGAGTCGGATATAAAGATATCCTTATATGCCCGCTCCCTAGCCGCCTTTGCGCCCGGCTGCAATCCGCCCGCTCACCAGCGCGATCAGGACGAGCGCGAAGGCGAACAGCAGCGGCAGGCTGTTGCCGAAGCGGGCGAACGGCGTCGGCGCCTTCGGCGGCGGCAGGCGGGAGTCGATGACGCCGGCTCTCCGCCACGGCAGGCTGGCAAGCAGCCGCCCGTCCGCGTCGATCACCGCCGAGATGCCGGTCGGCGTCGCCCGCAGCACCGGCAGCCCCTCCTCCAGCGCCCTGAGGCGGGCCTGGGCGAGATGCTGGGGCGGGCCCCAGGCGCCGAACCAGGCGTCGTTGGACGGGTTGAACAGGAAATTGGGGCGGTTCTTCCGGTCGACGACCGCGCCCGAGAAGATGATCTCGTAGCAGAGCTGGAAGCCGACCTTGCCGACGACCGGCAGGTCGAGCGTCGCCGGCCCCGGCCCCGGATCGAAGTCGACGTCGCCCGGAGCGAGCCGCGAAAGGCCGATCGCGGACAGGATCGGCCGCATCGGCAGATATTCACCATAAGGAACGAGGTGCGCCTTGTCGTAGCGAGCGAGGATTCGGCCGCTGCGGTCGATCGCGAAAACGCTGTTGGTAGCGCTGGTCACGTCGTGCCCGTCCGGCGACTGCCAGGTCACGCCCCCGGTGAGGAGCAGGTCCTTGTCGGCGAGAATTCCGGCCACCGCGCGCCTAATCTCCGCCACGTCCGCCAAGTGACCGGCGTCGCGAAGGCCGCTTTCGAGCGGCCGCGTCACCGCCGCTTCGGGCCAGAGCAGCAGGCGCGGCTCGTCAGCGCCGCCGGTCGAATAATTCTCGAGCCGGATCAGCGTCTCCTCTTCGAAGCCGTCGCGCCATTTGTCCTGCTGGCCGATGTTCGGCTGGACGATGCGCAGCGCGACTCCGGCCGGGGCCGGCGCGGCGGCCCCGGCGAGATAGCCCGCAGCCGCAAGGGTCGCGCCGCCCGCCGCCGCCGCGGCGGCGGCCAGCCACCGCCGCAGGACCAGCAGCAGCATCCCCGCCAGCAGGATGGCGACGCCCGACAGGCCGTAGGTCCCGACCAGCCGCGCCGCATGAGCCGGCGGCGTCGCCACCAGCGCCACGCCGAGCGGATTCCAGGCGAAGCCGGTGAACAGGGTCGCGCGCAGCCATTCGGTGACGATCCAGGCGGCGGCGAAGACCAGCACCAGGCGCAGCCCGTCCCGGCGCCCCCAGCGCCAGGCCAGGCCCGCCGCGGCGGCCGGGAAGAGGGCCAGGTAGAGCGAAAGCAGCACAACCGCGGCATAACCGAGCGAAGCCGGCATCTCGGCCTGGTAGGTGAAGGCGGTGGCGATCCAGTTGAGGCCGAGGACGAAATGGCCGATTCCGAACCACCAGCCGCGCGCCAGCGCGCTGCGCAGGCCCGGCGCCTCACGAACGAGCCACAGCAGCAGCGCCAGGGCGGCGATGGTCAGCGGCCACAGGCCGAGCGGCTGAAAGCCGCAGGCGGCGGCGAGGCCGGCGAGGAAGGCGAGGGCGAGCTGCTTCACGGGCCGCTCCTTCGACGGAAATCGGCCAATTTACAATCCGTCCGCGAGGCCTAGAGGGGGGAGGATGACCCTGCCCCCCTTCCACCTCGCCTTTCCGGTCCACGATCTCGCCGCGGCCCGCGCCTTTTACGGCGGCCTGCTCGGCTGCCCGGAGGGCCGAAGCGCGCCCGATTGGGTCGATTTCGATTTCTTCGGCCACCAGATCGTCGCCCATCTCGATCCGGACATGGCGCCGCGACGCGCGCACAACCCCGTCGACGGCCACGACGTCCCGGTGCCGCATTTCGGTGCCGTGCTCGACATGGCCGCCTGGCAAGAGCTGGCGGCACGGCTGAAATCGGCCGGCACCGAGTTCGTCATCGAGCCGACGGTTCGCTTCCGCGACCGGCCCGGCGAGCAGGCGACGATGTTCTTCCTCGACCCGTCCGGCAACGCGCTCGAAATCAAGGCGATGGCGAACCCGGCGAACCTGTTCGCCCGATAGGCCTGATTTATTGCCATTCCTTCAGGATGTTAATTCGCGTAGGCGGCAGGCTGGAGCTTGCGCTGGGATGGCTCAGCGAGGCAGACGGCCCCGCATGGACATCGTCCAGCGCCTCGGAGTATAGTGAAAACCTATGCATTTTTCAGACTTCTGCGCCCGCACGCGCGAGCGCTTCGCCTCCACCCGGTCTGACCGCCAAGCGGGCGCCGCCCGATGAGCCTCCACGACCCCAAGGCGATCAACATCGCCATCGTCGGCGTCGGCAATTGCGCGAGCTCGCTCGTGCAGGGACTCGCGCATTACCAAAATGGCGGCGCCAACGACCAGATCGGGCTGATGCACTGGGATCTCGGCGGCTATCGTCCCAAGGACATCAGGATCGTCGCCGCCTGGGACATCGACCAGCGCAAGGTCGGCCAGGACGTCGCCGGAGCGATCTTCGAGAAGCCCAATTGCACCGTCGTGTTCTGCGACCATGTCCCAGAAAGCGGAGTCACGGTCGAGATGGGCCGGACGCTCGACGGCTATTCCGAGCATATGTCCGAATGGCCGGACGAGCGCACCTTCCTCCCCGCCGATCTGCCGCAGCCGGAGAAAGGCGAGGTGGTGCGGCGGCTGAGGGAGACGCGGGCCGACGTCCTCCTCAATTATCTGCCGGTAGGCAGCCAGGAAGCGACCGAATTCTACGCCGAATGCGCGCTCGAGGCGGGTGTCGCCTTTGTCAACAACATCCCGGTGTTCATCGCCTCCGACGCCGCCTGGGCCGAGCGCTTCCGCAAGGCGGGGGTTCCGATCATCGGCGACGACATCAAGGCGCAACTGGGTGCGACCATCGTCCACCGCGTGCTCACCGACCTGTTCAGGAAGCGCGGCGTCAAGCTGGAGCGCACCTACCAGCTCAACACCGGCGGCAATACCGACTTCCTCAACATGTCGAACCGCAAGCGGCTCAAGTCGAAGAAAATCTCGAAGACCGAGGCGGTTCAGTCGGTCGCCGAGCACCGGCTCGACGACGAGAACATCCATGTCGGGCCCAGCGATTACGTCGCCTGGCAGAACGACAACAAGGTCTGCTTCCTGAGGATGGAAGGCTCGATGTTCGGCGGCGTGCCGATGAACCTCGAGCTGCGCCTGTCGGTCGAGGACAGCCCCAATTCGGCCGGAGTCGCCATCGACATGATCCGCTGCGCCAAGATCGCCAAGGATCGCGGCCTCGCCGGCCCGGTCCACCCGGCCGCCGCCTATTTCTGCAAGCATCCGCCGGTCCAGACCACCGACGACGAAGCCCACGAAGCGCTGGAGCGCTTCATCAGGGGCTGAATTCCTCCCCATCAGAGATGGGGAGACCAGGCGGAGCCTGATGGAGGGGTAATCGGCACAGGATCTGCTGTCCTGTGCTCATCTCGACTCCGTGCCTTCCACTCCGCCGCCGCGCTCCCATCGCCGGCAGGGAGGACCTCGCTTCACCCCCCATATCTTCCGTCGACGTAGATGAGCGGGTTGACGTCCTCCCGCACCACGACCTCTTCGACCTGGCCGATGAAGATCGAATGCGTCCCGAACGGATGGTGGTGGATCCGGCGGCACAGGATCGCCGCCTGCGCGTCGGCCAGCCGCGGCGGGCGGGCGCAGTCGACCTGCCAGCCGGTGGCGAAGCGCAGGGCCTGCTGGCTCCGGTCGGCGAACATTCGGGCGATTTCCTCCTGACTGCGGTGGAGGACGTTGACGCAGAAATGCGAGACGTCCTCCATCGGGCTGTGCAGCGACGCGCTGCGGTTGATGCAGATGAGCAGGCTCGGCGGATCGAGCGATACCGACGACATGGCGGTGGCGGTGATCCCCATCGGCTCGCCGCCGACGCATATGGTGATGACGTTGACGGTGGAGGCGACGCGGCGCATCGCCTGCTTGAAATCCTGGGTGAGGGCGCTGGTCGCCATAGACAGGCTCAGTGGCGGTTCGGAAGGCGGGTGACAATAGCGTGGAGCATTTCGATGTGGCGATCGTCGGGCCCGGCCATGGCGGCGCGCAGGCGGCGATCCAGTTGCGCCAGCTCGGCTTCGCCGGTTCGATCGGTCTGATCGGCGCGGAGGAAGAGCCGCCTTACGAGCGGCCGCCCCTCTCCAAGGACTATCTCGCCGGCGAGAAGGACTTCGCCCGAATGCTCGTCCGCCCGGAGGCCTTCTGGGCCGAGCGCGACGTCAGCCTCGTCCTCGCCACCCGCATCACCGCAGTCGACCCGGAGGCCAGAGCGCTGACGGCGGAAAGCGGCGCCCGATTCACCTATGGCCACCTGGTCTGGGCGGCCGGCGGCGTGCCGCGGCGGCTCGGCTGCGACGGCGCCGATCTCGCCGGCGTCCACGCCGTGCGTTGCAAGGCCGACGTCGACGCGATCCGCGCCGAGCTGGGCGGGGTGAGCCGGGTCGCCGTGGTCGGCGGCGGCTATATCGGGCTGGAGGCGACGGCGGTGCTGCGCAAGCTCGGCAAGGAGGTGGTGCTGGTCGAAGCGCTCGACCGGGTGCTGGCGCGGGTCGCCGGGCCGGAAATCTCGCACTTCTACGAAGCCGAGCACCGCGCCCATGGCGTCGACCTGCGGCTGGGCGCGACCGTCGAGAAGATCGTCGGCGACGGCGGCCGGGTCGCCGGCCTGCGGCTCGCCGGCGGCGCGACGATTGCGGCGCAAATGGCGATCGTCGGCATCGGCATCGACGCCGCCGCAGGGCCCTTGCTGGCGGCGGGCGCGGCCGGCGCCAACGGCGTCGACGTCGACGAGCATGGCCGCACCTCGCTCCCCGGCATCTTCGCCGTGGGCGACTGCGCCGCTCACGCCAACCGCTTCGCCGGCGGCCGCCGCATCCGCCTCGAATCGGTCCAGAACGCCCATGATCAGGCGACCGTCGCCGCCAAGGCGATCGCCGGCACGCCCGAGCCCTATGCGGCCCTCCCCTGGTTCTGGTCGAACCAATATGATTTGAAGCTGCAGACGGTGGGCCTGTCCCACGGCCACGATGCCACCGTGCTGCGCGGGAGGCCCGAAGACCGCAGCTTCTCCCTCATCTACCTTCGCCAGGGCCGCGTCGCGGCCCTCGACTGCGTCAACGCGACGAGGGACTATGTGCAGGGCCGCAGGCTGATCCTGGAAGGGACGGCGGTGGCCCCGGGCCGGTTGGCCGATCCGTCGGTGGCGCTCAAGGAGCTTTAGCCCGGCTGGCGGTCGATCAGCGCCCGGCGAAGCCCGCCAAAATCTCGCACACCCATCGCCCGGCGGTCAGCGCGGTGATGTCGCTCACGTCCAGGCTCGGATCGAATTCGGTAAGATCCACGAGCTTCACCCGCGGGTCGGCGGCCAGCCGCCGCGCGGCGGCGAAGAACATCGGCGCGGGCATGCCGCCGGGGCGGGCGCCGGGGGCACCGGGGGATTGGGCGCGGTCGATGACGTCGATGTCGAAATCGACCATCAGCACGTCGAGATGGCTGAAGCGGCTGAGCGCATGGTTGAGGACGCCATGCATGCCGCGCTCGAAGCAGTCGGCGATCGTGTAGACGCCGATGCCGGCGGCGCGCGCGTCCGCATGCATCTTGGCGGTGTTGGCGAACGGGGCGAGGCCGACCTGGCAGATGTTGGATCCGGGCAGGCCGTCCTCGAGCAGACACCGCACCGGATTGCCGTTCATCGGCCCCTGGTCGGTCGTCCGCAGATCGAAATGGGCGTCGAGGGTGATCAGCCCGACCTGAGGCAGCGGCACGCCGAGCGCATGGGCAGCGGGACGGGTGACGGCGTTGTTGCCGCCGAGCAGCACGGTGAGGCGGTGCCCGGCGACTGCCGCGGCGACGGCGTCGCGAATCGGCGCGAAACCGTCGGCGGGCGACACGCCGCGGACCGGGACATCGCCGAAGTCGCGCAGCGCGAAGAACAGCTCCGCCCCCCGCTCGACGTCGTAATTACTGAAGCGCCGCAAAGCCTTGCGGATGATTTCCGGGGCGAGGTCACAGCGGCCCGGAGTCACCGAACCCGCCTCCATCGGCGCGCCCAGGATCGCGACCTGGCCCTCCGCCGCGATCAAGTCGGCGATCGATTTCCAGCTCATGACGTTGCTCTTAGGCGGGTGAAGGTTAAGAAGCGACCCATGTGGGACCGCCTCCTCACCGACTGCCATATCGCGACGATGGACGCGGCCGTGCCTGCCCCGTTCGGCGCGATCGAGGACGGCGCCATCGGCATCCAGGACGGTGGGATCGTCCGGGTCGGCAGGCGGATCGACCTCGCCGGTTACCGCGCCCAGCAAGTCGAGCCGCTCGGCGGCGCCTGGGTGACGCCGGGGCTGATCGACTGCCACACCCATCTGGTCTTCGGCGCCAACCGGGCGAGCGAGTTCGAGCAGAGGCTGAACGGCGCTAGCTACGAAGACATCGCGCGCGCCGGCGGCGGCATAATCTCGTCGGTCAAGGCGACCCGGCTCGCTTCCCTCGAACAGCTGGTCGAGCAGGCGCGGCCGCGGCTGCGGGCGCTGATGCGAGGCGGCGCCACCACGGTCGAGATCAAATCCGGCTACGGCCTCGACGTGCTCAGTGAATTGAAGATGCTGGAGGCGGCGCGAGCGCTGGGCGAAAGCGAGAAGGTGCGGGTGGTGCCGACCCTGCTGGCGCTCCACGCCCTCCCGCCCGAGCACCGGGACAGGCGCGAGGAATATGTCCACCTCGTCCTCGACGAGCTGATCCCGGCCGCCGCCGAGGCTGGGCTTGCCGGGGCGGTCGACGCTTTTTGCGAGGGCATCGGTTTCACGCCCGACGAGGTCCGGACCCTGTTCGAGGCGGCCGACGCACATGGCCTGCGCGTCAAGCTCCACGCCGAGCAGCTCAGCAATCTTCACGGCGCGGCGCTGGCGGCCGAATATGGCGCGCTGTCGGCCGACCATCTCGAACATGCCGGCGAGGCCGAAGTCGAGGCAATGGCGCGCGCCGGCACCGTCGCGGTGTTGCTCCCCGGCGCCTTCTACGCGCTGCAGGAGACGACCAAGCCGCCCGTCGCGCTGCTCCGCCGCCACGGCGTACCGATGGCGGTCGCGACCGACTGCAACCCCGGCACGTCGCCGGTTCTGTCGCCGACCCTGATGTTGAGCATGGCCTGCACCCTGTTCGGGCTGACCCCGGAGGAAGCGCTGGCCGGTATGACGGTCAACGCGGCCAGGGCGCTCGGCCTGGAGAAAGAAGTCGGCAGCATCGCCACCGGCAAGGCGGCCGATCTTTGCGTCTGGCGGGTGAGCCGGCCGGCCGAGCTGGCCTATTGGATCGGTCATCCCGGACCCGAGCGCCGAATCGTCGCGGGCGAGGATGCCTGACCGTCCTTCGATACGGGCGTCGCCAGGCTCAGCCCCTACTCAGAATGAGCGGAACGTGTATATCCCGACCGCTCATCCTGAGTAGCCGCTGAGCGAAGTCGAAGCGGCATATCGAAGGACGGCCCGACGGAGATCCGATGCTTTCACGCCGCGACAACAGCCGCTCCATCCGGGCCCGCACCGGCCCCGACATAATCGCCAAGAGCTGGGCGACCGAAGCGGCGGTGCGCATGCTGCAGAACAATCTCGACCCGGGCGTCGCCGAGGCGCCGGAGGAATTGGTCGTCTATGGCGGCATCGGCCGCGCGGCGCGGGACTGGGCGAGCTTCGACCGGATCGTCGAGACCCTGGAGCGGCTCGAGGAGGACGAAACCCTGCTGATCCAGTCCGGCAAGCCGGTCGGCGTCTTCCGCACCCATGCCGACGCGCCGCGCGTGCTGATCGCCAATTCGAACCTGGTGCCGAAATGGGCGACGTGGGAGCATTTCAACCAGCTCGATAGGAAGGGTCTGATGATGTACGGCCAGATGACGGCCGGGTCGTGGATCTACATCGGCACCCAAGGCATCGTCCAGGGCACCTACGAGACCTTCGCCGAAATGGGCCGCCAGCATTATGGCGGCGATCTAGGGGGGCGCTGGATCCTTACCGCCGGCCTGGGCGGGATGGGCGGCGCCCAGCCGCTGGCGGCGGTGATGGCGGGCGCACACTGCATCGCGATCGAATGCCAGGAGAGCAGCATCCAGAAGCGGCTCGAGACGCGCTATCTCGACCGCCGGGCGACCAGCATCGATGAGGCGCTGGACATCATCCGCACCGCCGACGAGCCGGTCTCGGTCGGCCTCCTCGGCAATGCGGCGGAGATTCTGCCCGAAATGGTGAAGCGCGGCATCCGGCCCGACGCACTCACCGACCAGACCTCGGCGCACGACCCGGTAAACGGCTATCTGCCGATCGGATGGACCGTCGAAAAATGGATGAGCATGCGGGAGAGCGACCCCGCCGCGGTGGAGAAAGCTGCAAGGACATCGATGGCGGTGCATGTCGATGCAATGCTGGCCTATCGCGCGATGGGGGTGCCGACCTTCGATTACGGCAACAACATCCGGCAGGTCGCGAAGGACGAAGGCGTGGTTCACGCCTTCGATTTCCCCGGCTTCGTTCCGGCTTACGTGCGGCCGCTCTTCTGCCGGGGGGTGGGGCCGTTCCGATGGGTGGCTCTGTCGGGCGACCCGGAGGACATCTACCGCACCGACGCCAGGGTGAAAGAACTGATCCCCGACGATCCCCACCTCCACCGCTGGTTGGATATGGCCCGCGACCGCATCGCCTTTCAGGGCCTGCCGGCGCGGATCTGCTGGGTAGGGCTGGGCCAGCGCCACCGGCTCGGCATGGCGTTCAACGCGATGGTGGCGTCGGGCGAATTGAAGGCCCCCGTCGTGATCGGCCGCGATCATCTCGACAGCGGCTCGGTCGCCAGCCCCAACCGCGAGACCGAGGCGATGAGGGACGGGTCCGACGCGGTATCGGACTGGCCCCTGCTCAACGCTTTGCTCAACACCGCCTCGGGCGCGACCTGGGTGTCGCTCCACCATGGCGGCGGCGTCGGCATGGGCTATTCGCAGCATGCCGGCATGGTGATCGTCGCCGACGGCACGCAAGCGGCGGCGAGGAGGCTCCAGCGGGTGCTGTGGAACGACCCGGGGACGGGCGTGATGCGGCACGCCGATGCGGGCTACGAGGAAGCGATAGACTGCGCGCGCGAGCAGGGGCTGGACCTGCCGATGGTGGGGCCGTGATAGAGCTCAAGCCGGGAAAGGTCACGCTCGCCGAGCTGCGCGCGATCTGGACCGGCGCTCCGGTCCGGCTCGCCGCCGAAGCCTGGGGCGCCCTCGACGCCGCCGCCGCCTGCGTCGGCAAGATCCTCGAAAGCGGCCGCACCGTCTACGGCGTCAACACCGGCTTCGGGCTGCTCGCCCAGACGCGGATACCGGGAGACCGGCTCGCCGAGCTGCAACGCAACTTGATCCTCTCGCACAGTTGCGGGCTGGGCGACGATCTCAGCCGGCCGGTGGTGCGGCTGGCGATGGCGACCAAGGTGGTGGGCCTCGCGCGCGGCCATTCGGGCGTGCGGCGGGACGTGGTGGAGCGGTTGCTGCGGCTGCTGGAGGCCGACGCCCTGCCCTGCCTGCCGGGGCAGGGCTCGGTCGGCGCTTCGGGCGATCTCGCGCCGCTCGGCCATCTCAGCGCGGCGATGCTGGGTGAGGGCCGGATCGACCTCGCCGGCACGATCATGCCGGCCGGCGAGGCGCTGCGCGAGCTGGGTCTGGAGCCGCTGGTGCTGGGCCCGAAAGAGGGGCTGGCGCTGATCAACGGCACCCAGGTGTCGACCGCGGTGGCGCTCGATACATTGTTCGTGGCGGAGCGCGTGTTCGGCTCGGCTCTGGTCTCCGGGGCGCTGTCGCTCGATGCGCTGAAGGGCACCGACGCCGCCTTCGACCCGCGCATTCATGCGGCCCGGGGCCAGCCCGGGCAGATCGAGGTGGCGGCGGTCCTCAAGCGGCTGCTCGAGGGCAGCGAGATCCGCCATAGCCACGAAGGCTGCTCCCGGGTGCAGGACCCGTACAGCTTCCGCTGCCAGCCGCAGGTGATGGGGGCGTGCCTCGACCTGCTGCGCAACGTGTCGCGGACGCTGGAAATCGAAGCCAATGCCGTCACCGACAATCCCCTGCTCTTCCCCGACAGCGGCGATTCGCTGTCGGGCGGCAATTTCCACGCCGAGCCGGTGGCCTTCGCCGCCGACACGCTGGCGATGGCGTTGTGCGAGATCGGCAGCATATCGGAGCGGCGCACGGCGGTGCTGGTCGATCCCAAGATGAGCGGGCTGCCGCCGGTCCTGGTCGAGGATAGCGGCGTCAATTCCGGCTTCATGATCGCGCAGGTGACGGCGGCCGCGCTGGTTTCGGAGAATAAGAGCCTCGCCTGGCCGGCCAGCGTCGACACGGTGCCGACCTCGGGCAATCAGGAAGACCATGTCTCGATGGCCACCCATGCCGGCACCAAGGCGCGGCGCATCGCCGGCAATGCCGCCGGCGTGGTCGGCATCGAGTTGCTCGCGGCCGCGCAGGGGGTCGATTTCCACGCGCCGCTGAAGAGCTCTCTTGCGCTGGAGAGGGCGCGGTCCGAAATCCGCCGCAATGTGCCGCATTATGACGCCGACCGCTATCTGGCGGACGAATTGCGATGGGCGCAGGACGCGGTGCTGGGGGGGGCGTTGTCGAGTGACCTGGAAGGTGAATTGTTCGGGCGCTGAACCGGCCGCCGCGCCGGCGGGGCCCGGCATCCCAGCGACGACGACTCGCAGCGGGGCCCCGGCCTTGGCTGGGACGACCGGATGATCGACTTCGCCCAGGCCGCCGGTCCGCTCGAGATCGAGAGCGAAATCTGCGTGATCGGCGCTGGGGCGGCCGGCATCAGCCTGACGCGGCGGCTGCTCAAAGCGGGCCATGCGGCGGTGTTGCTGGAAAGCGGCGGCCTCGATTACGAGGCGCCTGCGGCCGATCTCAACGCCGGGGACAATGTCGGAGAGGATTATTACCCGCTCGAGGATTCGCGGCTGCGCTTCTTCGGCGGCACCACCGCCATCTGGGGCGGCCGCTGCGCCGAGCTCGATCCGATCGACCTCGAGGCGCGCGATTATGTGCCGTATTCGGGTTGGCCGCTGCAATGGGACGAGCTCGATCGCTGGTATGACGAGGCGCGTCCTTTGTTCGGCCTGCCGAGCCGGCGGCCGACGCCGGACGATCTGCGCCGCGCCGGCGTGCCGCTGCCGGCCTTTGAAGAGCTGGAGACGCCGCTGTGGACCTTCGACCGGCGCTTCAACCGCTTCGCCTGGGAGAGTTGCTCCGACCTGGAATCGGACCCGAAATGTCAATTGCTGATGCACGCGACCGTGACCAGGATCGTCGCGGCGGACGGGCGGATCGCCCACGTCGAGGCACGCGCGCCGGGCCCCGGAAGGCTGACCGTGCGGGCGAAGACGTTCGTGCTCGCGGGGGGAGGGATCGAGAATCCCAGGCTGCTGCTCGCCTCCGGCCTCGGCAATCGGTACGATCAGGTCGGCCGCTATTTCATGGAGCATCCGCATGCCCGCGGCGGGCGGGTCGTCGACGCCGCGGCCTGGCGCCTGCTGAAGGCGTTCGGGCGGCGCCATCGCATCGGCGGCGAGGATCTCGCTGCGCTGATCGCCCCGTCCGCGGCGCTGCAGCGGTGCGAGGGCATCCTCAACACCTCGCTGACCATCGTCGCCCGCCAGCCCGAGGGCAGGCGGCAGTTCATCGGCATGAAGGCCTATACGGGGATCAAGCACAGGATGGCGCCGACCCGGAGCGGCCGGGCGTTATGGATGGCCACCAAGAAGGCGGCGGCATGGGCGCAGCGGCATATCGACCCGGCGCGCCCCTGGCTGCTCCACAGGCTCGGCGGGCTCGAGGTGGCGTTGCTCGTGCGGGGCGAGCAGGCGCCCAACCCTGCGAGCCGCGTCACCCTGAGCGACGAGACCGACGCGACCGGACTGCCCCGGGTCAGGCTGGACTGGCGGCTGTCGGAGATCGACGTGCGCAGCGTCGCAGTCCTGGTCGAGACGCTGGGGCGGGAGCTGGCGCGGCTCGGACTGGGCGGGGTGGAGCCGGCGGACTGGCTGGCTTCCGGAAGGTGGAAGACCGATCCGCTCATCTCCTCGCACCCGATCGGCGGCTACCACCATATGGGAACGACGCGGATGGGAAGCGACCCCAGGACGAGCGTGACCGACGCCGACGGGCGCATCCACGGCCTTGCCAACCTGTGGGTGGCAGGCTCGTCGCTTTTCCCGACCGGCGGCTGGGCCAATCCAACCCTGACCATCGTCGCTCTGGCGCTGAGGAGCGCGGAGAAGATCTCGGCGGAGCTCAAGCGGTGACGGGAGTGACACCGGTCGGCGCCGGCGGAACGCGGTTGTGGGGGCTCACCGCGGCGCAGAGGCTGGAGCGAATGGCGCGGGCGCAGGGGCTCGAGCTGGGCGAGGGTGGCGCAGTGCTGGTCAATCTCGGCTACGCCTTCGACCCGTCCTGGCTGCGCCTGGTGGCGGCCAAGCCGGGACTGGTGGTGACTCGGGGCGGCGTCCCGGTGCTGGCGCACGATCCCGCCAATCGCGAAGCGATCGTCCGGGCGATGGAGCAGGGCCGCGCAATCCCCGCCGGCGAGGCTCTCGCCTGGGAGAAGAGCGGCGGTCTCGAGAATGAGGAGCTGCGCAAGAAGGAGCGGCCGTTCATGGAGCCGCTCGCGCCCGACACGGTCGGCGCGCTCGAACGGGCCAGCTATTTCGGCGCCTACAAAGGCGTCACCGACCTGCTCACCAAATATCTGTGGCCCGAATGGGCCCTGGTGCTGACTCGGTGGGCGGCGCGGATCGGGATGACACCCAACCAGGTGTCGCTGATCGGGGCGCTGTTGTGCGTCATCGCGACGTGGCTGTTCTACCAGGGCTGGTACTGGACCGGCCTGGCCGTGGGACTGGCCTTCATGGTGCTCGACACGGTCGACGGCAAGCTCGCCCGCTGCACCATCACCTCCTCGAAGATCGGCGAGGCGATCGATCACGGCATCGACCTGGTTCATCCACCCTTCTGGTGGTGGGCCTGGGGCGTCGGCCTGCACGCCTACGGACGGCCGCTGTCCGAGCCGGTCCTTTGGTGGACGCTGGCGGCGATCGTCGGCGGCTATGTCGTCCAGCGGCTGATCGAGGGTCTGTTCATCGTCCGCTTCGGCATGCACATCCACGTCTGGCGGCGCTTCGACAGTCGCTTCCGGCTGGTGACGGCGCGGCGCAATCCCAACATGGTGATCCTGTTCGTCTCGCTGAGCGCGGAACGGCCCGACTGGGGCCTCGTCGCAATCGCGGCCTGGACCCTGATCTCGCTGGCGGTGCACATCGTCCAGCTGATCCAGGCGGCTGCGGCGAAGGCGGCGGGCCGGCCGGTGGTGTCGTGGCTGACATGAGGAGAGGGCGATGAACGAAACCATCCTGCGCTTCGGCTATCCGGCGACCCTGATCGAGGAATATCAGCATTGGGTGGTGCTGCTGCGGCCCGCCCAGCCGACTCTCGGCAGCTTCGTCCTCGCCGCCAAGAGCGAGGCGAGGAGCTTCCCGGACCTGCCCGAGGCGGCATTCGCCGAGCTGCAGGACGCCGTCGCGGATATCGAAGACGCGCTAACCGTCGCGATCCGCTACGAGAGAATCAACTATCTGATGCTCATGATGGTCGACCCCCACGTCCATTTTCACGTCATTCCCCGCTACGAGGGCGACCGCAGCGCCCGCGGCGTCACCGTGCTGGACGTCGGCTGGCCCAAGGCGCCCGAGCTCGGCCAGGCGGTCGAACTGAATCCGCAGCGCATCGCCGCGCTGGTCGAGCATTTCCAGCAGTGCTGGCCGCAATAGCCCCTGCATTCAGCGAGGGGGATTGCGCCACCGCGCCGTCAGCGCCTTCGCCGCCTCGACATCCTCGGGGAAGTCGACTTCCTGCCACTGCTCGCCGCGGATCGAGACGGTGCGGACGTCGGCGCCGGCCCGGGCCAGAGCGTCGATCGCGCGCAGATACCAGCGGCGGGTGCCGTCCGGCTGCCGTATCATCGCCTCGACCTGCTCGATGAACCGTCGCGGCCCCTCGCCGCGGAAGGCGAGGAGGCCGATCG
>DASUVK010000010.1:0-36838 GCA_036378975.1 Allosphingosinicella sp. | reverse complement strand
GATCCGAAGACCGGCCGCTGGCCCTACGCCGTCGTCCAGCTCCGCCAGGACAATGCGCTCGGCACCTTGTGGAACATGGTCGGCTTCCAGACCAAGCTGAAGCATGCCGAGCAGGTCCGCCTGTTCCGCACCATTCCCGGCCTCGAGCAAGCGGAGTTCGCCCGCCTCGGCGGCCTCCACCGCAACACCTTCATCAACGCGCCGCAGCTGCTCGACCGGACCCTGCGGCTCAAGACGGCGCCGCACATCCGCTTCGCCGGCCAGATCACCGGCTGCGAAGGCTATGTCGAATCCGCGGCGATCGGCCTGCTCGCCGGCCGCTTCGCCGCCGCGGAGCTGCGCGGCGAAGCCCTCGCCCCGCCGCCGCCCGAGACCGCTCTGGGCGCCCTTCTCGGCCACATCACCGGCGGCGCCGACGCCGCCACCTACCAGCCGATGAACGTCAATTTCGGCCTGTTCCCGCCGATCGAGGGCAGAGCGAGGAAGGCAGACCGCAAGCGCGCCTATACGGACCGCGCACGCGTCGCGCTGGCGAAGTGGATCGCCGATCTGCCTCCGCATGCGACCGCATGGGGAGGGGGACCAGCGGAGCTGGTGGAGGGGTGATCTAGCGCCGGGCCTCGACGAGGATCGCCCGTACCACCGACTCGACGTCGTTCATGACGTCGCGTGCATCGAAGCGAAGCACCTCCACCCCCTGAGAGCGCAACCACGAGTCGCGGCGGGCGTCGCGCTCCGGATTGTCGCCCATCCCATGGCTGTCGCCATCGACCTCCACCACCAATCGTGCCGCCGGGCAGAAAAAATCAACCGTGCAGCGGTCGAATGGATGTTGCCGCCGAAATTTGAGCCCGTCGGGCCGAAGTCGGAGCGCCTGCCATAGCCGGAATTCCGGAGGCGTGGGCTCTCGCCGAAGCTGGCGGGCTCGGCTTATCGCTGTTGCGGCGCGTAACCGGACGGCTTTGTGCCATGTCACCCCTCCACCAGCTTCGGTGGTCCCCCACCCCATCGCTTCGCGACGGGGAGGCAAAACCTGCTCAGCACCGGCATTTCGGCTTGGGCTTGGCCTTGGGCTTGCTCGCTTCATATTCGGCTGGGCTCAGCCAGCCCGAACGGTCCTTGTCCGCCTTGGCGAACCTTTCCGCCGTGCCCGCCGCCCATTCCTCGAAGCTGAGGCTGCCATTGCCGTCGCGGTCGGCTCGGGCGAAAGCCTTGCGGCGGGGCTGGAGCTGCTCGCCGAGGGTGATGCGGCCGTCGCGGTCGCGGTCGGCGCGGGCGAAGCGTTTCTGCGCCTTGCTACGCTCGGTCGCAGCGGGCGGGGCGGCGAAGCCGGGGCCGGTGAACGGCCGGCTATAGGCCGCGCTCGGCGCCGGGGCGGGCGGGATGGGATCGTCCGCTTCGGCGCGGCTCTTCAGGATGAAGAAACCGGCGGCGATCAGCAGCAGCGCCGAGGCGCCTCCGGCGACGAGACGGATCATGGCTCTCCTCCTTCCAGGGTCCGGAGAAGCCTAGTCTATCAAAAACGCTGTCTTTGTCGCGCAAGATTTCGGAAAACGTTCAATATCCGGTAATCCTATGCCGCAGCATTCGCCACATTCGCCTCGGCGATCCGCGCGGTTCCCAGGGCGACCGCTCGGGCTCCGCGTCGCGCGCGGCAAGAGCCGCCAGCATGCCCAAAGGCCGCAGGCGGGCCGGCCACCGCCGATCCAGGCGCCGCTCGCGCGCCGCGGCGACGGCGACGTCGGCATCCTCGGCGGTGGCGCAATGACGGGCGAGGTCGATCAGCGCCCAGGCCTCGCCGGCCGGTTCCAACCCTTCGGCATTCCCGCCGAGCAGGCGTGCCGTATAGCGGAAGAGCAGGCCGCCCCGGCGCTCTGCGTATAGGCGCAGCTCGTCCGCGCCGAGCGTTTCCGCGCTGGGCAGCACCGCCCAACCCTCTTCCATCCGGGCGAGCTCGGCGCCGCTGACGGCAGGAAGGACATGGTCGGCCAGGTCCCGAAGCACCGGCTCGGCCGGCGCCGGCTCGCGGTCCAGCCGCTCCAGCGCCTCGCGCCACCAGGCGAGCTTGATCCTGGCGATGATCGGCTCGCGCCCGCCCGTGAGCGCCGCCCCGAGCGCCGCGTCTAGCCGCCACAGCGCACCGACCGCGGCACGCCGCTTCGCCGGTACATAGGTCAGCGCCAATATGCGGTCGGGATCGAGAATCATGTCGTCGCCCCGGCGCAGGCTGGGGCCCCCGGGGGTGAAAAGCGCGCCGCCCGTGCCCGTGCCCGCTGGGGCCCCGGCCGGCGCCGGGGCGGGATCACCGGTAGCTGACCTTCTTCGCCGCCTCGACGACCTTGTCGACCCGGATCAGCGCCAGCTTCTCGAGGTTCGCCGCATAGGGCAGCGGCACGTCCTCGTCGGTGACGCGCAGCACGGGCGCGTCGAGATCGTCGAATCCCCGTTCCATCGCCACCGCCATGATCTCGGACGAGATCGAGCAGACCGGCCAGCCTTCCTCGACGCAGACCATGCGGTTGGTCTTCGCCAGCGAGGCCAGCACCGTCGCCGTATCGAGCGGCCGGAGCGTCCTGAGATCGATCACTTCGGCCTCGATCCCCTCGTCCGCCAGCCTGGCGGCCGCGTCGAGGGCAACGCCGACGCCGATCGAATAGCTGACCAGGGTGACGTCGGTTCCGGCGCGGGCGATCCGGGCCTTGCCGATCGGCAGCACGTAATCGTCGAGCTTGGGCACGTCGAAGCTCTGGCCGTAGAGCAATTCGTTCTCGAGGAAGACGACCGGATCCTCGGAGCGGATCGCGGCCTTCAAGAGGCCCTTGGCGTCGGCGGCCGAATAAGGCGCGATGACGATCAGGCCCGGCACGTTGGCGTACCAGGGCCCGTAATTCTGGCTGTGCTGCGCGCCGACCCGCGAAGCGGCGCCGTTGGGGCCGCGAAAGACGATCGGGCAGCGCATCTGCCCGCCCGACATATAATTGGTCTTCGCCGCGCTATTTATAATATGATCAATGGCTTGCATCGCGAAGTTGAAAGTCATGAACTCGACGATCGGCTTCAGCCCGCCCATCGCCGCGCCGGCGCCGACGCCGGCGAAGCCATATTCGGTGATCGGCGTGTCGATCACCCGTTTCGGCCCGAACTCGTCGAGCAGGCCCTGGGTGACCTTGTAGGCGCCCTGATATTCCGCCACTTCCTCGCCGATTACGAACACCCGCTCGTCGGCGCGCATCTCCTCGGCCATGGCGTCGCGCAGAGCTTCGCGCACGGTCATTCGGACGGTCTCGGTGCCCGCCGGCGCTTCCGGCTCCTCCGGATTGCGCTCGGCGGCGGCGACGAGGGCGTGAGCGCCGGTCTCCTGCGGCTGCGGCTTCGTCTCCGCTTGCGGCATCGCCTCGGTCTTCTGGTCGCTCGGCTGCTCGACCGCCGGCTTCGCCTCGACCGCCGGCTTCGCCTCGGCCGCCGGCTTAGCCTCGGCCGCCGGCTTGGCCTCGGCCGCCGGTTTGGCCTCGGCCGGCGCGGCGGCCGGGGCCTCCTCGCCGTCCGCCGCGATCAGCGCGATGACGGTACCCACCTTCACCTCGTCGGTCCCTTCGGCGACGAGGATCTTCGCGATCGTCCCCTCGTCGACCGCCTCGAACTCCATCGTCGCCTTGTCGGTCTCGATCTCGGCGAGGATGTCGCCCGATTTCACTTCGTCGCCTTCCTTGACCAGCCATTTGGCAAGGGTCCCCTCCTCCATGGTGGGGCTCAGAGCGGGCATTTTCAGTTCGACGGGCATCAGTAGGTCTCGACCAGGATGTCGGTGTAGAGCTCGCCCGCCTCGGGCTCGGGCGACTGCTCGGCGAAATCGGCGGCTTCGGTGACGATCCGCTTGATCTCGCCGTCGATCTTCTTGAGCTCGTCCTCACCGACGCCGGCGGCGACGAGCTCGCGCTTGACCGCCTCGATCGGGTCGGACTTCTCGCGCACCGCCTGCACTTCCTCGCGCGAGCGATATTTGGCCGGGTCCGACATCGAATGGCCCCGGTAGCGGTAGGTCTTCAGCTCGAGCAGGATCGGCCCCTTGCCGGCCCGCACCCATTCGAGCGCGGTCGTCGCCGCGCCGCGAACGGCGAGCACGTCCATGCCGTCGATCTGCAGGCCCGGGATGCGGAACGATTCGCCGCGGCGGTAGAGCTGGTCCTCGGCCGACGAACGGTTGACGCTGGTGCCCATCGCATATTGGTTGTTCTCGATCACGTAGATGATCGGCAGCTTCCACAGCTCGGCCATGTTGAAGCTCTCATAGACCTGGCCCTGGTTGGCGGCGCCGTCGCCGAAATAGGCGAGGCAGACGCCGCCGTCGTTCCGGTACTTGTGGGCGAAGCCGAGGCCGGTGCCGAGGCTGACCTGGGCGCCGACGATGCCGTGGCCGCCGTAGAATTTATGCTCGACGCTGAACATGTGCATCGAGCCGCCCTTGCCCTTGGAAATGCCGGCGGCGCGCCCGGTCAGCTCGGCCATGATCACCCGCGGGTCGATGCCGTAGGCGAGCATGTGGCCGTGGTCGCGATAGCCGGTGATGACGCTGTCCTTGCCCGGCTCCATCGCCGACTGCAGGCCGACCGCGACCGCTTCCTGGCCGATATAGAGGTGGCAGAAGCCGCCGATCAGGCCGAGCCCGTAAAGCTGGCCGGCGCGCTCCTCGAAGCGGCGGATGAGCAGCATCTGGCGGTAATATTCGAGCAATTCGTCCTTGCCCGCCTTGTGGCGCTGCGGCTCGGGCGGCCGTTCCCGGTTGGGGGTGGGAGGCGGGGCGGAGCCGGCGTCCTTGCCGGCGCCCCTGGACGTTGCTGCCTTGGCCAATTCGGGCTTCCTGCTGGCGGGTCGACGCGCGGCTCTATGGCGGCAAACGTGCGCCCGCGCAACTTGTGCCCGTTGCTTGCCTCGCGGTGCGGAAACGGCTGCGGAGGCCTAATCGAGCGGGATGATCACTTCGTCGGGACGGACAAGGCCGAGCTCCTTGTGGACCATTTCGTCGACCAGATCGGGGTCGGCGCGCCGCGGATCGAGCAGCGACGCGCGGTGCGCCAGCCGCATCTTTTCGGCGTTGAGGTCGGCAAGCTGGACCAGCCGCTCGGCCTTTTGCCGGCGGTAATCGCCCCAGCTCAGGACGCCGTTGGCGCCCAGGATCGCATAGCCGAGGAAGTTGGCGATGATCAGCGTCGCGAGGGCGGGAAGCGCCGCCCGCCTTATCGTCTCGAAAGTGTTCCGCCCCACCTGCGTCATCGCGCTTTCACAGAATCAGCAAAATCGCGTCGAATCAAGCCTTTTGCGCCAATGGGTGAAAAATTGTCAGACGGACCGAAAGCGGGCGAACACTTCCCGTCCGGCATAGCGCGCCATCGAGCCCAGTTCCTCCTCGATGCGGATCAGCTGATTGTACTTGGCGAGGCGGTCGGAGCGGGCGAGGCTGCCGGTCTTGATCTGCCCGCAACGGCAAGCGACGGCGAGGTCGGCGATGGTCGTGTCCTCGGTCTCGCCCGAGCGGTGCGACATCACCGACGCATAGCCGGCGCGATGGGCGATTTCGACCGCCTCCAGAGTCTCGGTCAGGGTGCCGATCTGGTTGACCTTGATCAGGATTGAATTGGCGAGGCCGCGCCCGATCCCCATGCGCAGGCGCTCGGGATTGGTGACGAACAGATCGTCGCCGACCAGCTGCACCCTGGCGCCGAGCCTCTCGGTCAGGATCTTCCAGCCCTCGAGATCGTCCTCGGCCATGCCGTCCTCGATCGAAGCGATCGGATAGGCGCCGGCGAGCTCGGCGAGATAATCGGCCATTTGCGCCGGCGACAGCGTCCGCCCCTCCCCCTCCAGGCAATAGGCGCCGTCGCGGAAATATTCGGTGGCGGCGCAGTCGAGCGCGAGGACGACGTCGTCGCCGGGCGCGTAGCCCGCCTGCTCAACCGCTCTGACGATGAAGTCGAGCGCCTCGCGCGCCGAAGCGAGATTGGGCGCGAAGCCGCCTTCGTCGCCGACCGCGGTCGACAGGCCGGCATCGTGGAGGCTCTTCTTCAGCGTGTGGAAGATCTCGGCGCCGCAGCGCACCGCCTCGGCGAGCGAGGCGGCGCCGACCGGCATCACCATGAACTCCTGGAAGTCGATCACATTGTCGGCATGGGCGCCGCCGTTCAATATGTTCATCATCGGCACCGGCAGCAGCTGGGCGGCGACGCCGCCGACATAGCGGTAGAGTGGCAGGCCGCGCGCGTCCGCCGCGGCCTTGGCGACGGCAAGACTGACGCCGAGGATCGCATTGGCGCCGAGTTTCGACTTGTTGGGGGTGCCGTCGAGGTCGATCAGCAGCGCGTCGATCTCGGCCTGATCCTCGGCGTCCATGCCGGCGATCGCCTCGAAAATCTCGCCGCGCACCGCATTGACCGCCTCGCACACGCCCTTGCCGAGATATTTGCCCGGGTCGCCGTCGCGCTTCTCGACCGCTTCGTGGGCCCCGGTCGAGGCGCCGGACGGGACCGCGGCGCGGCCCATGCTGCCATCCTCGAGCAACACGTCCACCTCGACCGTCGGATTGCCCCGGCTGTCGAGAATCTGGCGGGCGTGAACGTCGAGGATGGCGGTCATTGTTACGGCCTCGTTCTGAACTATATGGGATGGTCGAGGCGCGGCTTATCGGCGCGGCGCGGGCGACGCAACTTTCGTCGCGGCCGGGCGGAACGCGAGCCCCGTCTCGCCGGTTTGCGATGTGAAGCAACCCTTTGTTGGAGAAAGCCTATGCCTCCCCGCGACGACGAGCTCCCCGAGGGCACCGATCACATCATCAACGGCGCCATGGAGACGGGCGGCGGCGGCGGACGCGGCGGCGACGAGACGACGGGCGGCACGGGCCCGGGCTTTATCGGCGCGGCCGGCGGCGACGGCACCGGCGGCACCGCCTCGGCAGGAGGAACGGACATGACAGCGAGTGAAGGCACAGGCGGCGCGGCCGCCACGGGCGGCGGCGGCGACGGCGGCGGCACCGATGTCGGCAACGGCATCGCCGAGCAGCTGCGCGGCCAGGTCTATAATCTGCGCGACCAGGCCGGCGGCAAGGTGCGCGGCTTTGCCGAGGACGGCAAGACCCGCGCCAGCGACGTGCTCGAGGAGCTCTCGCGGGTGGTCGCCGACACCGCCGATTCGATCGACGAGCGGCTCGGCAACAATTATGGCGAATATGCCCGCAAGGCGGCGGACAGCGTCTCCGGCCTCGCCGACAGCCTGCGCCAGAAGGACGTCGACGAGCTTTACGACAATGTCCGCTCGGCCGTGCGCAAGAGCCCGGCCGTCGCTATCGGCATCGCCGCGGTGGTCGGCTTCACGCTGGTGCGGCTGATCAAGGCCGGCCTCCCCGCCGACGACGAGGCGGAAGGCGCGGGCCGCGGCGGCCGCCGGCGCAGCGACCGCGGCGGCACGGGAGCCTGAGCTTGGACCCTGCGACGGGGAAAGAGGAAGAAAGCTCGCTCGGCGAGCTGTTCGCGCGATTGTCAGACGACGCGCGCGCTTATGCGGCGGCGGAGGCGAAGCTCTACCAGGCAATCGCCCGGCGGCGCCTCTCGCGCGCCCGCAACGGCGCCATCGCCCTGGTCGCGGCGGCGTTGCTCGCCAATGCGGCGTTGATCGTCCTCCTGTTCGGCCTCGCGCTCGAGCTGGCGCTGCACGTCGGCCCGGCGCTCGCCGGTCTGATCGTCACCGCGCTGGTCGCGATCCTCGCCTTCCTGCTCGTCCGCTACGGCGCCGCCAAGCTCGGCGCGCTGTCCGGCGACGCGGAGGAGAGGGCCGCCCTCCGGGACGGGGAGCGGCTGGCATGAGCGCCGACCCGCTGCGGCTGGCCAAGCAGGAGGCGGAGCGCGCTCGCCGGCGTCTCGCCGTCACCGCCGCCGAGCTGCAGCAGCGGCTGAAGCCGGGGACGCTCGCCAGCCATGCCTGGGAGGGCGTCAAGGACAAGAGCGGCGAGATCGCCGAGGACGCGGTCGAGGCGGTGAAGGCGCGCCCGGTCGTCGTTTCGGCCGCGCTCGCCGCATTCACCCTGTTCCTCGCCCGGACGCCGATCAAGTCGGCGGTCGGCCGCCTTCTCGACGGCGGCGAGAACCAAGAACCCGATGACACCCGCAAACGGCGGGTCCGTAAGCAAGGAGCAAGCGTATGACCAGCACCACCGACGACCGGCCCGCCTCGGCCTCGGCGACCAGCCGCGGCGCCGACGCCGGCGGCACCGAAGGCGGCGGCCGCATCCCGGCCGCGCGCCAGGCCTATGAGAGCGCGCGCGAGCGCACCGCCACCGCTTATGCGGCCGCCCGCGAACGGGCCGGCAGCGCCTATGAGACGGCGGGCCGCCGCGCCGGCGAGGGCATTGACGCCAACCCGGTCGCGGCCGTGGTCGGCGGCCTCGCGCTCGGGGCTATCGTCGCCGCCCTGCTGCCGCGCACCCGCCGCGAGGACGAATTGCTCGGCACCGCCGGCCGCCGCCTCAACGACGGCGCCCGCGAAGCCGCCCGCGCCGCCCGCGAGGCGGGACGCACCCAGCTCGACGAGCTCGGGCTCAGCCGCGACGCCCTTCGGGGCAAGCTCGACGAGTTCACCGACCGCGCCGTCGGCGCCGTCAGGAGCTCGGCCGGGGCCGCCGCGGCTTCGGCGCGCGGCAAGGACAAAGCCTAGGGCCCGGCGCCCCGGCCGCTTTGCTTTCCGGGGCGCCGCCGCCTATTCGCCCGCTGATGAGCAAGCTCCACCTCGTCTTCGGCGGCCGGGTCAAGGATCCGCGCGGCCTCGACTTCGACCTCGCCACGATCGATATGGTCGGCCTGTTTCCCGATTATGCCAGCGCGCTCGACGCCTGGCGCGGCCGCGCCCAGCGCACGGTCGACGACGCCGAGATGAAATATGTCGTCGTCCACCTGCACCGGCTGCTGGAGCCGGAAATGGGGCACCCGGAATGATCTGTCTCCCCATCGCCAGATGGGTCTGATGCGCATTGCGGCCGCCTGGCTGGTCCATCTGTTCACGGCGAGCGGCGTCGTCCTCGCCTTCCTGGCGCTGACCGCGATCGACCGGGGCGAATGGCGGCTCGCCTTGCTCTGGCTGCTGGTCGCCCTCGCCATCGACGGCGTCGACGGCTCGCTGGCGCGGCTGGCGCGGGTCAAGGAAGTGGTGCCGCGCATCGACGGCGAGGCGTTCGATCTCATCGTCGACTATCTGAATTACGTCTTCGTTCCCACCGTCTTCATCTGCCGGGCGGGGCTGGTGCCGGAGCCGCTCGACCTGCCGCTGGCGGCGGCGATCCTGCTCTCCTCCGTCTACGTTTTCGTGCGCCGCGACATGAAGACGCAGGACAATTATTTCCGGGGCTTTCCCGCCTTGTGGAATATCGTCGCCCTCTATCTCTTCGCCGCCCGGCCCGGGCTGGCCGCCGGGGCGATCGTCGTCGTCCTGTTCGCGTTGCTCAGCTTCGCCCCGATCCGCTTCGTCCATCCGTTCCGCGTCCGGGACTGGCAACCGTGGCTGAAGATCGCCGCCCTCGCATGGGCAGTCGCCACCTTGGCCTTGCTCTGGCCCGGCTGGAGCGCCGCCGCGAGCCGGGCCTGGCTGGCCGCCTCGCTGGCCCTGGCCGGCCTCCTGCTCGTCCTCGGCCTGCTGCGGAGCCTGCGCGGCCCGCGCGAGGCAATCGCCGCTCCGGCCGATTAACGCCTGCTTAGGCAAATCCTCTCAGCGGCTTGAAAGCTTTCGCTCCTAGACGAGAGGCCCCGCGCCCCCCGCGGCCGACGCCGAAGGTGACCGACCATGCTGCTGCGCGCCCTCTTCCTGGTCCTGCTGTTCTGGAGCCATGGCGCGTTCGCGGCGGTGCCCTCGTGGCGGGTGACCGAGACGGCCGGCCCGGTACGGGTCGAGCATGCCGGCCGCTCCGCCGCCGCCGTCCGAGGCGCGCTCCTCGATCCGGGCGATGCGGTCGTCACCGGCGAGGCGGCGCGGGCGGTGCTGGTGCGCGGCGAGGAATATGTGATCGTCGCGCCCAATTCGCGCCTGCGGCTGCCGCCGCTCCGTGAGACCGGCGGCATCGTCCAGATGCTGATGGACTTCGGCCGCGCGACCTTCCGCATCGAGAAGCAGTCGACGCCGCATTTCGGCGTCAAGACGCCCTATCTGGTGGCGCTGGTCAAGGGGACGGTGTTCACGGTCTCCAGCGGCGGCCAAGGCGCCGCCGTCGCCGTCGCCGAGGGCCGGGTCGAAGTGGTCACGGCCGATGGCGCGGCGCGCCAGCTGGTCGAGCCGGGCCGCACCGCCTCGGTCGACGCGCGCCGGCGCGGCGATATCCGGGTCGGGCCGTCCGCGGACCTGCCGGCAGCGGCCGGCGAAGCGGCGGACGTCGCCGCCGCCTGCGCGGATCGCCGCGACGACGGCTGCGCGCCGAAGCTCGCTTATAACGCGGTCGACACCAGCGATCTTCCGACCGGTCCGTCCGCCGGCGCGGCGGCCGATCGCGCGACGACGCCGCCAGCGGCGGCGGCCTCGGCCAGGGTCGCGGCGGCGATTCCCCCTCCGGCGCCCGCACCCGTTCCGGACCCCCTCCCCGCCCCGGCTCCCGATCCCGCGAGCCCTCCGGCTCCGGCCCCGGCCCCGGCCCCGGCCCCGGCTCCAGCCCCGGCACCCGCTCCTGCGCCGGCACCCGCTCCTGCGCCGGCGCCAGCACCCGCCCCGGCGCCAGCGCCCGCGCCGGCCCCGGCTCCAGCTCCGGCACCCGTCCCTGCGCCGGCCCCCGCTCCTGCGCCGGCACCGGCTCCAGCCCCGGCTCCGGCACCCGCCCCTGCGCCGGCCCCCGCTCCTGCGCCGGCGCCAGCACCCGCTCCTGCGCCGGCGCCAGCACCCGCCCCGGCTCCAGCGCCCGCGCCCGCGCCCGCGCCGGCTCCGGCCCCCGCCCCGGCTCCGGCCCCCGCTCCGGCTCCGGCGCCCGCTCCTGCTCCGGCGCCTGCTCCCGCACCTGCGCCGGCTCCTGCTCCTGCTCCTGCTCCTGCGCCGGCCCCCGCGCCGCCGCCGCCGCCGCCGCAATGCCAGCTGATCAACCTGCTGATCATCTGTCTCTGAGCGACGCCGCCCGGGACGGCTAAACCGTTCCTAAACATAGTCCTGCTAGGGCTTGCCGCCGCGCTCGAAGGCGCCAGGGGAGACTGCGGGCCGGATGGGCAGAAGGCACATTGCGCTGGCGGCGCTCGGCGGGGGATGGATCCTCCTGGTCGCGTCCGCGCCGCCCCGTCTCGAAGTCGCCGCCTGGCCGGAGGCTGCGACCGTCCTCACCATGAGCGGCGTCGCCGTCGCGGCGGACGCCCAGGCGGTGCCGCCGGGCGAGCAATATCCGCCCGCTCCGCACGAGCGCGCGCTCGCCCCCGCGGTCGCGGCGCCGGCGGCCGGACCGGGGCCGAAGCCGCGCGAAACCGAATGGAAGCTCACCGTCGACCTCAGCGTCACCGGCGACAGCAACCGCACCAACGGCTCCGACCTGGATACGGTGCCGATCGACTATGGCGAAGGCGCGCTGCCGGTGCCGCTCGACCCGAGCCTGCGCGAGAAGGCCGGCATCGGCCGCGGCGCGTCGGCCTCGGCCGGCGTGCGGCTGCCGGTCGCCACGGCGATGGCGCTCGCCTTCGACGCCGAAGGCTATGTCATGGACTATGACGGGGCGCGCAATGACGACGTCTCCGCGCTGGTGGCGGCCGGCGTCGAGCTGGGCGCCGGCCCGGTCCCGGACGCGACCGTCCAGCTCATCGCCTTCGACCGCTGGTACGGCGGCGTCGAGGCGCTGCAGGGGTTCGGCCTGCGGGCCAATTACCGCACGATGATCGGCGAGGGACAGACGCTGCGGCTGGCGGTCGACGCCCGCATCTTCGATTCGGGCTATGGCGAGGCGTTCGGGGGCACCCAGGGCAGCCTCTATCTCACCTATGACCGGGTGCTCGACCCGCGGACGTCGGCGTCGATCGGCGCCTGGGCGCACCGTGAATGGCTCGACGACGATGCCTTCTCCTACAGCGAGGCGGGAATCTATGGCGGGGTCAGCCGCTATCTGGGCGACGCGCTGACCGGCGGCGTCACCGCCGGCGTGAGCCGCACCTGGTTCGACCAGCCTTTCCTGATGCTGGGGCCCGATCCGCGCCGCGACTGGCGGATGTCCGGCAGCCTCTGGCTGATGACCCAGCGGCCGGTCATCTGGGGCGTGACGCCGTCGCTGACCTACACCTACAACCGCACCGCCAGCTCGATCGGCTACTACCGCAACGACCGGCACCGGCTTCGGCTGGGCGCCGCGCGGAGCTTCTGACGAATGGCCGGCCCGGCAGCGCCGCTGCGGGCGGGGGGGCGGGCGGCGGCGCTCGCCGCCGCCGCCGCTTTCGGCCTGGCGATCCTCGTCACCGGCGCCGGCGCCGGCTTCGACGAGGGGATTCGCAACCTGCGCGACGGCTGGCGCGAGCATGAGGCGAGCGGCGAGGTCCACATCGTCGAGATCGACGGCCGCAGCATCGCCGCCTTACAGCGCTGGCCGTGGCCGCGCCGCGTCCACGCCGCCGCGGTCGACCGGCTGCGCGAAGCCGGCGTGCGCAGCATCGCCTTCGACGTCGACTTTTCGAGCCATTCCGATCCCAAGGAGGATGCGGCGCTGGCGGCGGCGCTGCGCCGCGCGGGGGGCAGCGTGATCCTTCCCGCGTTCCGGCAGGCCGCGGGCCGCGACGATCATGCCTCGATCGAATCGCGGCCGATCCCGGCGCTCGGCGCCCATGCCTTCCTCGCCGCCGCCAACGTGCTGCCGGATCCGGATGGGCAGCTGCGCAACATGCTCTACGCAGTGGAGATAGGCGGCGCGACGCGGCCGTCGCTGGCGTCGATGGTGGCGGAGCGGCCGGGCGGCGCCGGCGGCGCCTTCGCGATCGACCGAGCGATCGACCCGAAATCGATCCCGTCGCATTCGATGGTCGACCTTCTCTCCGGGCGAGTCCCGAAATCGGCTCTGGCCGGCAAGAGGATCATCATCGGCGCGACCGCGATCGAGCTCAGCGACCGCTTTGTCGTGCCGCGCCACGGGCTGCTTCCGGGAGTCGTGATCCAGGCCATGGCGGCCGAGACCCTGATCGCCGGGGCGCCGCCGCGGCCGTTCGGGGGCGGCTGGGGGCTGGCGCTGGCGCTCCTGCTCGGCGCCTTGGCGGTGCGTCCGGGCAATCGCGTCCGGACGACCGTCCTGCTCTGCGCCGCGGCCTGGCCGCTCCTTCTGGCCTTGCCGTTCATCGCCCATGTCGCGGTCGCGCCGGCGCTCGGCACCCTCTTCGCCGCGCAGCTGATCGGCGGCGCCCGCGCGCTCGCCCGCATTCGGGAGCGCGCCCTGACCGATGGCGAGACCGGCCTTCCCAACCTGGCCGCCCTCGAGGCGGATTGCGCCTGCGAGCGCGACGCCCTCGTGGTCGTCGGCCGGATCGAGGATTTCGCGACGCTCGCCTCCGCCGTCGGCGCCGGCGGCGCGGCGCGGCTCGTCCGCCGCACCGCCGAGCGGCTCGCGCCCGCCGCCCCTGCCGGCCGAGTCTACCGCGTCGACGAGGGAACGCTGGCCTGGCTGGAGAGCCCCGAGGCGGCGCTCGACACGCGTTTCGCCGGCATCGACGCGCTGCTGCGGGCGCGTCCCGACCGGATCCACGAAGTCGAGATCCGGCTGCATTTCGGCGTCGCGCGGGGCCGCGGCCGTGACGCGCGGCAATTGTGCGCCGACGCCGGCTTCGCGGCGCGCGCCGCCGCCGACGCGGGCCTGCGCTGGCAGCTGTTCACCGCCCACCATTCGCAGGAAGCGAGCCTCAAGGTGGCGTTGCTGGCCGATCTCGACGCCGCTCTGGCCCGGGGCCAGCTGTGGAACGCCTACCAGCCCAAGCTCGACCTCGCCAGCGGCCGGATCGTCGCGGTCGAGGCGCTGGTGCGCTGGGACCATCCCGAGCGCGGCACGCTCGCTCCCAACAGCTTCATCCCGCTGATCGAGCAGCAGGGCCGCGCCGGCGATCTCACCCTCCAGGTCATGGCCGAAGCGCTCCGCGACGCCGCCGCGTGGCGGGAGGCGGGCTGTGCGCTCGGCGTCGCCGTCAACATCTCGGCGACCTTGCTCCACGAGCCGCTGTTCATGCTTCGGCTCGAGGAAAGGCTGCGGGCGAGCGGGCTGCCGGCGGCCTGCGTCACCCTCGAGATCACCGAATCCGCCGCCATGGCCGACCCGGACGTGGCGGTGGCGGCGCTCGAGCGCTGGCGGCGGCTCGGAGTCGGCGTCTCGATCGACGATTACGGGACCGGCCAGTCCTCGCTCGCCTATCTGCAGACTCTGCCGGCGACCGAGCTCAAGATCGACAAGAGCTTCGTCGCGGCGATGGCCGACGACCCGCGCAACCTCATCCTGGTGCGCTCGACCATCGCCATGGCCCACGAGCTCGGCCTCCACGTCGTCGCCGAGGGAGTGGAGGACGAAGCCTGCTTCGACCTGCTCCGCGAAATGGGCTGCGACCATGTCCAGGGCTATCTGATCAGCCGTCCTCTCAGGGAGGAAGCGGTGACCGCGTTCGCTGCGAGCTGCGACTATGCGCCGCGCCTGAAGCGGGCTGTCAGCTAGGCCGCGGCCACCGCGACAGGAAGGCGCTTCGCCAGCGCGACTCGGTCCGGGCGCGCCGCGCGCCGCGACTCGGCGGAAAACTCGGTGCGTCGCACGGGCGCGGAGCAAGTGTCTGATCTCGCTCGCGACCGGACGAAACGCTCGATTACGCCCGGGCGAAGCTGGCGATCGATCGCCTCGTCGATCCCACGCTGGACACCGACGGCGCGGCGACGGAGCTCGGCCGGCTCACCGCCCTGGCGTTGCAACTTGCCCGCCCGACAGCTGACGCCGCCGGTCGGCTCGCAGCCTTGCGTCGGCTGACCTACGAGGCCGGGCGGCGGAACGACGGGCATCCGTTCGCCTACGACCATGGCGATCCCCTCGGCCAGAGTCCCCGCAGCAGGCTCCTCCCCGTCTACCTCGCAACCCGGCTCGGCAATCGAGGGCAGTAGCGGCGTCCTCGGCGATTTCGCGGATGCCTTGGATGATTTCGCGGAAAGGCACCTGAAGCCGCCCGAGAAACGGAAAAAGGATGAGACGCGTCGGCAATGCTTCAATCGCATGGCGGGGATGTCGCCGGCTCTGGGCACGGTCGGAGCATTCAGTGTTGCCGCAGGCGGCGGGTGGCTCGGGTATGTCCGCGGCGGATTTGGCGGTGGTGGTCAGGGTACGTCTTTGATATCTTCTGCCGCGCGCGGCGCCCTCGGTAAGCAGCCAATCGGGAGACAGATCTTCGGAACCGGCAGCATAGGAGGTGTTGCGGGAAGAGGGCTGTCCAAGGCCTCCGCAGCAGGCGGCGCGGCCGCTTTCGGCTGGGCGGTCGGTACAGCGGCGGGAGCTGTGAAACGATGCCAATAAGCGAAAAAGCAGCCATCGAGACTGATATTGTATCTATTATACAACATATATCTGGGCGAAAAGACGTACAATTAGACCATCTTATTTGTAGAGATGTTGGAATCGACGGATTAGACGGAATAATAGTTCTCGAGGAAGTGGAAGAGAAGTTTGACCTAGACTTGTCTGAATTTGTTGAAGAAAATACTGTTTTTTTCCTAGAACTTGGTGGGACCGCTTGCTACGTCGAACGCACGGGCCTCGATATACAGATGTACGAGTTGGAGATTTAGTAGACTATGTTGCCCTCCATGCAGGGGAGGGCAGAAAGCTGCCGAGGTTCTTTTAGTTTCCCTGTCACTGTCCCGGCAGTTGGGAATATTCCATAGCGATCGTGACCAGCCCGAAGCCGGTAATAACGAATCCAAGTAGGGCCTCACGCCCCCCGCCACCTCAGCAGCAGCAGCGGCTTGGCCAGCGCCAGCCCGGCGATGAAGCCGCCGATATGGGCAGCGATGGCGATCCTGAGGCCGCTCGTCTCGAAAGTGAGGCCGACCAGGATCTGGAGCAGGATCCAGGCGGCGCCCAGCCACAGGGCGTTGAGGAAGGTGGCGAGGCCGGGATGGGCGACCTGCACGCGGTTGCGGCTGAACAGCAGCGCATAGGCGCCGAGCAGGGCCGAGACGGCGCCGCTGGCCCCCACCATCGGCACCGTCTCGCTTGGGTTCACCGCATATTGCGCCGCCGCCGCCGCATAGGCGCCGACCAGATAGAGGATGACGATGCCGCGGCCGCCCAGCACATGCTCGACCGACCGGCCGCAGAACAGCAGCATCAGCAGGTTGAAGAAGATGTGGACGAAGCCGGAATGGACGAGGGTGGAAGTGAGCGGGGTCAGCACCGCCGGCAGCGGCCCGGCCGCGCCGGCGGTGCCGCCGACATCGGCCGGGACGAAGCCGCCGGCGGCGACCGCGCCTTCCTGCCAGCCGGCCAGCCAGGCGATCAGCCAGGCGGCGGCGGTCAAGGCGGCGATGGCGAGGGTGGCCGGCGCCGCGCGCAGGTCGTCGGGCGGACGCATGCGTCTAGATGAACTCGACCTTCTTGATCGAATAATAACGGTCGCCCGACGGGGTGGTGACTTCCACCTCCTCGCCGATCATTCGGCCGATCAGCGCCCGGCCGAGCGGCGAATTGTAGGAAATGCGGCCGATCCGCGCGTCCGCCTCGGTCTGGCCGACGATCTGGTAGGTGACCGGCTTGTCGTCCTCGTCGAGCAGATGGACGGTGGCGCCGAACACCACCTTGTCGCCCGACAGGGTGGTCGGATCGATCACCATCGCCCGGCTGAGCCGGTCCTCGATGTCGGCGATCTGCGCCTCGACCTGGCCCTGGCGCTCCTTGGCGGCATGATATTCGGCATTTTCCGAAAGATCGCCATGGCCGCGCGCGACCTCGATCGCCTCGATCACCGACGGGCGTTCGACCATCTTGAGATGGCGCACTTCGCTCTGAAGCTTCTCATAGCCCTCGGCCAGCATCGGCATCTTGTCGACCGTCGCCATCGCCACTCACCTTTCGTCAAAAACTCTCTTGCGGACGTCTTCTAGTGGAAAGACGCCCTGACTTGCGTGTTCGATTGTTCAGGATCACGCTCTGGAGGCTGAATAATAGTCCTGCAGCGACTTCACTTCAAGGCTGTGCTCCCCGAGCACCGCGATCGCCCGCACCACGGCCGCGCTCGACGCCGCGGTCGTGAAATAGGGGACCTTGCCCATCACCGCCGAGGCCCGGATCGAAGCGGAATCCTTGTGGCTCTGCCAGCCCTCGGTGGTGTTGAAGATGATGTCGACGTCACCGTCCTTGATCCGGTCGACGATATGGGGCCGGCCCTGCGCGACCTTGTTGATCCGCTCGACCTCGATGCCCTGGGCGGCGAGCCAGGCGGCGGTGCCGCCGGTGGCGACGACCCTGAAGCCGAGCTCCGACAACGCCCGCACCGGCGCCGTGATCGCGGCCTTGTCGCTGTCCTTGACCGACACGAACAAGGTGCCCGAGACCGGCAGTTCGAGCCCCGCGCCGATTTGCGACTTGAGGAAAGCCTTGGCAAAATCCGTATCGATTCCCATGACTTCGCCGGTCGACTTCATTTCCGGTGACAGGACGGGGTCGATCCCCGGGAAGCGCGCGAACGGGAATACCGCCTCCTTGACGGCGATATGGTCGATATCGGTCCTGAGCGGCAGGAAATTCATCAGCGGCTCGCCCGCCATCACCCGCGCCGCGATCTTGGCGATCGGCGTCCCCACCGCCTTGGCGACGAAGGGGACGGTGCGGCTCGCCCGCGGATTGACCTCGATCAGATAGACCTCGTCGTCCTTGACCGCGAACTGGACGTTCATCAGCCCGTGCACGCCGAGCGCCAGCGCCAGCGCGCGGGTCTGCCGCTCGATCTCGGCGACGATGACGGGCTCGAGGCTGTAGGGCGGCAGCGAGCAGGCGCTGTCGCCCGAATGGACGCCCGCTTCCTCGATATGCTGCATGACTCCGGCGATGGCGACGTCCCGGCCGTCGCAAATCGCGTCGACGTCGACCTCGATCGCGTCGCGCAGATATTTGTCGATCAGCACCGGGCTGTCGCCCGACACCTGGACGGCGGTGACGATATAGTCGTCGAGCTGGGCCGGACCGTCGACGATCTCCATCGCCCGGCCGCCGAGCACGTAGGAGGGCCGGGTCAGCACCGGATAGCCGATCCGCTCGGCGACCGCGATCGCCTCCTCGCGCGAGCGGGCGATGCCGTTTTCGGGCTGCCTGAGGCCGAGCCGGTTGACCAAAGCGGCGAAGCGCTCGCGGTCCTCGGCGAGGTCGATCGCGTCGGGCGAGGTGCCGAGGATTGGGATCCCCTCTTTCTCCAGCGCCGCGGCGAGCTTCAATGGCGTCTGCCCGCCGAACTGGACGATGACCCCGACCAGCTCGCCGCGCGACTTCTCGACGTGCAGCACCTCGAGCACGTCCTCGACCGTCAGCGGCTCGAAATAGAGCCGGTCTGACGTGTCGTAGTCGGTCGACACCGTCTCCGGGTTGCAGTTGATCATGATCGTCTCGAAGCCCGCCTCGGCGAGCGCGTAGGCGGCATGGCAGCAGCAATAATCGAACTCGATGCCCTGGCCGATCCGGTTCGGCCCGCCGCCGAGGATGACCACCTTGCGCCGGTCCGAGGGCCGGCTCTCGTCCTCGGGCGCGCCGAAGCTCGGCGCCTCGTAGGTCGAGTACATATAGGGCGTCCTGGCCTCGAACTCGGCGGCGCAGGTGTCGATCCGCTTGAACACGGGGCGGACGCCGAGCTTGTGGCGCAGCGCCCTGACCTCGTCCTCATTGGTGGCGCCGATCATCATCCGGGTGACGTCATGGAGCAGGCCGTGGCTGCGCGCCCGGGTCTTGACCCCGGTGCCGCGTATGTGGGCGGATTTCAGCGCCAGCTCGGCGAGGCGGCGGTCGGAAAAGCCCATCGCCTTCAGCCGCCGCATGCCGGCGGCGTCGCGCGGCAGCCCGTCGCGGCAGATATCCTCCTCGACGTCGACGATCTCCTTGAGCCGCTCGAGGAACCAGGGGTCGTATCTGGCGATGGCGTGGATCTCGGCGACGCTGAATCCTTCGCGCAAGGCCTGGGCGGCGACCAGCAGCCGGTCGGGAGTCGGCCGCGCCAGCGCCGCCTCGATCTCGATCCGCGGCGCGCCGTAGAGCGGCTTGACGCCGTCGAGCCCGATCAGGCCGGTCTCGAGGCTCCGCAACGCCTTTTGCAGGCTCTCGTGGAACGAGCGGCCGATCGCCATCGCCTCGCCGACCGACTTCATCGCCGTCGACAGCAAGGCTTCGGCGCCCTTGAACTTCTCGAAGGCGAAGCGCGGGATCTTGGTCACCACATAGTCGATGGTCGGCTCGAAGCTGGCCGGGGTGACGCCGGTAATGTCGTTCTGGATCTCGTCCAATGTGTAGCCGACGGCGAGCTTGGCCGCGACCTTGGCGATCGGAAAGCCGGTCGCCTTCGAGGCCAAAGCCGACGATCGCGACACCCGCGGGTTCATCTCGATCACGACCAGCCGGCCGTTCTCGGGATTGACCGCGAACTGGACGTTGGAGCCGCCCGTCTCGACCCCGATCTCGCGCAGGCAAGCGATGCTCGCATTGCGCATGATCTGATATTCCTTGTCGGTCAGGGTCAGCGCCGGCGCGACCGTGATCGAATCGCCGGTATGGATGCCCATCGGATCGACATTCTCGATCGAGCAGACGATGATCGCATTGTCGTTCCTGTCGCGGACCACCTCCATCTCATATTCCTTCCACCCCAGCACCGATTCCTCGATCAGCACTTCGGTGGTCGGCGAGGCGTCGAGCCCGCCGGCGACGATGTCGACGAACTCCTCCTTGTTGTAGGCGATGCCGCCGCCGGTCCCGCCCAGGGTGAAGCTCGGCCGGATGATCGCCGGCAGGCCGACGCCGTCGAGCGCCCGCATCGCCTCCTCGAGGCTGTGCGCGATCTGCGAGCGCGGGCTTTCCAGCCCGATCCGGCTCATCGCCTCGCGGAACTTCAATCGGTCCTCGGCCTTCTCGATCGCCTCGGCGTCGGCGCCGATCATGCGGACGCCATATTCCTCCAGGGTGCCGTCCTTGTACAACGCCAGGGCCGTGTTCAGCGCCGTCTGCCCGCCCATCGTGGGCAGCAACGCATCGGGCCGCTCCTTCTCGATGATCAGCCGAACGAATTCGGGCGTGATCGGCTCGACGTAGGTGGCGTCGGCCAGCTCGGGATCGGTCATGATCGTCGCCGGGTTCGAATTGACCAGCACGATCCGATACCCCTCCGCCTTCAGCGTCTTCGCCGCCTGGGTCCCCGAATAATCGAACTCCGCCGCCTGGCCGATGACGATCGGGCCCGCGCCGATGATGAGGATCGAGGATATGTCGGTTCGGCGGGGCATTGGTTCTAATTGACTCTCGTGAAGAAATTGCTCGAAATTCGAAGCGTTCCAGGGTGACGCCGAGCCCCCTCACCCCAACCCTCTCCCCGCCGGGGAGAGGGAGCGTGCGGGACGCGGCGGCCAAAAGCCCTCTCCCCGGCGGGGAGAGGGTTGGGTGAGGGAGTCCCGGGGTGGGAAGCAAGCGCCTTACGCCGATCGCACGCAGGCTCCGGGCCAACCAGACCGAAGCCGAGGAGCGCCTCTGGGGCCATCTCCGAGCCCGCCGCCTCGAAGGCGAGAAGTTCGTCCGCCAGTTCCAGATCGACCGCTACGTCGCCGACTTCGCCTGCCGGACCGCGCGGCTGGCGATCGAACTCGACGGGGGGCAGCACAGCGCCGAGCGCGACGACGCCAGGACGGCCATCATCGAGACCTACGGCTACCGGGTGCTCCGCTTCTGGAACAACGAGGTGCTCGCCAACACCGACGGCGTCCTCGAGACGATCCGCCACGAACTCCTGATCGCGCGCAATCGCCCCGAATAACCCCTCTCCCCTTGGGGAGAGGGCAGGGTGAGGGGGTTCGGCGCCGGAGGGCATCCCCGGACTCAGAGCCCCCTCTTCCCAAGCCCTCTCTCCCTTCACGCGAGCGAACTCACGAACTTCCCGAACAAATAAACGCTGTCCTGCGGTCCCGGGCTCGCCTCCGGGTGATATTGGACGCTGAACGCCGGCCGGTCGGTCAGCTCCAGCCCCGCCAGGCTTCCGTCGAACAGTGAGATGTGCGTGGCCCGCGCATTGTCCGGCAAACTCTCCGTCTCGACCGCGAAGCCGTGGTTCATGCTGGTGATCTCGACCCGGCCGTCGGCGAGGCGCTTGACCGGGTGGTTGGCGCCGCGGTGGCCCTGATGCATCTTCGCGGTGCGGGCGCCGACGGCGAGGCCGAGCAGCTGGTGGCCGAGGCAGATTCCGAACAAGGGCTTTCCCGTTTCCAGCAGCTTTCGGATCACCGGCACCGCATAGTGGCCGGTGGCGGCGGGATCGCCGGGGCCGTTGGACAGGAAGATGCCGTCGGGCCGGTGCGCCATCACCTCGTCGAAGCTGGCGGTGGCGGGGAGCACGGTGACGCGGGCGCCGGCGTCGGCGAGGTTGCGGAAGATGTTGCGCTTCGAGCCGTAGTCGATCGCGACCACGTGCGGGCGTCCCTCGTCCTCGGCCCCCTCCGCATAGCCCTCGCCGAGCCGCCAGCCGCCGCCCGACCAGCGGAACATCTGCTTGCAGGAGACCTCCTTCGCTAAATCCATCCCCTCCAGTCCCGGCCAGGCCCGCGCCTGGGCCAGCAAAGCGTCGAGGTCGAAGCTGCCGTCGGCGCGGTGCGCGATCACGCCGTTGGGCGCCCCTTCCTCGCGGATCTTGCGGGTCAGTGCCCGCGTGTCGACGCCGGCAAGCCCGATCCGGCCGTTCGCCTTCATCCACGCGGCGAAGCTCTGGACGGCGCGGAAGTTGCTCGGCGCGGTGACGTCCTGGCGCACCACGCAGCCCAGAGCCCAGGGATTGTCGGCCTCGACGTCCTCCCAATTGGCGCCGACATTGCCGATGTGCGGAAAGGTGAAGGTGACGATCTGCGAAGCGTAGGAAGGGTCGGTCATCACCTCCTGATAGCCGGTCATCGCGGTGTTGAAGCAGGTTTCGCCGACCGCCTCGCCTTCCGCGCCGAAGCCCCTGCCCCAGATCGCGCTGCCGTCGGCCAGCACCAGCACGCCCGTGGCGCCTGCGGGCGCGGGCGAAGGCTTGGCGTCGGCCATAAGGCGGGGACTCCTCAAGGAAAGCTGGCGATGTCGCTAAGGCCCGACCGCTAGAGGGCGGGTGCGGCACCGTCAATCTGTTAAAAGCGGGCCGCCGCCGCTATCCTCGCGCCTTTCCCACGCCTGGACCCGAACGACATGATTCGCGACGACATCAAGGCGGCGCTGGTGGGCGCCATGAAAAGCGGCGACAAGCCCCGCACCGCGACCATCCGCCTCATCCAGTCGGCGCTCAAGAACCGCGACATCGAGCTTCGCGGCGGCGGCGCCGCCCCGGCCGGCGACGATCTGCTGGTCACCGAGGTGCTCCAGAAGATGGTCAAGCAGCGCCGCGAATCGGTCGCCCTCTACGCGCAGGGAGGCCGCCAGGAGCTGGCCGACGCGGAAACGGCCGAGATCGCGGTGATCGAAGGCTTCCTCCCCCGCCAGATGAGCGAGGACGAGGCCCGCGCCGCGATCGACGCCGTCGTCGCCGAGACCGGCGCTTCCTCGCTCAAGGACATGGGCCGGGTGATGGCCGCGTTGAGGGAAAGGCATGCGGGGCAGCTCGACATGGCCAAGGCGAGCGGGCTCGTGAAGGCCCGGCTTTCCGCTTAGGCCGGGACATGTCGCTCAGCCCTCAATTCCTCGACGAGCTTCGCGCCCGCACCTCGCTGTCGGCGCTGGTCGGGCGGACGGTGAAGCTGCAGCGCGCCGGGCGGGAGTGGAAGGCCTGCTGCCCGTTCCACAAGGAGAAGACGCCGAGCTTCTACGTCAATGACGAGAAGAGCTTCTGGCACTGCTTCGGCTGCGGCGTCCACGGCGATGCGATTCGCTGGCTGACCGACGCCCGCGGCCTGCCCTTCATGGACGCGGTCAAGGAGCTCGCCGACGCCGCCGGCATGGACGTGCCGGCGCCCGACCCGCGCTCGCAGGAGAAAGCGGAACGGGCCTCGGGCCTCTACGACGTCATGGCGGCCGCCCAGCATTGGTTCGAGGAGCAGCTCGCCGGCCTCGAAGGCGCCGGGGCGAGGGCCTATCTCGAGCAGCGCGGCATATCCGAGGCGACCCGCCGCCGCTTCGGCTTCGGCTATGCGCCGGATTCGCGCGGCAAGCTGCGGGCCGCGCTCAAGGATTTCGGCAACGACAAGCTGATCGAAGCGGGGTTGCTGGTCGCGCCCGACGACGAGCGCGAGCCCTACGACCGCTTCCGCGGCCGGCTGATGTTCCCGATCCGCGACCGGCGGGGACGGGTGATCGCCTTCAGCGGCCGCATCCTCGGCGCCGGCGAGCCCAAATATCTGAACTCGCCCGATACGCCCTTGTTCGACAAGGGCCGCACCCTGTTCAACATCGACAAGGCGGCGGCGGCGAGCCGCGAGGCGAAGCGGGTGATCGTCGTCGAGGGCCAGATGGACGTCATCGCCCTCGACCAGGCCGGTCTCGGCGAGGCGGTTGCGCCGCTCGGCACCGCGCTCACCGAGGCCCAGCTAGGCCTGCTGTGGCGCCTCTCCCCCTCCCCCATCCTCTGCTTCGACGGCGACATGGCGGGCCGCAAGGCGGCGGTTCGCGCCGCCTTGCGGGCGCTGCCGCACGTCGGCCCCGACCGCTCCCTGGGCTTCGCCGCCCTGCCCGCCGGCCAGGATCCCGACGATCTCGTCCGCGCCGGGGGGCGCGAGGCGCTCGACGCGCTGCTGGCGGCGCCGGAGCCGCTCGTCGACCGGCTCTGGAACCACGAGCTGGCGGCCGAGCCGCTGGCGACGCCCGAGCAGCGCGCCGGCCTTCGCCAGCGGCTCAGCGACCATGTCGCCGCGATCCTCGATCCCCACGTCCGCGAGCAGTATCGCGGCGAGCTGCTCGGCCGCTTCAACGCCCTCACCGCGCCGCCGCCGCGGCGGCCGTGGACGCCCGGCGCGCCGGCGAGAGGCCGCTTCGCGCCCCAGCGTCCCGTCTCGGCCCGGGCCAGGGCGCTGGCCAGCGCCGGCATCAGCCCCGATACGGCGCGGTCGGTGCTGCACGGCCTGCTGCGCTATCCGGAGCTGGTCGCCGCCCACGCCGAGGCGATCGCCGCCCTTGCCATCCCCGACAAGATGGCCGCCCGGCTGCGCGACGCGCTGCTCGAAGCGGCGATGGCGCACGGCGAGCTTGATCGGGAGCGGCTTCATACCATATTGGCCGAGGCTGGCGTCGCCCCTCTTGCCGAGAGGCTGCGCCTGGAACGCGGACTGGCCTTCTCCTTCAACCGCCGTGATGCCGACCCGGAACGTGCGTCTCGCGATCTCGTTCTGGTCATCGACACATTGGCGGCTCAGCCGGGACTATATGCTGCCCTCGAAGCGGCGACCGCACGGCTCAAGGAGGAAGGCGACGAAGCCGCCTTCCAGGAGCAGCAAAGGTTGCGGGCGGCCAGGGATGAGGCGGAGAGCCAGCTCGCGGCGTTGATCGAAAGCAGCGCGGGCTGACGAACTTATAAGGCGTTTAGATGGCGAAGACGACCAACGGCGGCGACGGCGAAGACAAGCAGGAAGGCGGCGATGCGCCGCTGATCGACCTCAACGAGGCCTCGCTCAAGAAGCTTGTCGGCCGCGCCAGGAAGCGCGGCTACATCACCTATGACGAACTGAACGAAGCCCTGCCGCAGGACCAGATGTCCTCCGAGCAGATCGAGGACGTGATGTCGGCGCTCAACGAGATGGGCGTCAACGTCGTCGAAGCCGAGGAAGCGGACGAGGACGACGACAAGGCGGACGAGCCCGAGGTCGATTCCGGCCCCGAGGAGGGCGACGGCTCCGACGGCGAGCGCTTCATCATCGAGAAGAAGAAGGAGACGGTCGACCGCACCGACGACCCGGTGCGCATGTATCTGCGCGAGATGGGCGCGGTCGAACTGCTCAGCCGCGAGGGCGAGATCGCCATCGCCAAAAGGATCGAGGCCGGCCGCGACACGATGATCTGGGGCCTGTGCGAGAGCCCGATCACGTTCAACGCCATCATCCACTGGTCGAACGCGCTCAACGCCGGCGAGATGCAGCTTCGCGAGATCCTCGACCTCGACGCGATGCTGTCGAAAGGGCCGACCCCCGAGCAGGTCGAGAGCGCCGAGGAAGCCGACGCCGACATCTCCGAGAAGACCGCCGGCCCTTCCTACAAGGAAGAGGAGGAGGTCGAATCCGCGCCGGTCGAGGAAGAGGACGAGGAGGACAGCCTCGTCGAGCGCCGCGCCCGTCCCCAGTTCGAGGAGGATGACGAGGACAATACGCTCTCCCTCGCCCAGATGGAGGAGACCTTGAAGCCGCAGGCGCTCGAGCGCTTCGCCCGGATCACCGACCTCTACAAGAAATTCTCGAAGGTGCAGGGCGCGCGCATGGAGGCGATGAGCGCCGGCCAGGAATTCGGCCGCTCCGACGAGAACAGGTACCAGAAATTGCGTGAGCAGCTCACCGCGGAGGTGGAGAGCGTCCAGTTCCACGGCGCCAAGATCGAATATCTCGTCGACCAGCTCTACAGCTACAATCGCCGCCTCACCGCGCTCGCCGGCCAGATGCTGCGTCTCGCCGAGCGCCACAAGGTGCCGCGCCGCGCCTTCCTCGAATCCTATCTCGGCCACGAGCTGGACGAGGGCTGGGCCGAGCGGGTCTGCGGCACCGACCGGAAATGGTCGGCCTTCTGCACCCAGGAAGCCGGCGCGATCGAGCGCATCCGCGCCGAGATCGCCGAGATCGCCGCCTCGACCGGCATGTCGCTCGCCGAGTTCCGCCGGATCGTCAACCAGGTCCAGAAAGGCGAGCGCGAAGCGAGGATTGCCAAGAAGGAGATGGTCGAGGCGAATTTGCGCCTGGTCATCTCGATCGCCAAGAAATACACCAACCGCGGCCTGCAATTCCTTGATCTCATTCAGGAAGGCAATATCGGCCTGATGAAGGCCGTGGACAAGTTCGAGTACCGCCGCGGCTACAAGTTCTCGACCTACGCGACCTGGTGGATCCGCCAGGCGATCACCCGCTCGATCGCCGACCAGGCCCGCACCATCCGAATCCCGGTCCACATGATCGAGACGATCAACAAATTGGTCCGCACCTCCCGCCAGATCCTCCACGAGATCGGCCGCGAGCCGACCCCGGAGGAGCTCGCCGAGCGCCTCTCCATGCCCTTGGAGAAGGTCCGCAAGGTGATGAAGATCGCCAAGGAACCCATTTCCCTCGAGACCCCGATCGGCGACGAGGAGGATTCGCACCTCGGCGACTTCATCGAGGACAAGAATGCGGTGATCCCGGTCGACGCCGCGATCCAGGCCAACCTCAAGGAAACGGTGACCCGGGTGCTCGCCTCGCTGACCCCGCGCGAGGAACGCGTCCTGCGAATGCGCTTCGGCATCGGCATGAACACCGATCACACGCTCGAGGAGGTGGGGCAGCAATTCTCCGTCACCCGCGAACGCATCCGGCAGATCGAAGCCAAAGCCTTGCGCAAATTGAAGCACCCCTCGCGCTCGAGGAAAATGCGCTCTTTCCTCGACCAATAGTCGTCACCCCGGACTTGATCCGGGGTCCACCTCCTTCGCGGCTTAGCGGCTTTGCGTGCGACCCTTCTCGTGCGGTCGTGTGCGCCCTGGCATTGGAGATTTGATTTCACGCAAGTCGCAAAGATGCCGGCGCGGGTCCTGACTTCGGCGCGTGACCACCCCGGCGAATTCACCGTCCGGGCTTCATGAAATACTATCTTTGAATATCAGTGGGTTAATGACGTTTCCTCATTGAACACCCCCTGCCCTTCCGCCATGTTGCCCCAGGGAGCCGCGGCGCCTGCCCTCTCGCCAGGCATGGTCTCGCGACCGGGGGAATGGTATGGAGGAGGCGGGCGTCGTCTTCGAGTTCGATCCGGAGAAGAGCGCGGCGAACCTCGCCAAGCACGGGATCGACTTCGAGGCGGCGCAGGCGCTGTGGCTGGATTCCTGGTGCCAGGTACGTACCAGGCACGTGGCTGGCACGCCTGCCGGGATTCCTGGTGCCAGGTACGTACCAGGCACGTGGCTGGCACGCCTGCCGGTAGCAACGCTCAAGTCATCCCGTGCGCCGCCGGGATCGGCGAGGGCTCGCCCGCCGGCTGGGCCAGCAGCGCTTCCTCCGCCTCGCCATCGCGCAGGCGGGCGATCAAAGCGTCCGGATCGAACAGCACCCCCACCGGATTGTCCGTCGCCCTGAGCATCGCCCTCCCTCCTCCGCGCTGCAGGCGTCGACCTGGATGCCGGATCCCTGGACGTCCTTAGGGCAGACAAGTCCGGCATGACGACACGGGTGGGCCGTCGGGGTCGCGGCGATGCGAGCGGTTCGGGCCATCGACGTACGCGATGTCCAAGTCGCGCTCGTCGACGTATAGCCGGCCGACAATCTTCACCGCGAGGGACGAGGGGATGGACGCGCCGATCTGGACCTGCCTGGGCGAGGGGGCGGAGCATCCCGTCGACCTGGTCCACGTCGAGCTTCTTCTCGACCGCGGCGGCACCGAAATCTCGGTCCAGCGCTGCCGGGCCTGCGGGCAGCTCTACCGGTTCGAGCGCTATGAGCTGAACGACTGGTCGGGCGGGGGCGATTATTGCGACCGGACCTCGATCTGGAAGGCGCTCGAGCCGGACGAGGTCGAGAAGGTGCGGGACGATCACAACTATCAGCCGCGCGGCGGCCGCCAGCACCGCTTCGACACCGGCTGGACGCGTGAGGGGTCGTAGAGGCGTGCGGGCGATTACGGTCCTGCGGCCGCCGTCGGGTTAGCGGGCCTGGGGATTCCTGGTGCCACAGGGATTCCTGGTGCCAGGTACGTACCAGGCACGTGGCTGGCACGGATCCTGGTGCCAGGTACGTACCAGGCACGTGGCTGGCACGCCTGCGTAGCAACGCTCAAGTCATCCCGTGCGCCGCCGGGATCGGCGAGGGCTCGCCCGCCGGCTGGGCCAGCAGCGCTTCCTCCGCCTCGCCATCGCGCAGGCGGGCGATCAAAGCCTCCGGATCGAACAGCACCCCCACCGGATTGTCCGTCGCCCTGAGCATCGCCCTGCCCTCCTCCGCGCTGCAGGCGTCGACCTGGAGCTCCATCCGGTTGCCGTCGGGGTCGGCATAATAAAGCGACAAGGTGGGGCCGTGGTGGACCGGCCAATAGGGGTGGATGCCGGCCGCCTTGAGGCGCTCGTAGGTGGCGAGCAGGTCGGCGAGATTGGCGTAGGTGTAGGCGACGTGGTTGACTCCGATCTGGCCGCGCTCGTCGGCGCCGCCGCCGTCGGGCTTCAGGAGGTCGAGATTGGCGAAGGCGAAGCGGTGGTGCTCGTCGTCGTAGGTCAAAAAGGCGAGCGCCGGGTCCATGTTGACGATCTCGGCCTCGAACACGTCCCGGTACCAGGCGATCATCGCCTCGTAGCGGCGGGTCATGTAGACGACGTGGGCGAACTTGACCGGCCTGGCCATGGCGGCGCTCCTCTTTGCTCCGGGAGGGAACGCGGCGACCGGCCGGCGCGGCCGTCCCCCCGGCGGCCGCGATGCGGACGCGGTCGTACCACCGGCGTAACGAACGGGAAAGGGGGCAGCCGCCCCCGCCCCGGCGAGGTATGGCAAGCCGTTATTCGATAGAGTATGACAGCAAGAGCGGGCGAGCCCGACAGTCTTTCCGCGTTCCCGTCGAGCAGTGAACCCCTTCGGCAAAGGAGAGGGATTATGTTCAGGAGAATAGGACTTGCCCCGATCGTCGCCGCGGCCGTCGCCCTGACCGGCTGCGAGCCGGGCCCCGTGGTCGGCCCCGGCAACGACTCCAACACGGTCGAGACCAACGCCGGCCAGACCAACGCGACCGCCGCGCAGGGCGCGCCGACCGGCGGGACCTGCGGCACGCTCGCCGACATCCAGTGCAGCGCCGCGACCGATTTCTGCAAGCTGCCCGAGGGCCAGTGCGACGTCCCCGACGCCGCCGGCACCTGCACCGCCAGGCCGGAGGTCTGCATCAAGCCGGTGATCCCGGTCTGCGGCTGCGACAACAAGACCTACAGCAATGCCTGCGAAGCCGACGCCGCCGGAGTCAGCGTCCGGGCGCAGGGCGAGTGCCCGAAACCCGACGGCGAGGCGGGCTCGAACGCGGCGAGCTGAGAAGCGCGGGCGGGGACACGCATTTCTCGCGGGAATTGCGTGTCCCCGGGGTCAGAGCGAGGTGATGCGCGGCTCGGCGCGCTCCTTCTGCAGCATCAGCTCGGTCAGCCCCCACACCATCGCGTCCGCCCGGTCCGGGCTCGCCCCCGGCCCCTCATAATCGCCGCCGGCGATCATCCCGCACAGCTGCGCCTCGAGCTCGGGGAAGCGGCCGTGGAGGACGACCTGGCCGGCCTCGAACAGCATCGCCACCGGCGCGGCGCGGTCGGTCTTGCCCTGGACGGCGGTGACCGGCTTCACCGCCAGCCCGGGGTCGGCGATGCCGAGCACCGAGCGGACCATCCGGCCGCCCTGATTCTGCTCGGCGACGACCAGCACCGGGATGCCGGGGTGGAGCCGGGACCACATCGCCGCCGAGTCGGCGACGGCGCGCGACCAGCCCTCGGGGCTGCGGCCGGTGACGCTGTGGTCGGCGAGGACATGGGCCCTGTCGTCCGAGTCCCTGGCGCAGGCGATGATCCCGCAGGTGCCGTCGCCGGTCGGCGGGTCGACGGCGATGACCAGGCGGAGAAAACGGGGACGGTCACCATTTTCCTCCGAACAGCCGTCCGCCGGCGCGCCCCCGCCGGGAAGACGGCGATCACCCGCCCGGCACCGCTCCAGCAGCGCCTCGGTCCACAGGGCGCCCGGGTTGTCGGTCAGCAGCTCGCCGCGCAGCTCCTGCCGCTCGAGGCGGGTGCCGGCATGCAGCCGCTCGAGCAGCCGCACCCGCCGCGCCGGCAGATGCGGGTTGGCCCAGATCGGGCCGCCGGTGACCACCGTGCCGGGCGCCGCCATGATGCCGCGCAGCACCGGCCCCGGCCGCGGCGTCGTCGTCACCAGCGCGCGCGGCCACGGCCCCCGCCTCAGCCCGATCTGGAGCATGTCCCAGCTGGCCTGGGCGCGCGGCCATTTGGCGAGCTCGTCGCACCAGGCGTAATCGTGCTCGGGCCCGCGCAGCGCTTCCGGCGACGCGCCCGAGAACAGCATCGCCTCGGCCCCGCCGGCGAAGCGCAGCCGCCTGAGGCTCGGCGCCCAGTCCTCGATCTGGTCGTGCGCCACTTCGAGCAGCCCGCACGGCCCCTCGACCATCACTGCCCGCGCCTCGTCGAGCGTCGCGGCGACCAGCGCGATCCGCAGCGGCCGGTCGCGGTCGCGGTGCGCGCGCGCCAGCCCCGACACCCATTGCGCCCCGGCCATCGTCTTGCCGAAGCCGCGCCCGCCCATCACCACCCAGGTCGACCATTCGCCGTCCGGCGCGAACTGCCCGTCATGCGCCCAGCCCGGCCAGTCGAGATCCGCCGCCCGCGCCTCCTCGAGGGTCAGCGCCCCGACCAGGGCCGCCTGCTCCTCGGGGCTGAGCGCCTCGACCAGCGCCCGGAAGCTCCCTTCACCGGCCCTCCCCATCGCCGCCGCCCTCCTCCCCTTCGTCGCCGCGCGGCCGCCGCGCGTTGCGGATCGCCTCCAGCTTGCGCAGGATGCTGGCGCGGTAATGGTCGACGCCGCGGCTCGGCCCGCCTTTCCAGCCGGGCCGGCGGCCGAGGCCGGTGACCGAGGCGCGGTGCAGCTGCAGCAGCCTGATCGCCTGGTCGATCGTCATCGCCGGGAGCGGGCGCTCGCCGTCATGGTCGACGCCGGCGAGCGCGGCATTGGCCGCCCTCACCAGGCTCATTTCGAGCCGGGCATAGCCCTGCTCCAGCGCCCCCTGCCACTTTTCGGCGAAGTCGGCCCGAAGCCGGCGCTGGCGGTAGACGCTGGTCCGCCCGACCCCGGCCTCGGCGGCGGCGAGGCTGATATTGGCGGTGGCGGCGAGCACGTCGAGGAACAGCGCCTCGACGTCTTCCGACCATTGCCGGTGGCAGCGCACCCGCTGGGCATGGCCGCCGCGCGCATAGCGGACGATGGTTCCCGACGCCCGGCGCGGCGCCGCCGCCAGAGTCGCCGCCCAGCGCGAGGCGAAGTCCGGCCGCGACCGCTTGAGATTGTAGACGGTGCCGGCGCTGAACCCGGCCGCCTCGGCCGCCGCCCGCGCGTTGCGGGTCCGCGCCAGCGCCGCGAAGAATCTCTTCTCCGCTTTGGCCGACCATCGCCGCCACAGGACCGTCCGGTCCCCGCCGGGCCGTGCCGCCGCCCGTCGCCTCGTGCCTTTGCCGCTCATCGGCGAGTTTAGAACATAAAGAGTACGATGTAGGAAAACGTTTTTTTCGCGTCCGCTCTAAGTTCCTGTTTTCCGGGGAGGAATTCGCGAAACCGGGCGGGGCCGCGACCCGGCCGCGGCGCGACTCGGCGCCGCCCGCCCGCCCCCGCTTCTCCCGAGTCGCGCGCGTTGCCGGCAAGGCGCGCTCGGCGATTATCGGGACGGTTGCCGGCAATTGTCCCCCACGCCGTCGAGGCCTGGCACAAGCCGGTGGAGAAGCGGGCCTAGGCGGCCGGAGGCATGGGCGGTTCGGAGTCCGGCTCCAGCCGGTCGGCCTCGGCTTCATAATCCTCTGCCAACTGGAGCAGGGCCGCGGCGGTTTCGCCGCCGGTCCCCTCGGCCAGTTCACGGAAGCGAGCGGCTTTCTCTCGGCAACTGGCGGCGGTGTGGATCATGAGACGGCGGTGCTACACTTGCTCCTCATCCGCCGCAAGATTCGGCCTTTGCCGCTCGCCCGACAGGGGGCTCGGATCGGCGCGGCGCGCGCCGAGGCCCCTGCGTAGGTCCCGCCGGGGCCCGAGCGCCTGCACCGAAGCTCCACCGCAAGCGCATCCTTTCGGCAGCTTCCCCTCCAGGCGCCGATGCTAGGCGGCGGCGATGGCGCGGGGCACCCACAAGAACCGGAGCTTCCTGACCCGTCTTCGCTGCGCCGCGGGCGGCATCGGGCTGGTCTACCGGCGCGAGAAGAGCTTTCGCGCCCAGGGCCGGCTCGCGCTCGTGGCCGCGGCGGCGGCGGCGGCGCTCGGCGTCGGTCCCGGCTGGGCGGCGGCGCTGGCGCTGTCGATCGGCCTCGTGCTGGCGCTCGAGGCGGTCAATTCCGCGCTCGAATATCTGATCGACCACCTCCACCCCGACCTCGCCGGCGAGATAGGCTGCGCCAAGGACGCCGCCGCCGGCGCCGTCCTGATCGCCAGCACCGCCGCAGCCGCCGTCGCCGCCGCCATGCTGTGGGCCCGGTGGCACGGATAGCGGAAAAATGGGGACAGGCACCAATTTCCAACAGGGAGGACCCCCGCTGCCGTCGTTCTGGCGCCAGCCTCGCCACCCGGCCAATCCCCTTTGCGGCTTTGCGGCTTTCCACCGGGGCAGGGACAGTAACCGGCACCTGTCCCCCACACCGATCCCGAACCGCATCCGCGCCTTCTAGGCGAGCATATTCAGCAGGTCGATGGGCGAGACGATCCGCACGCCCTCGACCGTTCCCAAACTCAGCAAATCGACATCGCCGGTCACAAGGAAATCGGCTCGCACCGCCAGCGCGCAGGCGATGACATGATCGTCGTCCGGGTCGCGTGAGTAGGTTCGGTCGAGCGGCTTGAGCCGCTTGACGGTGGCGACCTGGCGATAGCTCGCGACCATGTCGGCGACGCCGAGCCCGGTCAGGGCGACCCGCTTCGCCAGCTTCGAACGTCCGAGCGCATCCTCCAGTTCGTCGAGCAGGGCCCGGCTCGTGTAGAGCCGGACCTCGCCATTTTCCGCTTTTGCCAGAAGCTGGCCCGGATTGCCCTCCCAGAGGATCGCGGAGACGACGACATTCGTATCCAGCACCAGCCGAGGCGGCCCGGTCACATCACCTTTCGAGCGCCCGACCGCCGGGCCTTGCGAACCGCGTTCACTTCGCGCTGGATTTCGGCCATCGACAGAGGCGCGCTGCCGGCGGCCGTCGCTCGGGCTGCGCCCTCGAGCAGCCGTCTCGCGGCGGCGCGGCGCATCTCTTCCCGAAGCAGCCTGGCAACCGCCCGCGACGAGAGAAGCCCGGCGGCTTCCGCCTCGCGCGCGAGGCTGTCGGGCAGTTCGAGGTCAATCTTCGTCATGCGGTTAATTTACCGCCTGGGCAAAGACATTGCCAGAGCGATGGCCTTCTGCCCCCGCCGGGATGCAAAATTAATATATCGGCCGAAGGCCCACCTCCGAAAGACCCCGTCGATGACGCGCTGGCAGCATCAGCCACTCAGCCCCTTCGCGGCTTCGCGGCTTTGCGTGAGACATATCTCCCACGCCTCCGCCCGCCCGGAAGCCGCAGGATGGCCTCACACGAAGCCGCAAAGCCGCCAAGAGGAATGACTGGGCGGAAAAACGGGGACAGGCACCAATTTCCCTGCGGCATACAAAGATCGTATCCGGCCGTAGGCCATCCTCCAAAGCGCCGGCTCTATCAATAACGCGCCCGCCGTCCCGCCCGACCGGCCCCTTCGCGGCTTCGCGGCTTTGCGTGAGACAGATCCCCCACGCCTCAGCCCGCCCGGAAGCTGCAGGATAGTCTCACACGAAGCCGCAAAGCCGCGAAGAGGAAAGAGGGTTCAGACCTCCGGATTCGGTCTCACGCAATCCGCAAAGCGGCAAAAGGAGCCCGGTTGTTGATCACCCGCCTGACGCCTTCCCGGAAGGTCGCCGCGCCGAAGTTCATCAGGAGGCCGAGCGGCAGCTCCATCAGGCGCAGGTAGGTCAGCACCTGCTTGCCATGCACGGGCGCCGTCCGCTCGACCGATTTCAGCTCGATCAGCAGCCTGCCTTCGACCAGCAGGTCGGCGCGGAAGCCTTCATCCATGACCACGCCGTCGAAGAGGATCGGCACCGGCCTCTGGCGCTCCACCGCCAAGCCCCGACTGGAAAGGCTCTGCGCCAGCACCGCCTCATAAACGGATTCGAGCAGCCCCGGCCCGAGGCCCACATGCACCTTAAACCCGCAATCCACGGCGATCGTCGCCAGCGCCTCGACGTCCACGGTCACCCCTCCGCAAGGCCATGGAAGGCCGACAGAGGCCCAAGCGCAAGGCTGAAACCTGCGGCATTCAAAGATCGTATCCGGCCGAAGGCCCATCCCTGAAGCGCCGGCTCTATCGATAACGCGCCCGCCGTCCCGCCCGGCCGGCCCCTTCGCGGCTTCGCGGCTTTGCGTGAGACAGATCCCCCACGCCTCCGCACGCCCGGAAGCTGCAGGATGGCCTCACACGAAGCCGCAAAGCCGCCAAGAGGAAGGCGGATCCCGGCTTCCGCCGGGATGACCACTGGGCGAGGTGGGGACAGCTACCGGTAGCTGCCCCCCGCTCCGCCACGCTTGGGTGGCCCGACTTGAGGCTGCGGCCGGGGTGACACACGAAGAGCCCGCGAGTAAATGTGATCGTCTGGCTCATCGCTTCGCAGGAGGCTTCGATGGCTGCACTCGGTCTGCTGATCCTTGGCGCCTTTGTCGGCTACATCATTCTCCATGGACTGAGAAAAATTACGGACTGGGGGAATCCCGTAGCGACTATCAACGGTGTCTTGTCCGCAGCGGTAGCTGGTGGCCTGTTTACTCTAATTTCAGAATCTACGCAGTCGCAGATCGGAGAGGATATCTACTTCTATCCCGTCGGCCTGGGATACGGGGCGCTTTGCCGCGGCTTGGAGTGGGTTGGGGATGGCAACATCAATTTCGTAAAGGGACTACACTTGGCGGCGTTCGGTCTTGCCTCCCTGTTGGTCCTGCTGCTCATGTTTTACTTGCCGGCGCGGCAAGCCCTTCCCTAGCCTCGATCGCGGGTCGCTGGACCGGATGCCGCGGCGAGCTCTATCGATAACGCGCCCGCCGTCTCACCCGACCGGCCTCTTTGCGGCTTTGCGGCTTTGGGTGAGGCCAATCCCCAACGCCTCTGCACGCCCGGAAGCTGCAGGATGGTCTCACACGAAGCCGCCAAGCCGCGAAGAGAACTGGATCCCGGCTTCCGCCGGGATGACGAGAGCTACCGGTAACAGTCTCCGACACCGTCATGGGATGACTTGGGTGGCGAACGCGGATCGGGATGCTCCGAATTCCTCCCCGAGCTTGCCCGGACAATGTTCAGGCCGAAGGCGGTGGCGGGGCAGCGGCGAAGCGGCCGATGTCCCGCCGCAGCCAGGCGAGGCAGGGTTCGGCGGCACTCAGCTCGAAGGCGCTGTGCCGGACGATCAGGTCGAGCTTGCGCGCGACCGCCGCGAGGTCGGGCGCCGGAGCCCGAAGCAGCCCGGCGAGCGCCGCATGCTGCCGGCCGAGGGCACGCCCGTAAAGCTCGTCGTCCTCGCTATGGGCGACCGCCTCCAGCCCCGCTTCGGCGCGCCGGTAGCGGGCGAGCGCCTTCCGCCACGTCTCGACGCGCGCCTGCCCGGCCTTCTCGTCATCCCGGCGTAAGCCGGGATCCATGAGCACGGCTGTGGGAGCTGGAGGAACGGCGGTGTTCATGGATTCCGGATCAAGTCCGGAATGACGCGAAAAGGGCAACGCCGCCCCCGCGCAGGCACCGGCTAGCAGCGCGCGGCGCGAGAGCTTATGCTGGGCAGCAGCCATCGGGCGCCTCCGCCTGAAGCGCCGAGCCGAAGAGAGGCTTTGTGCAGCAAAGGCGCACTTCGGCGAAGAGCCGCGCAAGGCCGGCCGGCGGGGCGGGCGGCCCTCCGCCGCACGAACCCGTCCGACGCGTCATGGGATTCACTCCCATGACGCTCCTTTCCTGAGAAGAGGGCACGACCGACGAAGAATGCCCGATGGCTAGCAGCGCGCGGCGCGAGAGCTTATGCTGGGCAACAGCCATCGGGCGCCTCCCCAAGGGGCGTTTGTTGGTTCGGAGCCGACGCCGGGGATGGCCCCGATGACGGCAAGGTTTTTGTTGCACAGAATCCAGGGGCAGGTCAATAGCCGAGAAACCGAAAAGACCGCCAGGCCGCCCCCGAACGGGGATCACGCCCTTGACCGGCTTCCGCATCCCCGCCGATCTGGAAGCCAAGCTCGCCGCCTGGATCGAACGCCAGCCCGAGCCGAAGCCGTCGCGGTCTGAGGCCATTAGGCGGTTGCTGGAGAGAGCGCTGCAGAGCGCAACCTAAAGCTTGTGCCTCGCGGCAGACGCCATCTGCTGTTTGACCGCTCGTGCCTTCGGAGCACCTACGGCGGGTGCGCGAAACGGGCTCGAGAAAGCGTTTCCTTCACTGTACCCTTTACGTTCTGCTTTGTCGAATGCGACTCGGTGGGGAGGAACTTGTAGTGGTGACGGCTAAGCACACGTCAAATGCCCTCGTTTCCGACGCAGCTTGCCTCCGCTCCCTCCTGTCGCAGCACAGGACCCCATATCTCTTGAGTAGCAAGACTGCCCCGATTTGCTACGTTGCAGTCGATTCGGCGGGGGAGAATCGGGAAGCTATGAACGTAGATGACGCGTTTGCGGCGGCTGAACCAATATTAGCTGAGGCAACCGCTCGGATCGCAGAGATCCGTTCAGAAGAGGACGCAAAGGTCCAGGTCATCAC
>DASUVK010000009.1:0-7500 GCA_036378975.1 Allosphingosinicella sp. | reverse complement strand
ATCTCGGCGCGTAGCCCTTGCCGCCGACCTTGAGGCCGGAGAAGGTCAGCTCTTGCTTCTCCTTCCCCTCGACTTCCGCGTCGGCGACGGTGCGGTGCGGGAGAAAGCGGCCGAGCCGCAGGCCATTGCGCAGGTCGGCAACCACCTCGCCTCGCACCTCGGCGGGCATGGTGCGCTCCGCCGCGGCGACGAGCTTGTCGGTCAGGTAACGGCCGATATCGTCTCCCGCGCCCTGCGGATCGGCGGCGACCCGCACCATCGCGAGCAACCGCGTCCCCGAGGGCACGCCGCCGACGCTCCCGGGCGCGGAGCTTGCGGTGTCGATCATGCAATAGCTGCCGCTCTCCGGAAACACGACCAGCGCATCGAAACGGTAGCCGGGCTGCAGGATCGCCACGTCTTTCCGCAGCGCCGCGGCCAGGGTGAGCCCGTCGGCGGCGACGACGTGCAAGGGCAACGGGTCGCCCTCGCAATTCTGGGCGATGTACCGCTCCATCCGCGAAGCGGGCAGCTTCTGGCCGGGCTGCAGCACCGTGGCGTTGCGGGCCTTGCGGAACTGCACGCCGATCGTGTCGCGAACGCCGCCGTGGATCAGCCGCCAGCGCTCGACCCTGCCCTGCCGTGCCCGGAAATCGGGGAGGACGAGACCGTTGATGCTCGTGTAGCGCCCGGTCCGGCCCCAGCCGGTCGACAGCGGTCCATAATCCTCGATGATGCCGACATCGCCCGGGTCGCAGCGATAGCTGTTGTCGGACTCGTACTTCTTGACCACGGGAGTCGATCCGTCGGTCGGCTTGGTCAGGCAATAATATTGGATCTGCTGGAGGACGATCGTGCGGTCGCGCGCGTCCGTCAGCAGCGTGTCGAGATCGCCCGGCCGGGTCGCGGTCGGCAGCCGGTCGCCGCGGATGACCAGCGCGCCGGCCATGCCGCTCGAGACCTGGAGCGCGGTCGAGCCGTGGCGATGGGTGTGGTACCAGAAGGTGCCGGCCGGATGGTCGAACGGAATCGCATATTCATATTCGAATTTGACGCCCGGATTGATCGACAGCAGCACGTTGTCGCCATTGCCCGACGGATTCACCCATAGGCCGTGCGTGTGCAGATTGGTGCCGTTGAAGCAATGCGGTTTGTTGACGTCGCCATGCTCGTCCAGCGCGCAGCCCGGATCGGCGGGCGTCGTCGTCGGGGGCAATCTGTTGTTGAGATTGATGCGGACGGTGTCGCCCGGCCGGGCATGGATCGCCGGCGCCACGAAGCGGCGCCGCGGCGCGGTGCGGGCGCCGGTGTAGCTGCGCAGCCTGACCTGGTCCATCCGGTCGTTTACCGGATCATATATCTCGCCGTCGACGTAATCGATATTGAGGTTGAGCACGCGGTCCCGGCGGCGGGTGGGATCGGCGGCCGCGGCCGCCGCCATGTCAGGGCTTTCCTCCGCTTCCAGCGCCGGGGGGTCGGTCACTTCGGTGCCGGGCTGCGCGCTCGCCGCCTCCGTCAGGAACAATGTAGCGCCGGCCGCGACGAGGGTGGTCCTTGCACACGCCCACAAATCGACCTTCGACATAGCCCCCTCCCTCTCAGAATGTGCTGATTAAGACGCCTCCGCCACTGTACGATTCGTCGTCGATGCTATGCCCTCGTCCGGGCTAGCGCAATCCGTCCCGGCCATTCCGGGCGTCGGGGGCCCAGCGAGCGAGGCCCCCGGATTCCCGCTCAGTGGCTGTGGCCGGCTGCCGGCGCGCCTTCCTCGGGAGCGTTGACGCTCGCCGGCGTTCCGCCCGGAAGGACGATCGCCACGTTCTGCATCATGCCCTGGTCCTCATGGTCGAGGATGTGGCAGTGGAGCACGAACTCGCCGATATAGCGCTGATAGCGGGTCCGGATCTTGACCAGATAGCCCGGCTTCACCCACATCGTGTCCTTCCACACCCCCTTGAGCCCCGGATATTGCGGATCGCCGCCGTCGGTGGCGCCGAGCGCGCTGACGTCGCGGCCGCTCTTGTCGAGGATCTCGATGATCTGGAACGGGTTGACGTGGATGTGGAAGGGATGGCCGCCGACCGGCGAGGTCAGCACCCATTCCTCGGTATCGCCGAGGGTCAGCAGCCGGTCGACCCGGCCCGGCGCATAGGGGCTGGCGCGCGGGTCGCCATAAGGGGGCTGGGTCATCAGCAGCTCGTTCGACACCATGAACGTATTCTCTTTGCTGCCGGGCGCCGGCGGCCCGATGACGAAGCTCAGCTTCTCGTGGGACTTGACGTCGCCGGCCGCGATGTCGGGATGGAGCTCGGAGGTGAAGCGGCCCAGCTTCAGCCCGTCGCGCAGGTCGGCGACGATCGCCGGCCTGACGTCGGCCGGCATGTTGCGCTCGGCCGCCGCCGCCAGCACGTCGGCGAGATGCTTGTCGGGATCGGCGACGGGCGTGTCGGCGAAGACCCGGACCATGCCGAGCAGGCGCGGCCCGACCGGGCTTCCCGGCATCGTCCCGCTCGCCGGCGCCGAAGCGTCGATCACGCAATAGCTGCCGGCCTCGGGGAAGGCGATCAGCGCATCGAAGCGGTAGCCGGCCTGGAAGGTCGCCGTCGTCGCCGGCTGCACCGCGTCGAGGGTGAGGCCGTCGGCCGCCGCGAGATGGTAGCGGATCGGATCGCCCTTGCACGTGTCCGCGATCAGATTGCCCATCCGCGCGGTGGTATAGTTGCGCCCCCCCGGAAGCTGGGCGTCGCTCTTCTTCGCCTTGATGAATTGCAGGCTGATCGTATCGTAAATGCCGGCGTGGATCAGGCGCCAGCGTTCGACCTTGCCCTGGCGCGCGGCGAAGGTCGGCAGGATGAAGCCGTTGATGCTGGTGTAGCGGCCGGAGGCGGGCCATTTCTTGAAGCCGAGCTCGTCATAGCTTTCGACCCCGCCGACGTCGCCCGGCTCGCACAAATAGGTGCCGTCGGGCTTCTTCTTGATCGGCCCGGGCTTGCCGTCGACCGAAGGTCCGCGGCAGGCATATTGGATCTGCTGCATCACCATCACGCGGTCCCTAATGCCGCGCAGCAGGGTGTCGAGGTCGCCGTGCCGCGTCGCCGTGGGCAGCCGGTTGCCGTCGATGATCAGCGCTCCCGCCATGCCGCTCGACACCTGCAGAGCGGTCGAGCCGTGGCGGTGGGTGTGATACCAGAAGGTCCCCGCCGGATGCTCCTCGGGAATGGCGAACTCATATTCGAAGCTGACCTTCGGATTGATCGACAGCAGCACATTGTCGCCATTGCCGGCCGGATTCACCCACAGGCCATGGGTGTGGAGGTTGGTGCCGTTGAAGCAGTGCGGCACGTTCGGCTCGTCGTGATTGCCACCCGTGCAGGAGGGATCCGGCGGCAGCTCGTTGTGGAGGTTGACGCGGACCGTCTCGCCGGGCCGGGTGTGGATGGTGGGCGATATGTAGCGGCCGGTGGCCGGAACGCCGTTGCGGGTATAGCTGCGCAGGTTGACCTTGTCGTGCCGGCGCTCCGACGGATCGTAGATGGTCCCCTCGACATATTCGACGGTGAGGTCGAGCACCCTTTCGCGCGAGGCAGCTGGTGCGACCGCGCCCGGCGGCGCCGTCGCCGGCGCGGCCTCGGCCTCGAGCACGGGCGGATCGGCCCCGTCGCCGCCGGTCTGCGCGCTCGCGCTCGCGGCCGGAAAAGCCGCCAGCGCCAGCGTCGCCGTGCCTAATGCGAGCGCGCGCCTGGCGCGCCCCGTCCGTCCACGTCCAGCCATGTTCCCCTCCCCTGTCGACGCTTTGCGGAGCTGATCTCTCCTGGCGACGGGTGGAGGCTATGCGTCGCTCCGGGCGATGGCAATGGCCCGAAATCCGGAAATTCGATCCGATCCCGACCTAGCGCGCGCCGCTTCTCAGGCGGGCAGGGCGTCGCGGGCGGCGAGGATGCGCTCCGCCAGCTCGAGGTCGGCCGGCTTGTCGACGTCGATCGCCGCTTCCGGGAAGGGCAGCCGCACCGCCTTGAGCCGCAGGCCGATCTTGCGGCCGGCCCGCTCCGTCGCGGCTTCGAGCGAGATCGTCCGGGTGACGGCGCGCAGGAAGATGGCCGGGCCGAGGAAGCTGAGCAGCCTCAGCGTCCGCTTGCGGTCCTTCTCGGCCCGCGCCCAGAAGTCGGTCGCCAGCCGCGACGCGGGGCTGGTCAGCGCGAACAGATTGGCGCCGCTATAATGGCCGTCCGCGGCCTTGAGCCAGGTCCGCCGCGTGCCGGGGTGGGCGCGCTCGACCGTCGAGCGCTCGACCATCGCGAAGGCGGCGTCGGCGCCGGCGGCGCCGGCGATGAACGCTTCGACCATTTCCGGACGCAGCAAGGGATGGTCGGCGGTGGTGACCAGCACGGGATAGGGCGCCGCCTCGGTGCCGGCGACGCGACCGAGGCTCGTCGAGATGCCGTCGCCGGCGGCTGCGGTCGCGATCCGCGGGTCGCGCGCCATCCAGGCGAGCTCGCCGGTCAGCAGCGCTTCCGCTTCCTGCGCCAGCACGACGATGTGGCCGATCGACGGCGAGCCGAGCAGGGTCCGCGCCACTCGTCCCAGCATCGGCTCGCCGCCGGCCGGGATCAGCGCCTTGGCGGAGACGCCGTGGGCCGCCGCGAAGCCGCCCTCTCCGGGCCGCCGTCCGGCCAGCACGATCGCGGTCCATTCCCCCATCGTCGCCAATCCATCACAGCTAGGCGCTTCGGGGGCCATCGAAAAATGCGCCCGGCGCCGTTAATCGCGGCGCCGTTGCCGATCCGCCACGCCCGAGCCAAAAGAAAGGGCCCGCTGCGGCGCGGCAGGCCCTCCCTTGTTCGGACGGCGGCTTCTAGAAGAAGAAGTCGCCGGCCGCGGCCGTGGCGGAGCCGAGGTTGATCGTGAAATCGGCGACGCCGTCGCCGTTCACGTCGCCGGCGACATAATTGTCGCCGCCTTGGCTGTAGGTCCGCAGCTGACCGGCGGCGTTGCTGAAGGCGGCGTTGCCGATGAACGTGAAGGCCTGGTTGCCGGCGACGCCGGTATTGGCGTCGATGTCGGTCAGCCTGATCCTGTCGACCCCGGTAGCGAAGTCGGTGATCCTCTCATTGCCGCCGATCTCGCTGACCCGGAACTCGTCCGCGCCGGCGCCGCCGGTGTAGGTGTCGTTGCCGCCGAGGCCGTCCAGCACGTCGTTGCCGCCATTGCCGACCAGCTTGTTGTCGACATGGTTGCCGACCAGATAGTCGCGCGCCGAGCCGCCGATCGCATTCTCGATCACCGTATTGTAGGCGATCGCGATGTTGCGGTGCGAGGTGGCGGTGACGCCCGACACGCCGGTGTCGTTGAGCACCCGGTTCTGGCCGATCGACATGACCGTGTTGAGCCAGCTGCTATAGCCGCCTGCGCTCCACAGAGCGAAGTCGCCCTGGGCCTCATCGGTCACGGCGTTGAACGCTTCGGTGGCGGCATTGGCCTCGGCCAGCGACAGGAAACCGCGGGTCGCCGAGCTGAACGAGCCCGGACGCAGGTCGATGAACACGCCCGTATTCGCGGTCGAGAAGTCGAACGTGTCGTTACCGCCCGCGTCGTAGACGGCGAGATATGGGAACGGGTTCTGGGCGAGGTCGTAGACGCCGTTGCCGGCGTTCGAATTGGCGAAATAGACGGTGTCGCCGGTCCGCGTCGTCGGATCCGCGCCGTATTTGGACTGGATCGTCAGGATGTCGTGCAGCATCGGCGTCTGCGGGTTGTTGAGCAGGCCGAGCGACACGTCGATCGACTGGCCGCCGGACTTCTGGTCGCGGAAATAGGACATGATCGAATATTGCTGCGTGTCCTGCGCGTAGAAGGCGTCGCCCTCGTAGGTGATCGGGTCGGGAATGCCGTCGCCATTATTGTCGTCGCTGAAATTGTAATTGCCCGGATGGCTGAGGCCGAGCGAGTGGCCGAGCTCGTGGATCAGGGTGGACCGGCCGTAGCCGCCATAGCCGAGCCAGTCGTTGGTCCAGTTGACGCTCGGGTCGGCGGTCCACACGTCGCCCTGGAACTTGTAGCCCTGGCCCGGATAATAAGCCCAGGCCTGGGCCGGGCCGGTGGTGGTGTTGGCGAGCATGATGTCCGCGCCATTGCCATTCTTCTCGACGATCTTCACCGCGATGAGATCGTCCCACAGCACCATCGATTGGCGGGCGACGGCCTTCTCGGCTTCGCTGAACGGCGTGTAGCCGCCGGGTTCCGGGAAGCCGTAAAGGGGGTTGTTGTAGACGCCGATCGTGGTCGGACCGTCGAGGAAGCTGAAGGTGATCGTCTTGCCGGTAAACTGGGCGCCGCTGTCGATCTGGTTGATCACCTGCTGCTGATTGAAGATCGGCTTGCCGGCCCAGGTCGCAATCCCGGTATAATCCTCGAGCCTGAACGGCAGAGCATCCGAAATCAGTACGCCGTCCGCGAGCAGCACGCCGTCCGCGATCAACACGCCGTCGGCGATCAGCACGCCGTCGGCGATCAGCACGCCATTCTCCGGTTCGCCGAGCCCGCCAAGGCGCAAGCTAAGTTTCTCAATAGCCACGTTAATTCCCCCCACTGGAGTGATGGATATGCGCGACGGCCAGTCGAATCGGGCCCCCCGGCGCAGGGTCGGGAAGCTCGACTGTAATATCCGCGCTGTCAATTTGATTCTTAATGGAAATCAATCTTTTGCTGTTGCCCTGAAGGCGTCGCCTTCACCCAAGGTGACGAAGCGACCTTCGATCTCTAAGGGAAAGGCGCGGGCGCAACGCCTCTCGATGCAAGGAAACGGGCGTTGGCCATGGCGATAGAGAAAGCCGTCATCCTCAGCGCCGGCAAGGGCTCGCGGCTGCTGCCGCTCACGGCCGAGCGGCCGAAATGCCTGATCGAGCTGTCGGGCCAGAGCCTGCTCGACTGGCAGCTCGACGCTCTCCAGGAGGCCGGCATCGCGGAGATCGTCGTCGTCAGCGGCTTCCGCGACGACCTCGTCGATGCGGTGGCCGCCCGCCGCGAGGGCGTGCGCACCTTGTTCAATCCATTCTACCACGTCGCCGACAATCTCGGCTCGGTGTGGATGGCGCGCGCCGAGTTCGGCGCCGACACTTTGCTCCTCAACGGCGACACGCTCGTTTCCACGGCCTTGCTCGCGACCGTGCTCGGCGCCGCGACCGGTCCGATCGCGGTCACCGTCGACGAGAAGGAGACGTACGACGCCGACGACATGAAGGTGCTGCAAGACGGCGACCGCCTGCTGCGGATCGGCAAGTCGCTGGAGCCGGGCCATTATAATGCCGAATCGATCGGCCTGCTCGCCTTCCGCGGCGAGGGCCCGCGCCTCTTTGCGGATCAGGTGGAGCGGATGATGCGCCAGCCCGACGGCACGAGGCGCTGGTATCTGCGCGCGATCGACGCTCTGGCCCGGGCCGGCGCCGACGTCCGCACCGTCTCGATCCGCGGCCAGCAATGGCAGGAGGTCGACTTTCCCGAGGACGTGGAGGCGGCGAAGGCGCT
>DASUVK010000008.1:0-10634 GCA_036378975.1 Allosphingosinicella sp. | reverse complement strand
CGGCTCGACCGCGAAGTCTGAATTTCGCGGCCGGCCATCCAATATCCTAAATTCGTGAATCGCTGAGCCGCGCTTGCCTTTTGCGCTTCCCCATGAATAATTTTTCTCGCCCACCGCTTTGGTGGGTCGAGGCTTGATAACCTCGCGAGTAGAACCGGACTTCGGCCTCTGGTCGACCGGATGGCGGGCACCATGTCCAAGTCGTCGCGGCTCGCCGCGCGACCAAAAGCGCCCGCGCCTGTTACTCGCAGGTTATCAACGTCCGGTTCCGCCGGCCGGCCCACGCCTCGCCAACCCGGAACCGAGGCCGTGCCCGCCGAACCGCCCCTAATCTACCCGCCGCCGGTCGAGCACCTCCGCAACGCCGCGCTGCGGCTCGCCGCCCAGCTGGACGAGGCGCGCGAGTACCAGGCTTCGGCCTATGTCTCGATGGCCGCAGATGTGCTGGTGCCGGGCAACGAGGCGGCGGTGAACGACAACCGGCCGCAGAGCGACGTCGAGTGCGAGTTCGAGCTGGACGAGCATGGGCGGGTGTGGATCATCCTCGAAGGCGACTGCCATATCATCGGTCGCAAGGAAGCGGTGCGGAAGGAGATTTGGCGGTTCCTGCGGGTGCTGCTGCCGGGGCTGGGGTAGCATCGGTAACGTCCGTGGCAGTGGAGGATCGCGGCCGGCATCGACTCGCATCTCGGCACCCCGCGCTAGGAACGGAGAGAGCAGATGGACAAGAGCAGGAAGCTTTTGATCGGCGCCGCCATCGCCGTCCCGCTGGCCGTCGGCGGCGTGCTTGCGGCGCAGGAAATCGCGAAGAGTGGCCGGACCTCGGTTCATCCCGCGCAGTCGCCGCTCGCGGCCTATCCCGGCTTCGGTCACAATGCCGGCGAGGACCGGCGCGCCTTCGCGGCTGAGGAAGCCAGACGGCAGCAGATCATCGCCCAGTGCATGCGCGATGCCGGCTTCCAATATGTGAGCGAGCTGTCGCAAAGCGTCTCGGCCAGCGATGCGGCGCGGATGCGGCGCCGGAGCCAGGCCGCCCCGGAATCGCCGAACGAACGCTATCGCGCGGGCCTCACCGTCGAGAAGCGCACCGAATATAATATGGCCCTGTACGGGGTCCCCGACCCCAACGACCCGAACAACCTCTGGAATCCGTCCAGCCCGACCGGCGGCGGCTGCTGGGGGCAGGCGATCCGGGCCTTCGACGGGATCTATGCCGCGAGCAACGCCCTCAGGAACGAATATTGGGACATGCGCCAGGCGATCGGCAAGGACCGGCGGGTGGTCGAGGCGACCGCGAAATGGTCGTCCTGCATGTCCGGCAAGGGTTTCAACCTTGCCTCGCTGCAGGAGCTGGCGAGCGCCCAGGCGAACATGGGCATGATCAGGGACAAGCCGACACTGTCTCCCGACCAGGTCGAAGCCGCCACCGCGGCCTCCGGTGAGTGCCTCGGCAGCGCCGGCTACGAAGCGGCGGTGCGGACGGCCACGATCGAGGCGGAAACCGCCTTCGTGGAGAGGCACAAAAGCGTGCTCGAGGCGAAGAGGCCGAAGTAGGGGGCCGCGGCGGCGACGGTCCTGCGCCCAGGCTGCTCGATCCGGATCGAGGGGGGTGCTGCACGAGTTCAGCAGCCTCGTCCTTCGACATGTCGTCTCGACTACGCTCGACGGCGGCTCAGGATGAGCGGAGGATCGCGCGAGGAGCCCGGCGTGCGCCGGGCAAAGCATCACCGTCCTCAACGTCAAGCAGGTCGCGCTGCGCATGGAGGGCGACCAGCCGCGTCCTTCGACTGGCCGTCTCGACGATGCTCGACGGCCCGCTCAGGATGAGCGGAACACGTCCCGAGCGACCGGCCCCGGCCCTTCGACTGCCTGCCAAGGCAGGCGCTCAGGACAGGCTAAGGTCACCGCCGGCCAGATCGCCACCGCCGGCGGTGCGTCGGCCGCTCCGTCCCCCGGACGGAGCTGCGGACTGCCCGGGGGCAGTCCGCACCGCCGCACCGAGGTGATGACGGTCAGCGCGGTTCTCAGCGGGGTGCGGCATGTTCAGGAATGCAAAATAGGATTTCTCCTATGAGAACAGATGTGGTACAGTCAGGATGGATTTCCGGAACCGGTCCGGGATAATGGGAGGTCCCGGCTTTGCCGGGATGACGCGAGGATGGCGCACAGGAAGAGGGTGGCGGGGCGGTGGCGGAAGCGGTTTCTCTCCGCTCTGGCGAGGACGGCGAACGCGCGGCTGGCGGCGGACATGGCCGGGGTCGACCACAGCACCGCCTATTCGCTTCGGGAGCGCGACGCGGGCTTCGCGGCGGCCTGGGTACGGGCGCGCGACTGGGGGCGGGCCCGGGTCAAGGCGGAGGGGCGGCCGGCCTATGCGGGCGGGCGGCCGCGGCCGGCGGGGCGAATCGGCGAGGCGCGCGATCCGCGTCCGCTCAAGGAGCGCCGTTCGCGCCACGGCGGAACGCAGATCGTCCGGTGCGGCGAGGGCCGGATGTCGCCGGAGACCGACCGGATCTTCTTTGCGCATCTCGCCGCGGGGCAGGGCGTGCGGCGCTCGGCGGCGGCGGCCGGCTTCTCGACGACGGCGCTCTACAACCGGCGGATGACCGATCCGCACTTCGAGGCGCAATGGGCCGCGGCCAGGGACCAGTGCGTGGCGCGCAACGACATGCTGCTGATCGACGCCGTGCCGCGCACGCTCGATCCCGAGATTACGGAGGCGGCGGAAGGCCTGCCGAAGCCGACCATCGCCGAGGCCATCCAGATCCAGCGGCTGTACCGGCCGCGGGACGGCGAGGCGGGTCGACGCGGCCGAGGCGTGCCGCAGCGCTCGGCCGAGGAGGCGATCCAAAGCATCCTGACCAAGATCGAGGCGATCGAGCGGCACGAGGCGCCGCAGAAGCTCGCCGAGGGCTGGACCCAGGACGAGACCGGCCACTGGATCCCGCCGGGATGGGTGAGGAAGGCCTAGGGCATTCTGCCCGGCGGCGGGTTCGGGAGGGCGTTCGGGGGCGGGGTGGGCGGCCTCCGCCCACCGCCTAGCGGGCGAACTCGGCGCGGGCGTGGGCGACCGGGTCGACTCGGGGGCTCCGCCAGCTCTTCGTGCAGACCGCCTCGATCGCGGCGCGCATGCTGGTGCCCGGAGCGGCGGTGAGGCCGCTTTCCTCGCCGTCCGCCTCGATCAGCCGGGCGCCGGCCAGCCGGGCGAGGCCGGTCGAGCCGTAGGTGAAGGCGGCGCAGTCGGCGCTGACGTAGCCGCGATAGCCGTCGGCCCCTTCCGCCGCGCGCTCGAGCCGGTATTCGAGCCAGAAGCGCACCTTGTCGCCGGTCCGCGACATCGTGCCGGCGTCGGCGAAGGCGACGATCCGTCCCACGTCCGGCTCGCGGTCGGTCAGGACGACCCGCCAGTCCGCGCCCGCCGGCGGCGGCGCCGCGGCCTGCGCGGCCGCGGCCGCGATCAAGATCATCACCCCGAAGCCGGTCATCGGCAATCCTCCCCGCGGCGCAGGATGGACAAGCGGAGCGCTGAGGGCAAGCCGGCAACTCCGCAACAAGGCGACGGCGCCGATGACCGTCGCAAGCGGCCGCGGCTAAGGCAGCACCACTACCGTCTCGGCGCGCAGGCGGCCCGGCGCCGGGCGCAGGCGCAGGACGACGGTGCGGCTGCTGGCGACGCCCGGGGGAAGGCAGCGCAGCTCGGCGTCGGCGGTGTTGCCGGCGGGGGCGGCGGCGAAGGCGAGGGCGATCTTGTTGGGGCCGGGGCGCATGAACGGCTCGAGGTCGCCATAGGCCGCCTCGTCGTAGGTGGCGACGACGGTGCCGTTGACGGCGACGCTGAGCGTGCCGCCGGGCGGGATGCGCGAGCCGTTGACGTTGAGGCGGCGGCAGGCGGGCCCGCTCGCGGCGGGCGCCGGCGCGGCGGCGGCGGACGAGGGCGCTCGGCCCTCGAGCGCGGCGACCCGCGCCTCGAGCGCCCGCAGCCGCGCCTCGAGCGAAGCGGGCGCCGGCGGCTGGGCGGCCGCCGGCGAAGCGAAGGCAAGGCCGGAGAGCAGCGCCGCCGCGGGCAGGAGGGTTCGAGCACACGCCATGGGACACCTCCCGGTCGCGGTGGAGCCGCGACATTAGACCGGGTTGCGACGGCGGCCAAGTCTCTCGCGGCCCAGACGGCGATGGGAAAGGCGGCGACCAGGGCGGCGCGGGCGGCGTCGGCGGCGGCGAAGCCGGCGTGCGCGCCTGCCGGTGGTGCTGCTCGTCCTCCTGCTGCTCATCCTGCCGATCGTCGCGATCTGGGCGCTCGGCTGAGGGTGGGGCCGCAGCCTATTCGCCAGGTGGGACGCAGGGGTCGGGAGTCACGGGCGGAGCCGGTGGCCGCCTTGTTCGAGAGCGGCCGGGCCGGCGCGATGGTCCGGGCGATGGCCGAACTGATGCTCGGGCCGCGCGGGCCGAGCCCTCGATCAGGACGCTGTGAACGCCGCGGCCGGACTCGAACCGCGAAAGTGCCAGAGGGCGGTCTTGCGGCGTGGGGCGGACCCGCCGCGGCGGGTCCCACCCCTGCCGGGCGCGCGCGTAGCCTAGGCCGTGGCACCCAACATCGTGGTTCCGGACAAAACGCGCGGCGGCGGGGTTGGTTCAAGCCGGGGATGCGGCCCGCGGCGTTGACGAAGGCCATGGGCTGATCCAGCATGAGGCGATGGCGGGCCAGCGACGAGAGTTCCAGAACCGGGCCCGCCGCGGCCGCAGCGACGGCGAGGATTTCGAGGATTTCGTCTTCGAATGCTTCCGCGTCGCCCGCGAGGAGGCCGGCTTCGCCCGGCGGCTGGCGCGGGGGCGGGACGGGGCGATCGACCTGATCGACCGCTTCGCCGAGGCCGGCGCGGCGACGGTGGCCGAATGCAAATATATCGGCTCGGGTTCGGCCGACGAAGCGCTCGCCCGGTGGCGCGACGTGGCCGGCCACCTCAAGTCCCATTTGCCGGCGCTCCACGCCGACCCGGCCAAGCGGCCGGCATCGCCCTACCGGGCCTGGCTAGACCCCGAGCGGCCGGTGACCCGCTACCGCTTCTGCGTCACCGCGACCCTATCGGACGCGCAGCTGGCCGCCCTCGAGCGCCGCATCCAGGCGGATTTCGCCGCGCTGGTGGAAGCCGGCGTCGAGCCATTGCGCGCACTGGCCGACAATCGCGACGGCAATGTGCGGGTGCTGCGCTGGGACTGGTTCGAGAGCGAGCTGCGCCTCAACCCCTCGCTCGCCTTCCGCTGGTTCCGCGGCCTGCCGGCCGGCGTCGAACTGTTCGAGGAGGAGGAAGGCAGCGAGGCGACCTTTCGCGATTTCCTGAAGGGCCGCGAGCTGCGCTATTTGTCGCGCGCCGACTATCAGGAGGAAGGCGGCAAGGTCGAGCGCGGCGAGGCCGAGCTGGTCGCCAGCCTCGCCGGCGACCAGCGGGCACTGCTGATCAGCGGGCCGGGCGGAGTGGGCAAGACGCGATTGTCCTGGGAGCTGGCCGCGAAGCTGAAGTCCAAGCGGGGCTTCGAGGTCTATCGCCTCGGGCGCAGCGCCAATTATTCCTCGGTGATCGAGCTGGCGGAATCCTATCCTAGCGACGCGGCGATCCTGCTGCTGCTCGATTATGCCGAGGCGTCGAGCGGGGTCGCCGGCATCGCCGACGCGATCGAGCATGTCTCGGCCCATAGCGGGCACCGCCTGCGGCTGATCGCCACCTGCCGGGCGAGCGCGGCCAACCCGGTACGCGGCGCGCTCGACGTCCTCGTCCCCGAGGATAAGAGCCTCGGCTCGTCCCGGGCCGGCGAGGAGGATTATGTGCGCTGGGTGGCGCGCTCGATCCTCGAGCTCGAGCCGCTGCCCGAGCGAAGCGAGATCGAGCATGTCTGCCACGGCGTCCCCGCGCTCGCCGCCTTCGCCATCTTCCTCTACCGGCGCCACCGCGAGGCTTTCGACGCGCAGTTCCGGGCGCTGCACGGGGTCGACGATTTCGGCAAATGGGCGGCGCGGCGGATCGCGGCCCTGGTCGCCCGGCCTCCCGGCGACCGCCGGGCGGCGGAACGCACGCTGGCGCGGATCGCGCTGGGATTGCCGATGACGGTCGAGCGGTTCGAAGCGATCGAGCGGGAGTCGGCCGAGAGCCGGGCGCTGCTGATCGCATTGCGGGACGATCGCTGGATCGAGCGGGAGGGGGATTGCTACGCGCCCGCGCACGACGTGCTCGCCGACGCGCTGGCGGCGCGCTGGCTGCTCGAGGCCGACAATGCGGCGACGGCGCGCGCGGCCGACCTGCTCGGCGAGGCGGCCCGCCACGGCGAGCTGGGCCGCGCCCTCATCGCGCTCGAGCGGCTGGCGCCCGACGGCCGGTTCCGCGAGATAGACGGCGGCGCGGTGGTCCAGGAGCTGGTCCAGCGCTATCCCGAGCAGGCGCTGGCGAGCCGCACCATCCTCCTCGGCGGCGCGCTGCTCAGGCTCGAGCAGAAGCTGGAGCTGCTGCGGCGGTCCGAGGTGCTGACCGCGGACGTTCGCTCGCATCCGGCGCTCGACGTCAGCCTCAGTCATCTCGCGGCGGAAGCGGCCCACCGCAAGCTCGACGCGCAGACCTGTCCCGGCCTGGCGACGCTGATCGACCTGCTCGGCTATGCGCTCGACCGCAACCAATATTCGAACATGATCCTGCGGCGCGCCTACGCGCTCGACCCGCCGCGCTTCCGCGACGTCGCCCATGCCAATGTCCGCGAATTCCCGCGCGCGGAATCGACCCATTTCCTGCTCGTCCAGATGCTGCGCTCGGGCGAGCCGCCGGAGACGCTGCTCCAGCCCGTCCAGACCTGGCTCGAGCATCAGGGGACGAGTTGGCGCGCCAGCTTCCTCTATGCCGCGTGGCTCGACGAGGGCGGCGCGATCGAGGTCGTCGCCGCGGCCGTGCAGGGCTGGCTCAAGGTCCATGCGCGGACGCCGGAAGCCAGCCACGTCTTTCGCGCCTGGCTCGACGCGGGCGGCGACCCCGAAGCGGTGGCCTGGGCGGTGGCGGCGTGGCTCGAGGTCCACGCGCTGAGCGAGGCGGCCAGCTACGTCTACGATCGCTGGCTGAGGGCCGGCGGCGGCGTCGCGACGGTGGCTCGGCCCATCCGGGCCTGGATCGACCTGTACGGGCCGTCGCTCGGCGCCAGCCATGTCTACGCGGCGTGGCTGAGGGCGGGTGCCGGCAACGAGGCGGTGGCGCCGGAAGTGCAGGATTGGATCGGGCGGCACGGCCTGATGGAGGAAGCCAGCCACGTCTACAATGCGTGGCTGCGGTCGGACGGCGACGTCGAGGCGGTGGCGGCGGCGGTGCGGGCGTGGATCGACCGCCACGGCCTGACGCCGGAGGCCCAGTTCGTGCTCAACGCCTGGCTCGACGCGGGCGGCGCGATCGAGGCGGTGGCCGCGGACGTGGAAGTCTGGATCGAGGCCCATGGCGACACGCCCGAAGCCGTCCACGTCTACCGAGCGTGGCTGGAGGCGGGCGGCCCTCCCGAGAAGGTCGCCGCCGCGGTGGCGGGCTGGATCGACCGCCATGGGCTGATGCCGGAGGCCAGCCTCGCCTACAGCGCCTGGCTCAATGCCGGCGCCGCCGCCGAATGGGTGGCGCCCGCCATGTTCGAGTGGATCGAGAAGCACGCGCGCACGATCGAGGCCAGCCACGTCTTCCAGGCCTGGCTGGATGCGGGCGGCGACTACGAGGCGATCCTCGGCCCGCTCGAGCTGTGGGTGTCGACCTGGAAGACCTCGCGCCGCTTTTCCTACCTCGGCAAGACCCTGTCCCGCCGCCACGACCTGACCGAGAATATCGCCGGCGCGGTGATCGAATGGTGCCGGGCCTTCCCCGACGACGACGACGCGGTGTCGCGCCTCGGCTACGTCTGCGGCCATTTCCATGGCGATTGCGTGCCGTTCCGATTGCTCGAGCAGCTGCTGTTCACGATCGAGGAGATCATCGCCCAGCGCCGCCAGGCGGGTTCGCTGACGCCGACCGACCAGGGGATATTCTGGCGGCTGCTGGTCATCCTGTTTTCGCAGAAATTCCACAACGTCAATCCCGACCAGGTGCGGCGGACGATGGCGGCGATGATCGCTTCGGGCCTGGTCTTCGGCGGCGATGCGGCCCATTCGGCGGTCCCGGTGCTCAAGTCGACCGGCGAGCATGCGGCGCATGCGGTCCGCCTCGGCCTGCGCCACGGGCTGCTCGAAGTGGAACGGGATGGCGAAGCGCTGGCGCGTTTCGCGGCCTGGCTGCGATCGACCGAAGAGGGGGCCGAGCGCGCCGACGCGATCCTCGCCCGCCTCGACGCGGAATATCCGAGCCGCGCCTGGCGGGACGGCTAGCCTTTGCCCGGGCTCGCTGACCCGGCGGCAAGGCTAACATCCGCTGCGGCGCGGGGCGCGAAGGGGTTGGACCCGCCGCCGGACCAGAGGTGGCGACGGGTCCGCGAACGGCCGCGTGGGGCGCCGCCCGCCGCGCCCTCCTGTCGCCGGTGCGGCGGCGGCGGAACGCGGCTGCGGCACATTTTGTGCACCAAGGCCGCGCGCGCGGGACGCCGAGCCGATAGCGCCGCCGCCATGACCGACCTGACCGACGAATATGCGGCGCGGGCGGCGACCTTTCGCCGGCTGGCCAAAGAGCTGAAGAATGCGGACGACCAGGCGGCCCTGCTCGCCATCGCCATGGAATATGAAGCGGAAGCGGCGCGCCGCGGTCCATCTAGACGGCGGTGAGGACGCCGTCGCGGATCGCGTCGTTGGCCAGGCGCACAACCGCCTCGAGCTGCTTCCTGACGAAGTCGAGGGTGGCCGGATCCTGCTGCCGCTCGGTCGGGAAGCTGATTTCCCCCTCCTCGGAGCGGGCGAGATAGCCTTGCTCGACCAGGGCGTTGACCTTGCGCCGGGTGGTCTCGCGGTTGAGGCCGGTGGCGGCGGCGATCGAGCTGACATTGCATTCGGCGGCAAAGCCCGGCGGCAGCGGCGTGCCGACGTTGCGCAAGGCCTCGGGCAGTTCGGTGCGGGTGAGCCGCTCGCCGCATATGGCGATGACGGCGAGCAGGATCATCGCCGAACCATTGTCGCCGACCCCCTGGCGCCAATTCTCCATCGAGCGCGAAGTCAGCAAGGCGAGACGGATTGCGGTGAGGCGGCTGTTCGCCACCAGGGATTCATTGTCGATGTTGAGCTGCATCTGCGGGGCAAACGTGGCGTGGCGGGTGCCGGCATTCAATCCCGGGTGCACAAATTGAGCACCAACCTAGGCGGCGAGGGCGCCGCCACTCTCCTGAAAGGCCCAGCCGAGCCCGGCCGCCGCCGCCGCGGCCTCGATCGCCTCGGCGAGGGCGTCGCCGCGCGGTCCCGGCGCGGTCCAGCCGCAGCGCCGACAATCCTCGTCGTTGCGCACCGCTTCGTGCAGGCCCCAGGGGCGCTCGGTCGAACATGTCAGCACGCGCTATACCTTTCTTCGCCGCTCCTAGCCGGCCATGTATAATTATGCAATTCTGTGCATAGAATGAACAAACTGGCTGAAGCAAGCTTCAACGGGGCGCCGCGCCGCCGCGGTCGAACGCCGCCGATCGAGCGTCTGTGCAAGCGCGGGCACAGACGCGCATCGACCCGCTGCGGGAACCGGGTAGGCGTCGCGCCTTCCCTCCAAATCCCCGTCGACCCGCCTTGCGCGAGGGCCGGGGAGCGCGAAACTAGCGGCCAGCGGCCTCCCCGGCAATGCGTCGGCCGGGCCCGACCCGGGCGACTGGCGCTTGTCGCAAGCCCGTGCTTCGCTCTAGGAGCGGCGCAAAGGGAGATTGGCATGGAGCTAGGACCAGATATCGCCGCCGTCGTCACCGGCGGCGCATCGGGGCTCGGCGAGGCGACCGCTCGGGCGCTCGCGGCACGCGGCGTCCGGGTGGCGGTGTTCGACCGCGACGTCGAGAAGGGCGCGGCGGTCGCCGCCGCGATCGGGGGCATCTTCGCGGAAGTCGACGTGACCTCCGACGAAGCGGTTGCGGCCGGCTTCGCCAGAGCGCGCGAGGCGCACGGCCAGGAGCGGATCTGCGTCAATTGCGCCGGCGTCGCCAACGCCGCCAAGACAGTCGGCCGCGACAAGGCGACGGGCGAGGCCAGGCCCTATCCGATCGCCCAGTTCGAGCTGGTGATCCGGATCAACCTGATCGGCACCTTCCGGGTGCTCGCCCAGTCGGCGCTCGGGATGGTGTCGCTGGAGCCGCTCGAGGACGGCGAGCGCGGCCTGATCATCAACACCGCCTCGGTCGCCGCGCAGGACGGCCAGATCGGTCAGGCGGTCTATTCCGCCTCCAAGGCGGGCGTGCTTGGCATGGCCCTGCCGATCGCCCGCGACCTCATGAATGAAGGCATACGCGTCAACACCAACCTGCCCGGTGTGTTCGAAACGCCGATGGTGGCGATGATGCCGCAGAATGTGAAGGACGCGCTCGCCGCCCAGGTCCCCTTCCCCAAGCGCCTCGGCCAGCCGGACGAATATGCGCGGCTGGCGGTGTTCATGGCCGAGAACAATTATCTGAACGGCGAATATATCCGGCTCGACGGAGCGATCCGAATGGCGCCGCGCTAGAGCCGTGACCCTCCATAT
>DASUVK010000007.1:0-28457 GCA_036378975.1 Allosphingosinicella sp. | reverse complement strand
ACCAGCCCGTAGCTGACGTAGTTGAGGCCCGCCCCGCCATATTCCGGCGAGATGGTCGCTCCGAGCAGCCCGAGCTCGCCCATCTCCGACATGATCTCGCGGTCGAACCGCTCCTCGAGGAACGCCTCGGTCACCCGCGGCTGCAATTTCTCCTGCGCATAGGCCCGGGCCGTGTCGCGGACGAGCCTCTCCTCGTCGGAGAGCTGCGCCTCGAGCCCGAACGCATCCTCCCAGTCGAACCTGCCAATCGCCGCCTCGGCCATCTCATTCCCTTCGCTTGGCGGACAGGGTGGGATTCGAACCCACGGTGGGCTTGCACCCACGGCGGTTTTCAAGACCGCTGCCTTAAACCACTCGGCCACCTGTCCTTAGGTCCCGCCGCTCTATCCGCGGCGGGGCCGCTCGTGCAACCCGCGCGCCGAGCCGAGTATCGTCCGTGCCGCCGCTGTGGCATCAGAGGAGGAGAGCGGAGAGAAATTGTATGCGTATGTTGAGGGGGATAGCGGCGCTGGCGCTGGCGGCGGCGATCGTGCCGCTGGCAAGCCCGGCGCCGGCCCAGACCGGGCTGAGCCAGGCCGGCTTCGAGACCTATCTTCCCCAGCTGGAGGCGCAGGCGCGCCGCGCCGGAATCAGCCGCGAGACGATCGAGAGCGTCTTCCCCAACCTTGTCTTCAGCGCCCGCACCGTCCAGCTCGACCGCGCCCAGCCCGGCGCGCGGCCCGGCAGCAACCCCAATCCGCCGTTCGCACCCTATCGCGCCCGCCATGTCAGCCCGGCGCTGATCGCCGGCGGCCAGCGCCGCTATGCCGCCAACCTGTCGCGCCTGCGCGACATCGGCCGGCGCTACGGCGTCACGCCGTCGGTGCTGGTCGCGATCTGGGGGCATGAGACCAGCTACGGTTCCGTCACCGGCGATTTCGACCTGCTCAACAGCCTTGCTTCGCTCGCTTACGAGGGTCGCCGCCGCCAGCTCTTCGCCGACGAGTTCGTCGCCGCTCTGAAGATGATCGACCGCGGCGTGCCGAGGAGCCGCCTCCGGGGCAGCTGGGCGGGCGCCACCGGCCATCCCCAATTCCTCCCCTCGGTGTGGCTGCGGCTCGCCAGCGACGGCGACGGCGACGGCCGCGCCGACATCTGGCGCAGCGAGGCCGACGCGCTCGCCTCGATCGCCAATTATCTGAGCAATGCCGGCTGGAAGCCGGGCGTGCCCTGGGGCCTCGCCGTCCGCGTCCCGTCCGGCCTCGACCGGGCGTCTCTGCGCAGCCGCCTGCGCGCGCCGCGCTGCCCCCGCGTCCACGAGCGCCACAGCCGCTGGATGACGATCGGCGAATGGCGCCGCCTCGGCCTCGTCGCCCAGAACGGCGTATGGCCGCGCGACAGCGAGATGGCGTCGCTGATCGAGCCCGACGGGCCCGGCGCGACCGCTTATCTGCTCACCGCCAATTACCGCGCCATCCTCGATTATAATTGCTCCAATTTCTACGCTCTGTCGGTCGGCCTGCTCGCCGACGCGATCGCGCGCTGATCGGTCTGGCGCGGGGCGAGGGGAGGGGTTAACAGGGCATCGAGCCCGCATCGCCGCACATTCGGGGAATTGTCTAAGCTATGATCCGCAACAGCCTGTTTCTTACCGCTTTCTCTGTCGCCGCGGCGCTTCCCGCCGCCGCCGCCGCGCCGCCGTTCGAGACCGCCGCGCCGGTCGCCTACATGGTCGACCTCAGCTCGGGCGCGGTGCTCTACGCCAAGGAGCCCGACCGGCGCATTCCGCCCGCCTCGATGGCGAAGATGATGACCGCCCACCTCGCCTTCCGAATGGTCAAGGGCGGCGACGCGAAGCTGGGCCAGATGTGCCAGGTCCGTCCCGAAACCTGGCGCCAGTGGCACGGCCCCGAGGCGGGCTCGACCATGTTCCTGTCGCCGGGCGAGCAGGTCAGCGTCGAGAATCTCCTCCACGGCATCGTCACCCTGTCGGGCAACGACGCCACCGTCGTCCTCGCCGAATGCCTCGCCGGCACGGAAGCCGCCTTCGCCGCCCGGATGAACCAGGAGGCGAAGCGCCTCGGAATGGCCAATTCCAATTTCGGCAATTCCAACGGCTGGCCGGACGGGGGCGTCACCTACACGACGGCGCGCGACCTCGCCCGGCTCGCCGCCGCCACCATCCAGGAGACTCCGGACCTCTACAAGGCCTTCTACCGGAAGAAGGAATTCACCTGGGGCAAGACGCTCGGCGGCGGCGCGCCGATCACCCAGGGCAACCGCAATCCCCTGCTCGGCAAGGTAGAGGGCGCCGACGGCCTCAAGACCGGCCATACCGCCGAGGCGGGCTACGGCTTCACCGGCTCGGCCGAGCAGGGCGGCCGGCGGATCATCATGGTCGTCGCGGGCCTCTCCGGCTACAACCAGCGGATCGACGAATCGGTCAAGTTCATGGACTGGGGCTTCCGCGCCTGGAAGTCGCAGCCTCTGTTCAGCCAGGGCGAGAAGGTCGCCGACGCCCGGGTCCAGCTCGGCGGCGACGACCATGTCCCGCTCGTCGCCCCGCGCAACATCGCGGTGACCCTGCCGGCCGGCGCCGCCGCCAACATCCGCGTCAGGGTGGTCTATGACGGCCCGATCAAGGCGCCGATCGCCAAGGGCCAGCATGTCGCCGACCTGGTCGTCTCGACTCCGGACACACCGCCCCAGACGATGCCGCTGGTCGCCGCCGAAGCGGTCGGCGAAGCGGGCTTCTTCGGCCGCATCTGGAACGGCCTCACCTCGCTGTTCGGCTAGAGGTGCCCGGCCGCTTCATCAGCCTCGAAGGCGGGGAGGGGGCGGGCAAGTCCACCCAGCTCAAAGCGCTGGCCGAGGCGCTGCGCGGCCGCGGCCTCGAAGTGGTCGAGACGCGCGAGCCGGGCGGCAGCCCGGGCGCCGAGGCGATCCGCAAGCTCCTGCTCGAGGGCGGCGACGACCGCTGGACCGCCGAGGGCGAGGTCCTGCTCTTCGCCGCCGCCCGCGCCGACCATGTCGCCCGGACGATCCGCCCGGCGCTGGCGCGCGGCGCCTGGGTGCTGAGCGACCGCTTCCTCGACAGCTCGCTCGCTTACCAGGGCGGCGCCGCCGGCGTCGGCATCGACGCGGTGCGCCGGCTGCACGAAATCGGCAGCCACGGCTTCCTGCCCGACCGAACGCTGCTGCTCGAGCTGCCGCCCGAGGCGGTGGCCGAGCGCCTCAGCGTCCGCGACGTCGACGGCTCGGACCGCATCGGCGGTCGGGGAGGCGGGTTCCACCAGCGAGTTACGCAGGCTTTCTCGCAGCTGGCGAGGGAAGCGCCGGAGCGGTTCCGGCGCATCGACGCGAGCGGATCCGCCGAGGCGGTGACGTCCAGGCTGCTCGCGGCGATCGAGGATCTGCTGTGACCCCGCTATACGGCCACGACGACGCCGTCGCCGCCTTTCGCGACGCGCTCGACTCGGGACGGCTCCACCATGCCTGGCTGATTTCCGGCCCGCAGGGCGTCGGCAAGGCCCTGTTCGCGGCCAAGGCGGCGCTGCGCGTGCTCGCCCAGGGGCAGGGGAGGGTGGCGGCCCCCGGCCTCGACGTGCCCGACGACCATCCCGCCGCCCATCTCGTCGCCGCCGGCAGCCATCCGGACCTGATGCGCCTCGAACGGCTGCCGCGCGAGAACAGCGCCACCGGCGAGCTCGCCCGCAGCATCAACGTCGACCAGGTGCGGGGCCTCCAGCGCCTGTTCAACACCACCGCGTCACTGTCGCCCTGGCGGGTGGTGATCGTCGATTCGATCGACGATCTCGAGCGCAACGCCGCCAATGCCCTGCTCAAGAATCTCGAGGAGCCGCCGGCCAGCAGCCTCTTCCTGCTGGTCAGCCACGCGCCGGAGCGGCTGCTGCCGACGATCCGGTCGCGCTGCCGGCCGCTGCGCCTCTCGGCGCTCGACGATGACGCCATGACGTCGGCGCTGAGGGCGGCGCTGCCGGAAGCGGACGCTCGGGAAATCAGCGATCTGGCCGCCGCGGGCCAGGGCTCTCCCGGCCGCGCTGTCGCCTGGCGCGGCCTCGACGTCGCGGGCCTCGACCGGGCGATGGCGCAGCTGGTCCGCGACGGCGACCCGACCAACGCCCGTCGCGCCGCGCTCGCCCAGAGCCTCGCCCTCAAGGCGGCGCAGCCGCGCTACGAGGCCTTCCTCGCCCGCGCCCCCTCGGCGATCGCCGCCGAGGCCAGGGCCCGGCGCGGCGCCGCCCTCGCCGACGCGCTCAGGACCTGGGAGCGCGCCCAGGGCCTCGCCGCCAGCGCGCGCGGCCTCTCGCTCGAGCCCGAAAGCGTGGTGTTCGAGCTCGCCGGCATGCTCGCATCGCTGGCGCCGACCCGCTAAGGGCCGGTCATGGACGACCCTTTCTACGTCACCACCGCGATCAACTATCCCAACGGGCCGCCGCATATCGGCCACGCCTATGAGGCGATCGCCACCGATGTCATCGCCCGCTTCCAGCGGTCGATCGGCCGGGACGTCTATTTCCAGACCGGCACCGACGAGCATGGCCTGAAAATGGCCCAGGCGGCGCGCGAGCGAGGCCTGGAGCCGAAGGTTCTCGCGGACGAGATGTCGTCCATGTTCAAGGAGATGGACGAGCGGCTTGAGATTTCGTTCGACCGATTCATCCGGACCACGGATCCGGACCACCATCGCGCCAGCCAGGCGATCTGGCAGGCGATGGCGGCGCGCGGCGACCTCTATCAGGGGCGTTACGAAGGCTGGTACTCGGTCCGCGACGAAGCTTATTACGACGAGGGCGAATTGAGCGTCGGCGAGGCCGGCGAGAAGCTCTCCCCCCAGGGCACGCCGGTCGAATGGACGGTCGAGGACAGCTGGTTCTTCCGCCTCTCCGCCTATCAGGACCGGCTGCTCGCCCATTATCGCGATCATCCCGGCTTCATCCGCCCGGAGAGCCGCCGCAACGAGGTGCTGCGCTTCGTCGAGGGCGGCCTGTCCGATCTGTCGGTCTCGCGCAGCAGTTTCGACTGGGGCGTCAAGGTGCCCGGCGACGAGCGCCACGTCATGTACGTGTGGCTCGACGCGCTTACCAATTATGTGACCGGCGTCGGTTATCCCGACACGGAATCAGCGACTTACAAGAGGTTCTGGCCGGCCGATCTGCACATCATCGGCAAGGATGTGGTGCGCTTCCACGCCGTCTACTGGCCGGCTTTCCTGATGTCGGCCGGCCTGCCTCTGCCGCGGCAGGTCTATGGCCACGGCCACGTCCTCATGCGCGGCGAGAAAATGTCCAAATCGACCGGCAACGTCGTCGACCCGGCCGCCTTGATCGACGCCTTCGGCGCCGACGCGGTCCGCTACTTCCTGATGCGCGAGGTCACTTTCGGCCAGGACGGCAGCTACAGCCCCGAGGCGATCGTCGCCCGCGTCAATGCCGATCTCGCCAACAGCTTCGGCAACCTCGCCCAGCGCACGCTGTCGTTCGTCGCCAGGAATTGCGGGGGAATCCTTCCGGTCGGCGGCAAGGCCGGGCCGGCCGACGCCGATCTGCTCGCCCTCGTCCGCCGGACGACAGGCGAGGACGTGCCGGCCCTGTTCGGCGACCTCCAGCTCAGCCAGGGCATCGAGGCCTGGATCCGCGCCGTTTTCGCCTGCAACCAATATATCGACGCCCAGGCGCCCTGGACCCTGCGCAAGACCGATCCGGAGCGGATGACCGCCGTCCTCGCCACTTTGTGCGAGGCGATAATCGACCTCGCCATCGCGATCGCGCCGGTCGTCCCCGCGGCGGCGGCGAGGCTGCTCGACCAGCTCGGCGTGCCGGCGGACGAGCGGACCTTCACCGTCCTCGCCGACCCCGGACGCTACCGCCGGCTGGCCGCCTCGGGCTTCACCCTGGCGGCGCCGATGCCGATTTTTCCGCGGCTGGAGCTGCCGGCGCAGGAATAGCGGCGGCCGGCTTGGGCGGCGCGTCGACCTTGGGCGGGCGCACCAGCTTCTGGCGGCGCCTCAGGATCAGCTCGCAGGTCCTGCCGGCCTCGCAGCGGATGATCGAGCCGGTCCGCATGTCGACCCGGACGATCCGGTCGCCGACGGCAAAGGCGTCGAAGCGGGGCGGCGCCGGCCGGGCGTAGACGGCGAGCCCGACGATCGCCCCGGCGATGACGATGCCGGTGGTGACCCGGCGCACGGCGCTGTCGATGGTCTCGGCCAGCGAAGGCTCGGGCTCGGCGGCTCCGGCAGGATCGGGACGGGTGTCGGTCATGGACGGCCTCCCTCGGCTCGCCCGGTGCATAGCCCAGCCTCGCCGCCATCGCCACAATGCTCAGAAGGGATCGAAATCGAGCCCCTGGAAGACCACCCGTTCCGGATCGGGGACGAAGCCGCCGCCGGTCAGATCCTTGTAGACGAGGTTGAGCGGGGAGGGGCGCAGCCGCCTTGGCACCGGCAGGAAGGCCGAAGCCCCCCAGTCGATCTGCGGGTCGAGGCCGAGCCAGACCCGCACCGGCCCGGGCGCGGCGCCGCCTGCCGGCACGCCGCCGCGACCGGGCCCCTGGTGGAGGATCGCGCTCACTCCCGGCAGCCAGGTCGCCGAGGCGATGGCGATCGCCTCGCCCCGCCGCGTCACCGAATAGCGCCCTTCCGGATTGGCCAGCCGCCAGCGCAGCGCATCCTCGCTCCAGCTGCGCTCGAAGCTCGGCCGGACCGGGCGGTCGCGGCGCCGCGGCCAGCCGAAGCCGATGCGGGCGTCGAGCGGCTTGACCATCTGAAAGCGGGTGAGCAGCGGCCCGGTGCTCCATTTGTTGCCGGTGCCGAAGCAGAAGGAATAGCCGCGCCGCACACTCTCCTCGAAGATGGCGGCGCTGATCCGGCTCTGCAGGCGGCGGCCGCGATGCGCCGCGTCGACGGCGCCGTTGACCATGAACAGCCCCCGTCTTTCCTCGCCTTCGATCCGCCCGGTCAGCGGCATCGCCGCCATATGGCCGACCAGCGCCCGGCCGAGATAGGCGTTGCAGCCGACCGCCTCGCCGTCCGGATTCTGCCGGTGCTGCCAGTCGAGGTAGCGCGGCGTCAGGTGCTTCGCTTTTGGAAAGACCGTCCGCAGCAGCGCCGAGACCCGCTCGAGCTCGTCGGCGCTCAGCGTGAGCAGTTCGAACCTGTATTCGTCAGCCATCGTCGCGCTCCGTTCGCAAGGCTTCGCCGATCCGCCGCGCTTCCGGGCCGTAGGGAGCGAAGGAAAAACCCATCGCGCCCACCATTTCGAGCCGCGGCAGGACGGCGCCGCGATTGGCCCGCATCAGCAGGTCGAACAGGCCCCAGCGGCGCAAGCCGGCATGGGTGAAGCGCGCCTGCCGGTCGATGTCGTAGGGATGGTGATAGCCGGCGACGGCGTCGCCCCGCCGGCGGTGCCTCGCCAGCGCCGCGCGCAGGATCGGCCTCGGCAGCACCCGGAAATAGAGGCCGCCGACCGGCACTTTCAGCCAGCGGAACGGCAGCAGGGTCACCGGCAGCTCGACGATGCCGTCGATCAGGCGCGGCCGCGTGCCGAAGCCGGGATCGCCGTACAGCGGGCTTCGCGCCGGCAGCACCGAGCTGGAATAAGCGAAGCCGAGCTCGGCGAGCGTCGCATAGGCCCATCGGGTCGCGGCCGTCAGCGAGAAGCAGGGCGCGCGATAGCCCTGTATCTCCTCCGCCCCCGCCGCCCTCAGCGCGTCGAGGTTGCGCAGCACATCCTCCCGGAACCGGGCCCTGCCGAGCCGGTCGAGCGGGATGTGGGCATCGGAATGGCAGCCGAGCTCATGCCCTTCCTCGGCGATCCGGCGCACCATTTGCGGGTGCCGGCGCGCCACTTCGCCGACGATGAAGAAGGTGCCCGTCGCTTGATGCCGGCGCAGCAGGTCGAGATAGGCGCCGACCAGCTCCGGCACCCGCGCCGGCAGGCGCTCGCCGTCCGGCAGTTCGAGGCGCGGATCCTCGACGTCGACGCTGAACAGATAGAGGGCCTTTGCGCTCATCGCGCCGCCGCGCGCCGGGCCAGATCGGCGAGCCCGCCGGCGGCGAGCAGGATGAGGTGCGGCAGCACCGGCGTGCGGTAGCGCCAGTCGAAATCGACCTGCACCAGGGCGTGGAAGATCGCGTAGGACAGGATTGCGCCGATCGCGGCCAGGAACACCTTGCGCTCGGCCGGGGCGAAGGTCGTGCGGCCGCGCCACAGGCCGATGACCAGCCAGCCGGCAAGGGCATAGCAGGGCAGGAAGAAAGCCAGCTCCACCATCCAGTGGACGACGCTGAACGACGCCGCCCCGATCGCGAAGAAATGGAGCAGGCGGTCGGCCGAGATCAATACGAAATCGATCAGCTCGCGCGGCGGCATATGATAGGTTTCCGGCCTCGCGCTCACCACTTCGCCGAGGGCATAGCCCGCGGCGGTGTTGCTGAACGAGACGGCGAGCGCGTCGAACGGCCAACGGCCCGGATCCTGTGCGAACCAGGCGAAGGCGAAGGCCAGCGCCACCGTGCCGGCGGCCAGCACCGCCAAGGCGGGACCGCGGCGGATCCGCTGCGCCGGCGTCCTCGCCAGGTAGATCGCCCAGGCCAGATCGGGGATCAGGACCATGCCGGTCGGACGGTAGAAGACGCCCGCCGCCGCCGGCGCGAGCACCGCCGCCCAGCCTCTGGCGTCGCCCAATATGCGGGCCGCCGCCAGCGTGAAGACGGTGAAGGCGAGCAGCACGAAAGTGGCGTCCGCCAGCACGAACGGCACCCAGGCGAGCAGGTCGAAGCAGGCGAGGTAGAGCAGCAGCGCCCCCCAGGCGGCGGCGCCGCTCCGGGTCAGCCGCGCCGCCATCCGCACGATCAGCAGGCCGAGCGCGACATGCGCGGCGAAATTGAGCAGGACCAGGGCGGTCGCCCAGCCGTCCCCGAACGCCAGCCGCAGCAGCGCGAGCAGGGTCGCGAACAGCGCATAAAGCAAGGCGGGGAAGCCGCCGCTGGCCTCGCCGATCAGCGTCGGATAGTCGAAGCCGCTCTCCACCAGCCGCGCCGACCAATAGGCATAGGCCCGGCTGTCGGGAGACATGGCGACTCCGAACGCCAGCGTATAGGCGCCGTGGCAGGCGCCGATCAGCAGAGCCGCCGCCCAGAGCGGCGGCGGCCGCGCGCCCGCCGCCCGCTTCAACATGGTCGCCGCCGCCGTCATTCAGCAGGGCGAGCTCCGCCGGGAAAGGGGCTCGCGGGCGATCCGGCGCGCGTCGTACAGCCCCGCCGCCGCGAGGAAGCCGAGGCCGAGCAGCAGGCAGGTCAGTTCCGCCGGCGAGGCCGCGCGCGCGGCGCCGCCGCTCAGGCTCTCCAGCCACCGCCAACCGGCGAGCCCGGCGGCGCCGGCGATCGACGCCATCGCCGCGATCAGCTTGACCGAGCCCAGATTCCAGGCGCCGCCGAAATATTTCGCCCGGAGTCGGCGGACGCAGCGGCTGGCGATCATCCAGGCGAAGCGGGGCGCTATCCGGCGCAGCCTGAGGCTGCTTCCCGATCCCGGATAGCAGGCCGGCAGCGCGACGTCGGCGACCACCGCGTCGACCAGATTGAGCCGGAACAGCATGTCGGTCTCGAAGAAGAAGCAGTCGGCCAGCGCGTCGAGCCCGATCCGCTCGAGCGCATCGGCGTGGATGGCGGTATAGCCGTTGGCCGGATCGCCGATCCGCCAATAGCCGGTCGCCGCCTTGTGGAGCAGCGACAGCGCCATGTTGGCGGCGCGCCGGGCCGGCGGCATCGCGCTCAGCGCCCGCGGCGAGCTGCCCGACGGCATCAGCCGCGCCGGCGCGAAGCGGTTGCCCTTGGCGTAATCGGCGGCGCCGTCGAGGATCGGCGCGATCAGGAGGGGAATGTGGCGCGGGTCCATCTGGCCGTCGGCGTCGAGCTTGACGACGATCCGGGCGCCGTCGGCGAGGGCTCGGGCATAGCCCCGCTTCATCGCCCCGCCGACGCCGAGGTTGCGCGGATTGTGGAGGACGACGAGCCGCGAATCGGCATGGTCGCGCAGCGCCCGGTCGCCGGTGGCGTCGGGGCAGCCGTCGTCGACGACATAGATGCGCCCTACTTCCCGGCCTATATCCCGCAGCACCGCGCCGATCGTCCCCGCCGCGCGAAAGGAGGGGATGACGACGGCGACGGCCTGTCGCTCGCCTGCGACGCTTTGCTTCATTCCAACCCCTTACCCGCGGAACAACGGCTGGTCCGCCCGCGTCCCGTAGCAGCGCCTTAGGAACGGATCGGCGGGAAGTCACTAGGCCGCGGACAATGGGGACACTTAGGGGACAGTTACGTAACTGTCCCCTAAGTGTCCCCGACGGGGGCTTGCGCGCAGGGGAGGGGATGGGGCTAAGGAGCGGCGATGTTCACCGACAGCCATTGCCACCTCAATTACAAGGGCCTCGTCGAGGCGCAGCCGGCGGTGCTGGCGCGCGCCCGCGCCGCCGGCGTCGGCGCGATGCTCAACATCTCCACCCGCCGGTCCGAATGGGACGAGGTGATCGGCCTTGCCGAGCGCGAGCGCGACGTCTGGGCCTCGGTCGGCATCCATCCGCATGAGGCCGACGCCCATCCCGACGTCCAGACCGCGACCCTGGTCGAGCGGACCGGCCATCCACGCGTCGTCGGCATCGGCGAGAGCGGCCTCGATTATTATTACGACCATTCGGACCGCGACCGGCAGCGCGCCAGCTTCCGCGCCCATATCGCCGCCGCCCGCGAGACCGGGCTGCCGATCATCGTCCATACCCGCGACGCCGAGGCCGACACCCATGCGATCCTCGCGGACGAGATGGGGAAGGGGGCCTATACCGGCGTCATCCACTGCTTCACCGCCAGCTGGGATTTCGCCGCCAGGGCGCTGGACCTGGGCCTGTTCATATCGATCTCCGGCATCGTCACCTTCAAGAATGCCAAAGACTTGCAATCATCGGCGATTATGATCCCTGCCGACCGCCTGCTGATCGAGACCGACGCGCCGTTCCTCGCGCCGGTGCCGCACCGCGGCCGTCCCTGCGAGCCCGCCTTCGTCGCCGACACCGCCCGCTTCCTCGCCGGGCTGCGAGGCGTGGAAGTCGAGGCGCTGGCCGAGACGACCAGCGCCAACTTCCGCAGGCTTTTCAGCAAGGTGAGCTGATGGAGGTGACAATCCTCGGCAGCGGCACCTCGAGCGGCGTCCCCCGCGTCGGCAACGACTGGGGCCTGTGCGACCCGCTCAATCCGAAGAATCGCCGCCGCCGGGTCTCGATCCTGGTCAGCCACCACAAGGCCCGCATCCTCGTCGATACCGGTCCCGACCTTCGCGAGCAGCTGCTCGACGCGGAAGTGGCCAATGTCGACGGCGTGATCTGGACCCACGACCATGCCGACCATTGCCACGGCATCGACGATCTTCGTCAGCTCTACCACGCCCGCGGCCGGCCGGTCGCCGGCTATGCCCGCCAGGAGACGCTGGACAGCCTGCTGCAGCGCTTCGCCTACGCGTTCGACGGCAAGAGCGGCTATCCCGCCGTCGCCGCGGCGAATCTGCTGCCCGACCATATGAATCTGAACGGCATTTCGGTGCAGGTGGTCGATCAGCCGCACGGCGACATCACCACTGCCGGCCTGCGCTTCGACGCGGGCGGTCATTCCGTGGTTTACTCGACTGATTTCAACGAGATGACGCCGGAAATGGAAAATCGTTTTCAAGATGTCGACCTATGGATCGTCGACACATTGCGGCGCCGGCCCCACCCGACCCATCCGCATCTCGCCTTGTCGCTCGAATGGATAAAGCGGCTGCGTCCGAAGCGCGCCATCCTCACCCACATGGACAACAGCATGGATTATGAGACGCTGCGGGCCGAGCTGCCGGCGGGAGTCGAGCCCGGCTATGACGGCATGGAGATCCGGCTGTGAGCGATGGCGACCAGGCGCTGAGCTTCGTCTATCTGGTCGGCGTCCTCGTCCTCGTCGTCAGCGCGCTGATGGTGCGCCGGATCCCGATCGGCCAGGGGCTCAAGATGTTCGCCGGCTGGGTGCTGATCTTCCTTGCCGCATTCGTCGCCTTCACGCTCAAGGACGACTTCATGGCGCTGGGCAAGCGCGTCCTCGCCGAGAGCCGCGGCGAAGGGGAGGTGGTCGCAATCGGCCGGGAATTGCGCATCCGCAAGGCGATGGACGGCCATTTCTGGGTCAATGGCGAATTGAACGGCCACAAAGTGCGCTTCCTGGTCGACAGCGGCGCCACGATCACCAGCATTTCGAGCCGGACCGCGCAGCTCGCCGACATTGCGCCGACCAGCTCGATTCCGGCGCTGGTGCAGACCGCCAACGGGGTCGTTCCGGTCCAGCGCGCCCGCGCCGAGCGGCTCAAGGTCGGCTCGATCGAGCGCCGCGACCTCGCGGTCCACGTCTCGGAGGCGTTCGGTCCGATGAACGTGCTCGGCATGAACTTCCTGTCGTCGCTGTCGAGCTGGGGGGTCGAGGGGCAGTGGCTGGTGCTGAAGCCATGAACGCATTTTACATAATGTATATTATCGCACTTTATTTCGTGGCGAGGGGGCCTGTCTGAAATGCCCTCTTCCGCGGCACCTTCCTCCCCATCCCTCTCCGACCTGGTCGAAATCATGCGCCGCCTCCGCGATCCCGAATCCGGCTGCGCATGGGACCAGGTCCAGACCTTCGCGACGATCGCGCCCTACACGATCGAGGAAGCCTATGAGGTCGCCGACGCCATCGACCGCGGCGACATGGCGGCGCTCGAGGACGAGCTCGGCGACCTCCAGCTCCAGATCGTCTACCATGCCCGCATCGCCGAGGAGATCGGCGCCTTCACTCTCGATGACGTCATGACGGCGATCTGCGCCAAGATGATCCGCCGCCACCCCCACATATTCGGCGACGAAGTCGCCAGCCCGGGCTGGGAAGCGCTCAAGGCGGCCGAACGGCACGAACGCGACGACAAGAGCGCGCTCGCCGGCGTCGCCCTCGCTCTGCCGGCGCTGAAGCGCGCCGAAAAGCTGCAGCGCCGCGCCGCCCGCATCGGCTTCGACTGGCCCGACGCCGCCGGCCCCCGCGCCAAGATCGAGGAGGAGCTGGCCGAGCTCGACGCCGCCGCCACCGACGCGGAGCGCGCGGCCGAGCTGGGCGATCTCCTGTTCAGCGTCGTCAATTACGCCCGCCACCTCGACATCGATCCCGAAACCGCCCTGCGCGAAGCCGCCGCGCGTTTCGAACAGCGTTTCCGCAAGGTCGAAGAGATTGCCGAGAAGCCGTTGAAAGATATGGATATAGACGCGCTCGAAGCACTTTGGCAACGGGCCAAGCGGCTGCTCTGATCACGTCCCGGAGCTAGGCGCGCCGGCGGTTCTGCAGGCGCGCCCAGTCGGCATCGGAGAGCCGCACTTCGAAGACCGTCTCGACCCCGTCGGTGCGCTCGCTCTCGATCCGGCCATTGGCGTGGAGCCAGGCGATCCCCTCGCCGTCCGAAGCGCCCAGGGTCACCGTGCGCAGCTTGGCGCCCTTGCTGAGATGGGTCGAGGCGCAATCGAGCAGATCGTCCAGGCCCTCGCCGGTCAGCGCCGAGATCAGCACCATGTCCTGGCGCCGCGCCGCCTCGGCGCGAACCCGGTCCGCTTCCTCTCCGCCGAGCAGGTCGATCTTGTTCCAGGCCTCGACCAGCGGCGCGCCCCCCACCCCGCCGGCGCCGATCTCGGCGAGGACGCGCTCGACATCCTCGCGCTGGGCGTCGCTGTCGGGATGGGAGATGTCCCGGACGTGAAGGATGAGGTCGGCCGAGATCACCTCCTCGAGCGTCGCCCGGAAGGCGGCGACGAGCTGGGTCGGCAGCTCGGAGATGAAGCCGACCGTGTCGGACAATATCGCCTTGTCGAAGCCGGGCAGCGCAATCTCGCGCATCGTCGGGTCGAGCGTCGCGAACAGCAAATTCTCCGCCATCACCTCGGCGTCGGTGAGGCGGTTGAACAGGGTCGACTTGCCGGCATTGGTATAGCCGACGAGCGCGATCACCGGCCAGGGCGCGCGCTGGCGGCGGGTGCGGTGGAGGGCGCGGGTGCGGCTGACCTGCTCGAGCTCCTTGCGCAATTTGGCCATGCGGTCGCGGATCAGCCGCCGGTCGGCCTCGATCTGGGTCTCGCCGGGGCCGCCGAGGAAGCCGAAGCCGCCGCGCTGCCGTTCGAGATGGGTCCAGCTGCGCACCAGGCGGCCCGCCTGATAGTCGAGATGCGCCAGCTCGACCTGCAGCCGCCCTTCCGCCGTCGCCGCCCGCTCGCCGAATATCTCGAGGATCAGGCCGGTCCGGTCGATCACCTTGGCTTTGGTGGCGGTCTCCAGATTCTTCTGCTGGATCGGCGTGATCGGCGCGTCGACGATGACCAATTCGGCCTCGTCGCGCGCTACCGCCTCGGCGATCGCCTCGACCTGGCCCGAGCCGAACAAGGTCGCCGGCCGCGGCGAGCGAATCCGGAAATGGAGCCGGTCGGCGACGTTGAGGCCGATCGCCTCGGCCAGCCCGGCGGCTTCCTCGAGGCGCGCTTCGACGTCGCGCCGCCCCCTCCCCCCGCTCATGTCGGGAAGGGCGACGATCGCCTGGGCGCCGCGGGTGAAATCGCCGTCGTCCGCTCGTTCGATGAGGCTCAGGACGCCGGCTCCTCGTCTTCCTGATCCATGAAGCTCACCGGCCGCTCGGGCTGCACCGTCGAGATGGCGTGCTTGTAGACCAGCTGCGACAGGCCGTCGCGCGCAAGCAGCATGCAGAACAGGTCGAAGGCGACGATCTCGCCCTGCAGCATGACGCCGTTGACCAGGAACATGGTGACCGGCTCCCCCGAGCGCCGCACTGCGCCGAGGAACGCCTCCTGGAGCAGAGCCGGCTTCTTGGCGGCGGCGCCGCTTTCCTCGAAGGCGCGCTCGATCTCGCTGATGTCGAGCGGGTGCGACGGCATGATCGTCGAGATGGCGTGCTTGTAGATGAGCTGGGCCTGGCCGTCGCGGCGAAGTAGGACCGAGAAATTGTCGAACCAGGTGATGATGCCCTGCAGCTTCACCCCCTTGACGAGGAACATCGTCACCGGCGTCTTCGAGCGGCGCAGGCCGTTGAGGAACATATCCTGGAGGTTGTTGACCTTGTCGGCCATTGACCACTCTCCTTATTGGCGGGTCGTTGCCCGCGGCGGCGCCCGCAAGGGACGTCATTGATAATGTGGAGCGTGCCTTTGCGGAAACAATAGCATGCTCGGCCTCCCCATCGCAACGCGATGGGGAGGGGAATCACTCGTCCGGCTCGCCTTTGGCGTCGCCGATGCCGAGTGCCTTGAGCTTGCGGTGGAGGGCCGAGCGCTCCATGCCGATGAAGGTCGCGGTGCGCGAGATGTTGCCGGAGAAGCGGCGGATCTGGACCTTGAGATATTCGCGCTCGAACGTCTCGCGCGCTTCCCTGAGTGGCGTCCCCATGATCGCCTTCACCGCTTCGCCCGAGCTGAGGCTCGCCTGCTCGTTGAGGATTTCGGGCGGCAACATGTCGAGCTCGATGCAGCCGACCCGCGCGCCGGGGGCGAGGATGATCGTGCGCTCGATGACGTTCCTCAGCTGACGGACGTTGCCGGGCCAGTCATAGGCCTGGAGCGCGGCGACCGCGTCGGCCGAGAAATCGGGCGTCGGCAGCCTTTGCTCGGCGGCGTAGCGGGCGGCAAAATGGCCGATCAGGGCCGGTATGTCCTCGCGCCGCTCGGCGAGCGCCGGCAAATGCACCGGCACGACGTTGAGGCGGTAGAACAGATCCTCGCGGAAGCGGCCGGCGGCGATTTCCTCGCCGAGGTGCCGCGAGGTCGACGACACCACCCGCATGTCGACCTTGACCATGCGCTGGCCGCCGACGCGGGTGAAGCTCTGGTCGGTAAGGACGCGCAATATCTTGGCCTGGGCCGGGATCGGCATGTCGGCAATCTCGTCGAGGAACAGGGTGCCGCCATGGGCCTGCTCGAGCAGGCCCGGCCGGGCCAGTTCGCCCCCCTCCTCGACCCCGAACAATTCCTCCTCGACCCGTTCCGGCGTCATCCGCGCCGCGCTGACGACGATGAACGGCGCCTGGGCGCGGTTGCTCCAGTCGTGGAGCAGGCGCGCCGCCACTTCCTTGCCGACTCCGGCCGGGCCGGAAATGAGGACCCGGCTGCCGGTCCCCGCCACCCGCTTCAGCGTCGCGCGCACGGCGTTGATGGCGACGCTCGACCCGGTCAGCTCGGTCTCCTGGCCGATCTGGGCGCGCAGGCTGGCATTTTCGCGCCGGAGCCGATCGGTCTCGGTCGCCCGCGCGACGAGATGGAGGAGCTGGCCGGCCTCGAACGGCTTTTCGATGAAATCGACCGCCCCCTGCCGGATCGCGGCGACGGCGGTGTCGAGATTGCCGTGGCCGGAGATCATCAGCACCGGCAGGGTCGGATCGCGGCGCTTGACCTCCTCGAGCAATTGCAGCCCGTCGAGCTTCGAGCCCTGCAGCCAGACATCGAGCAGCAGCAGCGACGGGCGCCGGTCGGCGAGAGCCTGCAGCGCCTCGCCGCTGTTCGCCGCGGTGCGGCACGAATAGCCCTCGTCCTCCAGCACGCCGGAGACGAGGTCCCTGATGTCCTGTTCGTCGTCGACGATGAGTATGTCGAGCGCCATGGCCTATCCGTTCGCCGCTGTGTCCTGGGGGTGCTCGGCCGCCGCGCCGGCGAGGCGCGCGAGCGACTCCGCGTCGAATACCAGCCGGACGAGGCTGCCGCCGCCGGCGGAATCGTCGAATTCGAGGCTGCCGAAATGCTCCTCGACGATCTTCTTGACGATGGCGAGGCCGAGCCCGGTGCCCTTGGTCCGCGTCGTCATATAGGGTTCGGTCAGCCGCCGCCGCTCGTTGGGCAGGCCGATGCCGGTGTCGGCGACCTCGATGCTGATCCGGCTGTCGGAAGCGCGCAGGGTGACGGCGATGCGGTCCTCATTGCTCTTATGCCCCTCCTCGCGCTTCTGCTGGATCGCCTCGACGCCGTTCTTGATGACGTTGGTCAGCGCCTGGCCGAGCTGGCGCCGGTCGCAGACCAGCAGAGGCGACGGCTCCGGCGCGTCGAGAACGAAGGTGATTTCGGGATGGGCGACCTGGTGCAGGAACAAGGCTTCGCGGATGATGTCGGCGATCTTCTCCTCGCGGAATTCGGGCTTGGGCATGCGCGCGAACGAGGAGAATTCGTCGACCATCCGCCTCAAATCGCCGACCTGGCGGACGATCGTTCCGGTGAGCTTCTCGAAGGTGCCGGCGTCGGAGGTGATCTCGCCGCCGTAGCGGCGCTGCAGCCGCTCGGCGGCGAGCTGGATCGGGGTCAGCGGGTTCCTGATCTCGTGGGCGATGCGGCGGGCGACGTCGGACCAGGCGGCGCGGCGCTGGTCGAGCAATTGCTCGGTAATGTCGTCGAAGGTGAGGACGTGGCCGCCCTCGACCCGCACCCTCTTCACCGCCAGCGTCCGCGGCTCGCCTCCGCTAGCGAACTGGATGATGTCCTCGCGCTCGTCGCTGTCGAGATGGGCGTCGAGCTCCGGCGCCAGCTCGGCCAGCTTGCGGCCGACGGCGCTGTCCTTGTCGGTCTTGAGCAGAGCCTCCGCCGAGCTGTTGATCAGCCGCACGTTGCGCGCCTGGTCGAGCGAGATGATACCGGCGGTGACTCCCGCCAGCACCGCCTCGATGAATGCGCGCCGGCTGTCGAGCTGGGCGTTGGCGGTGACCAGGGCCCCGGTCTGCTCCTCGAGACGCCCGGTCATGCGGTTGAAGGCGGTGCCGAGAGTAGAAAGCTCATCCCTTACCTTCGACGGCGTCACGCGCGCCGACAAATCGCCCGCCGTCACCCGGGTTGCCGCATCCACCAATTGTCCGACCGGGCGAACCAGCCGATCGGCGAGCTTCAGCGCGATCCAGATCGACAACCCCACGATCAGCAACGAGATCAGCAGGAGAAGCGCGTTGAAACGGAATTGGAGCGTGCGCGCGCGCTCCAGAGCTTTCTGATAATCGCTGGCAGCGCTCCTCGCCTGATCCATCGAGGCCACAGCGGTAGTGTTCACCACCCTCGCCCCATAGAGGAACACGGCCGCCTGCGGGTCGAGGCGGATAACGCCTTCGACACGGTCCTGCGTCCCTAGTACGACGCGCACTTCCCCCGCCTTCAATCGGAGGAGATCGGCGGCCTTGAACCGCTGATCCAAAGGCCGGTCGTACAGGTTCACCCCGATCTGCATTTGAATTTCGTTCTTGGAGTTCACCGTCAGGATGGCGGTTTCGGTGAACTGCCGTGCCGCCGTTTGGAACCAGAACTCGTCTTCGAACCGCTTGCTGTCGACACCGTAGGTATTGATCAGATTGACCATGTCGCCGCCCATTGTCTTGAGATCGAGGCTGAGGCGAGCGGTATGCTCCTGCTCATAGATCTGGGCGACGTTCTCGGCGTTGGCGAGGACCACTCGCGCCCTCTCCGAGAACCAAAATTGCATGCCGTTCTGGAACAGCAGCGACGCGAAGATGACGACGAGCAGCGTCGGCACGCTCGCGATCGCCGAAAACAGGGCCACCAGCCTCAGATGCAGCCGACCCCTGCCCCCGACCGGCGAACGGGCCGCGCGGCGCAGCGCCACCCGCCGTGCGATCAGGACCATCAGGACCATAGCCGGGACCAGCGTCGCCACGAGCAGCATCGCGACCGTCGGCGGGCTCAGCAGCTTCTCGGGAGTACCCTCGCGGGCGACCACGAAATAGCTGACGGTCGCCATCACGAGCAATGCCGCGACCGCCGCGATTTCGAGCGTGGGTATGATCGGGCTGCGCCGGTAAGCGACCGAAATACGCCGCCTCCACCGGGGCTTGGTCTCGATCCTGATCGGGGCTTCGGCGTTCACCCGCCTGGGCTACCACAAGCCTGTGGTAAAAAGAACACAGTATGTGGCCGGTATTCGTCAGGCTGTACCGCTGGCGCGGCCGCCTGCCTGAGCGGCGTCAGGCGGCGGCCCGGCTCAGCCAGGGCGCGTAGAAATCGTACAGCATCGCCTGCGCCCGCTTCGGGTCGCCCTGCTGGTTGAAGGCGTTGCGGAACTCGGCGGAGCCGTGCAGGCCCCGTGTGTACCAGCCGATGTGCTTGCGGGCGCAATTGACGCCGATCTCGGGGCCGTAAAGGTCGAGCATGGCGCGATATTGGTCGATGATCACGGCGAATTGCTCGTCGAGCCCGGGGTCGGGCAGGCGCTCGCCGGTGCGCAGCCAGTGCATCGCCTGGCCGAGCAGCCACGGCCGGCCATAGGCGCCGCGGCCGATCATCACCCCGTCGGCGCCCGACATAGCGAGCGCGCTCCCGACGTCGTCGATGCTGCAAATGTCGCCGTTGACGATCACCGGCACATCGACGGCCTGCTTGACCCGGCGGACGAAGGCCCAGTCGGCCTCGCCCTTGTACATCTGGCAGCGGGTGCGGCCGTGGACGGTGATCATCTGCACGCCGAGATCGACAGCGATGCGAGCGAGCTCGGGCGCGTTGAGCGAGGCGTGGTCCCAGCCCATCCGCATCTTCAGCGTGACCGGCACCTTGACCGCTTTCACCGTCGATTCAACGATCTCGGCGGCCAGCTTCAAATCGCGCATCAGCGCCGACCCGGCGTCCCCATTGACCACCTTGCGAACCGGGCAGCCCATGTTGATGTCGATAATCGCGGCGCCGCGATCCTCGTTGAGCCTGGCCGCCTCGGCCATCTCGTTGGGCGCGCAACCGGCGAGCTGCATCGACACCGGATCCTCGATCGGGTCCCAGGCCGATTTCTGCAGCGACTGGCGGGTCTCGCGGATCATCGCCTGCGAGGCGATCATCTCGGTGACGGTAAGGCCGGCGCCGTAGCTCTTGACCGCCTTGCGGAACGGCCGGTCGGTGACGCCGGTCATCGGCGCCAGGATGACGGGCGCGTCGATGCGGACCGGGCCGATATGGATGGGCGCGAGGCGGTGCATGGGAGGGCGGCAGATAAGGGCAAAGCCGCTGGCGGGCAAGGTCGCGCTCGGCTAGAGCGAGCGCCATGCCGTCCACCGCCGCGCTCATCGTCGCCGCCGGCTCGGGAAGCCGGGCCGGGTCCGGCGTCCCCAAGCAATATCGGCGGCTCGGCGGCAAGGCGGTGCTCCGCCACGCTTATGACGCGTTCGCCGCCCATCCCGCCATCGGCGAGGTCCGGATCGTGATCGGCGCGGGCCAGGAACAGGCCTTTGGCGAGGCGATGGCCGGCACCGGAACGGCCGATCCGGTGACGGGCGGCGCCGAACGCTCGATCTCGGTCGCGTGCGGGCTCGAAACGATCGCCGCCGACCGAATCCTGATCCACGACGCCGCACGCCCCTTCTGCCCGCCGGCAGTGATCGACCGGCTGCTCGGCGCGCTGGGCGGCCATCGCGGCGCCGTCCCGGTCCTGCCGGTCGCCGACACGCTCGCACGGGGAAGCGCGCTGCTCGGCGAGCCGATCGACCGCGCCGGCGCCGTCCGCGTCCAGACCCCGCAGGCGTTCGACACCGCCGCGATACGCGGCGCCTACCGGGCCTGGCGCGGCGAGGGCGCGACCGACGATGCCACCGTCGCCCGCGCCGCCGGCATCGAGGTCGCCCTGGTCGCCGGCGACGAAGCTCTCCACAAACTGACCTGGGAGGAGGATTTCGAAGCGGCGGAACGGCGCATCGCGGCGAGCCTGACGAGCCGCACCGGCATGGGCTTCGACGTCCACGCCTTCGCCGCTGGCGACGGAATCTGGCTGGGCGGCGTCCATATCCCGCACGAGCGCGGCCTGAGCGGCCACAGCGACGCCGACGTCGTCCTCCACGCCGTCACCGACGCTTTGCTCGGCGCGATCGGCGAAGGCGATATCGGCGACCATTTCCCGCCGTCGGATCCGCAATGGCGCGGCGCCGCCTCGTCGCTTTTCGTCGAGCATGCCCGCGCCCTGATCGCGGGCCGCGGCGGCCGCATCGACCATGTCGACGTCACCTTGATCTGCGAGGCGCCTCGCATCGGCCCGCACCGCGCCGCCATGCGGGCCCGTATCGCCGCCTTGCTCGGGCTCGCGCCGGGCCGGGTGAGCGTCAAGGCGACGACCACCGAGCGGCTCGGCTTCACCGGCCGCGGCGAGGGCATCGCCGCCCAGGCCCTCGCCACCGTCCGGCTTCCGGAAGCCTGATGAGCGAGCATCGCGACTTCTGCCTGCCCGACGCGCTCGTCGAGGCGGCGCGCAAGGTGGTCGAGGCCAATCGCGCCGCCGGCCTGCGGCTGGCGGTGGCGGAAAGCTGCACCGGCGGCCTGGTCGCCGCCGCGCTGACCGAGATACCAGGCTCGTCCGACGTGCTCGAGGCGGGCTTCATCACTTACGCCAACGAGGCGAAGACCGGCCTGCTCGGCGTCAGCGAGGATGTCGTCGATACGTTCGGCGCGGTCTCGATCGCCGTCGCCTGGAGCATGGCCCAGGGAGCGCTGAAGCGGACCGGGGCGGATACGGCGGTGGCGGTCACCGGCATTGCCGGCCCCGGTGGCGGCAGCGCGAAGAAGCCGGTGGGGACGGTGATCTTCGCCCGCGCGCGGCGCGGTGCCGACCCGAAGGAGATCGTCGCCGACACCCGCCATTTCGGCGACCTCGGCCGCGGCGGCGTCCGCCTCCGGGCGGCGCTGTGCGCGCTCGAGCTGCTGATGCCGGTAGAGCCTCCCCATGCTCAGCATGGGGAGGGGGACCACCCGTAGGGTGGTGGACGGGTCGGTGGCAAAGGAATCAAAGGATCGCGCGAGAACCCGCTGATTCCGCGCCAGTTACCCCTCCACCAGGCTCCGCCTGGTCCCCCTCCCCGCCGCGTCGCGGCGGGGAGGCAGGACTAAGCCGCGTCCTGCGCACCCTCGCCGTAAAGCTCCCTCGCCCGGTCCTCGAACGCGCCGATCATCCGCCGGAGCGCACGGTCGAACATCTGGCCCGCCAGGCTCTCGAAGATGCGGTTCCTGAAGGCGAAGTCGACGCAGAAGTCGATCTCGGTCCCGCCCTGCCCGTCCGGTCTGAACACCCAGCTGTTCTGGAGATATTTGAGAGGCCCGTCGATATATTCGGTCTTGATCCGCTGCGGCCGCTGCTTCTCGACCCGCGAGGCGAAGGTCTCCTTGATGGCGCGGAAACCGACGACGAGATCGGCGATCATCAAGGTCTCGCTGTCCGAGCGCACCCGCACCGCGGCCACCCACGGCAGGAACTCCTGATAGCGCTTCACGTCGGCGACCAGATCGAACATCTGCTCGGGCGTGTAGGGGACGTGGCGGGTTTCGGTGTGGCGCGGCATCGGCGCTCTAGCGCACCGCCCCCAGCCGGGCTTCGCGCGCCGCCTTCATCTTCGCGAAATCGTCGCCGGCATGGTAGCTCGATCGGGTCAGCGGGCTCGCCGCCACCAGCAAGAAGCCTTTCGCACGCGCAATCGCCGCATAGGCGGCGAACGCCTGGGGCGTGACGAACTCCTCGACCCGGGCGTGGCGCTGCGTCGGCTGGAGATACTGGCCCATGGTCAGGAAATCGACGTCGGCCGAGCGCATGTCGTCCATCACCTGATGGACTTCGAGCCTTTGCTCGCCGAGGCCGACCATCAGGCCGGACTTGGTGAAGATGTTAGGGTCCTGCCGCTTGACGCTCTCCAGCAGCCGCAGCGAGGCATAATAGCGCGCACCGGGGCGGATGGTCGGGTAGAGCCGCGGCACCGTCTCGAGATTGTGATTGTAGACGTCGGGCCGGGCGGCGACGATCGCCTCGATCGCGCTCTCCGGCTTGTTGCGGAAATCCGGTGTAAGGATTTCGATCGTCGTCGACGGGGTGGTCCGCCGCAGCGCCTCGATCACCCGCACGAACTGCTTCGCGCCGCCGTCGGGCAGATCGTCGCGGTCGACCGAGGTGACGACGATATGGGTGAGGCCCAATTCGGCGGCGGCGGTGGCGACATGCTCAGGTTCGAGCGGGTCGACGGCGCGCGGCATCCCCGTCTTGACGTTGCAGAAGGCGCAGGCGCGGGTGCAGGTGTCGCCGAGAATCATCACCGTCGCGTGCTTCTTGGTCCAGCACTCGCCGATATTGGGGCAGGCCGCCTCCTCGCAGACGGTGGCGAGGTTGAGGCTGCGCATCAGCCGCTTCGTCTCGGCGAAGCCGGCGCTGGTCGGCGCCTTGACCCTGATCCAGTCGGGCTTGCGCTGCCGGCCGGGTACGGGCGTCAGGATCGGGTCGGCTTCGCTCATGGCGCGCAAATAGCGAGCCGCGAGCGGTCTTGCCACCCCTCCCCTCCTGCGGCTAGCGCGCTGGCATGGGCAGCCTCGACACCTTGATCGACGGATATCGCCGCTTCCGCAAGACCGGCTGGGCGCGCGAGCGGGCGCGCTGGTCGCGGCTCGCCGAGGGCCAGAGCCCGTGCGTGATGGTGATCGCCTGCTCCGACAGCCGGGTCGACCCGACCCAGATATTCGACTCGGGCCCGGGCGAGATGTTCGTGGTCAGGAACGTCGCCAACCTCGTCCCGCCCTACGAGACGTCGGCCGGCCATCACGGCGTCTCGGCGGCGCTGGAATTCGCGGTCACCCAGCTGCAGGTCGAGGAAGTGGTCGTCCTCGGCCACGGCTTTTGCGGGGGCTGCGCGGCGGCGCTGACCGGCCAGTTCGACGACGCCGCGCACGGCGAAGGCCATTTCATCGCCGATTGGATCGAATTGCTGCGCGAGGCCCGCGACAAGGTGCGGGCCGAGCAGGGCGAGAATTTCCGGGCGATGGAGCTCGAGGCGGTCCGCGTCAGCCTCGCCAATCTGCGCACCTTCCCCTGGGTGCGGGAACGCGAGACGGACGGGCGCCTCAGGCTGCACGGCGCCTATTTCGCCATTGCCGACGGGGTGCTGCATCTGCTCGACCAGGCCAGCGGCGAGTTCGCGCCGGCCTGACCCGACGCCGACATCACCGTCGAGCCGGCCCCTCCCGAGCCCTGGGAGCGGACCGGCCGCAATAGGCTAGCGGCCGGCCTTGCCGCCTCCGGAAAGCCGCTCCGCCACCGCCCCGCTGCCGAACAGGATCGCTCCCACCAGCATGAAGATGAGGCCCATCGCGTAGACGAGCAGGTGGTAATAGAGGCCGATGCCGGCACCGACCGGGGGGCCGTAAAGCAGCGCAGCGGATGCGATGAACAGCCCGACGACTCCGATCAGAAGCCCGGAATATTGGAGCGGATCCGCCCGGCCGGACCCGAGCGGGCTGCGCCGGAAACCATAGACCAGGTAGAGGGCGAGGCCGACGATCTGGGCGAGCAGGAAGTAGCGCTGGGTGTTCCAGGGCAGGCTGTAGAGCAGATAGAGGCAGCCGATTATGCCGCCGAGGCCGACCACCCAGGGCCAGGGCGTGGCGAAGCGGCGCGGCGCGTTCGGCGCCCGCACCCGCATCGCCAGCATGCAGACGCAGACGGCGATGAAGGCGGTGAGCGTCCCGGCATTGGCCAAGGCGGCGAGGTCGGCGAGCGGGACGATGCCGGCGAGCGCGGCGACGATCACGGCGGTGAAGATGGTGATGCGCACCGGCGAGCCGCGCCGCGAGACGCGCGCCAGGCCCCGAGGCAGCAGGCCGTCGCGGGCCATGACGAAGAAGATCCGGCTCTGGCCGTAGAAGAAAGCGAGGATCACCGTCGGCAACGCGATCACCGCCGAGGCGGCGAGGTAGCGCGCCGCCCAGGGCTGGCCGAGCTCGCGAAGGATCAAGGCCAGCGGCTCGGGGCTGTCGGCGAAGCGGGTATAAGCGAGCGCGCCGATCGCGGCGCCGGCGACGGCCATGTAGATGATCACGCACACGATCATCGATCCGACGATGCCGATGGCGAGGTCGCGGCCCGGATTCTTGGCCTCCTCGGCGGCGGTGGCGATGGCGTCGAAGCCGTAGAAAGCGAAGAAGATGATCGCGGCGGCGGCCATCACCCCCACCTCCGCTCCGGGCGGTCCGCTCTTGGGGAAGCCGTAGGGCATGAACGGGTCGAAATTGGCGGCATCGAAATAAGGCAGCGTCACCGCCACGAACACGACCAGGGCGACGATCTTCACCAGTACGAGCGCGGCGTTGATCGTCGCGCTTTCCCGGGTGCCGAAGATCAGCAGGCCGGCGACGATTGCGATGATGAAGATGGCGGGAAGGTTGACGATGCCGCCCAGCTCCGGCCCCTGCGCCAGCGCCATCGGATAGCCGACCGCTTCGTGGAGCAAGGGCGCCGCATAGCCCGACCAGCCGACAGCGACCGCGCTCACCACCAGCGAATATTCGAGGATCAGGCTCCAGCCGATCACCCATGCGACGAGCTCGCCGATGACGACGTAGGAATAGGTGTAGGCGCTGCCCGAGGCCGGGATCATCGTCGCCATCTCGGCATAAGCGAGCGCGGCGCAGGCGCAGATCAGGCCGGCGATGGCGAAGGCGAGGATCACGGCCGGGCCCGCTTTGGCGGCGCCGACCCCGGTCAGGGTGAGGATGCCGGTGCCGACGATCGCGCCGACGCCCAGGGCGACCAGATGCGGCCAGCCGAGGCTGCGGTGAAGCCGGTGCTCCGGCGCCATGTCCTCGTCGGCGACGACGCCCTTGCGCGCGAACAGGTTCATCGAACCCCTCCCCTTTTTTTGTAGCTTGATAGGCAAGCGGGCGAGCCAAGCCTAGTCCTCCCTGCCGCGAAGCGGTGGGGAGGCAAATCAAGGCACCCTTTGCCCCACCACGTTGCCGGGCGGGCCGTAGCGGCAGACCAGGAAATCCCACTTCCGGCTCTTCTGCACGGCGCAGCCGACCCGGCTGGTGCCCTTCCAGATCATCTGGGTGTAATGGCCGACGTCGCGCCAATGGCCGCTGGCGCTGACCCGGGGAAAGACGCCCGGCCGGAACAGTTTGCGCTCGGCGGCCCAGCCGCCGGCCATCTCGTCGAGGGCGTAGGCGCCGCGCGTGCCCATCCACAGATTCTCGCCCTGGCCCGGCCGCGCCGCCGGCGACGAATGCTCGAGCTTGCCGCGCCGCGCCAAAGCGGGCCCGTAGCCCGCCGCGGCGGCGGCGAGCCCGCCGTCCCAGACCAGCGGCGGCGCGCCGACGGCGGCGCGTTCGCGATTGTGGATGGCGAGCAGCCGCGCCTCGAGCCGCGAAAGGTCCTGCGGGACGGCATTGGCGGGCCGCTCCTCCTTGACCATCTGGCCGTCCGCCCATTCCGGGCGCGACCCGCAGGCGGCCAGCGCCAAAGGCAGCGAGGCGGCCAGCAACGCTGTACGAAGACGGGGCATGGGTCCGATCCTCCTTGTCGCGGGCAACGTTGCGAACCGGCGCGGCGAATGCAAGAAAGCGCGCATGAGGCCCGCTTTTCCCGTCCTGCTCGCCTTCGCCCTTGCCGGCTGCACCGCGCAGGTCTCGCACCCGACCAAGACGCTGGCCGAGCAGCAGGTCGACATCGATTTCTGCACCGAGTGGGCGAACGGCAAATATTGGATGGACCCGGTCGCGGCCCTGCTCAACGCCTATGACTGCCTCGAGGCCAAGGGCTATCGCAAGGAGAAGAGCGGCTTCAAGGCGCAGGTCGAGCGCGCCGCCAGCGACGACCGCGTCCGCCGCCGCGATCCGCGCGATCCCACCCGGCCCTGCACCGTGCCCTGCCGCCGCTGAGCGCGGCTCAGTAGATATAACCCTGGCGCTCGAGGAAGTCCTTCTCCTTCGCCTCGTTGCGGACCGGCGGCACCGGCCTGGGCTTGCGGACGCGAAGGGCGACCGGCTCGGCGCCGACCGGCTCGGGGGCGCGGGCGCGCGGCGCCTTGCGCTCGGCGCGCACCTGCGCGAGCACCGCCGCCGACGAAGGGATCACGACCCGGTCATGGGCCGCTTCGGCGGCGGCGGCCTTGGCGGCGGCGGCTCGCGCCGGCTCCTCCGCATCGTGCGGCTCGACGGCCTGCGCCACCGCCGCCGCGGACCTCGGCTCGAGGCTCTTGCCCAGCGTCACGGCGGCAAGCGCGCAGGCGAGCAGCCCGGCGACGATCCATCCGCCCCAGGCGGCGAAGCGGGGCCGCGCCACCGCTCCGCCCGCCTGCAGCTCGGCCAGCCGCAGCGCCTGCTGCTTGGTCCACAGGCGGTGGTCGTAATCGGCGCGCCGCGCCGGATCCTTGAGCACGGCGAAGGCTTCGTTGATCGCCGCCGCATCGCGCGAGACCGGTGCTTCCGCCACCTGGTCGGGGTGATATTTCTTGATCAGCGCCTTGTAGGCGGCCTCGACCACCACCGCTTCCGCGTCGGGAGCGACATTGAGGACGTCGTAGAGGCTTCGCGGACCCGCCATGGCTCCCGGCTTCTGCCGCAGAAAGGCGACAAGCGCCAGAGCCCTGTCCGGGCCGGCGCCGCCATCGGCCTTGCCCTCTTGCGCTTTCGCGCGCTGCGCGGGGGTGATAGGCACGCAGGCCCGAACAGCAAGGAGCCGATCATGCGCGACTGGGGACTGCCCGCGGCCTGGGCGCCGCGCCTGCTGAGCCTGCTCAGGATCGTCGCCGCGCTGATCTTCATCGAGCACGGCACCCAGAAATTGCTCGGCTTCCCGCCCTCGCCCATGCCGATGCCGGCGCCCTTGACCCTGCTCTGGTTCGCCGGAATCCTCGAGCTGTTCGGCGGGCTGCTGCTGCTGATCGGCCTGTTCACCCGCCCGGTCGCCTTCGTGCTGGCCGGCGAGATGGCGGCGGCCTATTGGCTGTTCCACGCGCCCCAAAGCCCTTTCCCGGCGCTCAACGCGGGCGACGCGGCGATCCTCTATTGCTTCATCTTCCTCTATCTCTCCGCCGCCGGGCCCGGGCCGTGGAGCGTCGACGCCCGGCGCGGGCGCCGCTAGCATGGCCAATCACAGCCCCGACCAGGCCGGCAACATCGCCCTGCTGATCGACGCCGACAATGCGTCGTCCGACCATCTCGATTCGGTGCTGACGGTGCTGGCCGAGCTCGGCACCGTCAATATCCGTCGCGCCTACGGCAATTGGAGCAAGGCGGGGCTCAAGGGCTGGGCCGAGATGACCCACCGCCACGCCATCGAGCCGCACCAGCAATTCGACATCACCAAGGGCAAGAATGCGACCGACATGAAGATGACGATCGACGCGATGGACCTGCTGTTCGGCGGCCGAGTCGACGGCTTCGGCATCATGTCGAGCGACTCGGACTTCATGCCGCTGGCGATGCGGATCCGCCAGGACGGGGTGCCGGTCTACGGCTTCGGCACGACCCGGGCTCCGGTTTCATTCCAGGAGGCCTGCACCCGCTTCATCGACGTCGGCGCGCTCGCCAAGTCGGACGCGGCCGAAGTGAAGATCCAGTCGCCGCCCGCGGAGTCGGAAGCGGCCGCCGAATCGGGCGTC
>DASUVK010000006.1:0-29158 GCA_036378975.1 Allosphingosinicella sp. | reverse complement strand
GATGGCGCCGATCGTCTGTAGCCGGAGCGGTTCGACCTCCCGCAAAGGGTCGTAAGCGCGGTGCGGCCGATTCTTTTGAGTTGATGTTCTTCTCATGGAGAATCCTGTGCGCCAGAACGAAAAAGAGGACCACCAACGCCGCGACGAGATGCTCCGCCGCGCGCTCAACACTCCCCCTATCAGCAACGAGGATATCCTGAGACGGTCGAAAGAGTCTCAGCGGAAATAGGAACCGCCCGCGGACCGCTAATCCAAATAGAGCGCGGGCATCGAGGCGACCTTGTTCCCGTTTTGGTCATAGATGTCGCGTGGCATTCGATGGGCGTGGAGGCGGCCTACACTTAGCGGTTTTCTGTCATGAACCACCGCTCCGAGTTCTCTTGCCATATGGGCCCGACCCGGCGGAGCAGATAACGTGATCCACTTATCAGGAAAGAGTCGCTTCACACTAGTTACAAGCGGCATCTGATCGCTGTCAGCCGTGACAAGAATCGCGCGGTCAAACTCGTCTCGCATCGCATCTTCCAACAGAGTCACGGCGATAGCTACGTCCGTTTGTTTCTCCTCGTGATTCTTGCAGAAGCGGTTCATCGGATGGCAAAACTTAGAAACCTTCTTAAAATTTGCCTCGATGACTCTCACCCCAAGCGCCTCTTGTGCCGCGATGAAATTCCTGTGCCGCTGTTGTTTATCGTAGTTCCATGTCAATACTGCCGTGAAGAAATAGACCTTATTCAGTTTTTCGCCGGGCTTCTCAAATGATTTCGCAAGCGAATAGAAATTTAACCATTTAAGTCTGTTGTCCTTCAACTCGTCAACGGCGTGGTAGAGATTGAATCCGTCCACGTAGACGCATATCTTTTTCGGGGCGGACGGTATTGACACTTTGTCAAGCCTCATTATATAGGTGCCGTATCCACCCGTTGGGCTTGCCCGGCGGAAAGGGGAGACTAACCCTCACGGGTTGGCTCCCCTACTTTTTTGGTGGCTTAATGATTTCAGAGGCTTGCCGCTACCCCGCGCGCGCCGTCACCAGCCATAACGCTTCCGCCGCTCGCCAAGGGCGGGCGCCGCGAGGGCGTATCTAGGCGGCGATCGAACTAGGTTGCCGGTACATGAGGCGCTTCCCGCGCGCACCTTTGACTGCCTCTGCGGTGCGCTCCGCGTCCGTTAGGGTGCGGGTGTTGTAGCGGAAATCGAACTCGCGGCAGTAGCGGTGCAGATGGGCCTCGCTGAGATGGTGATAGGTGCCGATCACGCCCCGCTTGAAGATGCTGAAAAAGTTCTCGGCGGTGTTCGTGTGGCAGGAGCCGCGAGCATATTCGGCGAGGCTGTGATTGACAGTCTTATGGTTCCAGTACTGGCGGCCGATATCGCCATAGACCGCAGCTTCGTCCGTCATGAGGGTCGAGAGACGATCCGCGTTCTGAAAGAGGATGGTGCGAAGGACGTTGCCCTGCACGTGAGCGACGTGGAAGCTGCGGGCCTCGCCGCCGCGCTCGACCAGCGCGACAACGGCTTTCTTAGGCGCAGTGCGGCGGCTTTTGCGGTTGCGGGTCTTGCCGCCGACGTAGGTTTCATCGGCCTCGATCACGCGCTCAGGAGCGCCGCCTAGCGGGGCATTGCCGCTGTCCATCGTCTCGCGAATGCGATGGGCCAGGAACCACGCCGACTTGTAGGTGATGCCTAGCGAGCGATGGAGCTGGTGAGCCGAAATGCCCTTCTTGCTGCCGTTGATAAGCGCATAGGCCATGAGCCACTTGTTCAGCGGGATTTTGCTATCCTCCATGATCGTGCCGACGGTCACGCTGAACGGTTTCGTACAGTCGTTACACTTGTACACTCCCGGACGCGTGGACTTGCCCTCCAGCTTCGTAATCCGGCCCATACAGCCACAGTGCGGGCAGACCGGGCCCTGCGGCCAGTGAAGGCGCTCTAGGTGCTGCCGGGCTAGCTCGGGATCGCTGTAGAGAGGGTCGGTCAGGTTCATGGCGGCTTCCTTATGCAGCCACCCTAGCCTCTCTCTGCTAGTACGTCAAGTATATAATTGCCGGGCCGTCCGCTTACGTCCGCCAATACTCGGCAAAAATTCCCAACATTTGAGCCCGCATATCGGGCGCTTCGTCGCAGTTCGATGGGAGAATGGCGGATTTCCGCCATTTCTGCGGTTTGGCACGCTCCCTGCAAACCTTCGGGCATGGTCGACGGATGGTCCGCCGGCCGGTTCAGGGAGACACAGAATGAGCTTCAATCTCAACATCCAGCAGGTCGCGGTTTCGGCCATCGGCGCCCTTTTCGCCGCGACCCTGTTCATTTCCGCCGCCGTCGGCCCGGCCGGTCAGCTCATCTGACCGTCCGGCCTGCGGGCGAAAACGAACTCTCGAAACAAAAGGAAGGAAAGGCACCATGAACGGTCCTTTCACCCTCGACCGAGCCAATGGCAAAGTGATGGGCGTCTGCGCCGGCCTCGCCGACTCGACGGGAGCGGACGCGACGCTCATCCGCCTGGCCGCGATCCTCAGCCTGTTCCTGCTGGGGCCGATCGCCATCCTGCTCTATCTCGTCGCCGGCTGGATCGCGCCGGAGCGAGGCTGAATCGCGGCTTGCGCGCCGACCGGCAAGGCCGGGCCGGCGCCCCGAACCCCGGCTCAGTAGCTATCCGGCGACGGCCGCTCGGGCCGCCCGGATCTCAGCCAGCCTGCGGGCATGCTCCGCATCGAGCCGCGCCAGCCGCTCCAGCACCCCTTCCATCTCTCCGGGCCCGGCGAAATCGCCGCGCGGCCGCTCCGCCACCAGAGGTGCGCCGCAATTCATGCAGCCGTCGTCGCCGGCGAAGGAATAATGGCCGCAGCCGTGGCACAGCAGGATCTCGCCGTCGGGATTGTTCGGCTGCTTCGACGCCGGATAGGCGCCTTCTGGCAGCGGCGCGCCGTCGAGCGTCTCGGCGACCAGCCGCCACACGCCCTGGGCGAACGGCTCGTCCGCCGCCGCCGTCACCTGCTCGAAGCGCTCGCGCACGCCGGCGGCGCGCAAGGTCCTGGCACGGTGGTCGCACATCGGATTGTTGCCGGGAATGCCGAGGATCGCCCCCGCCGTCCACGTGCAGCCCGATTTGCACACCGACTTGTAGTAGCAGCTGCCGCAGAAGCCCCAGGCGGGGCGCTCGACGTTCGGCCGCACCGAGGCCTGCATCGCCAGCCAGATTTCGGTGAGCGAGCCGTCGCGGATGTTGCCGCCGCCATATTCGCCCTTGTGCAGCGACGGGCAGCCCTTGACGAGGCCGTCGGCCTCGATCGCCATGCCGCTCTCGGCGGCGCCGCAGCCGTCCAAATAAGCCGGCTCGTCGGTCATCGTTCGCCAGAGATGCTCGTAGGGGCCGAAATAGCCGATATTGTTGCCGGCGAAGAGCCGGAAGCCGGCCTTGCGGCCGCGCTCGAACAGCCGCGCCAGCGTGTCGTAGGTCTCCGGTACCTGATAAGGCTGGAGGATGAGGTCGGTCTGCTCGGCGGCATTGCCGGCGGGGACGGTGAGCTGGATCTGCCACATTCGCGCGCCCGCGGCGTAGATATGCTCGTACGTCTCCTCGAGCACCGGCGCCGACAGCCGGTTGACCTGGGTGTTGCTGCTCGGCGTGATGCCGGCACGAGCGAATTCCTCGATCGCATTCAGCGCCTGGCGGAAGCTGCCCGGCACGCCGCGCAGCCGGTCGTGGACCGCCTCATTGCCGTCGACCGAGACTCCGGCCGAAGCGAGGCCGGCGTCGACCGCCGCCTCGATCTTGGCGCGGGTCAGCGCGCGGCCGCCGGTCTGCAGGCCGCATTTGATCCCCGACTCGGCGACCGCTCGGATGATGTCGAGCCAGTCGCGGCGCAGGAATGCCTCGCCGCCGATCAGGCTGATCTCGCGCGTGCCGAGCGCGGCCAGCTCGGCGACGATGCCGCGTATCTCGTCGGTCGTCAGCTCGTCGCTGCGCGGCCGGCCGGCGCGGGAGCCGCAATGCGCGCACCGCAAATTGCAGGCGAGCGTCAGCTCCCAGACGACGTGGACGGGATGGCGAAGCCGGCGGTCGGCCTCGGAGCGGATCCGGACCGGATCCGAACGCGTCCCGCCGGCGTCGGCCACCGGCTCAGGCGCCGCCGCCGCGGCGGGCGATCTCGCGGTCCAGCCGTTCGAGCGCCGCCCGGAGATCGCCCTGCGCGCTAAGCACCTGACGAGCATGATCGCGATGGGCGATCAGCTCCTCGAGGCTGGTCGTCGGATCGCGGAGCGCGTCGGCTATGGCATTCCCGTAAGGCGGCACCGCCGCTCCTGCCCGTGTCGTCATGCCTCGCTCCCTCGCTATTGGCCGCGGCGACCGATTTCGTCTTCGAGCCGCCGAAGCTCGCCGGCGAGATCGCCCTGGTCGTCGAGCTGCCGGCGGCCCTGGTCGCGCAATTGCGTCAGCCGCTCCAGCGTCGTCTTCGGATCGGCGATCGCGTCGCAGATGCAGACCGCATAAAGCGGCTGGAATCCGCCCTGCCCCTGCGCGGAGCCGCTGCGGCGGCCGATCTCGGCTTCGAGCTTCTCGAGGGCGCCGGGCAGGTCTCCCTGCTCCTCGAGCTCGCTGCGGGCGCGGTCGCGAAGCGTGTTCAGATCTTCAAGTGTCGAATTGGGATCCTTGAGCGCGTCGCTGATCGCCACGCCATAGGGCCGCACCTGTCCACCCGTCGGAGTCGCCATGGAAACCTCCCTTTGCTGGTCGCCCATATTAATCATGGCGGATCGGCACTGTCGCGCACAGTTGCCCCCGATTCGGTTCTAGATTCGCGCTGTCGGCGCCGGTCGGGTCAGTGCCCGGCAGCGACCGGCAGGACCAGGCCGCCTCGCATCTCAACGAAGCTCAATTTGCGCCCCGTGGTGCATCGAGGGTGGTGACGGCGCGGCGCTTTGGGTTTAGCAAATGGGTCGGGGAGGAAGCATTTGGATGGAAGCGCTGGAGCTTGAAACCGTGGTGCTCGTGTCATCGTTGGTGTTCGGAGCATTTGCTGTCCCGGTAACCGCCATCGCCCTTCACCAGCGCAAGCGCCGGACCTTCGAACGGTCCGCGGGCTTGCGCCGCAAGGAGAAAATCCGGCTCTGAGCCCAAATGCCGCGCCCGAATTTCGTCCCGCGACGGGGCGAAGACAGGCGCGGGCAAATTTTTTTGGGCCGTCGCAGGCCTCGATTTCACCGCCGCTTCCGAACGGCTCGTCGCCGCAGTTTTCCGCGCTTTTCGCGCTCTCCCGCGAGGGCCGGCGCGGCGGCGCGGCGGCTCCGTTCATCTTAAAGCCATGAAACTCTTCAGACTCGTCGCTCGTTGGGGCGGCAAGTGTGTGGAAAGGAGCCAAGTATGGCGACGAGTATCCTTGAGGCGCGTGGCGGCTGCATCATCCCCCAGGCGGACAAGCGCGGCTATCATATCGTCTATCGCGAGCATGAGACGAATTACTGTCCCGGCTGCGGTCGGACCCATTGGTATATCGGACGCTCGATGGCGGAATGCGCCTTCTGCACGACGGCGCTGCCGCTCGAGAACGCGCCGATGATCGCCGGCGGCGCCATCGTCCGCACCATCCGCCGTCCGGTATTCGGCGCCGAGCACGCCTACGCGGCCTGAAATCCCTGGCGGCGCCCTCGTGGCGGCCGCCGTCGCGCCGGCCCCTTATTTCCCTACGCGAGGGGCCGGCGCGTAACTCCCCTAGCTTCCCACTTTCCGGACCGGCACGGCGGCGTTGCAAATGTCGACGCCGCCGGCCGGCCGCTGGAAGAAGTCGCCGCCGCGATTGGCCCGGCCGGTGACATATTGGCTGAAGGCGAGGCTGTCGGAGCGCAGCACTTCATAAGCGGGCCGATCGGCGGCGGGCATGTCGGCGGCCAGCCGCGCGCGGGCGATCGGCACCGCCGAGGCGGGATCCTTGTAGAAGCCGAGCGCCTCGGTGCCGCGCGGCCGCGCCGCGAGCAGCGCGATGCCTTCGATCACCCGGCCGATTACCGCGATGTTGAGATCGAGGTGGCGCGGCGCGTGGCCGATGACCGCATAGAGCTCGCCGCCCGTCCCGGTATCGGGCGCGAGGTCGCGGCCGACTCCGACAGAGGCATAGCAATGGGTGAGCCAGGCGCGGCCTTCCTCGGGGTCGTAGCCGACCGGCCAGCTATCGGCGTGACCGACCATCGGCGCATAGCTGTCGGGAAAGCCGAGTGGCCGCAGCGGCAGCCCGGCCATGTCGCGATGATATTCGGCCGGCGGCCTGCGGACGACACCGGCGGGCAGGTCCGTCTTGGCATCGCCATTGCCCCATTGGGCGACGTAATTGTCCTGGACCCGGTAGATGGCGGCATTGTTCCACCAGCCGGCCCGGGCGAAGGCGCGGACGTTGGCGATATGGACCGGGGCGAATTCGGGCGCCAGCTCGACGAGGATGCGGCCGCCTTCCTTGAGATCGATGACCAGCAGGTTGGCGGGATCGACCGGCCGCCACGCCTCGGCGGGCGCCGACTGAACGACCTGGTTCGGGTCGGGCGCATCGACGACCGGCGCGGGCCGCCAGAAGGAATAGCGGGCCTCGGCCGCCGGCACGGGCGCCTCCTCGGCGGCGGGGCCGGTGGCGCAGGCGGCGAGGCTCGAGGCGGCAAAGGCGGCGAACAGGGTCTGGCGCATCGTCGTTCCTTCAGGATGGAGCGCCTCCCTGACCCAAGCCCGGGCGCCGGGCAAGCCGTCACTCGAATGTCACAAGGCGGCGGGAATCCGATTTTATTTATCGGATCACGGAACCGGGCGGCGGCGCGGCGTTTTAACTCTGGTTAGGCACGGCCAGTGGGGCTGGCGGAGGGGCGAAAGAGATAATGACCGATACCCAAGCCATCCCGGGCCTGCAGGCTGGCTTTGCGTCCCTCGACCCCGAGCATCTGCTCGCCGAATCCCCCGCCCTCATCGAGTTCCTGCCGCTCGCGGTCTACGCCTGCGACGCCTCCGGGCGCCTGTGCTGGTTCAATGCCAGGGCGGCCCTCCTCTGGGGCCGGACGCCGGAGCGAGGCGAGAAAGCGGATTCCTTCTGCGGCCCGGCGCGCGTCTACGGGTTGGACGGCGGCCTGATCGCCGAGGGCGAGACGCCGATGGCCTACGTGCTGCGCACCGGTCGGTCGGTCGACGGCTGCCACGCGATCGTCGAGCGGCCCGACGGCAGCCGGCGCGCCGCCATGGTGCACATCGCCGCACTGTCGGACGCCGTCGGCAACATCGTCGGCGCGATCAATTGCTGCCACGACGTCACCGAACAGCTCGCCGAGGACCGCGCCGCCCGCGAAAGCGAGCGCCAGCTGCGCGAGATCATCGACGCCCTCCCCGTCGCTCTCTACACCACCGACGCCGACGGCCGGATCACTTATTATAACGAGGCGGCGGTCGAGATGTCGGGCCGCCGGCCGGCGCTGGGCGACGACAAATGGTGCGTCACCTGGAAGCTGTTCCAGCCCGACGGCACGCCGCTGCCGCACGACCAATGCCCGATGGCGGCGGCGCTGAAGGAAAAGCAGCCGGTGCGCGGCGCCGAAGCGGTGGCGCAACGCCCCGACGGCAGCCTCGTCCCCTTCATCCCCTATCCGACGCCCTTGTTCGACCCGGCCGGCCAGCTGACCGGCGCGGTCAACGTGCTGGTCGACATCGGCCACCGCAAGGAGGCCGAGACCCAGCAGCGGCTGCTGTTCGCCGAATTGAACCATCGCATCAAGAACAACATGCAGATGCTCTACGCCCTGCTGGCGGCGGCGCGGCGGGAGACTCAGAGCAAGGATGCGCGCGCCGCGCTCGACGAAGCGGCGCGGCGGGTGGAGGCGATGGCGGCCGCCCAGACCGCACTCTACCAGTCGGACAATCTCAGCCGCTTCGACAGCGCCGCCTTCATGACGTCGGTCTGCGCCGTCGCCACCGCCGCCTGCGGCGACGCGGTCGCGCTCGAGCTGAGCGCCGACGCCGGCCGGCTCGCCAACGACTGCGCGGTGCCGCTGGCGCTGATCCTCAACGAGCTCGTCACCAACGCCGCCAAATATGGCGCCGGTCCGGAAGGACGCGGCCGAATCCGCGTCGGCCTGGTCGAGGCGGACGGCCGCTTCATCCTGATGGTCGAGGATGACGGGCCCGGCTTCGACCTCAGCGACGTCCGCCGCCGCTCGTCTGGCCTCGGCCTGGTGATGGGGCTGGCGCGGCAGATAGGCGGCAGCTTCCGGGTCGAGCGCGGCCCGGGGGCGCGCTGCGTGCTGGAATTCCCAGGTCCGCCCGGCGCGGCCGCCTGAGCCGCCCGAATGTTCACACGTCGACGGACGAATGCGGAAGCCATGTTGATCGAAGGCGGGAACGGGGGAGAGGAAGCCGAGGTCGCCCCGTCCGAAACGGCCGAGAGTGCGAATCGCCCGCGGACGGCAGCGGCCCCGCGCATCCTTCTCGTCGAGGACGATTTCCTCGTCGGCATGGAAGTCGAGCTCGGTCTCGAGGAGGCGGGCTATGAAGTGACCGGCGTCGCCGCCACCGCCGAGGAAGCCGTCGCGCTCGCGTCGGCGCGCCGCCCGGCCCTGATCGTCATGGACATTCGGCTGGCGGGGGACCGCGACGGCGTCGACGCCGCGCTGGAGATTTTCCGCAGCCTCGGCATCCGCTCGCTGTTCGCCTCCGCGCATGGCGACGCCGAGGTCCGCGCCCGCGCCGCGGCGGCGCAGCCGCTCGGCTGGGTCGCCAAGCCGTACCGGATCGAGACTTTGCTGAACGCGGTGGCCAGGGCGCTGAGGGAGGCCGGAGGCTAGGCCGGCGGCGGCAGGTTCGGAGCGCGTGCGGTGACGTCGCGGCAGAGGCTGCGCATGCGATCGAGATGCTGTTCCGCGAGCCTCAGGTGGCAGCGCGCGGCGTGGATGACGTGACAGGGACGCGCCCGGTCGAGCTCGGCCAGCGCACGGCTCGAATGATAGCTGATCTCGTCGTCCATTTCGGCACCGTACCCGACCGCCGAACGGCCCGCACTAGTCGACCAGTCTGAGCGACGGCTTGTCCGGCGGCGGGTCGCTCAGCGCTTTCATTCGGCCGAGATGCAGCTCGGACAAAGCGAGATGGGCGATCGCGGCTTCGGGCGACGCGGCGCTTCGCGCGCGGTCGAGCTCCTCGAACGCGCGGTCGACATGATGATTGATCCGGTCCTGACGGGACATCGACCGCGCTCCCCGACTCGGGGGTGGTAATCTACAACGGCTCCAGTCTTTCCGATTGAGCCGAGCCGCGCAACCCCATGGATCAGCGGCGCGGCTGCGCCACCAGGCCGTCATGGTGGAGGTAGCGCTCGTTGAAGTCGCCGGCGTTGCGCAGGCCCGTCCAGTCCTCGATCACGATCCGGCGCCGGTCGCGGCTGATCAGCCGGTCCTCGCCCAATTGCTTGAGGACGCGGTTGACGTGGACCGAGGTCAGGCCGACCGCGTCGGCGAGCTGCTCCTGGGTCATCGGCAGCTCGTAATGATGGTTGTTGGCGAGCCCCGCCGCCTCGAGCCGCAGCGAGAATTCGCAGAGGAGATGCGCCACTCGGGCGCGGCTGTCGCGGCGGCCGACATTGACCACCCATTCGCGGAAGATCGAGGCGTCGATCAGGGTGTCGATCCACAGCGCCCGTCCGACCGAGGGATTGCTGAGCGCCAGATCCTCGATCGCGCGCCGCGGAATAAGCGCAACCTCGGCATCGGTTAGCGTCTGCACGCTATGGTCGGCCACCGCGAGCAGGCCGTTCTGCAGGTCGACGAATTCGCTTGCCATGTGGATCGAGATGATCTGGCGCCCGCCTTCGCCGGTGAGCTTGTAGCGGTGCGCGAAGCCGCCGAGCAGCAGGCAGCAATGTTCGGGCCGGTCGCCGTCGCGGATGATGTGCGCGTATTGCGGCAACTCGCGGATGATATGGGGCAGGCCGAGCAGCGCTTGCCGGTCAGCCTCGCCGAGCGGCGAGCGGCGCTCGAGGCGGCACACCATCGTCTCAAATGTCGGATGAACGTCCGGCACGGCTGCTTCCCTTTTCCTCGGTTGACCGCACCGACGCGAAGGGGTGCATAATCACTGTTGGACGCGGGCGCCTTCATCTAGGTTAGGCGGCGGAATTTATCGCTATTTTTCCGGCGGTTGCGCGCCCCTGCGGATGGAGCCGATATGGGTCGAGCCGCCATTGTCCAGATGGAGGTAGCGGTTGTTGAAGTCGCCGATCTCCTGCAGCCCTTCCCAGTCGACGATCGCGACCAGGCGTTTGTCGCGCTCGATCAGGCCGCGCCGGCCCAGCTCCTTCAGCACCCGGTTGACGTGGACGGGGGTGAGGCCGATGCAGTCGGCGATCTGCTCCTGCGTCATCGGCATCTCGTAGCGGTAGCCGGTACCCAGCCCCGCCACTTCCAGGCGCAGCGCGAACTCGCACAGCAGATGGGCGATGCGGCTGATCGAGTCGCGCCGACCGACATTGACGATCCATTCGCGAAAGATCGCCGCGTCGATCAGGGTGTCGACCCACATCGCGCGTCCGATCCGCGGATGATCCCGGACGAGGTTGCGCAGCGCCGCCACCGGCAGGGAGGCGATCTCGCAGCGGGTCAGCGCTTGGACATTATGGTCGGCGACCTCGAGGAAGCTGATATGCAGGTCGAGGAACTCGACCGGCATGTGCACCGACATGATCTGGCGCTCGCCGTTGCCGGTGACCTTGTGGCGGAAAGCGAAGCCGGTGAGAAGCAGGGCGCAGGCTTGCGGCGGCTCGCCTTCGCGCACAATGTAGGCGGAAGGCGCCAGCGTGCGATGGACGAACGGCAGGCCGCGAACCGCGTCCCGGTCCTCGTCGCCGAGCGCACAGCGCGTCTCAAATCGTGTCAGGAGGCGCTCGATAGCTTGGGCAGCGGTCATAACGCTCTCGCAGGAGGGGCGGGAGCGTCTCTCTCTCGGCCACCGGCGCCCATTGTCTTTGCCGGTGATGGAAGGGACCATAGCCGATGTTCGGCGCACGGTACTTCATGTGGGATAGGAAGTCGCTGTCCAACATAGATTAGAAACCGGGCCGCCGGAGTGGACGCGCGGCCCGAACCGGCCTAGCCTGTATCAATGGCTTCCGCCTCACCCCAGCGGGAACCGGCGCCGCCGCCGCCTCTGATCGCGAAGCTGGAGACCCGCGTGCCGCTACGGGACGCGGACCGGCGGGCGCTCGCCGCGCTTTGCGCCGACGCGCGCGAGGTGGGCCCGCGCCGCAACCTCGTTCGCGAAGGCGACCGGCCCGACCATGTCCACCTGATGGTCGAGGGCTGGGCGGCGCGCTACAAGTTGCTGCCCGACGGCGCCCGCCAGATCACCGCCTTCCTCCTCCCGGGCGACTTTTGCGATCTCCACGTCACCCTCCTCGGCGAGATGGACCATAGCATCGCCACCTTGACCCGGGCGAAGGTGGCCTTCATCCCCCGCGCGACGATGGACGCGGTCACCGGCCGGCCGGGGCTCGTCAAGGCCTTCTGGTGGACGACCCTGGTCGACGAGGCGGTGCTGCGCGCCTGGATCGTCAATGTCGGCCGGCGCGACGCGTTCGGCGCGGTCGGCCACCTGATCTGCGAGCTCTACGTGCGGCTGAGGAGTGTCGGCCTGGTTGCCGATCACCGTTTCGCCTTGCCGCTCACCCAGGAGGAGATCGCCGACGCGCTCGGCTTGACCCCGGTCCACGTCAACCGGGTGCTTCAGCGCCTGCGGGCGGAGAGCTTCATCAGCTTCCGCCACGGGCTTCTGACCATCCACGATTACGGGCGGCTCGAACGCGCGTCGGGATTCAACCCCAATTACCTGCACATCGAGTCGCCGGTAGAGAATTGACCGAGAGCGTCGCGGCGCCTTTTCGGTGCAGACTACAGTCTGACCTCGACGGCATCGCCGAACTTCACGTCCAACAGCAGCTCGCCGCGATCATTCTGTATCGCGATGTGGCGGCTGAGGACCAGCCGCCCCTTCCTCAGCGTATCCGACATGAGGGAGCGGGCGTCTTCGATGGCGTGCGCGCGGGCGGCTTGCAGATTGGGCAGCTCGCGCCCTTCCTCGTCGAGGCTCGTCTCGTCGTTGAAGACGTGGACGACGTAGCGAGGCATGGGCCGTTCATGCACATTATGTGGAGATGCGCCATTAACTAGGTTCGACCGCATCCGCCGGTCCGTCACCGTCCTGTCCAGCGTTCTCGGCCTGGTCTCCGCTTTGCGTCCAACGGGAGGAGCCGGTTTGACGATTCCACTGCGCGCGCACCGACCGGCGGCAGGGGCATGAGCGAGAGCGCCGCCTCGTTGCGCGCCCGCGCGCACAAGTGCCGCTGCCTGGCGGTTGGCGGAAGCATGGAAAACGTGGCCGCGGCGCTGAACGAGATCGCCCTCGACTATGACCGTCAGGCCGACCGGATCGACGAAGCGGAAGCCAGAGCCAGGGAACGGCTTCTCGCTCGAAGCCGCCTCAACGGCGACTGAAGCAAACAAGCAAGAGCGGGCTATCGACCCTCTGGCGCCGGCTCCCCAGGCCCTCTATCCCTCTGGACCGGCTTGCAAAATCGAGGGAGAGAGCGATGCGTTTCGGGGTTGGGATCAAGGCGGCGCTGCTGGCAGCGATGGCGGCGCCCGCCGCGTCCGTTTCCGCGCAGCCGGCGGGCGCGAGCCGGATCGCGGTGCCGCCGCTCCAGTTCAAGGAGCGCCGGCTCGCCAACGGCCTGCGCGTCATCTCGATGCGCGATACCGGCACCGCCAACGTCTCGGTCTCGGTCTGGTACGAGGTCGGCTCGAAGCACGACCCGGAGGGACGCTCCGGCTTCGCCCACCTGTTCGAGCACATATTGTCGCGCAAGACGCGCAACATGCCCTACAATATGATCAACCGGCTGGTCGAGGATGTCGGCGGCGAGCGCAACGCCAGCACCGCTTCCGACCGCACCAATTATTATGAGAGCGTGCCGGCCCGCTATCTCGAGACGATGTTGTGGACCCATGCCGAGCGGATGGCCCGGCCGGTCATCGATCCGCAGGTGTTCGAGACCGAGCGCAACGTCGTCAAGGAGGAGTATCGCCAGGGCGTCCTCGCCCCGCCCTACGGCCGCGTACGGCTGCTGATCACCGAGAATGGCTGGGACGTGCTGCCCCACCGCCGCTCGACGATCGGCAGCATCGAGCAGCTCGACGCCGCCACCGTCGACGACGCCCGCGCCTTCCACGAGGCCTATTACGGCCCCGATACCGCGACCCTGATCGTGTCGGGCAATTTCGACCCCCGGCAGCTCGACGCCTGGGTCGACAAATATCTCGGACCGATCCCGGCGCGGCGCAACAAGCTGCCGCTGGCGATTGGCGGCCGCGAGCCGCCGCGCGCCGCCCCGCGCACCGCGACCATGTACGCGCCCAACGTGCCGCTGCCGATGATCGGGTCGATCTGGCGCATCCCGGGCGTGACCCACAAGGACATGGCCGCGCTCGAGGTGCTCGACGGCATCCTCACCACCGGCGAGAGCTCGCGCCTGCACAAGAGCCTGGTGCGCGACAAGCGGATCGCCACCGATGCCGGCGCGCAGCTCGCTTCGGTGGAGGAGGAAGGCTATTGGGCGCCGACCGTCATCCTCGCCGGCGGCCGCGGCGTCGAGGAGGCCGAAGCGGCGCTCGCCGCCGAGATCGCCCGCGTCCGCGACGAGCCGGTCAGCGCGGCCGAGCTGGCCGAGGCCAAGAACGAGCTTCTCGCCCAGGCGCTGCGCCAGCGCGAGACGTTCAACGGGCGCGCCTCCGGTCTCGGCGAGGCGCTGGTCCGCTCCGGCGACCCGAAGCTGTGGGACAGGCAGATCGCCCGCTATCAGCGCGTCACCGCCGCCGACGTGCAGCGCGTCGCGCGGACCTGGCTGCGGCCCGACGGCCGCGTCGACCTGCGCTACCTCAACGAAAGCGCGCGGCCCGCCGGCGCGGCCGACTCCTGGACCAATCCGGTGCCGATGCCGCGCTTCAAGTCGCCGCCGCCGGCGACCGGCACGCCCAACGCGCTCGCTGCCGAGGCCGAGCGCGAGGCGCCGCCGGCGCCCGGGCCGGCGGTGGCGGTGACGTCGCCGGTCATTTCCGAGACCCGCCTGCCGACCGGGCTCACCATCGTCACCGCGCGCAGCGGCCAGGTACCGCTGGCGACGATGACCCTGGTAGTGAAGGGCGGCGCGTCGACCGATCCCCGCGGCAAGGCCGGTCTGGCCGGGATGGCCGCCGAGCTGGCGAGCAAGGGCACGGTGACGCGCAGCGCCGAGCGGATCGCGGCGGAGCTCGAGGCGCTCGGCGCGACCCTGGGCAGCGGCGCCGGCGCCGACGGCTCGTTCCTGTCGATCACCGCGCCGGTCGCCAATCTCGAGGCGGCGGGGCGGGTGCTCGCCGACATCGCCCAGAACGCGACCTTCCCGGCCGACGAGGTCGAGCTGACCCGCAAGCAGGCGATCGACTCGCTGTCGATCGCGCTGCGTAATCCCGGCCAGCTCGCCAATTTGCTGGCGCAGCCTCTGGTCTACGGCACCGCGCCCTACGCGACGCTCGGCACCGGCACGCCCGGTTCGCTCGCGGCGATGACCCGCGCCGATCTGGTCGAGCAGCATCGCCGCTGGTGGCACCCGGGCAATGCGGCTCTGGTCGTCTCGGGCGGAATCGATTCGGCGCGGGCCGACGCCCTCGCCGCCACCTTGTTCGGCGGCTGGCGCGGCGAGGGAGCGGCGCCGGCGGCGCCGGTCGAGCGCGCCGGCCCGCCGCTGCCGGTGCGGACCGTCGTCGTCGACATGCCGGGTGCGGGCCAGGCGGCGGTGCTGGCCGCGGTGCGCGGCATCAGCCGCAGCGACCCGTCCTATTACAGCGCCAACGCGGCCAATGCCGTGCTCGGCGGCGGCTCGAGCGGGCGGCTGTTCCAGGAAGTGCGGACCAAGCGCGCTTTGTCCTACGGCGCCTATAGCGGCATGCCGGCGCGGCTCGACGCCGGCCTGCTGTCCGCCAGCGCGCAGACCAAGAACGAGACCGCCGCCGACGTCGCCAAGGTCCTGCTCGACGAGCTCGACCGCCTCGCCCAGACGCCGCTCCAGCGCGAGGAAGTTGCAAACCGCGTGACCTTCCTCACCGGCGCCTTCAGCCGCCAGGCGGAAACCAGCGGCGGACTTGGCGGCATGCTCGCCAACCTGCTTCAGCAGGGCATGCCGCCGTCCGAGGTCGGGCGCTTCGTCGCGCAGATGGAGACGGTGACTCCCGAAGGCGCCTCCGCCGCGGCCGCGCGGCTGGTCGGCGCCGACCGCGCGACCCTTGTGGTGGTCGGCGACGCGTCGAAGTTCCTCGACAAGCTGCGGGCGCTCCGCCCCGGTCTCGAGGTCATCCGGATCGACCAGCTCGACCTCGATTCGCCGACGCTGCGCAAGTCGGACTGACCGTTAAGGCGGCGATCATAGTGCGCTGCTATGATCGCCGCCGGTTCAGCCGAGAAAGCTTCCCGATGCGCCTTTTATTGCTCAATGCCATGGCCCTCGCCCTGCCGGGCTGCATCGCCAAGACCGCGCTGGACGTCGCCACCCTGCCGGTAAAGGTCGCCTCCGCGGGGGTCGACGCAGTCGTCACCACCCAGGCCGAGGCCGACGAGAAGCGCGGCCGCCAGATCCGCCGGCAGGAAGAATGTATCGGCAAGGAGGAGCGCCGCGCCCGCAAGCAGGACCGCGAACCCGATTACGAGAAGTGTGAGCCGAAGCGCGACTGAATCCGTCAGGCGAGGATCGACTTCGCCGTCTCGACCGATTTTTCCGGATCTGCGCGCGGCGGGATCGCCACGCCCGTCTGCACTGCCGGCCGCGTCCGCACCGCTTCGAGCCAGCGCTGGAGATGGTCGAGGCCTTCCACCGAAACGCCCGGCCAGGGATAGGTCTGCACCCAGCACCAATTGGCGATGTCGGCGATCGAATAGTCGCCCGCCAGCCATTCGCGGCCGGCGAGATGTCCGTCCAGCACCTCGAACAGCCGCCGGCTCTCGCGCCGGTAGCGGTCGATCACGCTGGGCAATTCCTCGGGAAAGTAGCGGGTGAAGACATTGGCCTGGCCCATCATCGGCCCGATCCCGCCCATCTGAAACATCAGCCACTGCATGACCAGGCTGCGGCCCTTCGGGTCGGACGGCATCAGCCGGCCGGTCTTCTCGGCGAGATAGACGAGGATCGCGCCCGATTCGAAGACGGGAAAATCGCCTTCGTCGCGGTCGACGATGGCGGGGATTCGGCCATTGGGGTTGATTGCCGTGAACCACGGCTGCTTCTGCGCGCCGGAGCCGAGGTCGAGGACATGGACCCGGTAGGGAAGCCCCAGCTCCTCGAGCGCGATCGAGACCTTCCAGCCATTGGGCGTGGCGGCGGTGTAGAGGTCGATCATGGCGTGTCTCCCGGTCAGAGGGCGCGAAGGGCGCGGGCGGGCCGCGCCGCCAGCGCAGGTAGGGAGCCGAGCAGGCCCAGCACAAGTGTGGCGAGGGCGCCGAGCGCAAGGGTCGCGGCGACGGTGGCCCAGTCCGGCGCCCAGTCGAGCTCGAACATCCCGACCACCACCCACCAGCCGGCCGCGCTGCCCAGGGCCAAAGCGACGAGGCTGACGACCAGGGCCAGAGCGGCGAACTCGGCTGCCTGGGCGGCGAGGATGCGGCCGCGGGTGGCGCCGAGCATCTTGAGGATGACGCTGTCATAGGTGCGCGCGCGGCGGCTGGCGGCGAGGGCGCCGACCAGCACCGCGATGCCGGCGAGGATCGCGACCGAGGCGGCGGCGCGGACCGCGACGGCGAGCTGGGCGAGCATCGCCGAGACGGTCTCGACCACTTCCTTCACCCGGATCGCCGAGACGCTCGGGAAGGCCCGGGAGACGGCGCGGGCGAACGGGCGCTCCTGCGCCTCGGGCATCGCGATCGTCGCCATGAAGCTGTGCGGCGCGCCCTCCAGCGCGCCGGGGGCGAAGACGATCACGAAATTGAAGCCCATCGTGTCCCAGTCGATCTCGCGCAGCGACGCGATCCGCGCCTCGATCTCGCGGCCGAGCACCGACACGGTGATGGTGTCCCCCACTTTCAGTCCGACCGCGCGCGCCGCGGCGACGTCCAGCGAGACCAGCGGCGGCCCGGCATGATCGGCGGGCCACCAGCGGCCGGCGACGATCCGGCTCCCCTCGGGCAGGGTGGCGGAGTAGGTGAGGCCGCGGTCGCCGCGCAGGAACCAGGCCTCGGGCGGGATCTCGGCCATGTCGGCGACGCGGCGGCCGGCGACCGCCACGACCGAGCCGCGCAGCGACGGGATGGTGACGAGGTCGGCCGCCGGCGCCGCCCGGCCGGCCAGAGCGCGGAAACGGCCGATCTCGGCGACCGGTATGTCGAGCAGGAAGAAGCTCGGCGCCTTGGCCGGGATGGTGGTTCGGATCTGCCCGGCCAGATTGCTCTCGATCACCGCCAGCGTCGTGAACAAGGTCAGGCCGAGGCCGAGCGCCACCACCAGCCGGCCGGTCTGGGCGCCGGGGCGATGGAGGTTGGCGAGCGCGATCCGAAACACCGGGTGGTTGGGCCGCGGCAGCCGCGCGGCGGTCCGGCGGATCAGCCAGCCCAGCAGGGTGAGCAGCAGGACGAGGCCGAGCACCGAGGCGATGAAGCCGGCGGCGAACAGCGGCTCGCGGGCGCTTCCGACCGCGAGCGCGGCAATGGCGGCGGCGGCGAGCGCGACCGCCGCGACCGCCCGGCCCGGCCGGCGCGCCGGCTCGAGATCGCCGCGGAACAAGGTCGCCGCCGGCACCGCGCGGGCGCGGGCGATCGGCACCAGCGCGAAGACGGCGGCGATCAGCAGGCCGTAGGCGGCGCTGGCGAGCAAAGGCGGCCAGTAGAGGGAAAGCCGCGGCGGCACCGGCAGCGCATCCCCCGCCACGGCGACGACGATGGCGGGCACGAGCGCGCCCGCGGCGAGGCCGGCCAGGGTCGCGGCGAGGGCGACCAGACCGATCTGGCAGAGGTAGGACAGGAACAAAGTGCGGCTGGTGGCGCCGAGCAGCTTAAGCGTCGCGATCGTGCCGCGCTTGCCGTCGAGATAGGAAGCGACGCCGTTGCCGACGCCGATTCCGGCGACGATCAAGGCGGTCAGCCCGACCAGGGTCAGGAACTGGCCGAGCCGCTCGATGAAGCGGCGCGTGCCGGGCGCGCCGTCGCTGCGGTCCTGGACCTGCCAGCCGAGTGCGCCGAAGCGCTCCCTGAGCCGTTCGGCCACGGCCTTCGGACCGGCGCCGCCGGGCAGGGTCAGCCGGTAGGCGCTGGTGTAGAGGCTGCCGGGCTGGACGAGCCCGGTCGCGTCGAGGCCGGCGCGGTCGACCAGAGCGGTCGAGCCGAGGGTGAAGCCCTGGCCGATCCGGTCGGGCTCCTGGGCGATCAGGCCGGCAATCTCGAGCTCGGCCGCGCCGATCCGGATCCGCTCGCCGATCCGGACGCCGAGCCGGTCGGCCAGCTCGGGCCCGATCGCCACCTGCGCGCCGCGCGGCCGCGCCGCCGACGCTCCCGGCCGCACCCGGAAGGCGCCGGCCAGCGGCCAGGCTTCGTCCACTCCCTTGAGCTCGACCAGCACGCTCTCGGCGCCGTCGAGCCGGGCCGCCATCGCCCGCATCCGGGTGATGTGGCTGACTCGGCCCTCCCGGCGGAAGGCGGCGAGCTCCTCGGCGGTCGCCGCCCGCTGCGCGACGACGAGCTGGACGTCGCCGCCGAGTATCTCCTGCCCCCGCTCGGCCAGCGCCGCGACGATCGCCGCGGACAGCGAGCCGACGCCGGCGAGGGCGAGCACGCCGAGGAACAGGCAGATGGCGAGCAGCCGCAGCCCGGCGAGCCCGCCGCGCAGGTCGCGCAAGGCGAGGCGGAGGGGGAGGCTCAAAATTCCTCCCCGAGCTTGTCCCGGGGAGGGGGACCGCGGCGCGAAGCGTCGTGGTGGAGGGGCTGCACGGATTCAGAATTTCCCCTCCACCGCGCTTCGCGCGGCTCCCCTCCCCGAGCGAGCTCGGGGAGGAGCTTTCGCTCTCCCCTCACGCCTTCGCATCCCGGACGATCCGGCCGTCCTGCATCTCCAGCACGCGGCCGCAGCGGGCGGCCAGCGCCGGATCGTGGGTGATGACGAGCAATGTCGCGCCGGTGCCCTGCTGCCGTTCGAACAGCAGATCGAGGATCGCTGCACCGGTGGCGGCGTCGAGATTGCCGGTCGGCTCGTCGGCGAACAGCAGGGCGGGCCGCGGCGCGGTGGCTCGGGCGATGGCGACCCGCTGCTGCTCGCCGCCCGATAATTGCGCCGGATAATGGGTCAGGCGATGGCCGAGGCCGACCGCCTCCAGTTCGGCGCGAGCCAGCTCGAACGCCCCCTCGCGGCCGGCCAGTTCCAGCGGCACCGCGACATTCTCCAGCGCGGTCATCGTCGGCAGCAGATGGAAGGCCTGCAGGACGATGCCGATCCGCCCCTGCCGCGCCCGCGCCAGATCGTCCTCGCCCAATGCGGTGAAGTCCGCGCCGGCAATGCGGATCGTCCCGCTCGTCGCCCGCTCGAGCCCCGACAATACCGCCATCAGCGACGATTTGCCGCTGCCCGACGGGCCGAGCAAGGCAAGGCTTTCGCCGGCGGCGACGTGCAGGGCGACGCCGCGCAGGATCTCGACCCGGCCCGCGCCGGAGCCGAGCGCCAGCGTGACATCCGAAGCGTCGATAACGTAGGAGCCGGTCATGAAGGGAAGTGAAATCCGATGTCGTTATCGATCCCATATGGGGCGCTTCGCCGCCTTGTCTACGCGCTGCTGCTGACGGCCGCCTCCGCAGCGCCGGCGGCGGCGCGGGACGTGCGCGTCCTCGCCCTCGGCGACAGCCTGACCGCCGGCTACGGCCTGCCGCCCGGCCTGGGCTTCGCGCCCCAGCTCGAAGCGATGCTGAGACGCAACGGCGTGCGCGCCTTCGTCACCGATGCCGGCGTCTCCGGCAATACCGCCGCGCAGGGCCGGGCGCGGCTCGCCTGGACGCTCGACGGAATGGGCGCCAGGCCCGATCTGGCGATCGTCGCTCTCGGCGCCAACGACATGCTGCGCGGCCTGCCGCCGGCGCAGACGCGCGCCGACCTCGACGCGATCCTGGCCGAGCTCGGGCGTCGCCGCATCCCGGTGCTGGTCGCGGGAATGATCGCGGCCCCTAATCTGGGACCGGATTACCGCGCGGAATATGACAGGATCTTCCCCGACCTCGCCGCCAAATATGACGCGTCGCTCTACCCCTTCTTCCTCGCCGGGGTCGCCGGCAATCCGTCGCTCGCTCTGCCGGACCGGATGCATCCGAACTTTCAGGGGATCAAGAAGATGGTGAGCGCGATCACGCCGACGGTGCTGAGGGCATTGGGGCGCTAGATTCTCCCCCACGCGCAGCGGGTGGGGAGGGTCTCAGCCCAGCATCATCTCATGGCCGAAATTGAGGCCGATGCGGCCGTCGCGGGTCCAGCGGACGAAGGCGTGGATGCGGCTGCATTCGGGGAATTCGACCACCACCGTCTCGCCCAGCCGCGGCGCGAGCCCGCTTTCGATCATCGTGCCGCGCGTCGAGATGTTGAGCACCGGCACCAGATGGCGCTCGCCTCGGAAGTGGATGACGGCGCTGTCGATCAGTCCCTCGTGACGCGGTTCGCAGCGGCGATCGTCTAAGCTGAGCTCCTGGTGATGAACGCGCATCGCACTCTCCCTCGGGCGGGACGAGCATGACATGAGAGGCGTTACCGAATTCCTAGCAATCCCGGAATCCTCCTAACCTGCTTTAAAGAAGGCCGGTTGGGGCGGAACCGGACCTTCGCGAGGCGGGTTCGTTACTCGACCGCCACAACCGAACGGACAGGAATGACGGCAGAACGACGTGACACGCCTCCGCCCGAGCTATGGGGAGGCGCCGAATGCACCATTGTCCGCCTCAACGACGCGTATCGAGACCAGGCAGCGGAGACCGGCCACAGGGACCGGCGGGACGATATCGATCTGATCGCCGGGCTCGGCCTGACGACGATCCGCTTCCCGATCCTGTGGGAAGCGGTCGCTCCGGACTGCCCGGACCGCCTCGACTTCGCCTGGACCGACGACCGGCTCGCCCTGCTGCGCGAACGCGGCATCAAGGTGATCGGCGGCCTCCTTCACCATGGTTCGGGCCCGGCCTATACCAGCCTGCTCGACCCCGACTTCCCGGCCAGGCTGGCCGATTATGCCGCCCGCGTCGCGGAGCGCTATCCGTGGATCGAGTTGTGGACGCCGGTCAACGAGCCGCTCACCACCGCGCGCTTCTCGGGCCTTTACGGCCTCTGGTATCCCCATGGCCGCGACTATCCGACCTTCCTGCGCGCGCTCGTCAACGAATGCACGGGGACGCTCGAGGCGATGCGGGCGATCCGGGCGGCGGTCCCGGCTGCCCGGCTCGTCCAGACCGAGGATCTCGGCAAGGTCTTCTCGACCGCCCCGCTGCGCCACCAGGCCGCGCATGAAAACGGACGGCGCTGGCTCAGCCTCGACCTGCTGGCCGGCCGGGTCGACGCCCGTCACGACTGGCACGAGCGGCTGCTCCAGGCGGGCGCGAGCGAGGCGGAGCTCGAGGCGTTCGCGGACGGCGAGGCGCGGCCCGACATCGTCGGCATCAACCATTATCTGACCAGCGAGCGTTTCCTCGACCACCGCACCCACCTCTACCCCTGGCTGGAGCCGGGCGGGAACGGTCGCGACACCTATGTCGACGCCGAGGCGGTACGGGTGAAAAGGCTCGAGTCCGACACCGGGCTGGAGGCGCGGCTGAAGGAGACCTGGGCGCGCTACGGCATCCCGCTCGCGATCACCGAAGTCCATCACGGCTGCCATCGCGACGAGCAATTGCGCTGGTTCGTGGAGGTCTGGGAAACGGCATGCCGGCTACGCTCGGAGGGGATGGACCTGCGGGCGGTGACGCTCTGGGGACTGTTCGGCAATGTCGACTGGCGTCACCTGCTGACCCGGCAGGCCGGCCAGTACGAAACCGGAGCGTTCGACGTTCGCGGCGAGGCGCCGCGGCCGACGGCCGTCGCGCAGGCGGCGAAGGCCTATGCGCGGGGTGAGGATTTCGACCATCCGGCGCTCGATTCGCCCGGCTGGTGGCGGCGGCCGCCGCGGCTCTACCCCTGGAGCGGGCGCTGCAAGCCGCTCGCCTGGGGCGGCCGCAAATTGCTGATCACCGGCGCCACCGGGACGCTGGGCAACGCCTTCGCTCGAATCTGCGAGGAAAGGGCGCTGCCCTTCTGCCTGGCCGGCCGGGACGAGCTCGACCTTTGCGATCCTTCGTCGGCGGCCGCGGCGATCGAGCGGCAGCGGCCCTGGGCGGTGATCAACGCCGCCGGTTTCGTTCGCGTCGCCGACGCCGAGCGCGAGCGCGAGGCCTGCATGGCGGCCAATGCCGACGGCGCTGAACAGTTGGCCCGGGCCTGCGCCGCCGCCGGCATCCCGCTGGTCACCTTTTCGTCCGACCTGGTCTTCGACGGCCGGCTCGGCCGCCGCTACGATGAGGCGGACGAACCCTGCCCGAGCGGTGTCTACGGCCTCAGCAAGGCGGAAGCGGAGCGCCGGGTGCTGGCCGCCGGCGGCGCACCTCTGGTCGTCCGCACCAGCGCCTTCTTCGGCCCCTGGGACCGCTACAATTTCGCCTGGCACGTGCTGACCGCCCTCGCCCGCGGCGACACGGTCCGTGCCTGTTCGCGCACCCGAGTCTCGCCGACCTGGGTGCCGGATCTGTGCCACGTCGCGCTCGACCTGCTGATCGACGGCGAGACCGGCCTCTGGCACCTCGCCAATGACGGGGAGATCAGCTGGTACGATTTCGCGCGGCGCGTGGCCGAAGGGGCAGGGCTGGATACGGCCTTGGTGGTAGCCGAGGATGCGCCGGAGGAGACCAGCACGGCGCTGACCAGCCGGCGCGGCATCCTGCTGCGGAGCTTCGACGCCGCGCTGGAGGAATTTCTGGCGCAGGTTGCGGTGGAAGAGGAGACCGCGGTCGCGGCGGAATAAGTTCCTCCCCGAGCTTGCTTGGGGAGGGGGACCGCGCGAAGCGCGGTGGAGGGGGATTACGGGCTCAGTATCGCCCCTCCACCACGACGCTTCGCGCCGCGGTCCCCCTCCCCGAGACGAGCTCGGGGAGGAATTTCCCTGCTACTCCGCCGCCTCCGTCCACATCGAGCCGCGGCTGCCGCCGGCTTCGACCTGGCGGGCCGCGTCGAGACGGCGGAAGGTGGCGAGCGCCTGGCCGACGACCTGGTCCATATTGTAGTAACGATAGGTGGCCAGCCGGCCGACGAAGGTCACGCCCGGAGTCGAGTCCGCCAGCGCCTCATAGCGTTTGAACAGCGCCTGGTTCTCCGGCCGCGGGATCGGATAATAAGGATCGCCCTGCGCCGACGGATATTCGTAGGTGATGCTCGTCTTCGCGTGGGTCTGGCCGGTCAGGTGCTTGTACTCGGTGATCCGGGTGTAGGGCACCTGCGGATCGGGATAATTGACCACCGCGACCGGCTGGAACTGCGCTTGGTCCACCACCTTATGCTCGAAGCGCAGGCTGCGGTAAGGAAGCTTGCCGTAGCGGAAGCCGAAATATTCGTCGATCGGGCCGGTGAAGACGACATGGCCGGCGTCGATCTCGTCGACCACGTCCTGATAATCGGTGGAGAGCAGCACGTCGATATTGGGATGGTCGAGCATCCGGTTGAACATCGCGGTATAGCCGTGCTTCGGCATGATCTGGTGCTTGTCGCCGAAATAGCGGTCGTCGGTGTTGGTCCGGGTCGGGATGCGCGCGGTCACCGCCTTGTCGAGGCCGGAGGGGTCGATGCCCCATTGCTTGCGGGTATAGCCCTGGAAGAACAATTGGTAGAGCTCACGCCCGACCGCGGCGATGACGACGTCTTCCGAGGTACGGATTTCGGCCACCGATTCGGCCCGCGACGCGAGGTATGCGGCCGCCTCCTCGTCGGTCTTCAGGTCCAAGCCGAACAGCAGGTTCAGAGTCGTCCGGTTGATCGGAATCGGCACCAATTGCCCGCGCACCTCGGCCAGCACCTTATGCTCGTAGGGCCGCCACTCGGTGAATTTCGACAGATAGTCGACGATCTCGTCCGAATTGGTGTGGAAGATGTGCGGGCCATATTGGTGGATCAGCACGCCGGCCTCGTCGAGATGGTCGTAGGCGTTGCCGCCGACATGCGGCCGCCGGTCGACGACCAGCACATGCGCGTCGTGCTGGCTGGCCAGCCGCTCGGCGATCACCGAGCCGGCGAAGCCGGCGCCGACGACGAGATAGTCATAGGCCTTTCTGGCCGCCGACCTGACGATGTTCGGTCCCTTGCTCGGCACCTTGATCGCCTCATGGACGAGGCCGGCCATCCGCGCATGGGTAATGTCCCAGCTCAGGTTGGCGAGCTTGAGGTCGACCTCCTTGAGCCATTCGTCGCCGGAGCGGACGAGCGCGAGCGCGTCCTCGCAGCCTTTGATGAAGGCCTCGACGCCGTCGGCGATGAAGACCGATTCGAGGTCGCCGTAATGGCGGATGACGTCGGTGATCGGGGTCGACACGACCGGGCGGCCGCCGGCGAGATATTCGGGAGTCTTGGTCGGCGAGATGAACTTGGTCGAATCGTTGATCGCGAACGGCATCAGGGCGACGTCCCAGCCGCCGAGATAGACCGGCAGCTGCTCGTATTTCTTGCCGCCGAGATAATGGATGTTGGGGCGGTGGGGGAGGTCGGCCGGGTCGATCTTGACCACCGGGCCGACCATCACCAGCGACCATTCGGGATGGGCGTCGGCGACCGCCTCCAGCATCTCCAGGTCCATCCGCTCGTCGATGACGCCGTAGAAGCCGAAGCGCGGCCGCGGCAGCGAGCCCTGATCGTCGGGCGCCGCGTCGATCGCGCGGGCCTGGCCGAAATGGGCCCGGTCGACGCTCGACGGAAAGGGGTGGATGTTGGGGTGCAGCCCCTTCTTGGCCTCGTAGAGGCTGTAGCCGCCGGTGAAGACGACGTCGGCCGTCGCGAGCAGCTCGCGCTCGAGCGCGAGCAATTCGGGCGGGGCGAAGCGGAAGTTGGCGAGCTCGTCCATGCAGTCGTAGACGGTGCAGGCGGCCTCGATGTGCCGCGAGAAAGGCAGCATCATCGGCGTATAATACCAGCGCACGAACGGCCCCCGCTCGCCGGCGAGATAGCTGTCGAGCAGCTGCTTCAGCACCGCCTCGCGCTCCTCGGCCGCCAGAGTCTGGGGGAGCGAAGGAGTCACCACGATCACGCCGGTCTCTGCGCAGGTCCTCACGCCCAGTGCGGGCTCCATTTCCGGCAGCGCCGCCTCGGGCTCTTCCCAGAATACCACCCGCCCCGCCTCGGCGAAGCGGCTCATCAGATGCTGCGGCCGCTGAAAGACGAAATTCCACCGCAGATGGGAGAAGCAGATCAGAGTTTGGTCGGTTGTCGGCCGGGCCGCGAAATGGCTCTGCCCCAGGGAAGACGCGGTGGTAAGCTTAATCAACTCAATGCCCTCGCTTGTTTATCTGGCGTTCAGGCTAACGAGCGGCGGACGAAACGAGTTCCCGCAGTGCAGCATGATTCACGCTGATCCACGTTAATATTATAAATTGGGCGAAAGCAGCAGCTTGCGGGTCGCTGATCAGTCCCGGAACGCCCGCTCGAGCTCGTCGAGCCAGGGCTTGGCGGTGCCGTCGCTCGGCGCCCGCCAGTCGCCGCGCGGGCTCAATGCTCCGCCGGCCGAGACCTTGGGCGAATTGGGGATGGCGCTGCGCTTGTACTGGCTGATCTGGAAGAAGCGGTAGAGGAACACCTCCAGCCATTTGCGGATCGTCGCCAGGTCGTAGGCGCGCTTCAGCGCCTCGGGATAGCCGAGCGGCCACTGCCCCTTGCCGGCATCGTGCCAGGCCTGCCAGGCGAGGAAGGCGACCTTGGACGGCGGCTGGCCCGAGCGCAGGATGTGGAACAGGAAGAAGTCGTGCAGCTCGTAGGGCCCGATCTGGTCCTCGGTCGACTGCATCTCGCCCTTGTCGTCGGCGGGAATCAGCTCGGGCGAGATCTTGGTGGCGAGGATCGCCTCGAGGATGCGGTTGGTCGCGGCGTCGAACTGGCCGGTCTTGACCGCCCAGCGGATCAGATACTGGATCAGCGTCTTGGGGACTCCGGCATTGACGCCGTAATGGCTCATCTGGTCGCCGACGCCGTAGGTCGACCAGCCCAGCGCCACCTCCGACAGATTGCCGGTGCCGACGACGAAGCCGCCGCGCTGGTTGGCGAGCCGGAACAGATAGTCGGTGCGAAGCCCCGCCTGGACGTTCTCGAAGGCAATGTCGTAGACCGGTTTGCCGTCGGCGAACGGGTGGCGCATGTCCCTGAGCATCTGCATCGCCGCCGGGCGGATGTCGATCTCCTCGCCGACCACGCCGAGCGCCTTCATCAGCGACCAGGCATTGCTCCTGGTCGCGTCGCCGGTGGCGAAGCCGGGCATGGTGAAGCCGAGGATGGCGGTGCGCGGCAGCTTCAGGAAATCGCACATCTTGGCGGCGACGATCAACGCGTGGGTCGAATCGAGCCCGCCCGAGACGCCGATGACGAGGTGGCTGCCGCTGGTCGCCGTGAAGCGCTTGGCGAGCCCCTGCACCTGGATGTTGAACGCCTCGAAACAGTCCGAATCGAGCTGCTCGGGCCGGTTGGGGACGTAGGGGAAGCGGCGCAGCCGGCGCTTGAAGCCGATATCGGCGAGATTCGGCTTGTGCTCGAAATGGATTCGCCGCGCGCTCTTCTCCGGGTGGCCGGCGGCGGCGGCATTGTCGTTGAAGGTGGGCATCCGCATCCGCTCGAGCCGCAGCCGCTGCGCGTCGATGTCGGCGACGCACAGCTCGGGCGCGAGGTCGAAACGGGTCGAATCGCAGAGCAGCTCGCCCATTTCGTAGATCGAGCCCTGGCCGTCCCAGGCGAGGTCGGTGGTGCTCTCGCCCGGCCCGGAGGCGGCGTAGACATAGGCCGCGCAGCAGCGGCTCGACTGGGACGCGCAGAGCAACTTGCGCTCGTCCGCCTTGCCGATGGTGATGTTGGAGGCGGAAAGGTTGCACAGGATCAGAGCGCCGGCCAGCGCGCCGACCGTCGACGGCGGCTGCGGCGCCCAATAATCCTCGCAAATCTCGACGTGGAAGATGAAGTCGTCGAGATCCTCGGCCGCGAAGACGAGGTCGGTGCCGAACGGCACGGTCTCGCCGGCGACGGCGATGTCGATGCCGTTCAAGCCGATCCCCGAGACGAACCAGCGTTTCTCGTAATATTCGCGGTAATTGGGCAGGAAGCTCTTCGGCACGACCCCGAGGATGCGCCCGCGAGAGACGGCGAGCGCGCAATTGTAGAGCCGGCCGTTGCGCCTGAGCGGCGCGCCGATCGCCAGCACCGGCCCCAGCTTCGCGGTCGCGTCGCGGAAGCGGGCGATGCCGTCCTCGACCGCGTCGAGGAACGCCTCCTGGAGGAACAAATCGTCGACCGCATAGGACGAGAGGTTGAGCTCGGGATAGACGACGAGATCGCAGCCCTTCGAGTCCGCCTCTTCGGCCAAAGCGATCGCCTGGTCGACGTTGAAGGCGACGTCGCCCGACGAGCCGGTCGGGCTCGCCGCCGCGACTCGGACGAAGCCGTGGCGGTGGATCGCTTCGAACGGCGGCCTTCTGGCCATCACAGCATCTCCGTCATCATCGCAACGGCGACCTCCATGCACGCGACCCGCGTAGCACCTCTGCCGCCGGGACCGAAATGCTCCTCGCGATGGGCGGTGGCGCGGCCCGCCCGCGCGCAGGCGAAATGAACCAGGCCCGGCTCGTCGCCCCGGTCGGCGAAGCCGGTGATCGAGACCGCGATATTCGCCCGCGACCTCGCCAGCGCCGCTTCGGCCATGGCGATCGCCACCTCCCGCGAGACGGCGCCCCGCTCCTCGATCAGGCTCGCCGGCACGCCCAGCATCTCGCTTTTCGCCTCGTTCGTATAGGTGACGAAGCCGCGCTCGAAGGCGTGGGCGACGCCCTGTACGTCGGTCAGCAGCGAGGCGAGCATGCCGCCGGTGCAGCTCTCCGCGGTGGCGAGGCGCAGGCCGCGCTCCGACGCCTTCTGAAGCAGCCGCCGGGTCGCTTCCTCGGTCTCGTTGGGGAGGAGCGGCGATAAGGTCTCGGTATCGTTCAAAACTTCTTCCTCGTTCGCCTGCGCGAAGGAACCGGTCCCTAGCGCCGAATGTTCCAGAGCCCAAACGAGGAGAATGCCGATGGTCACCGAACGCGATATGGACGCCACCCACCTGCTGGCGCAGGACCACCGCAAGGTCGAGGACCTGTTCGAGCAGTTCGAGAAAGCCGGCGGCGACGGCCGCAAGGAGAAGCTCGCCCGCCAGATCTGCACGGAATTGAAGGTCCACTCGATGATTGAGGAGGAGATTTTCTACCCGGCGCTGCGCGGCAAGATCGACGACGACGATCTCGACGAGGCCTATGTCGAGCATGACGGCGCCAAGCTGCTGATCAACGAGCTCGAGGCCGGCAGCCCGGACGGCGACGAGTTTTACGACGCCAAGGTGAAGGTGCTGCAGGAGCAGATCGAGCACCATGTCGAGGAGGAGGAGAAGTCGCGCGGCAACATCTTCCAGCAGGCCCGGGCGACCGACGTCGACCTCGAGGCGCTCGGCCGCCAGATGGCGGCGCGCAAGGCGGAGCTGATGCGGCTCGCCGAGAGCGAGGGTCTGCCCCGCGCCGAACCGGCGACGATGACCACGGAGGGCTGAATGGGACGCAGAGGAGCCGTCATCACCGGCATCGCCGCCACGGCCGCGGCGGGTCTCGGCTATCTCGCGACGATGCTCTGGCGCCGCCGCGGCGAGACCGGCGGCCCGGGCGCCCGGCCGGCGATCAGCGGCACCGGAGGCCATGGCGCGGTCGGCGAATCGGGCGCCGCCCGCTCGGCCGGACCCGAGGCGATGCGCGACCCGCCCAAGGACTGGGAGCAGGTCGACCAGGCTTCCGACGAAAGCTTCCCCGCCAGCGACCCGCCGGCGG
>DASUVK010000005.1:0-3700 GCA_036378975.1 Allosphingosinicella sp. | reverse complement strand
CCGCCGCCGACTCGGTGAAGCCGGGGATGGCGTGCCAGATCGGCGTCTCGACGCCGCCCGGCGCGATCGCGTTGACGCGGATGCGGTCGGACGCGCCCTCCTTGGCGGCGATGCGGGCGATCCGCTCGGCCGGCGCCGGCGGCGCCATCGCCCTCACCGCCTCGGCGGCGGGCGTGAAGGCGGAGGCCGGGATAGCCGCCTACGGCGCGTCCAAGGCGGCGGTGATCCACCTCGCGCGGATCGCCGCTAAGGAAGGTGCGGCGCTCGGCATCAGGGTCAATTCGATCGCTCCGGGCGGAGTCGAGACCCCGATCTGGGAAGGCGTGCCCTTCTTCACCGACCTGGCCGAGCGTGAAGGCAAGGCGGCCGCGTTCAAGGCGATGGCGGCGATCAGCCCGCTCCGCCGTTTCGCCAAGCCCGAGGAGATCGCCGCCCAGATCGCCTTCCTGCTCTCCGACGAGGCGGCCTTCACCACCGGCGTCTGCCTGGTCAGCGACGGCGGCTATTCGCTTTAGCGCCGGGGAGCCGGTCGAACTCTCCTCTAAGCCCGTCTTAACCCGGCCGCTTTATGGCCGCGGACCATGCGAAGCCTGCTTTTCCTCCTGCTTGTCGCCGGCGCGCACCCTGCAGCCGGTCAGCGGCTCGACTACCGGCCGGTCTCGGACGACGCCCTCGCGGGGGCCCCGCGGCTCGCCTATCGGGCGGTCGAGGGCGACAGCGCCCCCGCCGGGCTGAAGCTGCAATGGGTCCTGCTCGACCGCTTCGAACATTCGGCGCAGCGCGGCCGGGACGGCTATGCCTGGGACGTCTCGGCTTTGCTCGGCGGCGACCGCGACCGCCTCTGGTTCGGGAGCAGCGGCGAGGGCGAAGCCTGGGCCGGGCCCGATTATGTCGAGCTCAATCTCCTCTACAGCCGCCATGTCGGCGGCCATTGGGACCTCAATGCGGGATTGCGCTACGACGCCCAGGCGGGGCCGGACCGCGGCTATGCGGCGCTCGGCGCCCAATATGACGACGGCAACGGCCTGTGGCTGGGCGGCTGGGCCTATCTCTCGCACAAGGGCGAGGCGAGCGCCCGTCTCGCCGGCTATTACGATTACGCCGTCGCCGGCGGGCCGGTCGTGCTCCAGCCCAGCGCCGAGCTCGATTATTACGGCAAGGACGTCCCGGAGCTCGGGCTCGGCCGCGGCTTCGGTTACGCGGAAGCCGGCCTGCGCCTGCGCTACGATTTTCACGAAGGCAAGATCGCCCCCTATGCCGGCCTGAGCTGGTCGCGCGATTTGGGCCGTACCGCCCGCCTGACCCGCGCCGACGGCGACGATCCGGAGACGAAGAGCCTGGTCATGGGCCTGCGCTCCGCCTTCTGAGCGACAGCCTCCGAGCGACCGTCACCGGGTCCTAGGCAAGCAGGTCCCGCTCCTCGGGGTGGGTGTCGATATAATGCTTCACGAACGGACAGATCGGGACCACCTTCAGCCCCTGCGCCCGTGCGTCGTCGAGCGCGGCCTTGACCAGCCGCTTGCCGATTCCCCGCCCCGCCAGCGCATCGGGCACCTCGGTATGGGTGAAGCTGATCCGCCCCGGCCGAAGCCGGTACTCGGCGACGGCGAGCCGGCCGTCCACCGCGAGCTCGTAGCGGTGCTCCGCCTCGTTGTTCCTGACCTCGCCGTCCATCGCCGTCTCCCTGGAGGACACTTACCTTCCTGGCCCCGGGGACACAAAGGCAAGTTCTTCCGCTCCGTGAAGCTGCGATTGCCGCGAGGCTCGGCATGCGCCACAGCTGCGGGCGGGAGCAGCCCGATGGATGCAGACGTCAATCATTTCAGCCAAGTCGGCTTCGAGGTGCAGACGGCCGATGCCGCAGCCTTGTCGCAATCCATCCAGCCCTATGCCGAACGATGCGTCCCCGAGACTCTCGCCGGCGCGGATCAGATCTGCCTCGTGCGCGACCCATCGGGGGCGGAGCTGTGGATTGGCCTCAAAGTGCTGGAGGGCGGCCAGCTCGAACTGGCCAGCTTCAATCCTGGCTTTGCCGGCGAAGGACGGGCCAAAGCGGAAATCGTCGGCGACGTCTCGGACCCCGAATGGAAGCCCTTCGAGATCGCCATCAGCGCCAGCCTGGCCGGCGACGAGATCCCGTTCGTCTTCGCGCTCGCCGATCCCCGCCAAGCCGCACGCGCCGGGCCGGGCAAAGCCATTGCCGTCTCGCTAACCGGCTTCAGCTTGGGTGCCCGAGTCTTCAAGAACGAGAAACGCTATTACCAGGCGCAGAAGAAAGACGGTGCCGCCATCGTCTTCGCCGCCAATCATTTCGTTCCCAGCGGGACGTTCATCGCCGAAGTGGGCGGGATGGCGGAGGGAGGCCGGCCGACCCCTTATGCCGACTTCGCCGGCACGGTGTTGAAATCGGAGCTGCGCTCCAACACGGCCGGTCGGGGTCGCTTCTGGTGGGCGCTGGTGCGGACCTATGGCGATTATACGATCGACGTGGTCCTACACCCGGCGCAGGTCGAGCTTGACCCGGTCCCCGGTACGGTGGTCAGCGGCCGCTTCTGGCTATCGGGCCGGCTGGTGGGGGAGCCTTAGAGGCCGAACGGGTAGGTTTCCACCTCGCCGGCGACCGGCTCTTCGCCTAGCGGGGTCACCGCCTCGGTCTCGTCGAACCAGACCCAGGCGTCGAACTGGCGGGGCAATTCCGCCTCGGCATAATGGCTCCAGCGCTCGGTCTCCGGCCGATAGATGACGCCGATGAAACGCTGGAGCCGGGCCTCGCCCAGCTCGCCGATCGCCGCTCCTTTGCCGCCGTCGCGCAGGTCGAGGAGGAACCGGGCGACGCCGCTGTCGTGGCACAGGCGTTCGTGGCTCTCCGGCAGCGACGGCCGTACCTGCTTGACCTCCATCGGCGCGTCCCAGTCGCTCGCCGCGGCGACGGTGCCGGCATGGGTACCGAAGCCGATCAGCCGCGCCGCGTCGCCGAACCGCCGCTTGACCAGCTGACCGATGTTGAGCTCCTCGCGCGCCCAGCCCATCTCGGTGTGGGCGGCATTGCCGATATGGCTGTTATGCGCCCAGACCACCGCCTTCGCCTCCGCGCCCTTCACCTTGAGCAGCTGGCACAAGGTCTCGAACATGTGGGTGTCGCGCAGATTCCAGCTCTCGGCCGAGCCGTAGTACATGACCCGGTAATAGCGCTCGGCATTCCTGATCAGGCGCGCATTGGCGGCGGCGTCGAGCCATTCGTCGCATTCCTCGCCGAGGCAGTCCATCCGCCGCTTGAGCAGGTCCCGAAGCATGGCGACCACTCCGGCTTCGCAGCGCCCATAGCCTTCGGTGATCGCCATCCGGCCATAAGCGGCGGGATCGTGCGCCCAGGGCCGGAGGCAGCCGTAGCGCTCGCGCGCCACCCGCGCCGCCTCCGGGTCCGCCGAGTCGAGGAAGTCGATGACGGCGCGGATCGAGGCGCCGAGATTGTAGAGGTCGAGGCCGTAGAAGCCGGTCATTTCCTCATGGGCGCGGCCCCGGTTGTGGCCGCGGAGCCAGCCGACGAAGGAGTCGACATCGGTGTTTCGCCACATCCAGGTCGGGAAGCGCTCGAAGGCCGCCTCCTCCCCTTCGCGCCTGGGGCGGTGGCGGACGTAGCGGTCGATGGTCGCGGCGTCCGGCCAGTCGGCCTCGACCGCGACGATCGAGAAGCCGTGCC
>DASUVK010000004.1:0-10885 GCA_036378975.1 Allosphingosinicella sp. | reverse complement strand
CGTCCTCATCCTTCCCTTCCGCTCGCGCCACGAGCACGTCTTGCGTGTTTGAGGCGCGGAGCAGCCACCAGCCGTCGGGGGTGCTGACGCGCACGCCGTCGGTCGCGTCGACCGTCGCTCCGTCAGCCGAGAGGCGGTCGCGGACTTCCTCGACGATCGCGAACTTGCGCGGCTCGTCGACCGGGAAGCGAAGCTCGGGCGTGGCGACGGACTTCGGCATTGCGTCCATGATCTCGGTCAGGCTCCTGCCGCTCGCGCTGACCGCCTCGATCAGCCGCACGGCCGCGTAGAGCGCGTCGTCGAAGCCGTACCAGCGCTGCTTGAAGAAGATGTGGCCGCTCATTTCGCCGGCCAGCGGCGCGCCGGTTTCCTTCATCTTCGACTTGATCAGGCTGTGGCCGGTCTTCCACATCAACGGCCGGCCGCCCAGCTCGGCGACGCGGTCGAACAAGGCCTGGCTGGCCTTGACGTCGGCGATGATGGTCGCGCCGGGGACCGCCGCCAGCACCGGCTCGGCGAGGATCGAGAGCAATTGGTCGCCCCAGACGACCCGACCCTCGCCGTCGACCGCGCCGAGCCGGTCGGCGTCGCCGTCGAAGGCGACTCCGAAGTCCAGTTCCTGCTCGCGCACCAGCCGCTTGAGATCCTCGAGATTGGCCTCGACGGTGGGATCGGGATGATGATTCGGGAAGCGGCCGTCCACTTCGGTAAACAAAGTGAAATGCTCGCCGGGCAGCCTTCTCACCAACCGCTCGACCACCGGTCCTGCGGCGCCGTTGCCGCAATCCCATCCGACACGAAAGCGACTCCCGTCGAAATCGCGCAACAGACGATCCACGTAACTTTCGAGCACATCCTCGTCGGAAACCGTGCCCGATCCTTTCTCCCAGTCGCCCGCCTGGGCCATGCGTCCCAGTTCCTGGATGCGTTCGCCGAAGAAGGCGCCATGCCCGAGCACCATCTTGAAGCCATTGTAATTGCCGGGATTGTGACTGCCGGTGATCATGATGCCGCCGTCGACCGGCAGCTCGGCCTCGGCATAATAGAGCATCGGCGTCGGCCCGAGGCCGATGCGCACGACGTCGGCGCCGCTTGCGGTCAGCCCCTCGATCAGCGCGATCTCGAGGCCCGGCGAGCTCTCGCGGCCGTCGCGGCCGACGGCCACCTTGCCGCCGCCGGCCCGGCGCACCAGGGTGCCGAAGGTGAGGCCGACCGCCCGCGCGTCCGCCTCCGCCAGCGTCTCCCCGTATATCCCTCTTATGTCATATTCGCGCAGGGACGTCGGGTGCAGGCGATGGCTCATTCGGGACTCCGGCTAGGGGGGAATTCGGTTTCAAGACGCGCGAGGCGGCTTGCGGTTCATTGTTTCGGCCAGCAGCGTATCGCGGGCGGCATTGACCCGGTGCGCGAGCTCGGCCGAGCCGCCGGCGTCGGGGTGGACCCTGGAGATCAGCCGCCGGTGCGCCTCACGTATCTCCTGGAGGGTCGCGCCCTCGCCGACGCCGAGCAGCCGGCGCGCGTCCTCGGCCGGCATCGGCCGGGTCGAGGGGCGCTGGCGGCGCCACGCCGCCCAGAGCAGCGCGCCGGCCATCAAGGCGGCGCCGAGGATCAGCCGCCCCTTGGAGAACAGGCTGAGACCGAGCAGGAACGAGGCGGCGGCAATGCCGTCCTCATAGGTGAAGCCCTTGAGCCGGCCGGTGGCGAAGGCCCAGACCAGGCCGGCGGCGGCGAGGAGGATCAGCAAGCCCATCGGCCTAGCCGGCCAGCGCCGCCGCCCGCGGCGTCGCCGCCTCGCCGGGCTGCGGCAGAGCGAAGCCGGCGATCATCTCGCGCAGCTCCTGGCGGGCCGCGATATGGGCGATGCCGACCTCGCCGAGGTGGGGAAGGTCGAGCAGGGTCAGGCCCTTCGGGAACAGCTCGCGATAGATGACCCGCTCGCCAAGCCCGGGGATGACGCGGAAGCCGACGCGGCGGGAAAGCTCGACCAGCGCCTCGCCGACGCGGCGCATGTTGCGCGCCTCGATATGCTGCATGCGGTTGCGGAGCACCACCCAGTCGACGCTGGCGCCATGGGTCTTGGCGCGCTGGGTGCGGCTGTTCCAGACCAATTCGGCATAGAAACTGGGGCGGCGGACGCGATAGGTCTCGGCGTCGACCTGGCCGATCAGGTCGAGGTCGACGAAGCTGTCGTTGATCGGTGTCACCAAAGTGTCGGCGCGGACCATCGCGGCGCGGGCGTGCGGATCGTCGCGGCCCGGCGTGTCGACGACGACGATGTCGACCTCCGCCGCGATCCGGTCGAGCTGCGCCTCGACCGTCTCGTCCCTGGCCGGGTCGAACGTCTCATAGGGGGGCATGACCAGGTCGATGCCGAGCCGCTTCACCGTCTCAGCCCGGTTGTCGAGGTAGCGGCCGAGGGTGCGCTGGCGGGTGTCGAGGTCGAGCGCGGCGACGCGGCGGCCGGCGGCAGCGAGCGCGACGGCGCTGTGCACGGCCGTGGTCGACTTGCCGGTGCCGCCTTTCTCATTGGCGAAAACGATGAAATGCGGCGACGCCATCTGCTACCCTTGATTCTGCCGGTCGCCCCCCGCAAGGGCGTCGCCCAAGCTGATATCGGAGGCGGCAACAGCGTGCAAATTGTCCGTGACATCGAGACGTTGAGGGCCGCGGTCGCGGATTTGCGCGCCGACGGCGGCACCATCGCCCTGGTGCCGACGATGGGCGCGCTCCACGCCGGCCATATGGCGCTGGTCGCCGAGGGACGGCGGCGGGCGGACCAGGTCGTCGCCTCGATCTTCGTCAACCCGACCCAGTTCGCCGCCGGCGAGGACCTCGCCACTTATCCGCGGCGCGAGGCCGGCGACGCGAGGATGCTCGAGGAGGAAGGCTGCGCCCTGCTCTGGGCGCCCGACGTCGCCGCCATGTATCCGGACGGATTCGCGACGAATGTGAGCGTGGCCGGGATCAGCGAAGGCCTCGACGGCGCCGCGCGGCCGGGCCATTTCGACGGCGTCGCGACGGTGGTCGCCAAGCTGCTCGGCCAGGTCCGTCCGGAGGTCGCCCTGTTCGGCGAGAAGGATTACCAGCAGCTCGCCGTCATCCGCCGGCTGGTCCGCGACCTCGACCTCGGCGTCGAGATAATCGGCGTCCCGACCCAGCGCGACGCGGACGGTCTCGCTCTGTCTTCCCGCAACGCCTACCTTACCGACGCCGAGCGCCGGGCGGCGCGGGCGCTGCCGAGGGCGCTCGGCGAGGCGGCGGCGGCGATCCAACGCGGCGGCGACGTCGCCGAAGCGCTCGCCGCGGCCGGCGAAAGGCTGGCCAGGGCAGGGTTCGACCCGATCGATTATGTGGCGCTGTGCGACGCCGAGACGCTGGCGCCGGTGGCGGCGCTGACGCGGCCGGCGCGACTGCTGGTCGCGGCACGGATCGGCCAGACCCGGCTGATCGACAACCTCGCGGTCCTTCCCCCGGCCTAAAAAGGTATAAGCCGCGTTAACCATTTGTTGGTGATCGCCTGCGCACACCTGTCCCCGACAAGGCAATACGAGGGCATGTCAAATGGCGAACAGCCTGAAATCCGCGACTTTCCTGATCGAAAGCCGCCTTGCCGACGCCGCCATGGGCGATCCCGACGCACTCTACGAGCTCGGCGTCGCTTATTCGACCGGGACGCACGGCCTCGAGGTCGACCTCATCGAAGCGCATAAATGGTTCAACCTCGCGGCGCTCAACGGCAGCGAGCGCGGCCAGGAATGCCGGGCCGAGATCGCCGAGGAAATGACCGCCCGCGAGATCGCCGAAGCCCAGCGCCAGGCGCGGGCATGGCTCTCGGACACGACGGTGAGACGGGCGGCCTAGTTCCCTCATCCCTTGCGGAACGGGGTCATCTCGGCAAGCGCGCCGATCTCCCGGGCCACCGCCCGGCGCTCGGCGGCGAGGAAATCGGCGACGGCGTCCCGGAAAGCGGGATTCGGGATGAAATGGGCGGACCAGGTCGGCACCGGCGCATAGCCGCGGCTCAATTTGTGCGGCCCCTGCGCCCCCGCCTCGACGCGCGCCAGGCCGCGTTCGATCGCCGCCTCGATCGCCTGGTGGTAGCAGATTTCGAAATGGAGGTGGGGCACCTCTTCGGTAGCGCCCCAGTAGCGGCCGTAGAGCGCGTCCCTGCCGATCAGGTTGAGCGCTCCGGCGATCGGCCGCCTATCCCTGAGCGCGAAGATGAGGAGGATGCGCTCCGCCATCCGCTCGCCGAGCAGCGAAAAGAAGGCGCGGCTGAGGTAAGGGCGGCCCCATTTGCGCGAGCCGGTATCCTGGTAGAAGACCCAGAAGGCGTCCCAATGCGCTTCGGTGATCGCCGCCCCGGTGACGTGCTCGACCGTCAGCCCCTCCAGCGCCGCCCCTCGCTCCCGCCGGATCGCCTTGCGCTTGCGCGAGGACAGGGCCGCCAGGAAGTCCTCGAAGCTCGCGAAGCCGCGATTATGCCAGTGGAACTGGCTGTCGGTGCGGATCAGCCAGCCGGCGCGCTCGAACAGGGCCACTTCCTCCGGCGCGATGAAGGTCGCGTGGGCGGACGAGAGGCCGTGCCTCGTCACCACCGCCTCGGCCGCGGCGATCAGGCCGAGCGCGAGATCCTCGCGGTCGGTCAGCAGCCGGCGGCCGGGCACCGGCGTGAACGGCACCGCGATCTGGAGCTTGGGATAATAATCGCCGCCGGCCCGCTCCCAGGCGGCCGCCCAGCCATGGTCGAACACATATTCGCCCTGGCTGTGGCTCTTGACATAGGCCGGCGCCAGCGCCGCCGGGCGGCCGTCCGTCCCGTCGATCGCGATCGGCACCGGCTGCCAGCCGGTCCGCGGCGTCGCGCTGCCCGATTCCTCCAGCGCCGCGAGGAAGGCGTGGCTGAGGAAAGGGTCGGCGGTCCCCGCGCAACCGTCCCAGTCGGCGGGGTCGAACGAGGCGACGCCGCGGCCGAGCCGCGCCACGATCTCGCTCATGCCGGCGGGGTTTCGAAGATGATCTGATCGGCATTCGCCGCCGCGCGGGCGCGATCCGCCTCGCTACGCACCGTCCAGGTGTAGACCGGGCGGCCCCCTCGCCGCGCTGCCCGGGCGAAAGGCGAGGGCAGGTCGCGCACGTCGTAGGCGAGAAAATCGGCCCGGGACCACCAAAAGGCGCCCCACCGCGCAATCGGGCCCCGCAGTCCCTTCCTGCCCGTTTCCGTGACGACGAGACCGCGCAGCACTGCGGGCGCGTGGCGGGCGAACCAGCCGCCCACGCGCGGATCGAACGACATCACCCCGACCGGTCCCTGATAGCCCTCCAGCGCGTCGGCCACCGCCCGGCAGAGGCGCGCGACCCGCCGGTCCGGCGACTTGATCTCGACCAGCAAGGGCACCCGCCCCGCGATCATCCGCAACGCTTCGCTCAGGCGCGGCATCACCTCGTTGCCGACGTAGAGGCGAAGCGCCTGCAGCTCGGCGGCGGTGCGGGCCGCGACCGGCCCCCGGTCGACCGTCAGCCGGTCGAGATCGTCGTCGTGGAACACCATCGCTTCGCCGTCGGCGCTGAGCTGGACGTCGAGCTCGATGCCGTAGCCCCGGCCGACGGCGGCGGCGATGGCGCCGCCGCTATTCTCGACCAGGCCGCCGCCGTGCAGGCCGCGATGGGCGAAGGGGACGGCGCCCAGCCGCGCGAGCTCAGCCTGCCTTGATCTGGACGACGGCATCGATCTCGACCGCGGCCCCCAGCGGCAGCACCGGCACGCCGACCGCGCTGCGGGCGTGGCGTCCGGCCTCGCCGAACACCTGCTCCATCAGCTCGGAGGCGCCGTTGGCGACCCTGGGCTGATCGGTGAAGCTGCCCGCGCTGTTGACGAACACGCCCAGCTTGACGATCCGCTCGACCTGCTCCAGCCCCACCGCCTTGTCGATCTGCGCGAGCAGCATCAGCCCGCAGGCCCGCGCGGCGCGCTTGCCGAATTCAAGGTCGCGATCCTCGCCGAGCCGGCCAGTGAGCAGCGCGCCTTCCTCGAACGACACTTGGCCGGAGATGTGGAGCAGGTTGCCGGCCAGCACCGTTGGTACATAGGCGGCAACCGGAGCGGCGGGTTCGGGAAGAGCGATGCCAAGCTCGGTGAGGCGGGAGGCGATGTCGGTCATCGCCCAGCCGTAAGCACCGGCGACGGGCGACGGTCAAGGGCTGCCCGGTCAGGCCTGGGGCCCGAGCCGGATCCGATAATGGCCGCGCGGCAGGCCCTCCGGAGCCCGCCCGTCGGCGATCGCCGCCACGATCAGCGAGGGGTCGTGGTCGAAGCTGAGCTCGCCGCCGGCACCGCCGCAGGCTATCGTAACGATGCCTTCCTCCAGGCCCAGCATGTCGTCCAGATAAAGCGTGGGCGGGGCATGAGCCTTCAGCCAGGTCGCGAACTGGACCGCCTCGTCGCTCGGATAGAGCGGGGGCCTGGTGGACGCGCCATAATCGTCGAGCATCGCGTCGACCGCCGCCTTGCCGTGAGTGAGCTGCAGCAGTCGCAGGCTGTGGGTGAGAGTGGTAGCCAACGCCCCATTGCGGAACGCGGCGATGAGGGAACGATAGAGCGCGATCGCCGCCGAGGCGCCGCCGGAAGCGTCCGAGAGCGCGCCCGCCAGCGCCTGCTCCCATTCGGCGGCCATGAGGCCGGCGGCGGGGGCGGCCTGGTGCCGGCCGGCCGGTGTCGGCGATCGGCCGCGCCGCTCCCACAGGCGGTGCAGCGTCTCGATCTGGCCGAGCAGACTCGCTTCGTCGACCCTGTGCAGATGTTCGGGCGCGATCTCGAAGATGATCGCGCCGACCGCCGGCAGGTCCGGCATGATCTCCAGCGCCAGATCGAACAAGGCGGCGGGCACCAGGCCGCAATGGGCGTCGAGCCAATAGCCGTCTTTCTCCTCGCCGCCGGCGAGATGCACCTCGCAAACCCGGTCGAGCGGCAGCGCCGCGACGACGTCGCGGACGCGCGCCCGGCCGTTGCGCTCGTTGGCCCACAAATTATGGAGATCGAGCAGGATGTGGCAGTCGGCTTCCCGCGCCACGGCCGCGAAATAGGCGCCGTCGTCCATCTCGTCCTGACGGGGCCTTAGATAGTTGACGCCGGTCTCGAAGGCGAAGGGTCGGCCGAGCGCGGACGCGCGAGCGCGGATGTTGGCCGCGGCGATGGCGACGCCGTCGGCCGACTGGCAGGGGGGCAGCAGGAAGCCGGCGTTGCCGGATTCGGTTTCGTTGAAGCTGAGATGCTCGCTCGTCCAGGCGGGATCCAGCCGCTCCGCCCAATGAAGCAGCTCGCCGATATGGGGGTGCCGGCCGCCGCGCGTGCCGCCGACCGGGTAGCCGACGCCATGGAGCAACTTGGCCTGGGGCAGCGACTCGATCGCCGCCAGTGCCAGGGGGTTGGAGCGGACGGCCCCGTCCGGCCCCAGCTGCTTGATCCAGAAGCTGGACGGCTCCACCTCCGCCACCTGGACGATGTCGGGATGGGCGGCGAACAGGTCGTGAAGGGCGGCCCAATAGACCGCTCCCACTCCCAGCCGGCCGATATTTCCGGCCATAGCCGTCGTTACTGGGCGCGAACGTCCAGTCTCTCGTCCACTACCAGATAGGGCAATTCAGTATAGGTGACCGTATAGCCGGAGAGGCACGCCGGGCACCCCAGCCCACCCATAGTGTTGCACACGACCTTGTGAACCGCATCGAGGTTCGCGACACGCCCGGCTGGTACGTGAACGGTAACCGGGATGGATTTGTCGAATTTACGACCTGCTTTGCTCGCCATCCTTCGTCTCCTCATTTGCTGCGTGACTCTTGCCGTCGCGGCGAAACGCCTCTCTCGCAGTGCTGGATAATGCAGCTGGCGGCATACTAAGACTCAGAGCCGAGCCGAAGTGTAACATTGCTCGACAGCGACTACAATTCCCGGCCGAAAGAACCTGAAAGTCTTTGACCCTACCAGAGAAGAATTGTGAAGTTACGCACGGCCCGTCCAAGGGAACGGGACGGCGTTACGGGTTCCGCGCGACCTGGAAGCCGGCGAAGCTCTGGCTGACCGGCATCAGCTCGATCGCGTTGAGGTTGAGATGGGGCGGTCGGGTGGCGACCCAGAACAGGGTTTCGGCAATGTCCTCGGCGGTCATCGGGTTCATGCCGCGGTAGAGGGCGTCGGACGCCTCGCGGTCGCCGCCGGTGCGGACCAGGGTGAATTCGGTCTCGGCCATGCCGGGCTCGATCGAGGTGACGCGGACGCCGGTGCCGTGAAGGTCGGACCGCAGGTTCAAGGAGAATTGCCGGACGAAGGCCTTGCTGGCACCGTAGACGTTGCCGCCCTTGTACGGATAGCTCGCCGCCACCGAGCTCAGGTTGATGATCGCGCCCTTGCGCGCGATCAGCACCGGCAGCAGCTTGCGGGTCACCGCCAGCAGCCCGACGATGTTGGTGTCGATCACTTGACGCCAGTCCTCGAGCGCCGCTTCCTGCGCCGGCGCGCTGCCGAGGGCGAGACCGGCATTGTTGACCAGCAGGTCGATCTCGCGAAAGCCCTCGGGCAGGCGGTCCAGCGCTGCGCCGATCGCCGCTTCGTCGCGTATGTCGAGGACGATCCCGAGAAAGGCGCCGCCGAGCTCGACGCTCAGCGCGTCGAGCCGTTCCCGGCGCCGGCCCGTGCCGACGACCCGCCAGCCTTCACCGGCGAAGCGGCGGGCGGCGGCGGCGCCGAAGCCGGCGGTGGCGCCGGTTATGAAGGCGGTCTTGGTCATTGTAGCTCCAGGGTTTCGTCGAAGAGGTTGAGCATCGCCTGCCATGAACGCCGGTCGGCCGTCTCGTCATAGGCGAAACCCGGCAGGTCGAGGGCATCGATGTCCGGATTGGTGAAGCTGTGGCCGACGCCGCCATAAAGGTGGAGCTGCCAGTCGATTCGAGCCGCACCGGCTTCGGCGAGGAAAGCGTCCCGCTGCGCCGCCGTGACGATCGGGTCGGCGGCGCCGTGGCAAAGGAGCAATTTGCCGCCGATCGCCGCATTCTCCTCGGGCGTGCCGGGGAGAAAGCCGCTGTGGAAGCCGACGATCGCGCGGAACGGAGCGCCCATCCGCGCCAGCTCGATGATCGCCGCCCCGCCCATGCAGAAACCGATCGCCGCGAGGCGGCCCGGGTCGACATTCGTCTGGGCGGTAAGCACTTCGAGCGCGGCGGCGAGCCGCGCCCGGAGCAGAGGCCGGTCGCCGCGCAGCGCCTTGCCGAGCGCCATCGCCCGCTCGAGCGGAGGGTCCTCCTCGCCATACATGTCGAGGGCGAAGGCGACATAGCCGAGCTGCGCGAGACGGACGGAGCGCTGCCGGGTGTGCCGGCCGAGCCCGCCGCCTTCATGCGCGACCAGCATGCCCGGCGCTCGGCGGCCGCCAGAGCCGTCGGCAAGATAGCCGGTAAGGGTCATTCCGTCGGCGGTCCCGTAGCGGATCGGCACGAGCGGGATCATGCGCCCCTCAGCCGCTCGATTATCCACGGCAGCGCCTCGTCCCAAGCGTCGATGCGGGCGTGGGCGTGCGCGGCCGGCGGCGTATGGGCGGCGAGGCGGGGCTCGGCGATCATGTGGAGCCGCCATACTTGCGGCGCGTGGGTCGCCACCGATTCGTGATGGGCGGCGAGGTCGTCGATGAACACGGTCGCGCCCGGGCCCGTCGCCTCGATCAGCTCGAGCACCGGCCGGCCCTTGCCGCCGCGGTTGCACAGGACGCGGTGGCGGATGTCGAAGCGTTCGAGCTGCTCGACGCGGCCCGCTTCATATTCGTCGCCGATATTGGTGAGGATGACGATGTCGGCGTGGACCGAGATGGCGGCGAGCGCCTCGACTGCGCCGGGGACGACGTTCTGCCGGTGCATCTCGCCGGCGAAGAATTGGTCGAGCAGCGGCCAGACCCGCTCGGGCGCGACCGGCCGGCCGGCGGCGTCGCGCAGCGCGTCGCGAAAACCCGGGGCGGCGAGGTCGAAGCTGAAGTCGTGCACCTCCGCCACCCAGTCCGCGAAATGCGAGATCATGTGGAGCAGCACCTCGTCGCAGTCGGTGACGAGCAGCGGCCGGCCACTCATCGCTCGAGCCTCCGCCGAGCCTCGACCAAATCGGCGGGCGGGACCCCCAGCGCCTCGGCGGCGGCGAGCAGATCCGGCTCGTGCGCTTCGAGAAAGGCGAGGATCGAGGCGAGCAGCCCCGGCTCGCCGAGCCGCGCGCGGAGCGCCGCCGGATCGAGGCCGGTCAAGGCGAGCAGCCGCTGCGCCCGCGCCTCGTCGCTCAGCGTCCAGCCGAGGGCCGACAAGGCCAGCGCCTCGGGATCAGTCGGGTTTGTGTCGTCGCGCCGCATCTTCTAGGATGGGCCGGTGGGACAAAAAATCCTCGTTGTCGAGGACAACGAACTCAATTTGAAGCTGTTCTGCGACTTGTTGCGGGCGCATGGCTATGTAGCGGAACCCGTACGCGACGGCCGTGAAGCAGTGGAGCGCGCCCGCGGCTTTGCGCCCAACCTGATCGTCATGGACATCCAGATGCCGCATGTCAGCGGGCTCGAACTGATCGAGCAGCTCAAGGGCGATTCCGAGCTGAAGCGCACGCCGATCATCGCCGTCACCGCTTATGCCGCCAAAGGCGACGAGGAGCGGATCCGCGAGGCCGGCGCCGAGGGCTATGTGTCCAAGCCGATCTCCGTGGCGCGTTTCGTCGAGGCCGTCCGGGCGCTGCTTGCGGCGCCGAGGGCGGAGGCGCCGGCGACGGGCGAGGTTCGAGTGGCCCGGACGTTCGCGGCGCCGGCGGAGAGGGTGTTCGACGCCTGGCTTCTCGAAGGGGGCGTGGGCGAGTGGCTGTTCGCGACCC
>DASUVK010000003.1:0-63881 GCA_036378975.1 Allosphingosinicella sp. | reverse complement strand
CTGGTCGAGGACGTGCCGCCACCTTTCGGCTACCGGCACCTGGCGGGCGAACGCTATATCGACCGGCGGGGCATGGTGCTGCCGGCTCCTCCCGGTTGGGCCGCGCGGACCAAGGATCAGATCGCCGCCGACTGGGATTATGCGCGGCGATGCACTGGGCGGCCCGGCAACGTACCGGTGCGGGAGCTCGCCGACCATGCGCCGATCAATTACGTCTCGGCCGTGCTGGGAGTCCGTGAAGGGCCTTAGTCGTCCTCGTCCTCGCGCCCGACGAGGTTCAATTCGCGGGCCTTGATCTGCCTCGTCATGCACCAGTGCATCAAAGCGTCCTCGCGGCCGTGGGTGATCCAGACTTCGCGCGGCTTCAATTCCTCGATGGTCTGCGTGAGCTCGTCCCAGTCGGCGTGGTCGGAGACGATCAGGGGGAGCTCGACGTTGCGCTGGCGGGCGCGCTGGCGGACCCGCATCCAGCCCGAGGCCATGGCGGTGATCGGGTCGGGCAGCCGCCGCGACCAGCGGTCGTTGAGGCAGCCGGGCGGGGCGATCACGATCCTGCCCCGGAGCTCGTCCTTCGAGGCGCCGGTGGCGGGGCGCAGGTCGCCGAGGTCGACGCCGAGCTCGCCATAGAGGTCGCACAGGCGCTGGAGGGCGCCGTGTATGTAGATCGGCTCGTGAAAGCCGCGGCAGCGCAGCTCCATCATCAGCCGCTGCGCCTTGCCGAGCGCATAGGCGCCGACGAGGACGCAGCGCTCCGGATTCTCGTGCAGGCGCGCGAGCAGCCGGTCGATCTCGCTGCCCGTCTCCGGATGGCGGAAGACGGGCAGGCCGAAGGTCGCCTCGGTGATGAACACGTCGCACGGCACCGGCTCGAACGGCGGGCAGGTCGGATCGGGCCGGCGCTTGTAGTCGCCCGAGACGACCACCCGCTCGCCGTCATGCTCGAGCACGATCTGGGCGGAGCCGAGCACATGGCCGGCCGGGACGAAGCTCGCCTCGACGCCGCCGCCGAGCCGCACCGCCTCGCCATAGGCGGTCGGCCTTCCGCTCGGCTGCGGCCCGTAGCGGCAGGCCATGATCGCCAGCGTCTCCGGCGTCGCGAACACCTGTTGATGGCCGCCGCGGGCATGGTCGGCATGGCCGTGGGTGACCAAAGCGCGCGGCTTGGGCGTGTTCGGATCGACCCAGGCGTCGGCCGGCTTTATGTACAAGCCTTCGGGAAAAGGCTCGATCCAGGAACCGAGACGGGCCATCGAGAGCTATATGGTCGCGACTCACCGGGCCGCCAAGCCGGGTGCGAGAGAGCGACAAGGGAAGGAGCGCGAACATGGATTGGGCCGGAGGCAATTGGGCGATCCTGAACATTGTCGGGCCGCTGTTGCTCGCGGCCGTCCTGCTCTGGGCGCTGCTCCGCAACCGCCGCTCGCGCAAGCCCGACGTCGACACCACCGAGCAGGCGACCCGCGACCTCTACCGAGAGGAAGAGGAGAAGCGGCGCAGCGGGGATGACCGGACTTCGTGACTTACCGTCATCCCGGCGAAAGCCGGGATCCATGAACACTGCTGTTGAACACCGGCCGCCGACGGTGTTCATGGATTCCGGATCAAGTCCGGAATGACGAAACTTCCCGCTGTCATCGAGCGATGGTTCGCGGCCAAGGGGTGGCAGCCGCGCCGCCACCAGCTCGACATGCTGGAAGCCGCCCGCGCCGGGCGCAATGCCCTGCTCGTCGCCCCGACCGGCGCCGGCAAGACGCTGGCCGGCTTCCTGCCCTCGATCGCCGAGCTCATAGAGGCGCCGACCGACGGCCTCCACACCCTCTATATATCGCCGCTCAAGGCGCTTGCCGTCGACGTCCAGCGCAACCTCCTCACCCCGATCGAGGAGATGGACCTGCCCATCCGGGTCGAGACCCGCACCGGCGACACCCCCGCCGACCGCAAGGCGCGCCAGCGGGTGCGGCCGCCGCAGATGCTGCTGACCACGCCCGAATCGCTCAGCCTGCTGCTCAGCCACGAGGACAGCGCTCTGCTCTTCCAAAATCTCGGCACCGTCGTGGTCGACGAGATCCACGCTTTCGCCACCGGCAAGCGCGGCGACCTGCTGTCGCTGTCGCTCTCCCGCCTGCAGCGCCTCTCCCCGCGGCTGCGCCGGGTCGGCCTCTCGGCCACCGTGTCCGACCCCGAGGCCTTCCGCGGCTGGCTGGCGCCCCACGGCGACGCCGAGTTGGTCGACCTGGTCGAGGGGGAGCCCGGTGCGCCGGCACGGCTGTCGATCATGCTTCCGGAGGAAGACAAGATTCCCTGGGCGGGCCATAGCGGCCGCTGGGCGGCGCTCAGCGTCATGCGCGAGATCGAGCGGCACAAGACGACCTTGCTCTTCTGCAACACGCGCTCGCTCGCCGAGCTCATCTTCCAGGACCTCTGGGCGGTCAACGAGCAGCATCTGCCGATCGGAATCCATCACGGCTCGCTCGCGCTCGAGGCGCGGCGCAAGGTGGAGAAGGCCGTCGCCGAAGGGCGGCTGCGCGCTTTGGTCTGCACCGCCAGCCTCGACCTCGGAGTCGACTGGGGCGACGTCGACCTCGTCATCCAGATGGGGGCGCCCAAAGGCTCGTCGCGGCTCATGCAGCGGATCGGGCGGGCCAACCACCGGCTCGACGAGCCCTCCGAGGCGATCATCGTTCCGGGCAACCGTTTCGAATATCTCGAGGCGCGCGCGGCGCTGGACGCGATCGAGGAGGGGGCGCTCGACGCCGAGTATTTCCGTCCCGGCGCGCTCGACGTCCTCGCCCAGCACATCATGGCGCTGGCCTGCGCGGCGCCGTTCCGCGAGGAGGAGATGCTCGACCAGGTGCGCTCGGCAGCGCCCTACGCGGGGCTCAGGGAGGAGACGTTTCTCGCCATCCTCTCCTTCATCGAGAGCGGCGGCTATGCGCTCAAGGCCTATGACCGCTTCAAGAGGATCGCCAGGGACGCGGACGGGTTGTGGCGGGTATCGCATCCGCGATTCGTCCAGCAGCACCGGATGAACGCGGGGATCATCGTCGACACGCCGCTTTACTACGTGCGCTTCCGGAACGGCCGGCTGCTCGGCACGGTCGAGGACAATTTCGCCGAGACATTGAGCCCGGGCGACACCTTCTTCTTCTCCGGGCTGGTGCTCGAGGTCGAGCGGATCGACGGCATCGACCTCATCGTCCACGCCACGTCCAAGTCGGCGCGCATCCCCACCTATATGGGCGCCCGCATCGCGATCAGCACCAACCTCGCCGACCGCGTGCGCGCCTTCCTGCACGACCGCGGCCAGTGGCCCCGCTTCCCCGATCCGGTGCGCGACTGGCTGAGGGTCCAGGACTATCGCTCGGCCATACCCGCGCCGGACCAATTGCTCGTCGAGACCTTCCCTCACGAGAATGTCCACTACTTGGCCGCCTACAGTTTCGAGGGCTGGAACGCGAACCAGTCGCTCGGAATGCTGATCACCCGGCGGATGGAGAGCTCGGGCCTCAAGCCCCTCGGTTTCGTCGCCAACGATTATGCTCTGGCCTGCTACGGGCTCGAGCCGGTCGTCGATCCCGCCGCGCTCTTCTCGGCCGACATCCTCGAGAAGGAGTTCGTCGACTGGGTCGAAGGCTCGCACCTCCTGAAACGCGCCTTCCGCGAGGTGGCGGTCATCGGCGGCCTCGTCGAGCGCCACCACCCGGGCAAGCGCAAGACCGGCAAGCAGGTCACCTTCTCGACCGACCTCATCTACGACGTGCTGCGGCGGTACGAGCCCGACCATCTGCTTCTGAAGGCCGCCTGGGCCGACGCCCGCGAGAAGATGACCGACGTCGGCCGCCTCGCCCGCCTGCTCGACCGGGCGCAGGAGACGATGCTCCACGTCGAGCTCGACCGGGTCTCGCCGATGGCGGTGCCCGTCCTCACCATCATCGGGCGCGAGCGCATGGCCCAGGGCAGCGTCGACGACCAATTGCTGATCGAGGCAGAAAGCCTGGCCGAGACCGCTATGCGATTGGATTGACCGCGCGGCGCGGCTAGGTTCGCATTCTCTTCTTCAGGAGATTCGTCGTGTCGAAGCGCGCCATGGCCCTAGCCGCTTTGTTCCTCATCGCCGCTCCGGCCTGCGCCGAGCAACCCGCCGCGCCGGCGGCGGCGACCGCCGGAGCGATGGCGACCAAGGTCTTTCAGCTTCCTGAAGGCGCGCGGCCGCACGACGTCGCGCCCGCACCCGACGGCAAGATCTGGTACACGGCCCAGCGCCAGGGCGCGCTCGGCATCCTCGACCCGAAGACCGGGGCGGTGCGGCAGGTTCCGCTGGGGCCGGGCTCGTCGCCCCACGGCGTCATCCAGGGACCGGACGGGGCGGCGTGGATCACCGACAGCGGCCAGAACGCGATCGTCCGCTACGATCCGAAGACCGGGAAGATCGACGTCTGGAAGTTGCCGGAGGACACCGGCTACGCCAACCTCAATACCGGCGCCTTCGATGGCGACGGTGTCCACTGGTTCACCGGCCAGAACGGGATTTACGGCCGGCTCGATCCGAAGACCGGCGAGATCAAGGTCTTCAAGGACGTCGACGGCCGCGGCCCCTACGGCATCGCCGCCACCCCGTCCGGCGACGTCTATTACGTCTCGCTCGCCGGCAGTCACCTCGCTCGCATCGACCGCAAGACCGGCGCGGCGACGGTGATCGAGCCGCCAACGCCGAACCAGGGCGCCCGCCGCGTCTGGTCCGACAGCAAAGGCAACCTCTGGGTCTCCGAATGGAATAGCGGCCAGCTCAGCCGTTACACCCCGGCGACCGGAACGTGGCGCAGCTGGAAGCTCCCCGGCGACAAGCCCAAAGCCTATGCCGTCTATGTCGACGAGCGCGACATAATCTGGGTGACGGAGTGGACGGCCAACGCCACCCTCGCCTTCGACCCCGCCAAGGAGACATGGCGCAGCGTTCCCGGCAGCGCGCCCGGCGCCAACGTCCGTCAGATACTCGGCCGGCCGGGCGAGGTCTTCCTGCCCGAATCGGGCACCGACCGGTTGATGATTGTCTATACGGGCGAAGGGCGCTGATCCGGATCGCTCTCGCCATTGCCGCGCTGCCTACCCTGCCGGCGCTGGCTGGTGCAGCCGGTGGCGCCGGCGATTCGCGGCGCGGGCAGGTGGCCTACGCGAAATGCTATGCCTGCCATGCGCTGGAGCCGGGGAAGAACGATCTTTCCGGCCCCAGCCTCCACCGCATCGTCGGCCGCCGCATCGCCGCCGAGCGGTTCGAATATTCGCCGGCCCTGCGCGCACTGGCGAAGCGGCGGCCGCGCTGGAGCGAGGCACTGCTCGACCGCTATCTTGCCGATCCCGAAGCGGTCGCGCCCCGCACCTCGATGACTTTCACCGGCATGTCCGACGCCGGCGAGCGCGCCGATCTCATCGCCTATCTGCGGACCGCCGGCCGGCGCTGACCGACTGCAGCCGCTGCTCGGCCTGCGTCCGGCGAGCCGGCCGGGCGCCGCCCGCCGCGGCTCCGGCGCATGGCTACGCGCGGCCGGATGACGCGGCCGGCGCGATCTCGGCGCCGGCATTTTCGCCGGACGCCGCGCCGGGCGATGGATCCTCCGCTCCGGCCGGTGCGTCCATCTCGGCCGCCTGCCGCCGCTCGAGCTCGGAGTTGAGCTCGCCTCCCATCAGCACGATGTAGGCGGAAAGATAGAGCCAGGTCAGAAAGACGACGACCCCGCCCAGTGAGCCATAGGTGGCGTTGTAATTGCCGAATTGGGAGACGTAGAGGCCGAAGCCAAGGCTGGCGGCCAGCCACAGCAAGGTGGCGGAGGCGGAGCCCGGGCTGATCCACACCCAGGGGGCGTCGGGCCGGTTGGGCGCGAAGCGGTAGACCGCGGCGAGGCCGAAGCCCACCGCCACCGCCGCCCCTGTCCAGAACAGGATCTGGAGCACGTCATGGACCCAGGCGGGTAAGCCGGGAAACAGTGCCTCGACCCAGCCCATCACCGAGATCGCCCCCGCCGCGGTCAGCAGGATGACGAGCGCGCCGATCGTCATCGCCAGCGCGAGCAGGGTCGACTTGATCAAGCCGCGCGTCTCCTTGACTTCATAGGCGATGTTGAGCGCGGTGACGGTCGCCCCCGAGCCCTTGCTGGCGCCGTAGATGGCGAGCGCGATGGCGGCGACGAGACTCCAGCCTTTGGCGCTGTCGGGCGATTCGGTCATGCTCTTGAGCTGGTCGCCGATCAGCGCGGCGGCGTCGCGTGGCAGGACGCCGAACAGCTTGCGGATGTGCTCGGCGACCGTCGCCGGCTCGGCGGCGAGGCCGTAGACCAGCACCGTCGCCGCCAGCATGGGAACGAAAGCGAGGAAAGCGTAGAAGGCGACCCCGGCGGCGAGCAGGCCGACTTTATCGTCGCCCGCTTCCTTCCAGGTGCGGAGGAGGACCTGCCGCCAATCCTGAAGCGCGGGCCAGCGGACGGGTTGGATTGCCATAGCCGCCCCCTAACCGCGCGGCGCGACGGCGGTTCCCGTCAGCGGCCGCCCAGATCCATCGCGAGGTCGTGAATGTGGTCGATCGCCTCGTAGAAGCTCTTCACCGACAGGCGTTCGTTGAGGCCGTGAAAGAAGATGTTCGATTCCTTGTAGAACATCCCCGAGCTGGCATAGGTCGGGATGCCGGCGGGGCGGTAGACGAGGCCGTCGGTGCCGCCCGATTCCTGATAGGGCGTGATCGGCAGCCCGGGATAGCGGGCGTGGATCGACTTCGCGATCGCCGCGGCGACATCGGCGCGCGGCTCGGAGACGGGGCTCTCGACCGGGCTGCCCATCACCTCGACGGAGATCTTGGGATTGGCGATCACTTCGGCGAGCGTTGTCCTCACCGTCTCCACGCCGGTGCCGGGGAAGATGCGGCAATTGACGGTCGCGGCGGCGCGCTGCGGGAGCGCGTTTTCCGCGTGCCCCGCGTCGAGCATCGTCGCCACGCAGGTCGTGGCGATCATCCCCACCTCGCCCGGGCTGCGCCGCAAGGCCGCGATCGCTTCGGCATCGTTCGGATTGGCGGCGATGCGCCGCGCAGGCTCGCCCTCGATGCCGGGAACGACCCGTCCCAGAACCGAGAAATAGCCGCGGGTGATCGCATTCGACATGGCGGGGAATTCGTAGGCGCGGATCTTGATGAGCGCCTGCGCCAGATCGTAAATCGCATTGTCGGCCCGCGGCCGGCTGCTGTGTCCGCCCGGGTTGCGGGCCGTGAGCCGGAAGCTGGCATAGGTCTTTTCGGCGCCCTGGATCATGTACATGACCGGCTTGCCGTCCTCGCTCAGGGCGCCGCCACCGGCGTCTGTGTTGATCGCGAACTCGGCATTCTTCACCCATGGGTGCGCCGCCACGAGCCGCGTCGTCGCCATCCCGGTCTCCTCGTCGCCGACGAATGCGAAGACGAGGGTCCGTTGCGGGCGGTGCCCCGCCGCCTTCATCCGCAACAGGGTTGAAACGAGCGAGGTGACTCCGGTCTTGTTATCGCCGGTACCGCGGCCGAAGAAATAGCCGTCCTCCTCGATGAGCTTGAACGGGTTGCGCTCCCAGTCCTCGGGACGCGCGTCGACGACGTCCATGTGGCTGGAGAAGAGGATCGGCCTCGCCTTGGCATCCTTGCCCGGGAGGCGGACCAGCATCGCAGTGCTCTCGCCGTCGGGAAGCATGACAATGTCGGCGGCCGGAATTCCGCCGGCCTTCAACGTCTCGGCGAGATAATTCGCCATGGCCGGCACCTGGCCGTGGCCTTGGGCAGTGCGGAAGGCGACGACGCGCTCGAATATCTGTCGCGCCTGCGCCTGGTGAGGCGCGGTCTGCGCGGCAAGGCCGGCCGGCAGCAAGGCGACGGCCGCCGCCGCCAGGCGCATGAATATCCGCATTGAATTCCCCCTCCTTGAGGCGCCCGCTCAGACCATCGATCGTGGGTTGGTGAACACCCGCGTCACTTCCGGCTCGAAGCTTTCGAGCGGATCGACAGGAAATCCGGGATCGAAAGCCGGCGCATCCCACTCGTCGACCAGCTTCTCGGCGAACGCATACCAGCTCTCGCCCTTGAAGCGCTCGCGGCCTTCCGGGTCCTTGCCGAGATGCTCGAAATAATAGCGGCCCTGGAATTCCTGGTGCCAGTAAATGGCGTGGTAGATGTCCTCGCGCACATAGGGCTTGAGCATCTCGGCGGCGATCGGCCCGTGATTGGGGATGGAGAAGAGCTTGCCGAGGTCGTGGCAGAGCGCGGCGACCACCTCCTCGTCGCTGGCGCCGGCGCGGCGGGCGAGGGTGCCGGCCATCAGCGAGTGGGTGAGCTGGTTGGCGGCAAAGCCGACCTCGATCGCCTCGAGCCGGGCGAGGCCCTCCATGATCTGCCGCGCGGCGGTCGTTTGCTGGTGCTTGCCGTGCTCCATGGCGATATGCGCCCAATCCTGGGCGGTGCCGTTCCTCATGTCGGTGAACATGGCGCGTCTCCTGTGCGGCCCGGATTAAACCTCGCCGTCGCCGCTTTCAACGAAAAGCGGCCCCGGCCGCCGGGCCGGGGCCGCCTTCGCGGTCAGTGCCGCATCTGGGCGTTGATCGGGATACGCCGCCCGCGCTCGGCCTCGGCCGATTTGGGCAGGGTGACGGTGAGGACGCCGTCGCGGAAAGCCGCCTTGGCATTCTCCTCGTCGATTCCGGACGGCAGAGCGATGCGCCATTCGAAGCGGCCATAATGGCGCTCCGAATAGCCCCGATCCTTGCCCTCGGTCTCGCTCTTCTTCTCGCCGCGCAGCGCGAGGACGCCGTCCTCGACGAGCAACTCGACGTCTTGCTCCTTCATGCCCGGCACTTCGGCGGTGATCCGGATCTCGGTTTCCGTCTGGCTCACCTCGACGTTCGCCATTGTAACGTCGCGCTGCGGCCGAGACCGGCCCCGGGGACTTGGCAGAAGTCGTCAAAGAGCCTGTCGATGTCGCGCCTCAAGCTCCAGAACGGGCTCCGCTCGTCGGCGCCGAGCAAGGCAGGGGCGCGGTCCTCCTGTCGGCCCCACGGGATGAGATCACGCATAGCCATGATGTCCTCCTTTCAATGACTGACATGGGTGGATGGACCGCCCCGGCGCGACGCGCCGAAGCGGCGTGCGGCGCCGGACGGTCAGGCCGCGTGGCGCTGAGCGTTGTTGTCGTTCTCGGGCCGCTGGTCGCTGACCTGCGCCTGCGCGCCACTGATCTCGATCTTCCGGGGCTTCATCTCCTCCGGAATCTCGCGGAGGAGCTCGATCGACAGCATTCCGTCGCGGAGCTCGGCGGCGCGGACCTGGACGTAGTCGGCCATGCCGAAGCGGCGCTCGAAGGCCGGGGTGGCGATGCCGCGATGGATATACTGGCCCTGCTCGTCGCCCCCCTTGCGGCCCGTGACGATCAGCAGATTCTGCTGCGCCGTGACTTCGATCTCGTCCGGCCGGAAGCCCGCGACGGCGAGCGTGATCCGGTAGGAATCGTCGCTGATCCGTTCGAGGTCGAAGGGCGGATAATTGTCCGCGCCCTGCCAGCCCGTGCCGTTCTCCAGCAGATCGAACAGGCGGTCGAAGCCGACGGTGGAGCGCCGGAACGGCGTGAAGTCGAAATTGGTCCTCATGTCTGTCCTCCTTAAGAGCAACCGATGTGAGGAGCGCCCGCGCCCGCAGGCGCTCGCCGGACCCGTTAGGCATCCGGCGGCGCACAGATAGGAACCCTTCTGGTTCGATGCAAGAGGCCGGAGATGCTCGCCGCCGGCCGCTGCGGGGGCTTCCGTAATGCCGGCGCGGGCGCTACTTTCACCGCTGCGGGCGGGGGCCGAGCTTTGTGGGAGCGTCAATGTCGCCCAGCCCGCCTGCTTCTCCTCTCGCGGCCGACGCTTTCCCGGCCGAGCGGCTGCGGCGGCTGTTCGATCACGCCCCCGGCTTCATGGCGGTGGTGCGCGGGCCCGACCATGTCTTCGAGATGGCCAACGACGCCTATCAGCGGCTGGTGGGGCCGCGACGGCTGGTCGGCCGCACGGTTCGCGAGGCCTTTCCCGATCTGGAGGGGCAGGAATTTTTTGGCCTGCTCGATCACGTCTTCGAAACCGGCAAGGAGGTCAGCGGCCGTGCCCGGCCGCTGCGGCTGCAGCGGACGGCCGGGGCCGCGCCCGAGGAAAGGCTGCTCGACTTCATCTTCCAGCCGATCGTCGACGACGGCGGACGCGTGACCGGAATCTTCGCCCAGGGACACGACGTCACCGAGCTGCACCAGGCCGAGCTCGCCCTGCGCGAGAGCGAGCAGCGCTTCCGGCTGATCGCCGATTCTGCGCCGGTGCCGATGTGGGTCACCAAGCTCGACCGCAAGCGCGGCTTCGTCAACATCGCCTATGCCGAGTTCCTCGGCGTGTCCTACGAGGAAGCGCTCGATTTCGACTGGCGCACGCGCATCCATCCCGACGATTTCGACCAGCTGCTCGCCGACTCCTTCGCCGGCGAGGCGACGCTGAAACTGTTCACGCTCGAGGGCCGCTACCTTCGCGGCGATGGCGAATGGCGCTGGCTGCGCTCGATCTCGCAGCCGCGCTGGGGCCCCGATGGGGAGCATGTGGGGTTCATCGGAGTCGCCATCGACGTCACCGAGACCAAGGAGGCCGAGGCGGCGCTGCGCGATGTCAACGAGACGCTGGAGCGGCGGGTGGCGGAGCGGACCGCCGACCTCAGCGCCGCGCTCGACCGGCTGCAGGCCGAAGTCGGCGAGCGCCTCAAGGCCGAAGAGGCGCTGCGCCAGGCGCAGAAGATGGAGGCGGTCGGCCAGCTCACCGGCGGCATCGCCCACGATTTCAACAATCTGCTCACCCCGATCATGGGCGGGCTCGAGCTGATCGCCTCGCGGGTCGAGGAGCCGCGGCTGAAGCGCATCGCCGAGACCGCGCTCGAATCGACCCGCAGGGGCGCCAAGCTTACCGGCCAGCTGCTCGCTTTCTCGCGCATCCAGCGGATCAGCATGGCCGCGGTCGCGGTCAACGAGGTGATCGAGGCGATGCAGCGCCTGCTGCGGCACACGATCGGCGGCGCGGTGACGATCGAGACTCGGCTCGACCCGCAGACCGGCCACGGCGTCTGCGACGCCAACCAGCTCGAGAACGCGATCCTCAACCTTGCCATCAACGCGCGCGACGCGATGCCGGAAGGCGGCATTCTCACCATCTCGACTAGCCGGGTGCGGCTCGACGACGCGCCCGACCACCCGGCCGGCGAGTTCGTCCGAATCGCCGTCGCCGACACCGGCCACGGCATGCCTGCCGACGTGCTCGCCCGCGCCGCCGAGCCCTTTTACTCGACCAAGCCGCTCGGCAAGGGAACCGGGCTCGGCCTCGCCCAGGTCTATGGCATCGCCAAGCAGGCGGGCGGGACCCTCCATATCGACAGCGAGGTCGGCAAGGGGACCTCGGTCCACCTGCTGCTGCCCGTCGCGGCCGCGCCCGAGCCGGGAGAGACGGGCCCGCCTGGAGCGGCGAAGACGGCCTCCGCGGCCGCCGCCGGCAAGCGCGTGCTGGTCGTCGACGATGATGACGACGTGCGCGCCTTCCTCGCCGACTCGCTGGAAGGCCTCGGCTGCACGGTGGTGACCGCCGCCTCCGGACCGGAGGGTCTCGAGGCGCTGCGCGGATGGCAACCCCACCTCGCGTTGATCGACTATGCGATGCCGGGCATGCATGGCGCCGACGCCGCCCGCGCCGCCCGGCAGATCCATCCCGGCCTGCCGATCGTCTTCGTCACCGGTTTTGCGGAGAGCGTGCAGCTGGAGGCCGCGCTGGGCGGCGACGTCCCGGTGCTGCGCAAGCCCTTCACCCTGGCCGAGCTGGCCGCGGCCGTGGAAGAGAATGTGGGCCGCTGAATTCCTGCCGCGACCGGAAGGATTTCACCCCCTTGAACGCCCGAAATCCTTACCTAAATCGCCGCCGCCGGACGACCTGTTCGCGGTGCCCGGCCTGTAGCCGCGAGGGGCGCCCGCCTTGGCCGCCGCCCCTCATGCAAATGTTGCTCATTTGGAGGACAGGATCATGAGAAGCTTCGATTTCACCCCCTATCGCCGCTCGACCGTCGGCTTCGACCGACTGTTCGATTTCCTCGAAAGCGCGCGTGCCGAGCAGGCCGACAATTATCCGCCCTACGACATCGAGAAACTGAGCGACGACCGCTACCGGATCACGCTCGCCGTCGCCGGCTTCTCGTCAGGCGACATCGACATCACCGCCCGCCAGAACATGCTGATCGTGGTCGGCCGCAGGGCGGAGAATCGCAACAAGGACGGCAATTTCCTGCACATGGGGATCGCCACCCGCGCCTTCGAGCGCCGCTTCGAGCTGGCCGACTTCGTCCGGGTCGAGACGGCCGACATGAAGGACGGCCTGCTCTCGATCGAGCTGGTCCGCGAGATCCCCGACGCGATGAAGCCGCGCAAGATCGAGATCGGCAGCGGCCAGTCGCGCACGATCGAGGCGGAGAAGGCTCCGCAGAAGGAGCCCGAGACCGTCTGAACCGGGCCCGGCGCCGGGCTTTGCCCCGGCGCCGGATCGGCCGCTGCCAAACGGCGCTGGGCTCCCGCCGCTTTTCGGGCCAGATTGGCGGCGAGGGGGCGTTGCCGTGATTCGACCGGAATCGATCGGGATCCTGCTCGCCGGGCTGGCCGCCGGGCTGGCCCAGCCGGCGGCGTCACGGGCCGGGCCGCCGCCCCCCGCTCCCACCATCCTGTCCCATCGTGGCTATGCCGGCACCTGGCCGGCCAATACCGTCGAGGCCTTCGCCGACGCCGTCGCGCAGGGTTTCGCGGGGTTCGAGATGGACGTGCGCTTCACGATCGACCACGTCCCGGTCGTCTCGCACGACGACCGGCTTCACGCGGCGACCGACTGCGGCCCCCTTCGCGTCGCGTCGATCATGGCGTGGCAGCTTCGCCGCTGCACCGTTCTCTATTCGCCGCTGATCCCGGAACGCCGCGTCGGCGCCCGGCGCGCAGCGCGGCCTGCGGCCCTACCGACCGTCAGGACGGTGCTGGCCGGGTTCCTCGCCCAAACGCGGGTGCGCCACGTCGTCCTCGACCTCAAGACGCGGGTCGGGCCCGCGGAGATCCAGGCGCTTCGCGAGGCGCTGCCCTGCGCTCCCGCGGTCTGCGCCCCACTGCTCGACAAGCTGACCTTCATCACCCTCCACGAGGAGGATGCGAAGGGCCTCGACGCCGCCTTTCCCGACGCGCACGTCGCGATCGAATCGGACGAGACCGTCTCCGGGCTCATCGACAGCTTCGCCGAGGGCGCCGATTTCTGGGCACCGGGCCGTCCCTACGACACGCTGTCGATCAGCTTCGGTTCGATCGACAATCCGGCGCTGCGCCTGATCAAGCTCGGCAAGTTCGAGAATCAGCATCCGGGCAGGCGGTTCGACCGCCTTTACCGTTGCAACCTCGCGGCAGCGACGCCCAAGCGCCTGCTGGTCTGGACCGTCAACAATCGCCGTGGCATTCGCCGGGTGGCCCGCTACCGGCCCGACCTCGTCCTGACCGATCTGAGCCTCGCGAAATTCGCGGAACGGCTGGCGGCCGCTGCGCAAAGCCATCCGCCGGAAAGCGCGCACGGCCCGCCGGGCAATTCAGCTTGTGTTTACCCGCGGTTGGGCACGCCTCCCGCATGGACGGGAACAAGCGATGAAGTGGCTGAGGAGGCTGGGCAATCCCTTCGTGCTGGTGCTCGAGGGCTTCGTGCTCGGCGCGATCCTGATCGCGGCCTCCGGCCCGAGCCTGATCGATACGCGGCCCGTCGTGCCGCCGGCACCGCTCGATTCGTCGGTTATCCCCAACCCTTCGCGCTGAGCCCTTGAACGCCGCCGCCGCCCGGCTATAGCTGGGATATGGTTCGCTTTTCGTTCTGTCACCACGATCTGATGGCGCTGCCGCAGGGGGCCCTGTTCTGGCCCGCCCGCCGCGCCTTGCTCGTCGCCGACCTCCATCTCGAGAAAGCGAGCTGGTTCGCGCGGCTCGGGCAGATGCTGCCGCCTTACGATTCGATCGCCACTCTCGCCGATCTCACCGCGCTGGCCGTCTCGACCGGCGCCGAAGAGGTGTGGTGCCTCGGCGACAGCTTCCACGACCGCCACGGCTGCGACCGCCTTCCCGACCGCGCTCGCGACCTGCTGACCGCGCTGACTGGGGCCACGCGCTGGACCTGGATCATCGGCAATCACGATCCCGGCATGGCCGATCATTGCGGCGGCGCGATCGTCGAGGAGGCCGAGGTGGACGGCCTGCTGCTGCGCCACGAGGCCGATCCCGCCGAGTTGCGGCCCGAGCTGTCCGGCCATTTCCATCCCAAGCTGCGGCTCCGTCACCGCGGCCGCCGGGTCTCCCGCCGCTGCTTCGTCGCCACCGAGAGGAAGCTGATCCTTCCGGCGTTCGGGGCGCTGACGGGAGGGTTGGATGCGGGGCATCCGGAGATCGTCCGAGCCGTGGGGCCGAGGGCGGAGGCGCTGGTGCCGGTGGCGGACAGGTTGCTGAGGTTTCCGCTGGCGGCCTAGTTGCTCGCCGTCCGCGAGGCGGACGGGGAGCAACTCAGCCTGGCCGCCATCAGCCCGCGGACCGCATTGCCGACGAAGAACCCACCGGCCAGATCCTCTACCCGCAGCTCCGCCTCCTCGGCCCGGTCCTCCTCGATCAGCGCCTCGCGAAGCACGCCCGGCAACAGGCCCCGTGCCAGTGGCGGCGTCAGCAGCTTCCCACCCCGCTCGACGAACAGGCTGGTGAAGCTCCCCTCGGTGACAAATCCTTCGCCGTCGACGAATGCCACCTCGAAAGCTCCCGCCGCCTCCCGCGCCGCGTCATAGAAGCGCCGGTCGCTGGTCTTGTGCCTCAGCCGGAAATCCTCCCGCTCGACCGGCCGGGGCGCCAGCGCCACCTCTACCGCCGCCGCCGGCGTCTCCGGCAGCGGCCGGGCCTCGATCGCGAGGGCTCCGCTCGGCGACAGCAGCAGCCGGAGCTTGCGCGGCGCCCTCAGGAAGAAGGTCGCCGCCTGCAGCTCGTTGCGCGCATGGTGGCGGTCGAAGGCGAAGCCGAACGAATCGGCGCTGCGCTTCATCCGGGCGAGGTGGCGGTCGAGCGCGGCGATGCCCTCATGGGGATCGAAGCGCATCGTCTCGATCAGGTCGAAGCGCCCTGCCGTCGCCACAAACTCTCCCTTCGCCAGGCATTCGCGCCACTCGTCCGCGGCGACGCTGTCCGCCACGATGCCGGAGCCGAGGCCGAGCCGCGCGATCCGCTCGCCGTCCGCCAGGACCAGGGTCCGGATCGCGACATTGAACGCGGCCTGGCCGTCCGGCGCAAGCCTGCCGATACTACCGGTATAGGGACCTCGCTGTTCCCGCTCCATGGCGGCGATGATCTCCATCGCCCTTATCTTGGGCGCCCCCGTCACCGAGCCGCAGGGGAAAATCGTCCCGAGCAGATCGACCGCGTCCCGCCCCTCCTCGAGCTCCGCGACCACGGTGGAGGTCATTTGCAGCACGGTCGGATAGGTTTCGACCTCGAACAAAGCCGGCACTCTGACCGTCCCCGGCTTCGACGCCCGCGCAAGATCGTTGCGGATGAGGTCGACGATCATCAGATTCTCGGCGCGCTGCTTGGCGTCGCCGCGCAGCGACTCCGGATCGCTGCCGGCCGGCGCCGTCCCCTTCATCGGCCGCGCCGTCACCCGCTTGCCGTCCAGCGTGAAGAACAGCTCCGGCGAAAAGGAGAGCAGCCAATGCTCGCCGGTGAAGACGACGCCGCCCCATCCCGCCTGCGCTCGCGGCCGAATCGCCGCATAGACGGCGAGCGGATGGCCGGCCACCGCCGCCTCGGCCGGGAAGGTGAGATTGGCCTGATAGATGTCGCCGGCGAGGATATGGTCGAGCGCCCGCGCGACCGCCGCCTCGTGCGCCTCGCGTTCGACGCGCGGCCGCGGCCGCCCGGCCCAGCCGCCCGCCGCGTCCGGCAGCAGCGTTTCGGCTTCGACCTCTTCCCAGCCGTCAAACAGGCCGAACCACAGCAAGGGCGGCGCCTCGGGCGCGGCGTCGCGGGCCAGCGGCGCCAGCTTCGGCTCGAGCGCGTAGCCCGCCTCATAGCCGACGAAACCGGCCGCATGCCGGCCCCGCAGCCGGGCGAGGGCGGGCGCCACGTCGCCCGGCCGCCGCGCCTCCACTACCGCCTGCGGATGCCGGTAGAGCCGCGCGCCTCCGTCGAACTCGAGCAGCACGAACGGCTCGCCGGCTTGCCAGAAGCGCGCCGGAGGCCCATTTGCCGCCGCGTCAGGAGAGACTTGCTTGGTCACCAGCGTCTTCGACCTCTTCAAGATCGGGGTCGGCCCGTCGAGTTCGCACACCATGGGGCCGATGACGGCCGCGTGCCGCTTTGTCGAGGCGCTGTCGCAAAAGGCCCTGCTCGACCGCACCGAGCGCGTCCAGGCCGATCTCTACGGCTCGCTCGCCTTGACAGGCAAGGGCCACGCCACCGACCGCGCCGTTCTGCTCGGCCTGTCGGGCGAGCGCCCCGACCGGCTGGACCCCGACGCCGCCGACGCGCTCGTCGAGTCGATCCGCTCGACCGGCCACCTCCGCCTCGGCGGCCGCAAGGAAATCGGCTTCGACGAGCCGCGCGACCTCAGGTTCCGCCAGCGCGAGCGGCTGCCCCACCACAGCAACGGCATGCGCTTCACCGCCTTCGACGCGGGCGGCGAGACGCTGGAAAGCGCAATATCCTACTCGACCGGGGGCGGCGCCGTCGTCGACGAGGCGGCGATCGCCCGCAACGCGCCGCCCGACGGTTTCTGGGACATTCCCTACAATTATCGCTGCGCCGACGAATTGCTCGCGATCAGCGACCGCGAGGGTCTCACCATCGCCGACATCGCCCGCGCCAACGAGCGCGCCATTCTGCCCGACGAGGAGATAGACCGTCGTCTCGCCGCCATCGTCGAGGCGATGGACCAATGCATCGACCGCGGCATCGGCCGCGGAGGCATCCTCCCCGGCGGCCTCAAGGTGAAAAGACGCGCGCCGGGCCTCCACCAATTGCTGCTCGACCGCGCGGAACGCACCCTTTCCGATCCGCTCACCGTGCTCGACTGGGTCAACCTCTGGGCGCTGGCGGTCAATGAGGAGAATGCGGCGGGCGGCCGAGTCGTCACCGCGCCGACCAACGGCGCCGCCGGCATCGTCCCGGCCATCTTGCGTTACTATCGGCGCTTCACGCCCCATTCGAACGACGAGGGCGTGCGCATTTTCCTGCTCACCGCTGCCGCCATCGGCTCCCTGTTCAAGGAGAATGCCTCCATTTCCGGTGCCGAGGTCGGCTGCCAGGGCGAGGTCGGCGTCGCCTGCTCGATGGCCGCCGCCGGCCTCACCGCCGCGCTCGGCGGCTCGCCGTGGCAGATCGAGAATGCCGCCGAGATCGGCATGGAGCACAATCTCGGCCTCACCTGCGATCCGGTCGGCGGCCTCGTCCAGGTCCCCTGCATCGAGCGCAACGCGGTCGGCGCGATCAAGGCGATCGAGGCGAGCCGCCTCGCTCTGGTCGGCACCGGCGACCACCTGGTCAGCCTCGACCAGGTGATCGAGACGATGCGCAAGACCGGCCTCGACATGAACGTCCGCTACAAGGAGACCTCGCTGGGCGGCCTCGCCGTCAACGTCGTCGAGTGCTGACGATGAGCCCTCTCCCGCCAAAAAGCGGGAGAGGGATCAATGGCTTGCCGCCCGGCGCGCACCGTCCTAGCGTCCTGCCGCCTTCGACCCGAGGAGTCCCCATGCGCCTTCGCTCCTGCCTGCTCGCCGCCGCCTCCCTCCTGTCCGCCCCCGCCCTCGCCGAAGTCGAGAAGCCCGCCGCGCTCGTCGCCGACGGCATTCCGGCGGTGCCCGACGAGCTCGCCGAACGCACCCGCCCCTACATGGAGTTCCGCACCGCTTCGCTGCAGGGCTGGAACCCGAAGACTCGCGGCATCGCAATCATCACCCGCTTCGGCAACACCGGCCAGGTCCACGAGGTCGCGCGGCCGCTCGGCATGCGCCGCCAGGTCACCTTCGAGGCGGACGCCATATCAGCCGCCAGCTATTCCCGGGGCAAGGGCGACGTCCTCGTCATCCAGAAGGACGTCGGCGGCAGCGAGTTCTGGCAGCTCTACGCGATCGACAATGGCCGGCTGAAGCTGATCACCGACGGCAAGAGCCGCAACTCGATCAACGCCTGGAGCCACGACGGCCGTTGGCTCGCCTACACCTCCACCCGCCGCAACGGCGCCGACAACGACCTCTACATCGTCGACCCGCGCAACCCCGCCAGCAACCGCCTGCTCGCCCAGGTGAAGGGCGGCGGCTGGGGCTTGGCCGACTTCGCGCCCGACGGCCGCAGCGCGATAGTCGCCGAATATCTGTCGATCACCAAGACCAACCTCTACCGGATCGACGTCGCCACCGGCCGAATGACGCCGATCGGCGACCATAGCAAGCCGATCTCCTACGGTTCGGCCCAGTTCGCCCCGAACGGGACCTTGTGGGTCACTTCCGACGAAGGCTCCGACTTTCGGCGGCTCGGCATCCTCGACCCCGCGACGGGCCGCTTCACCGCGGTGGCGCCCGAGCCGCGCTGGGACGTCCAGAGCTTCGACATATCCGACGACGGCCGTTTCATCGCCTACATCGTCAACGAAGCGGGCGTCAGCCGCCTCAAGCTCCTCGACCTGCGCACCCGCAGGAGCCGCGCCGTGGCCGGCCTGCCGGTCGGCACCGCCGGCGGCCTCGAGGTCGCGCCGTGGGGCGAGGTCGCGCTCTCGGTCTCGTCCGCGCGTTCGTCGTCCGACGTCTATGCGGTCAATCCCAGGACGCTCGCCGTCACCCGCTGGACCGAGAGCGAGACCGGCGGCCTCGATCCGAAGCGCAACGTCGAGCCGGAGCTGGTCGAGACGGTCAGCTTCGACGGCGAGAAGGTCTCGGGCTTCCTCTACCGGCCGGATCCGCGCCGCTTTCCCGGCCGCCGGCCGGTGCTGGTCAGCATCCACGGCGGCCCCGAAGGCCAGGCGCGCCCCGGCTTCCTCGGCCGCAACAATTACTATCTCAACGAGCTCGGCATCGCCCTCTTCTACCCGAACGTGCGCGGCTCGACCGGCTTCGGCAAGCGCTTCGTCGCCCTCGACAACGGGCCGGACCTCCGTGAGAATTCGGTGCGCGACATCGGCGCGTTCCTCAACAAGCTCGCCGCCGATCCCGGCCTCGACTCGTCGCGCATCGGCGTCACCGGCGGCTCCTACGGCGGCTATATGTGCTATGCGACCGCGATCCATTACGGGCCGCGGCTGAAGGGGGCGAACTGCATCGTCGCCATCTCCAACTTCGTCACCTTCCTCGAAAACACGCAGAGCTATCGCCGCGACCTGAGGCGGGTCGAGTATGGCGACGAGCGCGATCCGGCGCAGAGGCGGAAATTGCTCGCCATCTCGCCCCTGACCCGGGTCAAGGAGCTGCGCCTGCCGCTGATGGTGCAGACCGGCGGCAACGATCCGCGAGTGCCCGCTTCGGAGGCCGAGCAGGTGATCAAGGCGGTGCGCCGCAGCGACGGCATCGCCTGGCATCTTCTCGCCCAGGACGAAGGCCACGGCTTCGCCAAGAAGGCCAACCAGGATTACGCCTTCTGGACCAGCCTGATGTTCTGGCAGCGCAATCTGCTCGGCGAGAAGCCCTGACGCGGCCCCCTACGCCGCGAGCAGCCTCGCCAGCGCGTCGGCGGCTTTTTCCGGTTCGGCCATCGGCAGCGCGACGTCGGGAGCGATGCCCTCGATCTCGTTGGTGCCGTTCCTTAGGAAGCGGGCGCAATTCGGCATCCGCACGTCGAAGGGCAGGGCGCGCAGCCGCGTCCGGGTGCCGCCGTTCACATAGCCGCAGCCGGCGCCGTAGGTGCGGGCGCCGACCAGGCGGCCGGCCCGATTGTCCTTCATCCAGGCGACGAAATCCTCCGACGCCGAAGCGGTGCCGCCGTCGATCAGCACCAGCAGCGGCCCCGCCCAGTCGCCCTCGCCCTCGATCCGCATCGGCGCGCCCGCGGCGGCGAAGACCGGGCAGGCGGGCCGCTTGCCTTCCCAGATTCCGCGCCGGTCGCAGGCCGGCCCGACCTGCCGCGTCGCCGGCCGCTCGAGCGGTCGCGCGGTGAACAGGGCGATCGCCTCGTTGACCCATTCCGAGCCGCCGCCATTGCCGCTCAGATCGACGAGCAGCCGGGTCGCGCCGGCCCGCCGCAGCTGCGCCAGCCGCTCCCGCAGCTCCGCCTGCAGCGCGGCGCGGACTTCGAGCTGCAGCGCGCGCTCGCCGATGCCGGGCCGGAAGCGGGCGGTGCAGGCCGACAGATATTGATTCTCGCCGAACTGGGCGATGCGCAGCAGGCCGGTCGTCCCCGCCAGGCCGGTCGGGAAATTGCCGCCGGCGAGCGGGCGCCAGCCGGGCAGTCGCCCGGCCGCAAAGCCGAAGCCATGATCGCCTTCCCCATAGCCCGCCCCGGCGCAGTCCGACACGGGCGAGTCGGGCGGGGGGCCTGCGGAGGCGGCGGATGCCGGCGCGGGACCGCCGCCTCCCGTTTCCTGCGCGGCCAGCTGGAGGTGCGGATCGCCGAACCGGTCGATGAAGCGCTGCAGGGCGAGATAGGCGCGCAGCCGCGAACGGGCGCCGTCCAGATCCCGAGCCGTCTCCCGCGACAGCGCCGGCAGGTCGAGCCGGCGTTGCTCGGCGATCCAGTCGAGATTGGCATAGCCCTGCGCCATGTCGGCCTTGAGCCGTTCGAAATCGGCGCCCCACGCCTTGCGGTCGTAGGTGGCGACTTCGGCCAGCGCCGCCAGCGCTACCAAAACCGCCAAGCCGCCGCCGATCCGCGCCGTCCATTGTCTTATGCTCATCGTCCCCCTCCTGCTTTCGCCGCCAGCCATTCCTCGATCGCCCGGTAGGCGGAGCGGCCGCGGGGCGGGTCGTCGCCGAGGCCGGTGGCGAAATAGGCGATGCCGGTGCCTTTGGCGCGGTCGATCCACAGGCCCGAGCGCAGGCCGTAGGCGTCGCCGGCATGGCCGAGGCGCGTTCGGCCGTCGCCGAACGGATCGTCCTTCGGCGCGCACTGGGCGAGGATCTGAACCGCCAGGCCGTAGCCGCAGTAGAAATTCTGCTCGGTGTCGCCGTTGGCGCCGTCGAAGCGCCAGTGGAGCCGCTCCATCTCCGCCAGGCTCGTTTCCGAGAGAAAGCGGCGGCCGTCTGGGAGCCGCCCCTTGCGCAGCAGCATGGCGCCGACCCGAGCGAGGTCGCGCACCGAGATGCGCAGCCCACCCTGCGGCGAGAACAGGGCGCCGTTTGTGCCGAGCCGATAGGCGCCGAGGTCACAATTCCCGCCGGCCCTCGTCACGACCGGGCAGGCGGGCCGGGTCCCGCGCAGGTCGTCGCGCAACACCGCGCCGTCGGGGGTATAGAGGACGACCGCACGGCCGATCCTCGCGTCCGGGCAAGTGGTCCAGTTGAAGCAAGCCTCGAGCTGGAGCGGCTTCACCACCAGGACGTCCATCAACCGGTCGAACCGCTCGCCGGTCACGGCCTCCATCACCGCGGCGACGATCGGGAAGCCGAGATTGGAGTAACGGAAGAAGGTGCCGGGCCGATGCTCCAAGTCCCACGCTTCCGGCGCGGCGACCGCCTGCTGCATCGTGGTGCCGAGCGGCAGCGCATAATCGATGCCATCGCGCAGGCTCGAGCGGTGGGAGAGGAGCAGCCGGAGCGTGATCGGCCGGTCGGGGAAGGCCGGGTTGCGCAGCCTCCAGCCGAGCCGCCCCGAAACGTCGGCGTCGAGGTCGAGCTTGCCCTGCTCGACCAGCCGCATGACGCCGAGCGCGACGTGCAGCTTGGTGATCGAGGCGATCCGCACGGGATCGTCGATGCTGAGCGCACGGCCCGAGCCCCGGTCCGCCATCCCCTCAGCCCCCGAGGCGGTGACGCCGCGCGCGTTGAAGCGCGCCCAGGCGTAATTGCCGGCCGCGGGCGTCGCAGTTTTGGGGACGGTGGCACAGCCGGTAGCCGCAAGCAGGAGGAGCAAAGCGGCGCGGCCGAGCATAGCGGCAGACTAGCCCGGAATTCGGTGCCCACAATAGGATTTCACTAATAGGATTTGGCCTGCCATGCTGATCGACCTTGAGCGGCATTGAGAGGCGAGAATACGCATGGCAGCCGGATTTTCAGGCGACAGGAAGGTGGTCGGCACGCTGGCGCTGCCGCGAAAGGTTCAGCAGATCTTTTTCGCTCTCAGGAATCTGCACTTTGTGGAACTTCTGAACCTTTCGGCGCGATGCCGGGAGTATGCAACGATGGGTGCGGAGCGGACGCGTGGGCAGCGAATCGCCTTCCCGCTGCTCCTCGCCACGCTTTTCGCCCCCGCCGCCGCCCAGGCGCCCGCTGCGCCGCGCGAATGGTCGCCCGTCCAGGCGAAGGCAGTCCTCGACAAGACTCAGACCATTCGGCTCGCGCCTTCGCTCGCGCACCTCTCGGCCGGCGAGCGGGTCGCGGTCGCGAAGCTGCTCGAAGTGGGCCGCATCTTCCAGGATGTTTACGAGACGCAGCGCCACCGCAATGCGCTGACCGCCCGCGCCGCCCTCGTCCGGCGCGCCGATGCGCAGGGGCGCAGCCTGTACACGCTCTACCGGCTCAACCAGGGGCCGATCGCCATCACGCTCGACAATAAGCGCGAGCCCTTCCTCCCCTTGCCGGACGCGCCGCCGGGCAAAAACGTCTATCCCTGGGACCTCACCAAGGCGGAGCTGGACGCCTATCTCGCCGTCCACCCGGCCGAACGGGCGCGCCTCACCGACCTGCGCTCGGTCGTCCGCCGGGCCGAGCTGGCGGTGCTCAAACGCGACCTCGCCAAGCTGCGCCAATATCCCGTGATCGACGCCCTCCATCCCGGCCTTCGCGCCAGCATCGAGCGTCTGTCCCGCAAGCCCGACCGGGCCACCCTCTACGCGGTGCCTTATTCGCTCGCTTATGCCGACGAGATGGTCCGCAGCCACGGCCTGCTCAACGAGGCCGCCGACGCGGTCGACGCGTCCGACTGGCAATTCGCCCGCTACCTGCGCAATCGCGCCCGCGACCTCCTCTCCGACGATTACGAATCGGGCGACGCGGCGTGGATCACCGGCCGCTTCCGGAACCTCAACGCCCAGATCGGCGCCTATGAAACCTATGACGACGAATTGCTCGGCACCCGCGCCTTTTACGGCCTCAGCCTGCTCGCCACCCGCAACGCCGAATCCGCAGCGCTCAAGGACGCGATGAAGGGGATGCAGGAGCTCGAGAATATGCTCCCGACGGAGCGCCACAAGAAGGTGATCGAGGACATTCCGGTCGGCGTCTACGACGTCGTCGCCGATTTCGGCCAGACCCGCGGCGGCAACACCGCCACCAACCTGCCCAACGAAGCCTATTTGGCGGCCCGCTACGGCAGCACGATCCTGCTGCGCGCCAATATCATGCGCAATCCCGAAATCTTCAAAGGCTCGGGCGACATCTGGGGCGCGGCGGTGGCGCCGGCCTTCGCCACCCATCTCACCGCCGATTCCAATTTCTACCGCACCTTGTGGCACGAGGTCGGTCATTATCTCGGGCCGGACGTGACCGCGTCCGGCGGCAGCCTGGATGCGATCGGACCCGACGCGAACCTGCTCGAGGAGATGAAGGCTGACCTCGTCTCGCTGTTCGTGGCGAAGGAGCTCCGCCGCCGCGGCTATTATAGCGAGGACCAGCTGCGCTCGCTCTACGCCAGCGGCATCCTGCGCACCCTCCAGAACAACAAGCCGCGGCGCGAGCAGCCTTACAACATGATGCAGCTGATGCAGGGCAATTGGTTCCTCGACCGCAAGGTGCTGACCTTCGATTCCGCCACCGCCAGGCTCTCGATCGACTATGACCGCTATCACGACGCCGTCCGCGACCTGCTCAAACAGGTGATCGCGATCCAGGAATCGGGCGATGCGAAGGCCGCCGCGGCCTTCATCGACCGCTGGAGCGCCTGGGACGACCGGCTCCACGGCCGCCTTGCAGCCAATATCCGCGCCCGGCAGCGCTACCGGTTCCGCCTGTTCGAATATGCCGCGCAGGGGCCGGCTCAGCGCTGATCGAGATAGCGCACGACGGCGTCCGCGGCCTCCTCGGCGCTCATCGCGGTGGTGTCGATCCGGATCTCGGCGGCCTCGGGCGGCTCGTAGGGCGAGCCGATGCCGGTGAAGTTGGGGATTCGGCCGTCGCGGGCCTGGGCGTAGAGGCCCTTCGGGTCGCGCTGCTCGGCGACGTTGAGCGGAACGTCGACGAACACCTCGATGAAGTCGCCCTCGCCCAGCATCTCGCGCACCATCCGCCGCTCGGCGCGGAACGGGCTGATGAAAGCGGCAAGGACGATCAGCCCGGCGTCCAGCATCAACCGAGCCGTCTCGCCCACCCGGCGGATATTCTCGGCCCGGTCGGCGTCGGAAAAGCCGAGGTCGCGGTTGAGGCCGAGGCGGACATTGTCGCCGTCGAGCAGAAAGGTGTGCCGGCCCTCGAGGTGGAGCTTCTTCTCGACGAGGTTGGCGATGGTCGACTTGCCGGCGCCCGACAGGCCGGTGAACCAGAGCAGGCGGGGCCGCTGCCCCTTGAGCGCGGCGCGCGCGTCCCGGGTGACGTCGAGCGCCTGCAGGTGGAGGTTCTGCGACCGCCGAAGGGCGTGGCGGATGAGGCCGGCGCCGACCGTCTCGTTGCTGACCCGGTCGATCAGGATGAAGCCGCCGAGATCGCGGCCGAACTCATAGTCCGAATAGACGAGCGGTCGGTCGGTCCACAAATTGGCGACGCCGATACCGTTCAGCTTGAGGCCGTGGGCGGGCACCTGCTCGAACGTGTCGACGTCGATCTCGTATTTGGGCGTGTGGATTGTCGCCAGCGCGGTTTGGGTGCCGAGCTTCAGCCCATATTGCCGGCCGGCGACCAATTCCTCCTGCGCCATCCAGACGAGGGTCGCCTCGAACTGGTCGGCGACCGGCGGCGGGTAGCCGGCGGTGGTGACGACGTCGCCGCGCGAGCAGTCCACCTCCTCGGCGAAAGTGAGCATCACCGACTGCCCCTCCACCGCCACGTCGAGCTCGGCCTCGCCGAGGCGGATCCGGGCGAGCGTCGCCCTCGTCCCTGCCGGCATCACCCGCATCGGGTCGCCGGGCCGAGCCTCGCCGGAGGCGACGAGCCCGGCGAAGCCGCGGCGGCCCTCGCGGCTCACCCATTGGACCGGCATGGCGAAGGCGCCCTCGGGCCGGTCGTCCGGCTCCGCCGCCTCGAGATGCTCGAGCAAGGTCGGCCGGTCATACCAGGGCATGGCCGGGGAGGGCGTCGTGACGTTGTCGCCGGCGAGGGCGGAGATGGGGATGGCGGTGAAGTCCTCGGCCAGCGATGCATAATCGGCGACGATCCGGTCGAACGCCGCTTGGTCGTAGCCGACCGCGTCCATCTTGTTCACCAGCAGGACGAACTGCTTCACGCCGAGCAGCCGGCACAGATAGAAATGCCGCCGAGTCTGGGTCAGCACGCCCTTGGTCGCGTCGACCAGCACCAGCGCTAGCTCCGCGGTGGAGGCGCCGGTGACGAGGTTGCGGGTATATTGCTCGTGTCCCGGCGCGTCGGCGACGATGAACTTGCGCTTTTCGGTCGCGAAGAAGCGGTAGGCGACGTCGATCGTGATGCCCTGCTCGCGCTCCGCCTCGAGCCCGTCGACCAGGCGCGAGAGATCGTCGCCGCAAAGCGCCAGCTCGTCGTCGAAGGCGGAGCCGGTTTCGTAGAGCAGGCGGCCGAGCAGGGTCGACTTGCCGTCGTCGACCGAGCCGCAGATGATCAGCCGCAGCAGCGTCTTCTCGCTCGTCATCTAGAAATAGCCCTCCCGCTTCTTGCGCTCCATCGAGGCGGCGCCGTCGCGGTCGATCAGCCGGCCCTGGCGTTCGGACTGGCGGCCGGTGCGCATTTCCTCGATCAGCTCCGCAACCGTCGACGCGCGGCTCTCCATGGCCCCGGAGAGGGGATAGCAACCGAGCGTCCGGAACCGCACCCAACGCTCCCGCACGACTTCCCCCGGGCGGGGCTGCAGCCGTTCGTCGTCGGCCATCAGCAGGGTGCCGTCGCGTTCGATCACCGGCCGCGGCGCGGCGAAATAGAGCTCCGACACCTCGATCCCCTCCGCCTCGACATATTGCCAGACGTCGAGCTCGGTCCAGTTGGACAGAGGAAAGATCCGGAAGCTCTCCCGCTTCGCCTTGCGGGCATTGTAGAGTCGCCACAATTCGGGCCGCTGGCGCTTGGGTTCCCAGCGGTGGCCGGCGCTGCGGAACGAAAAGATCCGCTCCTTCGCCCGCACTCTCTCCTCGTCGCGCCGGGCGCCGCCGATCGCCGCGTCGAAGCCGTGCCGGTCGATCGCCTGCTTGAGGCCGTCGGTCTTCCACATCTGGGTATGGACCGCCGAACCGTGGTCGAGCGGGTTGATGCCCTGCGCCTCGGCTTCCGGGTTGCGGTGGACGATCAGCTCCATCCCCGCCTCGGCGGCGGCGCGGTCGCGCAGCGCGTACATCGCCCGGAATTTCCACATCGTGTCGACGTGGAGCAGCGGGAAAGGCGGCCGGGCCGGCGCGAACGCCTTCCGGGCGAGGTGGAGCAGCACCGAGCTGTCCTTGCCGGCGGAATAGAGCATGGCCGGCCGCTCGCACTCGGCCGCCGCCTCGCGCAGGATGTGGATCGCCTCGGCCTCGAGCCGCTGGACATGGGTGAGCGTCATTGCGCGCTTCTCTTAGAGGCGGGCTTGCTCCGGTTGCAACTTGGAGCCGCGCGGGCCATCTGCGCGGCCATGACCTTGCCCCCGATGAAGGCCGTCATCATCCCGGTGACCCCGCTCCAGCAGAATTGCTGCCTGATCTGGTGCACGAAGACGATGCGCGGCGCCTTCACCGATCCCGGCGGCGATCTCGACCGGCTCAAGGCGGCGGCGAAGCAGCACGATGTGACGATCGAAAAGATCCTCCTCACCCACGGCCATATCGACCATTGCGGCTCCGCCAAGATCCTCGCCGACGAGCTTGGCGTGGAGATCGAGGGCCCGCACGAGGCGGACCGCTTCTGGATCGCGCGGCTCGAGGATGACGGCCGCAATTACGGCATTACCGGCAAGACCTTCGAATCGGACCGCTGGCTGGTGAACGGCGACCAGGCCAGCGTCGGCGAGCTGGTGTTCGACGTCTATCATTGCCCCGGCCACACGCCCGGCCACGTCGTCTTCCACCATCCGCCCTCGAAGCTCGCCATCGTCGGCGACGTCCTGTTCCGCGGCTCGATCGGCCGCACCGACTTCCCGATGGGCAACCATCAGGACCTGATCGACGCGATCACCGGCCGGCTCTGGCCGTTGGGCGACGACACCGCCTTCGTCCCCGGTCACGGCCCGATGAGCACGTTCGGCCAGGAGCGGCAGACCAACCCCTTCGTCGCCGACCGGGTGCTCGCATCACACCGATAATAGGGATAAAGCCCTCTCTTATCCTAGCAAACCGGGGGTTGCCGCATGGACCGGATATTCACGTCGATCGCGTCTCGAACCGCCTTCGCTGCGGGCCAGCCGCTCACTTTTATCGTCGCCATCGCCCTGATAGCGATCTGGGCGGCGACCGGTCCGATCTTCCTCTTCTCCGATACCTGGCAGCTGGTGGTGAACACCTCGACCACCATCGTCACCTTCCTGATGGTGTTCCTCATCCAGAACAGCCAGAATCGCGACGCCGCGGCCATGCAGGCCAAGCTGGACGAGTTGATTCGCGCGGTTCCCAAGGGGCGGGGTCAGTTCATCGGCATCGAGCATCTCAGCGATCAGGAGGTCGAGGCGATCCGGGCCGCACTCGAGAAAGAGGTCAGCCGGGAAGACGGCAAGGCCAGGACGACGGGCAAGAGCGTGGCGCACCTGTTGCGCCGCCGCTGACCGGCGGTCGTCAAGCCGCCGCGTAGGTGATGGTCGCCGGCGTCCGCTCCAAATAAGGCAGGGCGATCGCATAGAGGGCGAGGCCGATCAGGACGAGGAAGGTGACGATGATCCCGATCATCCGCAGCCGCAGACGGTCGGGCTGGGGCCGGTCCATTCCGAAGGCGTGGGCGATCCGGCCGAGAATGTAGATGACGGCGACGACCCACAGCCAGACCCTGGAGCCGACCGCCAGCTCGATCAGGCCGAGCAGGATCAGGAAGAAGGGGGTATATTCGACGAAATTGGCCTGGGCGCGCATCCGCGCGGTCAGCGCTTCGTTGCCGCCGTCGCCGATCGAGATCCTGTTGCTGATCCGCAATTGGCCGATACGCCGCGCGATCCAGATGTTGAGCAGAGTCGCGGCGCCGGCGATGGTGAGCGTGATCGGCAGAATCATGGCATGCCTCCCTTGTCCGGCCGAGGCGTGGCACGCGCCGGCGGCGCTTGCAACTACAGGGAAATCCGCTATAGGCGGCACCGCTCACGCGCGCACCCCGGCCGCACGGCCAGCGGCCTCACCCCGCCGTTGACCCTTGGCAATGTGCTCGCCACATCAACGAACCCTAGACTGAACAGGTGCCAGGATGGCCGTCCCCAAAAGAAAAACAACGCCGTCGAAGCGCAATATGCGCCGCAGCCATCACGCGCTGAAGCCGGTCAACTACCAGGAATGCAAGAATTGCGGCGAACTCCATCTGCCGCACAACCTCTGCGCCGCCTGCGGCCATTATAACGGACGTGAAATCCAGCCGGTCGAGGCGTAAGACGGCCGACGACGGCTTTCGGGAGACGGCATAGGTGGGCAGCGGGCCGCGGATCGCAATCGACGCGATGGGCGGCGATGTCGGCCCCGAGGTGATGGCGGCCGGCGCGGCGCGCGCCTGGCGCCGCCGTCCCGACCTCTCCTTCATCCTGTTCGGGGACGAGCCCGTTCTGCGGGCCGAGCTCGCCAAGCATGACGATCTGCGGGCGGTCTGCGAGATCGTCCACGCCGCCGACGTCATCACCCCCGACGACAAGCCGAGCCAGGCGATCCGCCGCGCCAAGACGACGTCGATGGGCCTCGCCATCGCCGCGGTGAAGGCCGGGGACGCCCAGGCCGCCGTGTCCGGCGGCAATACCGGGGCGCTGATGGCGATGTCGAAGCTGGCCCTGCGCACCATGCCCGGCATCGACCGGCCGGCGCTGGCGGCCCTCCTGCCGACGCTCGGAGACAATGACCTCGTCATGCTCGACCTCGGCGCCAATACCGAGTGCGATCCCCGCAATCTCGTCCAGTTCGCGGTGATGGGCGCGGCCTATGCCCGGGTCGTGCTCGAGCTGCCCAAGCCGCGCGTCCAGCTGCTCAACATCGGCACCGAGGAGATGAAGGGGACCGACGATCTCAAGGAGGCCGCGGCCGTCCTGCGCGACGCCGACTATCTGGGCATGCGCTTCGAGGGCTTCATCGAGGGTGACAAATTGTCGCGGGGCGACGTCGACGTCGTCGTCACCGACGGCTTTTCAGGCAATATCGCCTTGAAGTCGCTCGAAGGCACAGCCCGCTTCGTCACCGATTTGCTGCGCCGCGCCTTTCAGAGCTCGGTCCGGTCCAAGATCGGCTTCCTCATCTCGCGCCCGGCCACCGAGCTGCTCAAGCACCATCTCGACCCCAACAACCATAATGGCGCGGTCTTCCTCGGCCTCAACGGCCTGGTCGTGAAGAGCCACGGCAGCGCCACCGAGAAAGGCGTCGCCAACGCCATTCGCGTCGCCGCGCGCATGGTGCGCGAGGATCTCACCCGCAAGATCATCGAGGATCTCGACAACATCGCCGCCCACCGGGCGCAGATCGCCGCCAAATGAGCCGCCGGTCGGTCATTGTCGGCACCGGTTCGGCGCTGCCGCCCCGCCGCGTCACCAATGCCGAGCTGGCCGAACGGGTAGAAACCACCCACGAATGGATCGTTGAGCGCACCGGCATCGAGGCGCGGCATATCGCCGCCGACGGCGAGACCACCGCCACCCTCGCTACCGAGGCGGCGCAGAAGGCGCTGGCCGCCGCCGGGGTGCCGGCTTCGAGCGTCGGCCTGATCGTCCTCGCCACCGCCACTCCGGACCAGACCTTCCCGGCCAGCGCGACCCGCGTCCAGACCGCGCTCGGCATCAACGACTGCATCGCCTTCGATGTCGCCGCCGTCTGCACCGGCTTCCTTTATGCCCTCTCGGTCGCCGACAACATGCTGAAGGGAGGCATGGCCGATTATGCTCTGGTGATCGGCTCCGAGACGTTCAGCCGCATCCTCGACTGGAACGACCGGACCACCTGCGTCCTTTTCGGCGACGGGGCCGGCGCGATCCTGCTCCATTCGGTCGACGCGCAGGACAAGGGCGTGCTCGCCACCAGGCTCCACGCCGACGGGCGCCACAACGACCTTCTCTTCGTCGACGGCGGCGTCTCGACCACCGGCACGATCGGCAAGCTCAGGATGAAGGGCAAGGAAGTCTTCCGCCACGCCGTGGTCAATCTCGCCGCGGTGCTCAACGAGACGCTTGCCGCGGCAGGCCACACCGCCGACGAGGTCGACTGGGTGGTGCCGCACCAAGCCAATAAGCGCATCCTCGACGCGACCGCGAAAAAGCTCGGCCTCGATCCGGCGCGGGTGATCGTCACCGTCGACCAGCATGCCAATACGTCCGCCGCGTCGGTGCCGCTCGCGCTCGACACGGCGGTCAGGGACGGGCGGATCAAGGCGGGCGATCTCATCGTGCTCGAGGCGATGGGCGGGGGCTTCACCTGGGGCGCCGCCGTCGTCCGTTACTAAAGGCGGTTCGCCGCATTGACGATTTGCACTTAAGTACAAGCTGGACTATGATTTTTCATTGCCTCGGGGGGAGGGAGAAGAAATGGCCGACGCGGGAACCATCAGGCGGACGGACGCCGGGACCTTGACGCGCGCCGACCTTGCCGACGTCATTCATCGGGAGATCGGGCTTTCGCGGGCGGAATCGGCCGGCATCGTCGAGCGGATCCTCCACCATATGTGCCACGCCCTTTCCGAGGGGCAGAACGTGAAGATTTCCGGCTTCGGCAGCTTCATCCTGCGCGACAAGGGCGAGCGCGTCGGACGCAACCCGAAAACGGGCGTCGAAGTGCCGATCGCCCCCCGCCGCGTCCTCACCTTCCGCGCCAGTCAGATCATGCGCGAACGGATCGCCAAGGGCGGCTGAGGCCGCGTGCGATGGCCGACGCCACCGGCAAGAGCGACCAGGCTTTCCGCACCATCGGCGAGCTCGCGTCCGAGCTTGACGTGCCGCAGCACATATTGCGCTATTGGGAGAGCCGCTTCCCGCAGCTGAAGCCGCTGCAGCGCGCCGGCAACCGCCGCTATTACCGGCCGGCCGACGTCGCGCTGGCCCGCCGCATCCACCGCCTCCTGAACCGCGACGGCTACACGATCCGCGGCGTCCAGCAATTGCTCGCCAGCGGCGCGCCCGACGGCGATCCCGGGGAGGCGGCGGTGGCGGCGACCGGGCCGACTCCGGCCAACCAGCACAGCCAATTCCCGCTCGAGGCGCTGCTGGCGATCCGCCGGACGCTCGCCGAGGCGCTGGAAGCTTAGTCCGACTGGACAAATCCGTTCGCCCTGAGCCTGTCGAAAGGCCTTCCCTCTCCCGGCGACCTGCAGGGTGGAGAAGGGCCTCGCAGACCCGGCATTGGTCCGGGGCAACGGAACGGCTGGAACCGTCACCAGCGCTGGGTCACTCTGCGTCCGGGCCGAGCTCCGGATCCAGGTCGCGCGGGCGGATGAAGCGGACGATCCGGCCCGTCCCCTCCCGCGCCCCCGCCCAATGCTCCACCGGCAACTCGATTTGCGCCACTGTCCCGGTCGGGTATTTGATCGCGACCTCGGCGCGCAGCTTGTCGCCGTCGCTGCGGGCGAGGCGCAGCGCGAGCTCCTCGAAACCGGGGTTGTGGCCGACGAGGAGCAGCCTCTCGACATCTTCGGGCGCGTGCCGGACGATGCCGAGCAGGGTCGCGGCCGAAGCGAGATAGAGGCGCTCGTCATATCGGGGCTCGATCGTGCCATAGCCCGCGGCCACCTCCTCGATCGTCTCGATCACCCGCCGGGCGGGTGACGCGAGGACGAGATCAAAGGCGAGGCCCTGCGTCTTCATCTCGGCGCCGACGGTCCGCGCGGCGCGCCTTCCGCGCGGGTTCAGCGGCCGGTCGAAGTCGCGGATGACGGGATCGTCCCAGCCAGACTTGGCGTGGCGCAGCAAAGTCAGACTCTTCATTCGGCTTCTTCGGCCTGCCTCTCCAGGTGCGCCTGATGCCCGAAAGCGGGCGCGGTTGAAAGGCGCGAGCGCACCCGCTCGGTCGCTTCGGCCAGGCTGAGGCGGCGGATCGGCGTTCCCGGCGGGAAGGCGGCAAGCAGGCGGGTCGGGGTCGCCGCGGCAAGCAGCACGAAGATTCCGTTATCCCCCTGGCGGCGGATCAGCCGGCCGAACGCCTGGGCGAGCCGGGCGCGGACGACGCGGTCGTCATAGGCGGTGCCACCGCCGGCCGCCCGCCGCGCCGCGTGGAGTACGGTCGGCCGCGGCCACGGCACCCCCTCCATGACGACGAGGCGGAGCGAATGGCCGGGCACGTCGACGCCGTCGCGCAGCGCGTCGGTGCCGAGCAAGGAAGCGTGGGGATCGTCGCGGAAGATGTCGACCAGGGTGCCGGTGTCGATCGGATCGACATGCTGGGCATAGAGCGGCAGCCCGGCCCGGGCGAGCCGGTCGGCGATGCGGGCATGGACCGCCTTCAGCCGCTGGATGGCGGTAAACAGGCCGAGCGTGCCGCCCTCCGCCGCCTCGATCAGCCGCGAATAAGCGCCGGCAAGCTGGGCGACGTCGCCGCGCTTGACGTCGGTGACGATCAGCACCTCGCTGTACGCCGCATAGTCGAACGGGCTCGCCGCACTGAAATGCCGCACCGCCCCCGGCACATGGGAAGCGCCGGTCCGCGCCTCGGCGCTGTCCCAGCCCTCCGCGCCGCGCAGGGTCGCCGAGGTGACGATGACGCTGTGCGCCGGCTTCAGCACGATGTCGGCGAGCGGCCGGGTCGGGTCGAGCCAACGGCGGTGGAGCCCGATATCATATTCGCGGCCGTCGATCCGGTCGACCGCGAGCCAGTCGACGAAGTCGGGGTCGGCGGGCCCGCCGAGCCGGGCCGCCAGAGCCACCCAGGCGGCAATCGTCTGCGTCCGCCAGGCGAGGCCACCGATCGCGCCCTCGATCCGCGCCCGCGCCTGCGAATCGAGCCAGTCCGGTGCATCCTCGAGCACCGCCTCGAGCCGCCGCGCCAGCGACATCAGCGGCCGCATCAATTGCTCCAGCGCTTCGACCGCCGGCGCCGCCGCGGCGACGACGTCGCCGTCCAGCTCGGCCATTTCGGTCTCGATGCCGTAGCCGGCATCCTGAGCGGTTGCGCGGGCGTAGACGGTGCCGCGCACCGCCGCGAGCAGCGTCTCGACGGGACCGAACGCCAAGCCTTCGGCGACTCGCTGCAGCCAGCCGTCGCCGGGCAGCAGCGCCGCCGCCTGCACCGCCATGTCGAGGGCGAGCGCGCCGGCCTCGTCATAGGAAGCGACGTCGGTGAGCCGCGCCGCCAGCCCCCGCCGCCGCCCGCGCGACCTGCCCTCGGGGCCGACGATCCAGCGCCTCAGCTCGATCGCCTCCTGGCCGGTCAGCGCGGCGGCGAAGGTCGAATCGGCCGCCTCGAACAGATGATGGCCCTCGTCGAACACGATCCGGGTCGGCAGCGACCCCATGGAAATACCATTTCCACGGGAAGCCGGGCTGCCGCCGTCGCGCCCGCGGGCGGCGTTGACCATCACCAAAGCGTGGTTGGCGATGACGATGTCGGCATCCTGGCTGGCCCGGACGGAGCGCTCGATGAAGCATTTGCGGTAATGCGGGCAGCCGGCATAGACGCATTCGCCGCGGCGGTCGGTCAGCGCGGTCGCGCCGGCGCGGCGGAACAGGGTGGTGAGCCAGCCCGGCAGGTCGCCGCCGACCATGTCGCCGTCCTTCGACCAGGCCGCCCAGCGGGCGACAAGCTGGGCGAGGATCGCCGCGCGGCCGGCAAAGCCGCCCTGCAAAGCATCCTCGAGGTTGAGCAGGCACAGATAATTTTCGCGGCCCTTGCGGACGACCACCTTCTTGCGCCGCTCCTCCGCATCGGGGAAGAGGCGCAGGCCCTCGCGGTCGAGCTGGCGTTGCAGCGCCTTGGTGAAGGTCGACACCCAGACGGCGCCGTCGGCCCGCTCCGCCCAGAGCGAGGCGGGAGCGAGATAGCCCAGGGTCTTGCCGATGCCGGTGCCGGCCTCGGCGAGCAGCAGATTGGGCTGGCCCTCGGCAGGGCGAGGATCGAACGCGCCCGCCGCGGCGGCCGCATAATCGCGCTGCCCTTCGCGCACCTCGGCGCCGCTGCCGACCAGCCGGGTCAGCCGTTCGATCGCCTGAGCCTCGGCCACGCGCACCGTTCGCGGCGCCGGCCGGGCGCCTTTCTCCTCCCATTCGGGCAGCTTCGAGAACAGCCAGGGCTCGTCCCGCTCGGGCCGCTGCAGCCGCTGCGCGATCGCCGGCGCCCACGACCAGCGCAGCCGCCACAGCGCCCGCGCCGACGCCCAGGCGCCCTCCCGCTCCGGCCAGTCCGCCTCCAGCGTCGCGAGCAGCGCCGAGGCGGCCCGAAGCAGGAAGGGCGCGGCCTCGGCGTCGCCGGCCGGCGGTGCGATGCCGAGCGCCTCGGCGAGCCCCTTGGGGGTGGGCACGGCGAAGCGGGCGGGGTGGACGAAGGCGAACAGCTCGAGCAGGTCGAGCCCGGACAGGTCCGGATAGCCGAGCCGCTGCCCGACCAGCGGCGCGTTGAGCATCACCAAAGGCGTCTCGGCGGCGCGGGCGATCGCCTCACCCCGGCCGAGCTCCCGAACCTCGCCGCCGGACGCTGCCAGCCAGATCCCGCCATGAGTCGCGTGCAGGGCGGGATAAGGGAAGGGGGCGACCATCGGGTCGACTATAAAGGGGCTGGAACGAAAGTGAAACGCCTTGAAATCGATGCCAGGCACCAATTTCCAGAGGATGCCTGCCCTCAAATCTTAAATCTTTGTTTTCTGCGGGTTTGTCTCAGCGCGCCAAGGCCCGCGCGAGCAGCGCCTTGACTCGCGCGACCAACGCGGGCGTGCGGCGGCCGAGGATGCCGCGCGCCGCCTCGGGCAGGTGGGCGGCGGGGTCGCCATGGTCGCGAAAAATGTAGAAATCGAAAAAGGCCCGCCACGCCGCCAGCTCCGCGGGCGGCAGGTCGTTCATCGTGATCGCGGCATGGTAGAGGGCGTTCAGGGGAGTGAGCAGAGGCGGCTCGCCGTCGCGCCACCAGAAATTGACCATCGCGCCCAATTCGTCGAGCGCCGCGACGCCGTGCCACCACAGGCTCGGCAGATAGAGCGCGTCGCCCGGGCCGACCTCCGCCGTCTCGGCCGCCGCCAGCGCCTCGCGGAAGCGGGGGTGCCGCTCGAAATCGGGTTCCTCCAGATCGACCAGGCTGGTCGGCTGGCCGGCGAGGGTGAAGTCGAGCGGGCCGACATAGAGGTTGCGGACCTGATCGGTCGGGAACAGAGTGAAGCGGCGGCGGCCTGCGACGACGCAGGCGAGATTCTGCGGCAGGTCCCAATGCGCCGCGGTGCGGGTGCGGTTGCCGAGCCAGAGCGAGACCAGCTTCTCGCGCGCCGGGTCGAGCAGGGGCATCGGGATGTCGGGGATCAGGCCCGGCAGGTGGCGCGGGACCGGGATGGCGCCCGCATAGATGGAAAAGGGGTTCGGATGGCCGCGCTGGCGCAGCAGCAGATCGAGCAGCTGGTCGATGGTGGCGAGGCGGCGGTCGTGGTCGAAGCCCTTGAAATCCGGCGTGTAGCCGAACCGCCCCCCGATCTCCGGCGGGCCGAACCAGGCTTCGAACGGCTCGGCGTTCGCCGTGCCGCGAAGATAGGCGGCGAGCGTCTCTGCGTCTCCGCTTCGCACCCCAGGCCATTCGGCGCACAGGCCGCGCAGCACGGCCGGCCGGCCCGCGGGGACGATCTCCCGTTCGAACCGCTCGCGATCGACCTGGTGGAATTCGGGGACGGCACGCACGACCCGCGACGCTAGCAGAGCGGTCCCGCCTTCGCTAGGAGCGCGCCATGGACGAGAAGCAAGCGATCCGCGCCGCGGCCCTGGTCTCGAAGGCCTGGCCCTATGAGGAAGCGCGCAAGCTCCTGAAGCGCTATCCGGACGGACCGCCGTCGGGCGAGATCGTCTTCGAGACCGGCTACGGGCCGAGCGGCCTGCCCCATCTCGGCACCTTCCAGGAGGTGGCGCGGACCCTGATGGTGCGCCACGCTTTATCCGAGATGGTCGACTGGCCGAGCCGGCTGATCGCCTTCTCCGACGACATGGACGGGATGCGCAAGGTGCCGCCCGGAGTGCCCAACCAGGACATGATGCACGCCCATCTCGATCAGCCTTTGAGCCGGGTGCCGGATCCCTATGGCTGCGGCCATGACAGCTACGCAGCGCACAACAACAATCTGCTTCGGCAATTCCTCGATCGCTTCGGCTTCGACTACGAATTCTTCGCCTCGTCGGACTGCTACGCCTCGGGCCGTTTCGACGAGGCACTGCGCCAGGTGCTTCGCCGCTACGACGCGATCATGGACGTGATGCTGCCGACCCTCGGCGAGGAAAGGCGGCGGACCTATTCGCCGGTGCTGCCGATCAGCCCGGAAAGCGGCAAGGTGCTGCAGGTCCCGATCGAGGTCGCGGATGCGGAAGCCGGCACGGTCCGCTACACCGATCCGGCGACGGGGCAGGAGGTCGAACAGTCGGTGCTCGGCGGCGGCGCCAAGCTGCAGTGGAAAGTCGACTGGGCGATGCGCTGGGTCGCGCTCGGAATCGACTATGAGATGTCGGGCAAGGATCTGATCGACTCCGTCACCCAGAGCTCGAAGATCGCCCGAATCCTCGGCGCCCGCCCGCCCGAGGGCTTCAACTACGAGCTGTTCCTCGACGAGAATGGCGAGAAGATCTCGAAAACCAAGGGCAATGGCGTCACGATCGACGAATGGCTGACCTACGCGCCCGAGGAGAGCCTCGAATTCTATCTCTATCGCGAGCCGCGCAAGGCCAAGCAATTGAGCTTCGGCATCATCCCCAAGGCGGTCGACGAATATCAGCAATATCTCGCCGCCTATCCCGGGCAGGAATGGGACAAGCGGCTCGGCAACCCGGTCCACCACGTCCATGCCGGCAAGGTGCCGGAAGCGCGGATGCCGCTCAGCTTCGCTTTGCTGCTCAATCTGGTCGGCGTCGCCTCGACCGACGACAAGGACCTGCTCTGGGGCTTCGTCAGGCGCTACGCGCCGGAAGCGTCGCCCGAGACCCATCCCGAGCTGGACGCCTTGATCGGTCACGCCCTCGCCTATTTCCGCGACTTCGTCGCCGGCTCGCTGCGCCGCCGCGCGCCCGACGAGCGCGAGGCCGCGGCATTGCGCGCTCTCGATGGAAAGCTGGCCGCGATGCCGGAGGACGCGTCGGCCGAGGAGATCCAGACCGAGGTCTATGAGGTCGGCAAGGCCGCCGGCTTCGAAAACCTGCGCGACTGGTTCCGAGCCATCTACGAGACCCTGCTCGGCACCAGCCAGGGCCCCCGCATGGGCAGCTTCATCGCCCTCTACGGCCTCGCCAACAGCCGCCGCCTGATCGCCGAAGCCCTCGCCTCAGCCTAAATGCTCTTGCCGTCCGACGGCATAGGCTTCGCGGGCGAAATCCCTCAGCTGCGCCACGTCTTCGGGCGATTCGAGCCGGAAATGGTGGACATGGTTGCGGGGCGAGATCGTCTCCATCTTGGTGAACAGCGGGTCCGCCACGCGCCGTGCCAACACCAAATGGCCGAGCACCCGGTGGCGCCGCACGGTCAGCTGGGCGAAGGACATGCGGGTCTGGAAGGCGATGCGGGTCTTCTCCGGCAGCACCGTCGCCGGACCGATCTCCTCGAGCATGGCGAGGAAGGCTTCGTAGATGTCGCGGACGAGCGGCGGCTTGCCGAGGAAATGGCTTTCGAGGTCGTGGCGGCCGCAGGCGTGCGTCTGGTTGGCGTTGGCGAAGGCGCGGCCGCAGGCGGGGCAGGGCCAGAGCGGCTTCTGCGAGCGTTCGGTCAAGGAGCCCTCCCGGTTGCAACGCGATCCTACACCGATTCGACGAGGGCGGGGGAATGGGCGTATTGGGCCGCCATGACCAATGCCCACGCCATCGAGATCGCGCCGTTCGGCGGACGGGTGCGGGTCCGGGTCGGCGGCGAGATCGTCGCCGACACCGCCCATGCCCTGCTGCTCGAGGAAGGCTCGCTGCCCCCGGTCTTCTACGTCCCGCGCGGCGACGTGCATATGGAGCGGCTCGCGCCGAGCGCGACGACCAGCCATTGCCCGTTCAAGGGCGATGCCGCCTATTTCAGCGCCGCGGGCGGCCCGGCCGACGTCGCCTGGAGCTACGAGACCCCGCTCCCGTCCGCCGCGGCGATCGCCGGCCATCTCGCTTTCTACCCGGACAAGGCCGAGATCGAGACGGTGCCGTTCGGCTAGTTGCCTTGCTGCGCGCGAAGCGCGTGGGGGAATCAGCCCTTCTTCGCCGCGATCCAGTCGTCGATCTTCCTCTCCAGCACGGCGAGCGGCAGGGCGCCGGTCATCAGCACCTGGGCGTGGAAGTCGCGTATGTCGAAGCGGGGGCCGAGCGCCTTCTCCGCCCGCGCGCGAAGCTCGCTGATCTTCATCTGGCCGATCTTGTAGGCGAGCGCCTGGCCGGGAATGGCGATGTAGCGTTCGGTCTCGGCGGTGGCGTTGCTGCGACCGCGCGAGCTGTTGTCGAGGATGTACTGGATGGTCCGGTCGCGGCTCCAGCCTTTGGAATGGATGCCGGTGTCGACCACCAGCCGGATCGCGCGGAACAGCTGCGAATCGAGATAGCCGAAATATTGATAGGGGTCGGTGTAGACGCCGAGCTCGCGCCCGAGCGTCTCGGCATAGAGGCCCCAGCCTTCGACATAGGCGGTGTTGCCGCCGAAGCGCATGAAGCTCGGCAGCCTTTCATTCTCCTGCGCCAGGCTGATCTGGAAATGGTGGCCGGGCGCGCCTTCGTGGAGGTAGAGCGTCTCCATCCCCGGCGTGGTGCGCGACGGCAGGTCGTAGGCGTTGAAATAGAAGACGCCCGGCCGCGAGCCGTCGGCGGTGCCGCCCTGGTAGGAGCCGCGCGCCGCCCCCTTCTCGGTCAGCGCCGGCACCGGCCTGATCTCGAGCGGCGTCTTCGGGATGGTCGAGAACAGGGTCGGCAGGGTCGCGTCCAGTCGTTTGCCGATCGCGACATAGCCCCGCTGCAGCGCCTCGCGCGAGGCCGGCTTGAACTTGGGATCGGTGCGGATGTGCTCGAAAAATTGCTGGAGCGTGCCGGCGAAGCCGACCTGCGCCTTCACCGCCTCCATCTCCCTGTGGATGCGCGCCACCTCGGCGAGACCGATCCGGTGGATCTCGTCCGGATCCATATCGGTGGTCGTGCTCAGAGCGACGAGGTGGCGATAGAGCGCCGGCCCGCTTTTCATGTCCTGCAGCCCCACGCTGACGCGCGCCCGCGGCAGGTAGCGGTCGCGGATGAAGTCGCGAAGCCGCGTGACTGTGGGCCGGATCTTGGACGAAATGGCCTCGGCATAGGCGGCCTGCAGCCGCGCCCTCTCCGCCTCGGGCACCTCCGCCGGGAAATTGGCCACCGGCCGGTAGAAGCTGCTGCCCTCGACCCCCTCGGCCAGCATCGCGTCGAGCTGCTCCAGGACGTTGGCCATGACCAGCTTCGGCTGCACCACGCCTGCCGCCAGACCCTCTTCCATGCGAGCGATGGCGCCGTCGGTCAGCGACGTGAAGTCGTCGAACCGCGCGAGGCCGTTCTCATAGTCCTTGAGGGTCTTGTAGGGCGCGATCCCCTCGCCGGAACTGGTTTCCGCGAAAAAGGTGTGGAAGCCGTCGAAATGCTCGATGGGTAGGACGACGCTGGCGGCGAAGATTTCCCCCTCCAGGCCGCGCAAGTCCATGCTCCGCTGCCACTGGAACACGTCATAGGCGACGCGCTCGTCGGCGGTGAGGGCATCGCGATCAATCCCCGCCAGCCTGGCGAGCTCCGTCCGGGCCGCCGCGCGCTCGGCGGCGTAATAGGAGTCGCTGAAGAAGTCGCCGAAGCGGTCTGCATAGCGCAGGTCGCCGCGCGCGAGCGCCTGGATCGGGTTGCGGTGGAGGGTGGCTTCGTCGCTGTCCCGGAACAGAGTCGCGAGCGCTTGCGAGGCGGTCGTCCGGGGGGCCTCGGCCGCGGCCGCGGGCGGCGACGCAGGGTCGGTGACGCAGCCGGCGAGGAGGCCGGCCAGAAGGCAGGCGGTCAGTCTCAAACGCATCGCCTCACTCCCGTCAGCCGGCTTTCTTCGCCGCGATCCAGTCGTCGATCTTCTTCTCCAGCACCGCCATCGGCAGCGAGCCGGTCATCAGCACCTGGGCGTGGAACTCGCGCGGGTCGAACCTGCGCCCGAGCTCTTTCTGCGCCTTGGCCTTGAGCCGCTGGATGGTGAGCGCGCCGACCTTGTAGGCGAGCGCCTGGCTCGGGATGGCGATGTAGCGTTCGACCTCGGCGGTGACCTCGGTGCGGCTCATGCCGCTGTTGGCGAGCATATAGTCGATCGCCTGGTCGCGGCTCCAGCCTTTCGCATGGATACCCGAATCGACGACCAGACGCATCGCGCGCAGCATCTCGTCGTTGAGGCCGCCGAAGCGCTGATAGGGATCGGTTTCCATGCCGAGCTCGTCCCAGAGGGTTTCCGCGTACAGCGCCCAGCCCTCGACATAGGCGGTGTTGCCGCCGAAGCGCATGAAGGCGGGCAGCGCCTCATTCTCCTGGGCGAGGCTGATCTGGAAATGATGGCCGGGAATGGCCTCGTGCAGATAGAGCGTCTCCATGCCCCACAGGCGGCGCGAGGGCAGGTCGTAGCTGTTGTAATAGAAGATGCCGGGCCGGGAGCCGTCGGGCGTGCCCTGCTGGTAGGAACCGCCGGCCTCGGTCTTCTCGCGGAACGGCTCGACCGGCCGGATCTCGAGCGGGCTTTTCGGGATGGTTGAGAATTGCTCGCGCACCCGCGCGTCGACGCGGCGGCCGATCGCGAAATAGCCGTCCCGCAACGCCTCCTTGGTGGCCGGCTTGAACCTGGGATCGGTGCGCAGATATTCGAAGAACTGGGGAAGCGTGCCCTTGAAGCCGCTGCGGGCCTTGACCGCCTCCATCTCGCTCTTGATGCGGGCGACCTCGCCGAGGCCGGTAGTGTGGACCTCCTCGGCGGTGAGCGGCAGCGTCGTCGTGCTCTCGATCAGCCGCCGGTAGACTTCGGCGCCGCCCTTCATGTGGACGAGGCCGACGCCTTCGCGCGCTTTCGGCAGATATTCGGTCTTGAGGAAATCGCGCACGCGCCGGTGGACCGGATAGATGTCGTTCTCGATCGACGCGCGATAGGCGGCGGCGAGGCGCGCCTTGTCGGCTTCCGAAAAATCGGCCGGGAAGCGCTTGACCGGTCCGTAGAAGGGCGAATCCTCGACCTTCTGGTCGAGCAGCAGGGTGAGCTGGTCGATGACGTTGCGGGTGGTGAGCTTGGTCTCGAACACGCCCGCGGCCATGCCCTCGCGGAAGCGGCCGATGGCGCGGTCGTGAAACGCGACATAGTCCTTGTGGCGTTTCAAATTGTTCTCATAGTCGAGCACCGTCTTGAACGGCGCCGCGCCCTCGCCGGAAGCGAAAGTCGGGTAAAAAGTGTGAAAGCCCGAGAAATGGTTGATCGGCCGGACGATGCCGAGGGCCAGCATGCGCGGCTCGAGATTTTTGAGCGTGTCGTTGGTCTGCCACTCGAACACGTCGTAGGCGATGCGGTCGGTCTCGCTGAGCCGGGCGCGGTCGATAGCGTGCAGCCGGGCGAGATCGGCCTGCGAGGCGGCGCGCTCGGCGTCGAAATAGGCGTCCGTGATGAAGTCGCCCAGACGGTCGGCGTAGCGCAGATCGCCGCGGAAGATGGCGCCGACCGGGTTGCGCTTGAGGTTCGCCTCGTCGCTCTCGTGGAACAGCCGCGCCAGCCTGGCGCCTTCGCTCTCCTCCGGCGCCGCGGCGGCGGCTGGAGCGGCCCTGGCCTGCGCGGCAAGTGGCGTCGAAATGGCGGCGAGCGAAATGGCGGCGAGCAGGAAGAACGATGACTTCATGGGAGCCTCTCCGGTGGAGCTGTGTTGTCCCCTTAATTCGGCTTGGAAGGCCCCCGCAAGCCGCCGATCTTGCTCAATAGGGCCCCGCCGGCTTCACCCCATGCTCGCCATACCAGCCCCAGGGCCGCTCCCGGTACCATTTGGTGATGATGTATTTGATCCCCGCCTCGACCGGGCAGCCGGTGTGGAGCGAGAACATGTTGGGCTCGCCATATTGGTCGAGATTGTTCCACAGCAGCAAATTGCCGGTACGCGGCGTCACCCGGACGTTGGCCTTGGGGAAGAAGGTCTGGCCGCCCGCCTCGGGCTCGTTGAGGAAGATCATCGCGGTCCAGGTGCGCTGCCCGCCGGTCTTCTCCTGGTCGGGCCAATAGGGCTCGCTCTTATAGAAGAAATCGTGGTGCGGCTTGAACTGCTGGCCGACCGCGTAACGCTGGCCCTGGATGGTCTCGCCGTGGGTCGGGTCGATGCCGGTGAGGCGGTTGATCTTCGCCTCCACCATCTGGTTGGCGCGATCCTCGACGCGCAGGTTGCAGCTTTCGCTGGTACGGAATTCGGGGTCGTCGCTCGGGGCGAGCAGACCGGACGGAACGCGGTCCTTGTCGATCAGCTGGATGACCGTGTCGCATTCCTCGGGGGTGAGGAACTGGCGGACGACGAAGATGTCGAGACCCTGGGCCGGGATCTTGAACGCATTGGGGGTGGTCAGCATCCGCTGCTTGACGAAGCTGCCGATCTGCATCCGGTAAAGGGCGCCGGGGTCGCCGATCGCGTGCGTGCTCATGGGATCGCCTTTCCCCTCACCATCACATAATCGACATGCTCGAGCGCACGGACGTCGCGCAAGGGGTCGCCGCTCACCGCGATCAGGTCGGCGGAATAGCCCGGGGCGATGCGCCCGACCTCCTTCTCCATCCCGAGCAGGCGGGCCGCGCCGGTCGTGGCCGAGGCGATCGCTTCGGCCGGGCTCATCCCGGCATAGTCGACGAGCAAGGCGAATTCCTGGGCGTTGCGGCCATGCTCGAAGACCGCCGCGTCGGTACCGAATGCGACCGCCACGCCGGCGGCGCGGGCGGCGCGGGCGGCCTTGCCGACCTCGCTTAGCGTCTCGCGTATCTTGGTCTCGACCACCGGCGTGTAGATGCCCTTGCCGAGCCGCTCCCTGATGCCGGTAAAGGCCATCAATGTCGGCACCAGCGTCGTGCCCGAGGCCTTCATCGCGGCGATGGCGCGGGCGTCGGCGAACGTGCCGTGCTCGATCGAATCGACCCCCGCCCGCGCCGCCGCCTCGATGCCGCGCGCGGCATGGGCATGGGCGGCGACCTTGAGCCCGAGCGAATGGGCGGTGTCGACGATCGCTTTCATCTCCGGGTCGGTGAAATGCTGGCCGAGGCCGCGCGCCTGCTGCGAGAGGACGCCGCCGGTGGCGGTGATCTTGATGAGGTCGGCGCCGGCGCGGGAGAATTCGCGGACCCGGGCGGCGCATTGCTCGGGGCCGGTGCAGGTATTGTCGATGCTGAGCGCACGGATCACCTCGGGGCGGAAGCCGGAGACGTCGCCATGGCCGCCGATGATCGAGATGGCGGGGCCGGACGCAATGATGCGCGGACCGGGGATGACGCCCTCCGCGGTGGCGCGGCGGAGCATGAAGCCGACCAGCGGCGGCGAGCCGAGGTCGCGCACGGTGGTGAAGCCGGCGCGGGCGGTGACCCGCGCGTTGCGGGCGCCGATCAGGGTCGCCCATTCATTCGGGTCGACCGCCTCGTCGCGGAAATCGCCGCCGGGATCCCCGGAGAGGTGGACGTGCATGTCGATCAGGCCAGGCAGAACCGTCTTGCCGGAGAGGTCGACGAGCCTCGCGCCGGCAGGCGGCGGCGTCAGCCCGGCGGCGACGGCGGTGATGCGTCCGTCCGTGATGGTGATCGTGGAGGGCCCCGCCGCCGGCCGCGAGGGGTCGGCGATGAGGCGGCCGGCATGGACGACCAACGTCTCGGCCGGGGCCGGAGCGGCGGCGAGAAGGCTGAGGCAGGCGAGGAACCGAAAGCGCATCCGTGACCCCTTTGCGGAGAGGCGTCTTAGTGCTGCGGGACCAGGGCGTTGACAAGCAAAAAGCCCGGAGCGCTCGCGCGCCCCGGGCTCTTGCTCGTCGCCCCAGCGAAGGCTGGGGCCCCAGTGCGAACTCTCACTGGGATCCCCGCCTTCGCGGGGATGACTTCGCTACCAGAAGAAGTCGTAGATCACGTCGAGCACCTCGCCGGTGTAGACGTCGACCAGCACCACGTCGTCATAATAACGGACCCACTGGGTGCCGTAGGGCGCCGGCGGCAGCCGGTACTGATAGGGATCGCTCAGCCAGTAGCGGTTCGAATAGAACAGCGAATCGAGAACCAGGCCGATCGACAACCGGTTGTAGCGGTAACCGCGATAGGGCGAATAATAGGAGCCCGAGCGGAACAGGTGGCGGTTCGAGTAGCGGTAACGCTGCCAGTCGTAGCGATTGTCGCTGCGCCAGTTGCGGTTCCAGTCGCCGCGGCGACTGTCGCGGCGGTCGCCCCAGCGGTCGTTGCGGCCGTCGCGGTCGCGGTTCCAGTCGCCGCCGCGGCGGTCGCCGCGCTGGCCGATACCATATTGTTCGCGAAGCTGGCGCTCGTAGCGCTCCTGGTTGCGCTGGCCCTGGCGGGCGTAATTGCCGCCGATCGACTGCTCGATGCCCTGACGCGAAGCCGCGCGGCTTGCCTCGAGCTGGCGCTGATAGGCTTCGCGGCGGGCGTCGTCCTGGCCGCCGCGGCCGCTCCATCCGCCGCTGCGCTGGGCGTCGCCGCCGCCGCGCCGGCCGGCCCAGTTCTGCCGCTGCTGCTGCTGTTGCTGCTGCTGCTGGACGGGGGCCTGGACGGCCTCCGGGCGCCGGGTTTCGCGGGGCGCCGCTTCCTGGCGAACCTGCTGGCGCTCGACGCGCCGCGTCTGCGCTTCCTGGCGGCGCTCGACGCGCGCCTGGTTGCGCTCGCCGGCGGCGCGATACCGCTCCTGCGCCCGCTCGGCCCGCGCTTCGACGCGGCGCTCGCTGCGGGCTTCCTGCTGGGCCTGAGCCGCGACCGGCACCGCCGCCGTCGCCGCCATCAAAAATCCGATCAACGCTCTACGCATGGAAAGCTCCTTTCACCCCGGCCGGCTTCCAAGCGCCGCTCCCGATCGGAATCGCTGTGCCGATTCGCGGATGAGCCGTTGCTGAACCGCGATGAGGGGCGGCGTTCAGGGACGGCGGACGCGCAGCGCCGGGACCTGCCGTGCCGCGTCGGCGGGGTCGATGTCGGGCGGCGGCGCGGCCGAGATCCGGCCTTCGCCGCTGCGCATCCGGCCGGCGCGTCGAATCGCCTCGCGGATGCGGGGATAGGTACCGCAGCGGCAGATGTTGGTGATGGCGGCGTCGATCTCGGCGTCGGTCGGGGCGGGGTTGCGGTCGATCAGGGCGGCGGCGGCCATGATCATGCCGGGCTGGCAGAAGCCGCATTGCGGCACGCTCTCCGCGACCCAGGCCTGCTGCACAGGGTGCGAGCGATCGTTGGACAGCGCCTCGATGGTGGTGACGAAGCTGCCCTCGAGGTCGGCGAGGCGAACCCTGCAGCTCCTCACCGCCTGGCCGTCGACATGGACGGTGCAGGCACCGCAATGGCCGGTGCCGCAGCCATATTTGGTGCCGGTAAGGTTGGACGCGTCGCGCAGCGCCCACAGCAGCGGCGTCTCCGGATCCATGCGGTAGTGGACGGGCTGTCCGTTGACGGTAAAGCGGCTCATAGGAGCCGTTTCTAGGGGAGCCGAGCGGAAGATGGGAAGCGAAAGGATTGCGATAAGCCGCGATGGCGGCGTCGCCCATGTCGAGCTCGCACGCGCGGCCAAGCTCAACGCCATGGACCATGATATGTTCACGGCGATCGGCGACGCGTTCCGCAACCTCGGCGCCGACCCGACGGTGCGGGCGATCCTGCTCTCCGGACGCGGCCGGCACTTCACCGCAGGGCTCGACCTCCAATATGCCGCCAGTCAGTTCCCGCCGAGCGACGATCCCGGGCGGGCCGCCGAGGCGCGGCTCAGGCACATCCAGTGGCTGCAGGACGCGTTCAGCGCCGCCGAAGCGGCGCGGCCGCCGGTGATCGCGGCAATCCACGGCGGCTGCATCGGCGCCGGCGTCGACCTCGCCACGGCCTGCGACATCCGCCTCGCCTCGGCCGACGCCTTCTTCCAGGTCGCCGAGGTCGACGTCGCCATCACCGCCGATCTCGGTACGCTGCAGCGCCTCACCCATTTGATCCCGGAAGGAATCGTCCGCGAGCTCGCCTATACCGGCCGGCGAATGGGTGCGGAGGAGGCGGCGAGGCTCGGCCTGGTCAACCGGATCGAGGCGGACCGCGAGGGGGTGGTCGCCGCCGGACTCGAGCTTGCCCGCACGATCGCCGCCAAGTCGCCGCTCGCCGTCGCCGGCGCCAAGATGAGCCTCAACTACAGCCGCGGCCGGACGGTGGAGGAGGGGCTTCGTCATGTCGCCCTGTGGAATGCCGGCGCCCTGGTCAGCGCCGACCTCAATGCCGCCGTCCAGGGGCGGCTGGGCAGGCAGGTTCCCGAGTTCAAGGATCTCGCCGGCTGATGCGTTTCCTCGGCGTGTCGGAGACGTGCGATCTCGGCAGCCTCTATATGCGGCTCGTCGCCGACGGCCATGAGGTGAGGGTGTTCATCGAGGACGAGGGCGCGCGGGGAACCATGGCCGGCCTCGTGCCCCGGACCGAGGATTGGCGCGCGGAGCTCGACTGGCTGGGCCGCGACGGCATCATCCTCTTCGAGGCGGTGTCCGAGGGCTATGGCGAGCTTCAGGACCGGCTGCGCCGCGACGGCTATTGCGTGATCGGCGGCAGCGCCTTCGGCGACCGGCTCGAGAACGACCGGGCCTATGCGCAGGCGCTGCTGGCCGGCCTCGGCCTGAACACGGCGGCCGTCCATCGCTTCGCCGACGCCGCCTCGGGCGACGCCTTCCTCGCCGCCCATCCGGGGCGCTACGTGCTCAAGTTCAGCGGTCCGGATTTCGCCTCGAGCGACAATTATGTCGGCCAGCGCGCCGACGGGGCGGACGTGCGCGCCGTGCTCGCGGGCCGGTTCCGGGCGCGCCGCGACGAGTCGGCGAGCTACATCCTGATGGATTTCGTCGACGGCGTCGAAATGGGGGTCGGCGCCTATTTCGACGGCGACAAGTTCCTTGCGCCGGCCTGCCTCGACTGGGAGCATAAGCGCTTCTTCGCCGGCGACATGGGCGAGCTGACCGGCGAGATGGGCACGGTCGCGACCTACGAGCGCAGCGGCAAGTTCTTCGAGCTCACCCTGGCGCGGATCGCGCCGCTGCTGCGCGAGCACGGCCATGTCGGCTACGTCAACCTCAACACGATCGTGAACCTTGACGGCATCTGGCCGCTCGAATTCACCTGCCGCTTCGGCTATCCGGGCTTCGCCATCCTCGAGCCGCTGCAGGCCGTCTCGTGGGCGGAGCTGCTGCGGGCGATGGGGGAGCGCTCGGCACACTCGTTCGCGACCCTGCCGGGCTTCTCGGTCGGCATCGTGCTGACCACTCCGCCTTTCCCTTACACCCGCAAGCAGGTGGACGAGCCGGTCGGGCTGCCGGTGCTGTTCGACGCGGGTCTCGACGACGAGGATTTCCGCAATCTCCATTACGGCGAGGTCGGGCTTGACGGCGGCCAGCTGGTGACGAGCGGGCTCTACGGCTGGACGATGGTCGTCACCGGGGCGGGCGACACCATCGCGGCTGCGCGGCGCGCCGCCTATGCGCGCGCCGGCCGGGTCTTCGCCCCCGCCCTGCGCTACCGCCTCGATATCGGCGACCGGCTGGTTGAGGCGGACTATGCGGCGGTGGCGGGGCTCGGCCTCTTTTCGGAGGACCGCGACGGGCAGGGGTCGGCCGACAGGTAGTTGGCGCCGTTCATTCGAACGCTGTCGCAGATCAGCGCGTAATTGGTGGTCAGCTCGGTCCCGGCGGCGAGGTCCCGCGCCGCCACGTCGTCGCCGAAGCCTGCCCCAAGCGAGAGGGTGTTGGGCGTGTCCGAATGGTTGAAGTGGCGGCCATTGTCGCCGCACAGGATCCACAGGCGGGTCGCCTCGTGCCAGGTCGAATAAGTGCGCAGGAAGCGCTGCATCCGCTCGGGCAGGCCGGCCAGCTCGTCTTCGGAATAGACGCGGTCGATCCGCGAATCGAAGCGCCAGATGAGGTCGCCCTTGCGGACCGGCTCGATCAGGAACACGCCGGTACCATGAATATCGCTCTGTCGAAGTTCCGTTTCCACCATCAGCATAAGTCGTCGTCTTCTTCACAACCCAAATATGCGGCGGCAACGCGCCCGAAGCGCGCTCGTTCCGCCTAAGTAGTTGGCCAACATAGGTTAAACCCTTCGGCGGGGAACATCGGACTGCCGAAACGGTTGAGCGGCACGAGCCCCATTTCGATAAGGCGCACCCTTGGCCACTTCCCTGGTTTCCGAACGAAGCGCTTGCGCTTCGTCCCGCTTCTTCACCGATGCCTTTCAGCGCGACCTCGCCCGCTGGAACCGCGCCCGGATGGTACCCTCCTTTCCGGACGAGGGCTGGCCGGGCACCGAGGATCGCGACGGCCGGATGCGCCGCCGGGAGGGTGAATTCCTCGACGCGCTGAGGGGCGAGGTCGCCGGCGAGGCGGCGGGCGTCCCGAGCGACGCGGACGGCTTCATCGCCTGGTTCGAGGGACTGCAGGAAGGCGGGCCCGGCCAGGGCGACCCGCTGTTCGCGTGGATCGCGGCGCAGGCCGATCAGGATCAGCTGCGATGGTTCCTCGGCCAGGAAGCGGCGGGCGAGGCGGGGTTCGAGGATCTGCTCGCCTTGACCCAGGTGCGGATGCCGCGCCGCGCCAAGCTCGAATTCGCCCGCAATTATTGGGACGAGATGGGGCGGGGCAATCCCAAGGGCATGCACGGGCCGATGCTCGCCCTGCTGATCGACCGCCTCCGGCTCGACGCCTCGATCGACTCGACGGTCTGGGAGAGCCTGGCGCTCGCCAATGCGATGACGGCGATGGCGACCACCCGCCGCTACGCCTGGCATTCGGTCGGCGCGCTCGGCGTGATCGAGCTGACCGCGCCGGGCCGCTCGGCCGCCACCGCCGCCGGCCTGCGCCGGCTCGGCTTCTCGGCCGCCGAGCGGCGCTATTTCGACCTCCACGCCGTCCTCGACGTCAAGCATAGCGAGGCCTGGAACCGGGAAGCCCTGCGGCCTCTGGTCGAGGAGGATCCGCGCCGCGCCACCGCGATCGCCGAAGGCGCCCTGATCCGCCTCCATTGCGGCGCGCGCTGCTTCGAGCGGTACCGCGCCGAGCTCTGGTGAGCGGCCGGCCGGCCCTGCTCGCCTTGCTCGAAGGCCTGGCTGGAGCGGGCTATCGCTTCGCCGCGGTGACTCCGGAAACGCACCGGCGGGTGCTGGAACGGGCGCCGGGGCGGGCCGCCCGCGACCTTCGCGACGTCTTCGGCTGGAACCTGCCGTTCGACGAGGGCGTGCTGCCCCTGCCGCTGCGCGAGGCGCTCGAACGGAGCGGTGCGCTGGCCCGCGACGGGGAGCGGCTGCGAAGCCGGGTTCGGGTCGCCTCGCTGGACGAGCGCCTGTTCCTCCATTCGGCCTTTCCGACGGACGAGGCCGAATCGGTCTTCTTCGGCCCCGACAGCTACCGCTTCGCCGCCTTCCTGCGCGCCGAGCTGCCGCGCCTCGCGCCGGTCCGCCGTCTCGTCGACCTCGGCGCCGGCAGCGGCGTCGGCGCGATCGCGGCGGCGCCTTTTCTCCCCGGCGCGCGGCTGACCGCGATCGACATCAACCCGCTCGCCCTCCGCTACGCCGCTATCAACGCGCGCCATGCCGGGGTCGAGCTGGAGTCGGTCGAGGGGAGCGGTCTCGACGGCGTCGAGCACCCCATCGACCTGGTGGTCGCGAATCCCCCCTTCGTCGCCGACCCGGCCAGACGCCTCTATCGCGACGGCGGCGCCATGCACGGCGCGCGCCTGTCCCTCGACTGGGCGGTGGCCGCCGCCCGCCGGATCGAGCCCGGCGGCACGGTCCTGCTCTACACCGGCAGCGCCATCGTCGCCGGCCGCGACGCCCTGCGCGAGGCGTTGGCGGAGCGGCTGCCCGCCTTGGGCTGCAGCCTGCGCTACGCCGAGATCGACCCCGACATTTTCGGCGAGCTGCTCGCCGAGCCCGGCTATGCGCAGGTCGAGCGGATCGCCGCCATCGGGGCGGTCATCCGCAAGGACTGAGCAGCTCCAAAAGACACGAAAGACACGCATGTCGGCGTGATGAATCCTTTGTTTTCAGTCGGGCTTCAACTTGTCTCCCCGCTCGACGAGACGGTGGAGCGCGGCTTCCACCGCCGGGGTCACCGGTCGCGCCACCGCACGGCGGTCGAGCGCGTTGAGCACCGCCATCGCCAGCCGGTTGTCGTGCCGGCGAATCTCGCCGACGACTCGCCCGTTGCGCACGATCGGCACCCGCTCGCCGTAAAGGGCGCGCTCGAGCCCGACGTCGACGGTGCGGTCCTGGCCCCAGCCCTGCGCCCGCTCCCAGGCGGCGGCGAAGCTCGCTGCGCCGGGCCGCTCGCGGAGCCGATAGGCGCTCTTGCGGCTCATACCGACGCCCCTGGCGGCGACGCTGACGCAGCCGCCCAGCGCGAGCCGCAGGATGAACCATTTCTGCCGTTCGACCGTCCAGCCGTCATGCCGCGGATTTACGCGGACCGGCGTGAAGGCGAGCTCCTCGATCGGCATGTCGTCGAGCAGGGCGAGCAGGCGCGGCGGCAGGGCGTATGAGTCGGCCATCTCGATTATATGACCGATCCGGGCGGGTGTAGGAAAGTTCTTTTTTTGTTCTCAAGCCTCGACGGATGAATGGGTGTACCATGGGCGCCGCCGGGCCACAGGCCCATCTGCCGGCGGCAAGGTTCAACGGTCCCTGCCGGGACAGGCGGCTTGAAACTGTGCGGCCTCCCTGCTAACGGCCCCGGCGTGACGGCGCGGGTATCGGCTCGCGACGATGAGATTTTTATGCTATCGGCGATTCCCGACGGGCAACCGCAAGCGGTTGCCGGGAAATGCTTTTCGACGGAGAGTGACGGGACTTTATGCAAATCATCGTGCGCGACAACAATGTCGACCAGGCGCTGCGGGCGCTCAAGAAGAAGCTCCAGCGCGAAGGCGTCTACCGCGAGATGAAGTTGCGCCGCCACTACGAGAAGCCGTCGGAGAAGCGCGCCCGCGAGCGCGCCGCCGCCATCCGCCGCGCCCGCAAGCTCGAGCGCAAGCGCGCCGAGCGCGACGGCGGCGGCACCGCGCGCTAGAGGATGACGGGGGGCGGTCGCTGTAACCGTCCCTTGCCTTGTTTCCTTCGAGGGCGGCGATGTGTATCGCCGCCCTTCGTCTTTTCCGGGGAAATGCCATGTCCGTCACTGCCGTCCTGCTGCATCCGCTGAAAAGGGGCTCGGTCGCGAAGCTGTGGATCGCGCTCGCCTTGCTCGCCGCTCTGGCGGGAGCCCTGGCCTGGTGGGGCACCAGCGCCTTCCAGCCGGTGACCACCGGCAACGGCGTCGGCATCCGCACCCTGCGCGCCGGATCGGGCGCCAGGATCACGCCGCAGGACGTCGTCGCGCTCCACTACAAGCTGCACGCCAAGAGCCTCGAAGCGCCGGTCATCCAGGACAGCCGCGAGACCGGGCAGCCGTTCGTCACCACCACCCAGGGCGTCTATCCGGGCTTCGGCGAGGCGCTCCAGCACATGCGCCCGGGCGGCTCCTACATATTGACGCTGCCGCCGGGCACGCACGAGCAGGGGCCGATCCCGCCGGGCGCGCCGTTCACCGCCGAGGACGCGCTCGTCTTCGAGATCGACGTCCTCCAGGTCGAAGCCGGCGCCGGTCCGCGCTTCATGGAGATGCAGCGCATGCAGCAGCTCCAGCAATTGCAGCAGATGCAGCAGATGCAGGGCGGCGGTGCCGGCGGCCCGCCCCCGCCGGAGGGCGGCGGCCGCTGAGGCCGGTCCCCTCGCCCCGGAAGGGTGCGAGAGCGCTGAGCGGTCGGGTTGAAATCGTCACCCCGGCATGACCGAGGGGTCCAACCCGGTTTGGACGGTACTTTAGCTGCTCAGCCCGGGGCCTTGGCGCCGCCGTCTTCGTCGTCGCGCGACTTTTGCTCGAGCGCGACCTTCAGCATCGCCACGATCGGATCGGCGAGCATCAGGCCCATCAGGCCGAACAGGGCGCCGAACAGAAGCTGCGCGCTCAACACCAAGGCGGGAGCGAGGTCGACGGTGCGGCGGGCGACGTAGGGGACGATCAGATAGCCGTCGACATTCTGGACGATGAAATAGACGGCGATCGCCCACAGGCCTTCGTTGACGCCGACGCTGAAGCCGGCGAGCACGATCAGCACGCCCGAAATGATCGCGCCGATATTGGGGATGAAGGCGAGCAGGCCGGTGATGATGCCGAGCAGGGCCGCCATCGGCACGCCGCCGATCCACAGCAGGATCCAGGTGCCGACGCCCTCGACCGCCATGCCGACGAGCCGGCCGGCCATCAGCCGCCGCAAGGTGTAGCCCATCCGCTCGGCGGTGGTGTAGAAGCGGTCGCGGCTGGAGATCGGAAGCATCCAGGCGACGCCGCGCTGATAGAGGTGTGGCTCGACGGCGATGAAGATGCCGATGACGAGGATCATCACGATCGAGGTGACGGCGCCGAGCGCGCTGCTCACCGCCGAGCCGAGCCGGCCCAAAGTCCCCATCAGCTGGCCGCCGAGCTGCTCGACGCCGACCCCGCCCTGGACGATGCCGAGCTCGTCGCCCCAGGCGAGGATGCGGTTGGCCTGCACAGTGAGGACCTCGCGCAGGCGTTCGGCCTGGCCGGCCAGCTCGCTGCCGGCGAAATAGAAGGTCCAGACGATGAAGGCGACGGCGGCGAGCGTGACCATCGCCAGCCGCCAGCCGCGGCCGATCGGCAGCACCCGGCCGAGCAATCTGGTGCCGCCGTCGAGCATCGAGGCCAGCACGATGCCGGCGAAGATCAGCAGCAAGGGCTGGGCGAGGACGATGACCGCGGCGATGGCGAGCGCCAGCCCGAACCAGACGCTGGCGCGCTTCAGCTCGTGGCGGATGAGCGGATCGCGCATCTCGGCCGGGCCCGGCTGCTCGACATGGCTGCCGGGTCCGTCCCCGCTCACGGCGCTTTCCCTTCCTCGGGCCGAAGCGAGGTGCCGGCGCGGCCGCCGCGCATCGCCGTCACCCAGCTGATCGGATTGAAATATTGCGACGAGCCGTCGAGCGAGAAGGTGATGAACTCGGCGCGGCCGCCGATATTCTCCCACGGGACGGCGCCGCCGAGGCCTTCGATGGCGGCGGGGACGCGGCTGTCGGCGGACTTGTCGCGATTGTCGCCCATCACCCAGACATGGCCGGCGGGGACGGTGACCTTGGGGACATCGTCGACGCGCGAATCATAGCCCATATCGATCGTGTCGTAGCTGCGGCCGTTGGGCAGGGTCTCGCGCAATACCGGCAGGCGGCAATAGAGCTTGCCGTCGGCGCCCTGGACCTTGTGGTCGCCGAACTGCAGGTCGGAGTCGCACGGCACGTTGGCGTCGACCTCGACCATCACCGGCGCGCGCGGCTCGCGCTTCACCTCGCGGTCGTTGATGTAGAGCGTGCCGCCGACCATTTCGATCGTGTCGCCGGGAAGGCCGATGACTCGCTTGATATAGTCGGAAGTCTTGCCCGGCGGAGTGAGGATGACGATGTCGCCGCGCTCCGGCAGGCGGCCGAACAGGCGGCCCTGCATTTGCGGCAGGACGTGGAAGCTGGGCGAGACCCACGACCAGCCGTAGGGATATTTGCTGACCACCAGGCGGTCGCCCTTCAACAAGCCGGGCATCATCGATTCCGACGGGATGTAGAAAGGCTTGGCGATGAAGCTGTGAAAGGCGAGGACGGCGAGGATCAGCCAGAAAATGGCCTTCAGCTCCCCCCACCAGTCGGTGCCCGGCTTGGCCGCCGCGGGCGCGGGCCTATCGGGCCCGGCGTCGGGGCGTTCGGTCAATGCGGGGTCGCTGCTGCTCACCCAAAGCTCCTTGGACACGGGCTGGCGGTAATGATGACGAAGGCCTGAGCGAAGGGATAGTCGTCCGTCATCGTCAAATGGATTTGCGGGAGGTGGCCCTCCGGGGTCAAGGCGTCAAGCCTCGCCAGGGCGCCGCCGGTCAGCGCCAGGGTGGGAGCGCCCGAGGGCAGGTTGACGACGCCGATGTCGCGCATGAAGACGCCGCGCCTGAAGCCGGTGCCGACCGCCTTGGAGAAGGCCTCCTTGGCGGCGAAGCGCTTGGCGTAGGTGCCGGCGCGGGTGAGCGGGCGGCTCTCCGCCTTGGCGCGCTCGACCCCGGTGAAGACGCGGCTGACGAAGCGGTCGCCGAAGCGGGCGAGGGACTTCTCGATCCGCTCGATGCTGCACAGGTCGGAGCCGATGCCGATAATCATGGCGCGGCGCCATGAATTTGGGGACAGCTACCGAATTCGCCCCTTTCGGCGTCCAGCCCCCATGCCGCGCGATCGAATTCGGTAACTGTCCCCAAATTCATCCCCTCGCCTCGTTCATCAGGCCGCGCATCCGCGCCACGCTTTCGCCGAGGCCGGTGAAGATCGCCTCGCCGACCAGGAAATGGCCGATGTTGAGCTCGCGCAGCTGCGGGATGGCGGCGACCGGCTGGACGTTGCCGAAATTGAGGCCGTGGCCGGCATGCGGCTCGATGCCGTTCCTGGCGGCGAGGGCGGCGGCGTCGGCGAGGCGGCGCAGCTCTGCCGCCCGCTCCTCGCCCTCGAGATGGGCGTAGCGGCCGGTGTGGAGCTCGACGACCGGCGCCTTGAGCCGGATCGCGGCCGCGATCTGGCGCGGATCGGGCTCGATGAACAGGCTGACCCGGATGTTCGCCGCGGTGAGGCGGGCGACGTAGGGAAGGAGGTGGTTGTCCTGGCCGGCGGCGTCGAGGCCGCCCTCGGTGGTCCGCTCCTCGCGCTTCTCGGGGACCAGGCAGGCGGCGTGGGGGCGGTGCCTGAGCGCGATCTCGAGCATCTCCTCGGTGGCGGCCATTTCCAGGTTCAGGGGGATGGTGAGCCGCGCCATCAGCGCGGAAATGTCCTCGTCGCGTATGTGGCGGCGGTCCTCGCGCAGATGGGCGGTGATGCCGTCGGCGCCGGCCCCGGCCGCGAGCAGGGCGGCGCGCACCGGATCGGGCAGGTCGCCGCCGCGCGCGTTGCGGATGGTCGCGACATGGTCGATGTTGACGCCGAGGCGGAGATAGGGAGTCACGCCGCCTTGCGGCTCCCGGGCTTCTCGGCCGGCAACGCGGCGAGCTCCGGCGGCAGCGCGTCGCCCGCATAAGCCGGAACGTTGAGGCGGACCAGCGGATAGAAGGGGATTCCGAGGTCCGCCTCGCCGTTCGAGCGGTCGACGAGGGCGGCGGCGGCGATCACCTTGCCTCCCACTTGTTCGACCGCCGCGATCGCCTCGCGCGAGCTGAGGCCGGTGGTGACGACATCCTCCATCAGCAGCGCCTGCTGGCCGGGCCGGAGGCGGAAGCCGCGGCGCAGCTCGAACGTGCCGGCGGGACGCTCGACGAACATCGCCTCGACGCCGAGGGCGCGGGCGACCTCGTGGCCGGCGATGATCCCGCCCATGGCGGGCGAGACGACGACCTCGATCCGGCTGCGCAGGTCGCGCGGCATCGAGGCGACCAGCGCCGAGGCGAGGCGCGAGGCCCGCACCGGATCCATCAGCACCCGCGCGCATTGCAGATAGCGCGGGCTGTGCAGGCCCGAGGAGAGGATGAAATGCCCCTCGAGCAAGGCGTCGGCGGCGCGGAATTCGGCGAGGATCTCCTCTTCGTTCATCGGTCCTTCTTCGTCTCGTTCGGCGGCCCGCCTGATAGGCTTCGAAAAGGGCAGCTTCAAGGCGATCCAAGAGCCTTGAGGCGGCAGGACCTCCTGCCTATAAGGCGCGCCAATCCGCCGCTCGGCCCCGAATCCGTCCCGCTTCGTGCGCTTGTGTCCCAAAGGGTTTAGATGAAGACTCCGCTCAAGCTGATCCTCGCCGCCGCCGCTTTCGCGCTGGCGCCGGCCGCCGCCCTTTCCCAGGGGGCGCCGGCTTCCGCTCCCGCCCCGGCCGCCGCGCAGATTCCAGCCGACTCGATCAGCGCCAATTCGCAGGCCGCGCCGGCCCAGCCGGAGGCGATGAGCCCGGCGGCCACGCCCGGCGAGGAGCCGTCGAACGCACAGGTGCTGTCGAGCAGCGCCGCCCGCACCGCCGCCGACGCGACCGTCGGCCAGCCGACCGACTATGTCGGCTTCCAGCCGCAGGTGACGCCGATCGGGCAGGAGGCGCTGTGGTTCCACGACTGGCTGCTGATGCCGATCATCACGGCGATCACCCTGGTCGTGCTGGGCCTGCTCCTGTGGGTGATCGTCCGCTACCGCCGCGGCGCCAATCCGGTGCCGTCGCGCACCACCCACAACACCACGCTCGAGGTGGTGTGGACGCTGGTGCCGGTGCTCATCCTGCTGGCGATCGCGGTGCCGTCGATCGACCTGCTGCGCGCCCAGTACGACCCGCCCAAGGCCGACATCACGGTCAAGGCGACCGGCAACCAATGGTATTGGACCTACACCTATCCCGACCATGGCGGCTTCGAGATCGTCTCCAACGGCCTCAGCGCCGAGGATGCGAAGAAGCGCGGCGAGCCGCGGCTGCTCGCGGTCGACGAGCGGATGGTGGTGCCCCAGGGGGCGACCGTGAAGGTGATCGTCACCGCCTCCGACGTCATCCACAGCTGGGGCGTCCCCGCCTTCTGGGTGAAGATGGACGCGGTGCCCGGCCGGCTCAACGAGACCTGGTTCAAGACCGATCGCCCCGGCGTCTATTACGGCCAGTGCTTCGAGCTGTGCGGCGCCCGCCACGCTTATATGCCGATCGCGGTGGAAGTGCTGCCGCCGGCGCAATTCGCCGCCTGGGTCGCCTCGAAGGGCGGCACGATGCCGGGGGCCAACCCGCCCACGGGCCCCGATTCCACCGCGGCGTCGCCGGTCACCAACCCGGCTCCCGCGCCCGCCTCCGACGGGCCCGAAGCGACGCCTCAACCGACCCTGACGCCCGGGACGGCCACCCCACCGGTGACCAACCAGGCCGCCGAAACCACCCGCGGAAACTGACATGACCGACACGACTGCCAACGCCACGCATTTCGAAGCGCATGGCGCCCATGCGGCCCATCACGACGATGCCGACCACAAGCCCGGCTTCTTCGTGCGCTGGTTCATGTCGACCAACCACAAGGACATCGGCACGCTCTATCTGATCTTCGCGATCGTCGCGGGGATCATCGGCGGCGGCGTCTCCGGCCTGATGCGGACCGAGCTCGCCGAGCCGGGCCTGCAATATCTCCAGGCCTGGGCGGGCGCCGGCGCCAGCGTCGACGAGGCCAACCATCTGTGGAACGTGCTGATCACCGCCCACGGCCTGATCATGGTCTTCTTCATGGTGATGCCGGCGATGATCGGCGGCTTCGGCAACTGGTTCGTGCCGCTGATGATCGGCGCGCCCGACATGGCCTTCCCGCGGATGAACAATATCAGCTTCTGGCTGCTCGTCCCCGCCTTCATCCTGCTGCTCGGCTCGGCCTTCGTGCCCGGCGGCACCGGGCCCGGCGCCGGCGTCGGCTGGACGGTCTATGCGCCGCTCTCGACCTCGGGTTCGTCGGGGCCGGCCGTCGATATGGCGATCTTCTCGCTACATCTGGCGGGCGCCTCGTCGATCCTCGGCGCGATCAACTTCATCACCACCATCTTCAACATGCGCGCGCCCGGCATGACGCTGCATAAAATGCCTCTGTTCGTGTGGTCGATCCTGGTGACGGTGTTCCTGCTGCTTCTGGCGCTGCCGGTGCTGGCGGGGGCGATCACGATGCTGCTCACCGACCGCAATTTCGGCACCCATTTCTTCGACGCGGCTGGCGGCGGCGACCCGGTCCTCTACCAGCATCTCTTCTGGTTCTTCGGCCATCCCGAAGTCTACATCATGATCCTGCCGGGCTTCGGCATGGTCAGCCAGGTGGTGGCGACGTTCAGCCGCAAGCCCGTCTTCGGCTATCTCGGCATGGCCTATGCGATGGTGTCGATCGGCGTGATCGGCTTCGTCGTCTGGGCGCACCACATGTTCACGGTCGGCATGGACGTGAACACCAAGATGTACTTCACCGCGGCGACGATGGTGATTGCGGTGCCCACCGGCATCAAGATCTTCAGCTGGATCGCGACGATGTGGGGCGGCTCGCTGACCTTCGAGACGCCGATGATGTGGGCGCTCGGCTTCATCTTCATGTTCACGATCGGCGGCGTCACTGGCGTCGTCCTCGCCAACGGCGGCATCGACAACAACGTCCACGACACCTACTACGTCGTCGCCCACTTCCACTACGTGCTGTCGCTCGGCGCCGTCTTCTCGCTGTTCGCGGGCTGGTATTACTGGTTCGGCAAGATGTTCGGGAAGATGTACAACGAGCTGCTCGGCCAGCTGCACTTCTGGCTGTTCTTCATCGGCGTCAACATCCTGTTTTTCCCGATGCACTTCCTCGGCCTGCAGGGAATGCAGCGGCGCGTGCCGGATTATGCGGACGCCTATGCCGGCTGGAACGACGTCGCCACATGGGGCTTCTACATCCTCGCCGCCTCGATGGCGTTGTTCTTCATCAACATCTTCTGGTCGCTGATGGCGGGCCGGAAGGCGGCCGACAATTATTGGGGCGAAGGCGCGACGACGCTCGAATGGACGCTGTCGAGCCCGCCGCCCTTCCACCAATTCTCGACCCTGCCGAAGGTGGACTAGGCCTTCGATACGGGACTGGCCTGGGCGGTCCTTCGATACGCCGTTTCGCCAGGCTCAACGGCTATTCAGGATGAGCGGGGAAGTTCGCTCATCCTGAGTAGGGACTGAGCGAGGCGAAGGCCCGTATCGAAGGACCGTCCGGAAAGCATTATATGACGACCGTGACCGCCGCCGCCGACACCGCCCTCCCCGCCGACTGGCGGGACCTGCTCGCGCTGACCAAGCCGCGGGTGATGAGCCTCGTCGTGTTCACCGGGCTGTGCGGCCTGCTGGCGGCGCCGGCGGCGATCCATCCGGTGCTCGGCTTCTCGGCGATATTGTGCATCGCGCTCGGCGCCGGCGCGGCGGCGGCGCTCAACATGTGGTACGAGGCCGATCTCGACGCCAAGATGAAGCGCACCGCGTCGCGCCCGATCCCCGCCGGCCGTCTCGACCCGCAGACCGCGCTCCATTTCGGCGTCGGACTCGCATTTTTCTCGGTGCTGCTGATGGGGCTCGCCGCCAATTGGCTGGCGGCGGCGATCCTCGCGCTGTCGATCCTGTTCTACGTCTTCGTCTACACGATCTGGCTGAAGCGGCGGACGCCGCAGAACATCGTCATCGGCGGCGCCGCCGGCGCGTTTCCGCCGGTGATCGGCTGGGCGGCGGCGACCGGCGACGTCACCCTGCTGCCGGTCCTCCTGTTCATCCTCATCTTCCTGTGGACGCCGCCCCATTTCTGGGCGCTGTCGCTGTTCGTCCGCTCCGATTATGCCGCGGCCGGGGTGCCGATGCTGCCGGTGGTGGCCGGGCCGAAGGCGACGCGCCGGCAGATCGCGCTCTACACGCTGCCGATGGCGGGGGCGGCGGTGGCGCCCTGGCCGCTCGGGCTGACCGGGCCTTTCTATGGCATCGCGGCGGCCGGGCTCAGCCTCGTCTTCCTTCTGCTCGCCCTGCGCGTCCTCGCCAACCGGGCCGCCGAGCCGGCCGGGATGAAGCCGGAAAAGCAGCTCTTCGCTTACTCGATCCTCTACCTGTTCGCGATGTTCGGCGCGCTCGTGCTCGACCAGGTGCTGTCGTGACCGACCCCCGCGAGGACGAGATCCGCCGCCGCCAGCGGACGCGGGCGGTGATCATGGCGGTGCTGCTCGGCGCCTTCGTCGTGCTGGTCTACGCGATCACCATCGCCAAGATGAGCGGCCAGGAATGACCGGCCTCGCGCGTCGCAACGGCCGCACCGCGGCTCTCGCCGGCCTGCTGGTGCTGGCCATGGCCGGCCTCGCCTTCGCCAGCGTGCCGCTCTACCGCCTGTTCTGCCAGGTGACCGGGTTCGACGGCACGACGATGCGGGCGGAGGCGGCCCCCGGGCCGGTGGCGGGCAAGCAGGTGGCGGTGCGCTTCGACGCCAATGTCGCGCCGTCCCTGCCGTGGCGCTTCGCCCCCGAAAAGGCGCGCGAGATCGTCACCATCGGCGAGCGCGAAATGGCCTTCTACACCGCCAAGAACCTGTCCGCGCGGCCGGTCAAGGGGACCGCGACCTTCAACGTCAGCCCGGTCCAGGCCGGCAAGTATTTCAGCAAGATCCAGTGCTTCTGCTTCAACGAGCAGATGCTTCGGCCGGGCGAGGAGGTGCGGATGCCGGTGGTCTTCTTCGTCGACCCGAAGATCCTTCAGGATCCGGACGCCGCGCCGATCAGCGAAATCACTTTGAGCTATACCTTTTACCCGGTGGATTCGGGCGGAGAGGGAAGCTAGAGACGCGTCCGTCGTCCCGGCGGAGGCCGGGACCCCAGCGCGGAAAAGGCGCTGGGTCCGGATCTCGCTGGGACCCCGGCCTTCGCCGGGGTGACGGGGAGGTCCCGGGGGCGGCGGGACAGACAGAGGACGAATGATGGCCGGAGCGAAGAACCATCCCTATCACCTGGTCAACGCCAGCATCTGGCCGCTGGTCGGCGCCTTCTCGGCGCTGGCCCTGTTCGGCGGTCTCGTCATGTGGATGCACGAGGTGCCAGGCGGCGGCTATGTGGTGGGCGCGGGCGTGCTCGGCGTCGTCTTCACGATGTTCAGCTGGTGGGCGGACGTCATCCGCGAGGCCCATTCCGGCGACCACACGCCGGTCGTCCAGCTCCACCTGCGCTACGGCATGATCCTGTTCATCGCCTCGGAGGTGATGTTCTTCCTCGCCTGGTTCTGGGCCTTCTTCAACGCGGCCCTGTTCCCGGCCACGGTCGACGCGGTCGGCGGCGTCTGGCCGCCCAAGGGCATGGCGGTGATGGATCCGTTCGGCCTGCCTTTGCTCAACACCCTGATCCTGCTCTGCTCGGGCACGACCGTGACGTGGGCGCACCACGCCCTCATCCACGGCGACCGCGACGGCCTGATCAAGGGTTTGTGGTGCACGATCCTGCTCGGCCTGCTGTTCACCAGCATCCAGGGCTATGAATATTACCACGCGCCGTTCGGCTTCAAGGACAATATCTACAGCTCGACCTTCTTCATGGCGACCGGCTTCCACGGCTTTCACGTCATCATCGGCACCATCTTCCTGATCGTCTGCCTGGTGCGAGCCTATAAGGGCCATTTCCGTCCCGAGCAGCATTTCGGCTTCGAGGCGGCGGCCTGGTACTGGCATTTCGTCGACGTCGTCTGGCTGTTCCTGTTCATCTGCATCTACGTCTGGGGCGGCGCGGGCGCCGAATATCACTAGGCGCGGTCCTTCGAGCGTCCTTCGATACGCCGGTTCGCCAAGCTCACCGGCTACTCAGGATGAGCGGATTGGCGACAGGGCGTTGCCGCTCATCCCGACTAGGGGCTGAGCCTGGCGAAGGCCCGAACCGAAGGAAGGCCCTATCGAGGGACGCGCGCATGAAAGAGCCCAGCCCCGCCGCCGTCGCCCTGCGCGGCCTGTGCCCGCGCTGCGCGGCGACGACGCTCTACCGGGGCCTCGCCGGCTTCGCGCCCAAATGCCGCGCCTGCGGGCTCGATTTCGCCGGCTTCAACGTCGGCGACGGGCCGGCCGCCTTCCTCATCCTGATCATCGGCGCGCTGGTCACCGGCTTCGCCATCTGGCTGGAGCTGGCCGCGGAACCGCCCTGGTGGGTCCATGTCCTGCTGTGGGTGCCGGTGACGACGATGGCGGTGATCGGCTCGCTGCGCTTCGCCAAGGGGCTGCTGCTCGCGCTCGAATACAGGCATAGCGCCCGCGAGGGGCGCCTCGGCTGATGCGCTTCCCGCTCATCCCCACGCTCCTCGTCGCCGCCGCGGTGGCGACGATGATCGCGCTCGGCCTCTGGCAGCTGCGCCGCGCCGACGAGAAAGAGGCGCTGCGCGTCCGCTACGAGCGCAACCTGGCGCTTCCGGCGATCGCGCTGCCGCGGGCGGCGGTGGCGGACGAGGCCCTGCTCTACCGCCGCGCCGCCGCTTTCTGCCTGGAAGTGACGGGCTGGCGGACGACGGGCGGCAAGGCCGCCTCCGGCAAGGGCGGCACCCGCTTCATCGCCGACTGCCGCACCGGCGCCGAAGGGCCGGGCTTCGCCGCCGACATGGGCGTCTCCGCCGATCCGAGGGCGAAGCCGGCCTGGCGGGGCGGCGAGGTGGCGGGGCGGATCGTCGCCGAGCCGTCGCGCGCCGGCCTGATCGAGCGGCTGACCGGCAAGGCGCCGCCGCCGCGGCCGATGATCGTTGCCGAGCGCCCGGCGCCGGGGCTCGAGGCCAGCGCGCCGCCGCGCGCGGAAGTGGCCAACAACAGCCTTTTCTACGCCTTCCAATGGTTCTTCTTCGCCGCCGCCGCGGCCATCATCTACCTGCTGGCGCTGCGGCGGCGGCAGCGGGAAACATTGCCGCCGCGCGCCTGAGACACTAACTGGCGCTTTCCATGCAGCTCACCATCCTCCCCAACGGCCTCAAGGTCGCCAGCCGCGAGATGCCCGGCATCGAGACGGCGGCGGTCGGCCTTTATGCCGAGAGCGGCTCCCGCCACGAGCCGGCGCGCCTCAACGGCATCGCCCATCTGTTCGAGCATATGGTCTTCAAGGGCGCCGGCGGCCGCTCCGCGCGCGAGATCAGCGAGGCGATCGAGGATGTCGGCGGCGACCTCAACGCCGCCACCGACCGCGACGGCACCAGCTTCATGGCCTCGGTGCTCGCCGAGCATGTGCCGCTCGGCGTCGAGCTGGTTTCCGACCTGGTGCTCAAGCCGCATTTCGACGGCGCCGACCTGGAGCGGGAGAAGGACGTCGTCCTCCAGGAGCTGGGCGAGGCGCGCGACACGCCAAACGACGTGATTTTCGAGGATCTCCAGGCCGCCGCCTTCACCGACCAGCCGCTCGGCCGCTCGATCCTCGGCAGCGAGGAGAGTATCGAGGGAATCGCGGTCGAGGATCTCCATGAATGGCGCGCCAGCCAGTATCGGGGCGGCAGCCTGTCGCTGGTCGCGGCGGGCAAGATCGAGCATGAGCGCCTGGTGGATCTGGCGGCAAGCCGGCT
>DASUVK010000002.1:0-32520 GCA_036378975.1 Allosphingosinicella sp. | reverse complement strand
GGCGGCTTCGCGAGGGCTTCGGGATCGACACCCGGGTGACCCCGCCCGAAGTTCTGGAGCCGACCAGCCAGGCCTATGATTTCCACCGCAAGCGTCTGATGCTCTCGGCGCTGCTGAGGCCCGAGAGCCGCACCTTCGGAGTCGCCTATCAGCTCGCTTTGGTCGAGTTCGGGCCGATGCTGAACCGGATGGTCGACACCGCCGGAGCGCCCGACGCGCCGACCCGGCGGCTGCTCCACATGAGCCTCGCCAATTACGCGGCCGGCGCGATCATGATGCCCTATGCCGCCTTCCTCGCCGCCGCCGAGAAGCAGCGCTACGACGTCGACCGGCTCTGCGCCGATTTCGGCGCCAGCGTCGAGCAGGTCTCGCACCGCCTCACCACCCTCGCCCGCACCGGCGCGCGCGGCGTGCCCTTCTTCATGCTCAGGGTCGACGCGGCCGGCAATATCTCGAAGCGCTTCGCCGGCGAAAGCTTCCCCTTCTCGCGCTTCGGCGGCACCTGCCCGCGCTGGAACCTCCACGCCGCCTTCCAGACTCCCGGCCGGGTCGCCACCCAGATCGTCGAGACCCCCGACGGCGCGCGCTTCTTCACCATCGCCCGCACCGTCGACCGCGCCGTCCGGCTCGACCCGCGCGAGAGCTCGCAGCTCGCCGTCGGCCTCGGCTGCGACGTCAAACATGCCCCGCGCCTCCTCTATGCCGACGGACAAGACCTGGCGAAGCCGCTGGTCACCCCGATCGGCCCCGCCTGCACCATCTGCCCGCGCCTGCGCTGCCCTCAGCGCGCCGCCGCGCCCGCGGGGCGGACGCTGGCGCTCAACGAGACCCAGAAGACGATCTCGCCTTATCCGTTCGTGGGGTAATTCAGACCGTCCTCGGCACCCTCGGCACGCCGGGCTCGCAGTCCAGCGCCGCCCGATCCCAGCGGCCGAGCTCGGCGGCGGCCGCGTAGGTGCTGTTCAGGAACGCCAGCAGCGCGGCATCGGGATCCTCCGCCCCCCGCACCGCCTCGTAGGGCAGCACGAACTCGCCCAATCCTTCGTCGAACCGCGCCGCCTCGGGGCCGACCGGCGCCTTCCCGAAGCCTTGCGGCGACGGATAGGCGTAGGAATAGAAGAAGGGTTCGCCGCCGCCACCGGCGCCGCCCGGCCAGAAGCCGGCGCTGGAGACTTCGTGGCTATAGGCTTCGCGAGTCACCGCGTCCGGCAGATTGGGGATGCCGCCGGGATGGAGCGGCGCCCGGCGGCCGGAGAAGCGGGTGACCGCGAGATCGAAGCTGCCCCAGAAGAAATGGACCGGGCTCGCCTTGCCGAGGAAGCCCGAGCGGAACAGGCGAAAGACGCGGTCGGCGTTCGCCAGCGCGCCGAGCAGCCGGACGGCACTGTCGCGGTCATAGGCCCTCGGCGCCACGTCCTCGGCGAACGGGATGGCCGGAACGATCTCGTTGGGGGCCGGATGGATGCGGACGGCGTGGCCCGCCAATTTCAGCAGCTCCATCGCTTCGCCGTCGAATTCGGCCACCGTCATCGGGCGAAGCGGCACCCGCCGCGTCCCGCGCGCATCGGCGACAGTGAATTCGTGCGCCACCAGATCGAGGCCGAGCTCGAACGCGCCGCCCGCGCCGTGCAGCGGCTCGGTCCTGAGCCCGCGCGGATGAACCCTGAGGGTGACGTGCCAGCCATGGTTGCGCCACGGCAGCAGCGCAACCGCGGCCTTGCCGATGATCTGGCTGTAGAGGTGGAGCGCGGCGATGGTCGGCCCGTCGCGGACTTCGCTGAGCTTGGGCCAGGGCATCGGGGGGATTGTGTCGCCTTCTGGCGCGGAAGGGAAGTCCCTCCACGGCGGTGGTCGTGCCGTTGAACCCCTCTCCCGCATTTCGCGGGAGAGGAGGGGTCCCGCCGCGAAGCGGTGGGAGGTGAGGGTCTGTACCGCTGACTCAGCAAGACCCTCACCTCCCAAGCCTCCGGCTTGGGCCCCTCCTCTCCCGCGAAAAGCGGGAGAGGGGGTTTCAGGCCGCGGTTCATTTCGTCTAGAGCCGCGGCCATGGCCGATCTCGACCAACTCTCCGCCGACCTGTTGTCGCGCATCGGCGCCGCCGCCGATCTCCAGGCGCTCGAGGCCGAGCGCGTCGCCGCGCTCGGCAAGCAAGGCGCGGTGACGCAGCTGCTCAAGACGCTTGGCGGCATGACGCCAGAGGCGCGCCAGGCCGAGGGACCCCGCATCCATGCCCTGCGCGAGCGCGTCTCCGAGGCGATCGCCGCGCGCAAGGCGGCGCTGGAGGCGGCGGCGCTTGAACGGCGGCTGGCGACCGAGGGGCTCGACATGACTCTGCCGGTGGCGCCGGCGGCAGCGGGGACGGTCCACCCGGTCAGCCAGGTGCTGGACGAGCTCGCCGAAATCTTCGCCGACCTCGGCTTTTCGGTCGCGACCGGGCCGGAGATCGAGGACGACTGGCACAATTTCAGCGCGCTCAACTTCCCGCCCGACCACCCGGCGCGGGCGATGCACGACACCTTCTACCTGCAGCCGGAGGCGGGGGCGATCGAGCGCCTGCTGCTGCGCACGCACACCTCGCCGGTGCAGGTGCGGACGATGCAGTCGCAGCCGCCGCCCCTCTACATCATCGCGCCCGGGCGGACCTACCGCTCCGACAACGACGCCACCCACACGCCGATGTTCCATCAGGTGGAAGGGCTGGTGATCGACCGCGACATCCATCTCGGCCATCTGAAATGGACGCTCGAGACCTTCCTCAAGGCCTTTTTCGAGCGCGACGACATCGTGCTCAGGCTGCGCCCCTCCTATTTCCCGTTCACCGAGCCTTCGGCCGAGGTCGACGTCGGCTATACGCGGGTGAACGGCCGGCGCGTGCTCGGCGGCAGCGAGGGATGGATGGAGCTGCTCGGCTCGGGCATGGTCCATCCGCGGGTCATCCAGGCCTGCGGGCTCGATCCCGACATCTGGCAGGGCTTCGCCTTCGGTGTCGGCATCGACCGTCTGGCGATGCTCAAATACGGCATGGACGATCTGCGCGCCTTCTTCGACGGCGACTTGCGCTGGCTCAAGCATTACGGCTTCGCCGCGCTCGACGTGCCGACCCTTTCCGGGGGCGTCGGGGCATGAAATTCACGCTCGCCTGGCTGAAGGAGCATCTCGAGACGGATGCGGACCTGGAGACGATCGTCGACACGCTCACCGCGATCGGGCTCGAGGTCGAGGGGGTGGAGAACCCGGCGGCGAAGCTCGCGCCGTTCACCGTCGCCAGGATCGTCACCGCCGAGCCCCATCCGCAGGCGGACAAGCTCCAGGTGCTCAAGGTCGATACCGGCAGCGGCGAGGCGGTGCAGGTGGTGTGCGGGGCGCCCAATGCCCGCGCCGGCATGCTCGGCGTGTTCGGCGCCCCGGGCGCCTATGTTCCGGGCAGCGACCTCCATTTGAAGGTGGCGGCGATCCGCGGCGTCGAGAGCCGCGGCATGATGTGCTCGGTGCGCGAGCTCGAGCTGGGCGACGAGCATGACGGCATCATCGAGCTGCCGGACGACGCGCCGGTCGGGGCCTTCTATGCCGTCTGGGCGGGGCTCGACGATCCGGTGATCGACGTCAACATCACCCCCAACCGCCAGGATTGCATGGGCGTCCACGGCATCGCCCGCGACCTCGCCGCGGCCGGCCTCGGCGCGTTGAGGCCGACCGAAATCGCGCCGATCGCCGGCGCCTTTCCCTGCCCGATCGAGATCCGCACCGACGACCCCGAAGGCTGCCCGGCTTTCTACGGCCGGGTGATATGCGGCGTCCGCAACGGCGCTTCGCCGGCCTGGCTGCAGCAGCGGCTGAAGGCGGTCGGCCAGCGGCCGATCAGCGCCCTGGTCGACATGACCAATTACCTCATGCTCGGCTACGGGCGGCCCCTCCACGTCTACGATCTTGCGAAGCTGAGCGGCGCGCTCGCCGCCCGCCGAGCCCGGGACGGCGAGGAGATCGCGGCCCTGAACGGCAAGACCTACGCGCTCGACCCGTCGATGACGGTGATCGCCGACGATGTCGAGGTGCACGATATCGGCGGCATCATGGGCGGCGAGCATAGCAGCGTCACCGAGGCGACCACCGACATATTGATCGAATGCGCCTATTTCGATCCGGCCCATATCTCCCGCACCGGCCAGAAGCTCGGCCTCAGCTCGGACGCGCGCACCCGCTTCGAGCGAGGGGTGGATCCCGACTTCGTCGGACCAGGCCTCGACCTCGCGACGCAGCTGGCGATCGCAGTGGCGGGGGGCGAGGCGTCGCAAATCGTCCGGGCCGGCGAGCCGCCGCGGCTGGACAAGCAAATCGCCTACCGGCCGGAGCGGGCGCGCGAGCTGGGCGGGATCGACGTCGCCGAGGCGCGGCAGGAGCAGATACTCGGCCGGCTCGGCTTCTCCGTCGAGCGGGGCGAGACGTGGCGGATCGGCGTGCCGAGCTGGCGCCGCGACGTCGACGGGGGCGCCGACATCGTCGAGGAGGTCTCCCGGATCGAGGGCTATGACAAGGTCGAGTCGACGCCGCTGCCGCGCGCGCCGGGCGTGGCGCGGCCGACCGCGACCCCGGAGCAGCTGGTCGAACGCAAGGTGCGGCGCAGCGCGGCCGTGCGCGGACTCAACGAAGCGGTTACCTGGAGCTTCGTCAGCGAAGCGGAGGCGGACGCGTTCGGCGGATCGGCCTGGATCCTCGATAATCCGATCAGCGAGGAGATGAAGGCGATGCGGCCCTCGCTGCTGCCGGGCCTGCTCGCCGCCGTCCGCCGCAACGCCGGCCGGGGCGCGGCCAACGTAAGACTGTTCGAGATCGGGCGGCGCTACCTCGCCGACGGCGAGCGGCCGACGCTCGGCCTCGTCCTGGCGGGGGAGCGGACGCCGCGCCATTGGCGCAGCGGGAAGACCGAGGAGGTCGACGCCTATGACGCCAAGGCGGAAGCGCTCGCCCTGCTCGCCGCGGCGGGGGTGCCGGTCGACAACCTCCAGTCGCTGCCCGGCGCTTCGGGCGTCTATCATCCCGGCCGGTCGGCCCGGCTGGCGCTGGGACCGAAGAACGTGCTGGCCGAATATGGCGAGCTCCATCCGGCGACGCTGAAGGCGTTCGATCTCGACGGCCCCGCCGTCGCCGCCGAGATCTTCCTCGACGCGATTCCGCCGAAGCGCGACGGCGGCGGGCGGATGCGCGCGGCCTATGCGCCGCCCGCCTTGCAAGCGGTGAAGCGCGACTTCGCCTTCCTCGTCCCGGCCGCGACGGCGGCCGGGACGCTGCTTCGGGCGGTGCGCGGCGCCGACCGCCAGGCGATCGCCAGCGTGTCGCTGTTCGACGTCTTCACCGGCCAGGGCGTGCCCGAGGGGCAGAAGTCGCTCGCCGTCGAAGTGATCCTGCAGCCGGGCGAGAAGAGCTTCACCGAGGCGGAATTGAAGGCGATTTCCGGCCGGATCGTCGCCGCGGCGGCCAAGGCCGGTGCCCGGCTCCGCGACTGAGGCGGCGGTCCGCGCCGCCTTCGAGCGGCAGGCGCAATGGGCGGAAAAGCTCGATTCGCCGTTCATGGCGAGGTTGTGCGGCCTGCTCGGCGCGCAGCTCGATCGCGGCACCGAAACCGGGCGGCGGGTGCTCGGCTGGCCGGGACCGGCCGATGCGTTCGCCGACGCGCTGCCGCTGCGGCTGACCGGCGGGCTGCACGCGCTGGTCCGGCGCGGCAACATCCCCGCCCTCGCCGCCTGCTATCCGCCCTCTCCGCTGCCAGACGAGGAGACCTTGTGGGCGGCGCTTCGACCGGCGCTGGCCGATCCGGACCTGCTGCCCTGGCTCGACAGCGCGCCGCAGACCAACGAGGTCGGCCGCTCGGCGGTGCTTATGAGCGGGCTGCTCGCTCTGGCCGAGCTTTTCCCGCAGCCGGTCGAGCTGCTCGAGCTCGGCGCCAGCGCCGGGCTCAACCTCGCGCTCGACCGCTACGGCTACGATCTCGGCGGCATGCGCGCCGGCGACCCGGCCTCGCCGCTGCAGCTCAAGCCCGGGTGGAAGGGGCCGCCGCCGCCCGCGGCGAAGGTGGAAGTGGCGAGGCGGCGCGGAGTCGACCTCAACCCGCTCGACCCGCGCCGCGACGGCGATCGGCTGCTCGCTTATGTCTGGCCCGACCAGGCGCGGCGGCTGGCCCAGCTCGAGGCGGCGCTGGCGATCGCGGCCGGGGATGGGCCGGCGGTCGAGGCCGGCGACGCGGCGGCCTGGACCGAAGCGCGGCTCGCCGAGCCGCCGGAGACGGGGGTGACGCGGGTGGTCCTCCACTCGATCGCCTTCCAATATTTTCGGGACTCGACCAAGGCGCGGATCGCGGCGGCGCTGGCAGGCGCCGGCGAGTCGGCCACCGCGGCGACGCCGCTCGCCTGGCTGCGCTACGAGCATGATGCCGGCGACGAGCGGATCACGCTCAGGCTGAGAACCTGGCCCGGCGAAGACAGGCTGCTCGCTTACTGCCACCCGCACGGCAGCTCGGTGCGCTGGCGGTAATTGGGGACAGCTACCGAATTCGCTCAACGAGCATGGGGGCTGCCACCTTTTCGAATTCGGTAGCTGTCCCCAATTACCAAGGGTCTGCGATTATTCGAGCGCGTTGATCGCCGCGTGCACCCGGGCTTCCGCCTCCCGGCGGGGCAGGCCGGGCGGGATCGGCTCGCCGAAGCGCATCGTCACCACGCCCGGCCGCTTGGCGAAGCCGCGGCGCGGCCAGATCCTGCCGCTGTCGAGCGCCACCGGCACGACCGGCAGGCCGAGCGCCCGGTAGAGGCCGGCGAAGCCCGGCTCGAGCGGCGGCGTCTCGCCCGGCGCGACCCTGGTGCCTTCGGGAAAGATGACGATCGGCCGGCCCTCGGCGACGGCCTCCCCGGCGGCGCGCAGCAGCCGGCGCAGCGCCGCCCCGCCGCCGTCGCGGTCGACCGGGATGATGCCGTAGACACGGGTGAGGCGGCCCCAGAGCGGGATGCGGCCGAGCTCGCTCTTCATCACCGTCGCCGGCGTGTCGAGGATCAAGGCGAGCTCGGTGGTCTCGAACATCGACTGGTGCTTGACCGCGACCAAAGCCGGCCCGCGCGGCACCTCGCCCTCGACCCGGGTGCTTATGCCGAGCAGGAAGCGGGCGCAGGCGCGGTTGAAGCCGGCCCAGGCGTCGGCGACCCGCCGCAGCGCGCCGCGGCCGAACGGCAGCATGGCGACCCCGACGAGGACGTAGAGGACGCTGCCCGGATAGAAAATTGCGGCGTAGAGCAGCGAGCGGAGGGCGTTCATCAGATGCCGACGAGCACCGCCGCGCGGCGGAGGAGATATTTGTTATATTCGGTGAACAGCTGGCCGAAGCTGGGATTGCTCTCGACCGCGTCGCCGAGCACCGAAATGTCCCCGCCGAGCCGGCGCGACAGCTCGAAACGGGCGCGCGGCATGTGCCAGTCGGTGGTGACGAGGCGCATCGTCCGGAACTTGTGGCGCGCCATCCAGCGCGACACCTCCTCGGCGTTGGAGCGGGTGTCGACCGACTCGCGGCCGAGATCGACGCAGCACCGGAACAAGGCGTCGTCGGCCCGATATTGGGCGGCGAGCTCCTCGGGGCGGACGGTGCGGGCGACGCCGGAGACCAGCATCCGCTTCGCCTTGCCCCGCGCCATCAGGTCGAGGCCGTGCTCGATGCGCTTGGCGCCGCCGGTGAGGACGACGATCGCGTCGGTCGCCCGGTCGTCCGCCGGCCGCGGCAGCAGCACCGCGAACAAGGCATAGCCGAGCAGGTAGACGAGCAGCAAAGCGGAGACGGCGCGGCGGATCACAGCAGCCTCCCCAGCGCTCGCAGGATGGTGGCGCGGGCGACCAGCATGGCCAGGCCGACGCCGAGCACGGGCAGCAGGGCGAGCGCCAGCCAGCTCGTCCCGGGCAGGTTGGCGGAGCCGAGCAGATCGGAGCCGAGCGCGCCGATCCGCCGGCCGATGATCAGCAAGGCGAGCGCGGCGGCGCCGAACCCGACGGCGCCGCCGAACAAGGCGTCGAGCGCGATCCGGCGCTGGAACAGGCGGGCGACCTGGACGTCGGTTGCGCCCATCAGATGGAGCACCTCGATCGTGCCGCGATGGGTGTCGAGGGCGGCGCGGGCGGCGAGGACGACGGTCGCCGCGGTGGCGCCGATCATCAGCGCGACCAGGCCCAGAGCGAGCCATTTCAGAGCCGAGATCAGCCGCCCGAGCGGAGCCAGCCACTGGCCGTTATCATCGATCCGCGCCGAGGGGGCGACGGCGGCGACGGCGGGGCGCAGGGCATCGGCGCGGGCGCCGGGAATGAGCCGGGCGTCGATCATCGCCGGGATCGGCAGGTCGCCCTCGAGGCCGCCGGCGCCGAGCCACGGCTCGAGCAGCTCGGCCATTTCGGCCGGCGGCAGGCGGCGCACGCTCTCGACCTCCGGCAGCCGCTGCAACCACTCGACGGCGCGTGCCGCCTCGGCTTCGCGGCGGTCGGGATTGGGTTCCAGCACCTGCACCGTCACCCGATTGCCGAGGCCGGCGCCGAGGCTCGCCGCCGCGCCGCCGAGGCCGAGGCCGGCGGCGGCGGCGAGAACGGTGAGGAACATCATGATCGCGATCACCCACGGCATCGGTCCGGCCAGCCGCCCTTCCGGCAGCAGGCGGCGGTCGGCGGCGCCGAAGCTGCGCGACGCCGCGCTCATGCTTCGGCCCGCCGCGGCGGATGGCGCAGGGCCCCGGTCGGGTCGAGCAGCTGGCCGCGATCGAGCCGCAGCATCTCCGAACGGCCGATGCTCGAGATGAGGTGGAGGTCGTGGGTGGCGACGACGACGGTGGTGCCGAGCTTGTTGAGCGAATCGAACAGATGGAGGAGCCGCTTGGCCATTTCCGGGTCGACATTGCCGGTCGGCTCATCGGCGACCAACATCTCCGGGCGGGCGATCACGGCGCGGGCGATGGCGACGCGCTGCTGCTCGCCGCCCGACAAGGTCGCCGGCCGGGCGCTGGCGCGGTGGCCGAGGCCGACCCAGGCGAGCATCTCGGCGACGGGGCCCTGCAGATCCTTCTCGTCGACGCCGGCGACGCGCAGCGGCAGAGCGACATTGTCGAAGGCGGAGAGATGATGGACCAGGCGAAAATCCTGGAAGACCACGCCGATCCGCCGCCGGAAGCCGGGCAGGCGCTTCCTCGGCATGGTGACGATGTCCTCGCCGAACAATTTGATCAGGCCGCGGCTCGGCCGCTGGGCGAGGTAGAGCAGTTTGAGAAGCGAGGTCTTGCCGGCGCCGGACGGGCCGGTGAGGAAGTAGAAGCCGCCGTGGCGCAGCGAGAAGCTGAGGTCCGACAGCGTCTCCGCCCCCGTGCCGTAGCGCAGGCCGACATTGTCGAACTGGACGATGGTAGTGCCGTTGCTCAGACCCGCCTCCGCTGGCCATATGCCAGAAGCTTCAATGGCATGCGCCGCGCGGGGCCGTAAACCACTCAATAAGGGCGCAATGGCTTGCATGGCCCGCCTCACCTGTGCTTGGCTTCGCAGGAGCACCAGCCTTTGGGGCCTCCTGTAGCCGATGATCCTGAGCTGTCCCGCCTGCAAGACTCGCTATGTGGTGCCGGACAGCGCGATCGGCCCCTCCGGCAGGCAGGTGCGCTGCGCCGCCTGCCGCCATAGCTGGCTGCAGCCGCCGCCGGCGCCGCGGGTGGCCGCGGAATGGCAGGCGCCGCCCCCCGCGCCGCCGCCGCCGCCATTGCGCGAGCCCGCGCCCGGCCGGCCCGCCGCCTCGATGCTCGGACCCGCGCCGGCGCCCGAGCCGGCGGATTACGACGCCTTCGCCCACCAGCCGCCGTTCCGCCCGCGCCGCAATCCCGCCCGGATGTGGACCCTGGCCGCGATCGTCGCCGCGCTGCTGATGGTGGCGGCGATCGCCGCCCTCTATGCGGTCGACCTGCCCAAGCTCGGCGTCGACATCGCCTTGCCCGGCCGCCAGGCGACGCCGCTGCAGCTGGAATTGCTCCATGCGGAGAATCAGACCCTGGAGAGCGGCAATGCGCTGCTGACCGTCACCGGCCGGATCACCAACCCGACCCAGTCCGTCCAGCGCGTTCCCCAGGTCCGTGCCAAGGTGCTCGACGCCGGCGGCAAAGCTATCTACAGCTGGTCGATCTCGCCGCCGGTTTCGGAATTGCAGCCGGGCCAGAGCGTCACCATCAACAGCGCCGAGATGAACGTTCCCGCCGACGCGGCGAAGCTGCATCTCGGATTCCCTTCCGCGGCCTGAGCGGGTGCGGATCGGCCTGCTGACCGGCGGCGGCGACGTGCCGGGGCTTAATCCGTGCATCCGCTCGATCACCCTGTCCGCCGACGCGCTCGGCTGGCAGGTCACCGGCTTTCGCCGCGGCTGGGAGGGGGTCCTCGCCATCGACCCGGCCGACCCCGCCAGCATCGCCGCCAACAGCCTGCCGCTCACCCGCGAAGGCGTGCGCGGGATCGACCGGATGGGCGGCACGATCCTCCACACCTCGCGCACCGATCCGCGCACGCTGCCCGAAGGCGACCGGACGCGCCAGGTGCTCGACGTGCTGGCGGCGCTCGGCATCGAGGCGATGATCACGCTCGGCGGCGACGGCACCCTGCGCTTCTCCGCCCATCTCGCGGCGCAGGGCGTTGCGGTCGTCTCGATCCCCAAGACGATGGACAACGACGTCTACGGCACCGATTATTGCATCGGCTTCTCGACTGCGGTCAGCCGCTCGGTCGAGGCGATCAACGCGCTCAGGACCACGGTCGAGAGCCACGAGCGGATCGGCGTCGTCGAGTTGTTCGGCCGGCGCAGCGGCGAGACCGCCCTGCTCGCGGGCTTCCTCGCCCAGGTCGACCGCACCGTCATCGCCGAAGTGCCGGCCGACCTCGACGTGCTGCTGCCGCTGCTCGCCGAGGACAAGGCCTCCAACCCGGCCGCCTACGCGATGTGCGTGGTCTCCGAGGGGGCCGCGCTCAAGGGAGATTCCGAGGGCGAGGGCGAGCTTTCCAAGCCCGCCAGCGAGCGCAGCGAGATCGCCATAGGCCAGCAGCTCGGACGCGCGGTCAAGGCGCGGCTCGGCTGCGGCACCGTCATCCAGGAGCTCGCTTATCTGATGCGCGCGGGCGAGCCCGACGCGATGGACCGGATGGTCGGCTTCGCCTTCGGCGGCCTTGCCGTCCAGCTCCTGCAGCGGGGCGAGCAGGCGCGGATGGTGACGCTGACCAGCGGCAATTACGACCATGTCCCGATCGACACATTGCTCAAGGGCCGCAAGAGCGTCGACGTCGGCGGCCTCTACGATCCCGTTTCCTATCGCGCCCGGCTGATGCGGATCGAGGGCATGCCGATGTTCCTCTATTGAGGCGTCCCATGGTTGCGCGCCCCCAAGCCCTTTGCTAGAGGCCCGCTCCTACTGCCAGCGCCGGGGTCCCCGGCGGCAATCACGTGCGGTCGTGGCGGAACTGGTAGACGCGCAGCGTTGAGGTCGCTGTGGCCGAAAGGCCGTGGAAGTTCGAGTCTTCTCGACCGCACCAATTCATGCCCGATCGGAAATCGTCCGGACGGCGATTTCGGCGTTGCATCTTCCCGGAAGCAGGACCCCGAAGCGGACCACGAGCTGAGCAAAGCGTCGGGCCGGCCGCTTCAGCAGATCCTCGAACGCCCCTACCCGCCGTAAAGGACGAACGCTCCCCAGTAAAAAGGATCGGCGAATGGCTGCGGGCCGGAAGAATCCTCGCCGAGGAGGACTAGCGCCTCTCCCATATCGACGGCCTGCGGTTCGGTCAGAGCCCCCTTGACGCGCTTCGCTTCCACATAGGCCTGCAAGTCGGACAAGGAGGCATTGCGGAGCCACGTCTGGGCCTCGCGCAAGGCCCGCGCCGGCGGCTGCCCATCGCCCGAATGGAGGTCGTAGAATCGGGACATCAGCAAGGAGGTGGAAAGATCGTTGACCGGCCATAGGGACGCCACCACGCCCGCCGCCCCGGCGAAGAGAAAGCCGGTGGGCAGGCCGGTGAACTCGTCGGGATTGGTATCGACGTCCGACAGCCCGGAATTGCAGGCCGACAGCACGACCAGGCGAGGAGCGCCCAGGCTTTGCCGAGATTCCAGCAGGTCCGACAGCCTCAGCCATGTCGCGCGGCCGCCGCCGATCAGGACTCCCGACCGGCTCGGGTGCGCCCAGTTGAACAGGCCGTGGGTCGCGAAGTGCCAATAGGTCAGGGACCCGAGCGCCTCGAGCAGCGGCGCCTTCTCCACCCCGTTCCATGCCTGGCTGCGGGCGGGGCCGAAGTTCGCGGCGACCAAGGCCCCTTCGATCGGGGCGAAATCGAGCTGGTCCAGACCGGTCGCGGCCTCCGCGGGCGAGCGCACCAGCCCAAGCGTCGCCGATCCGCCCGAAGCGATGCGACGGCGCGAGGCGGCAAGCGCCGAAAGGGACGGCGTGAAGCTGATCTGATAGTCCTCGATCAGGGTGCGACCGGTTCGCTCGTCGCGGACCAAGCCGAGAGGCGCAAGAGCGCTGGCCCCGTCGGGCAGGATCGCCACCGCCTGGCCGGGCCGGACCCCCGCAGCCACCAGCGCCCGGCCGATCGCGCCACCGAGACTGCGCCGAAAGGCGGGCTCGAATTCGGCAAGGGCGGCGGCGAACTCCACTCGTCCTTTCGCCGCCCCGAGCCATCCGCCGGGCCGCCCCGAACCGGTCAGGATCGCGTTGAGGCCGGCGCGAAGGACTTCGGGTGCGTCATAGGCGGTCACATGCCCGCCGGGGGCGGCGACGAGAATCGCAGTTCCATGGTCGGTTACGATCGGCGCCACCAAGGCGTCGTCGGCGACGACATCGGCCAAAGCGGGTTGGGCGACGATGGCGAGCATGCCCTTTTCGTAAAGCGAAACGGCCTGGCGCCGGAGGCTCTCGAGCGAGTCGATCCCCGGATGCCGGGATGGCGTCTCCGCGGGCTCGCCGCGGGCCTCCGTTTCGAGCAGGAATTCCTGGCGATGTATCTCGCCGCGCAGTCTTCGAAGCTCCGCCGCCTCGGCCGGCGAGAGACCGATCGTGTCGGCGGCCAGGGATGCCGACAGCAGCCGGGACTTTCCGGCCGACAGCAGCGACAGGGCACGCGCCGGATCGCCCATTTTCACGGTGGCATAAGCAAGCAGGGTATAGACTTGGCGGGCGTCGGACAAAACGTCGCGGGTCTGCGCCTCGTTCAGCCCCAGGCCGATAAGCCGCTCCGCGGCCCGCGACGCGATGAGCAGGGCATCGCCGGCCTCCTCGTATCGGCCGAGCTCGATCAGCACCGAGCCGAGCGCGGCGCCGACGATGATCGGCGAGCGTTCCCCGGGGGAATCGCCGAGCAGGGAGAGGCGGTAGAAGCGAACGGCCGTTTCCAGATTTGCCTGACGATCGCCGGCCAGTCGGCGGCGATAGATCTCTCCCATATTATAGTGTGCCGACGAGTGCGAAAAATTGGACTCCGCCATTGCCGCAAGGGCCTCGCCCAGCATCGCGATGGCGCGTTCCTGATTGGCCGAGAGGCCGCCTTTCTCGCGTTCCGCGTAGACCTGTGCAAGATTGCTCTGCAACCCGGGCCAGGCCTGTGGTGCGCCGTCCCGGTTGATCACCTCGGCCGCGGCCTGATAGGCGGCGATGGCGGCCTCGACATTTTCCTGCCGATCGCCAAGCCGGCGACTGGAAAGGTGAACGGCCAGATTGTTCTGGGCGGCGGCCCACCGGCCCGGATCGGAGCTTCTTGTCAGGACGCCGAGCGCGGCCCGGTCGGCCGCAATCGCCCGCTCTATGTTGGCAGCGCGATCGCCCCGCATGCGATCGTGCCAGACACCGGCCAGGACCAACTGGGAATTTGCCCAGGCGTCGGTCTCGCCGTTTCTCTCCAAAACCGGCAGGGCCGCCTGGCAGGCGGCGATGGCACGTTCCAGATTGTCCGCCCGATCGCCGACCAGACGCGTGAGATAGGCGAAGCAGAGCCTGCCTTGAGCCAGGCCCCAGCCGACATGGGCCTGGTCGCGCGCGGACAGCACCGAGATGAAGGCAGCGATAGCCTGTTCCTGGTTGAATGCGTCCGCGCCGATCCGGCGGCTCGCAAAGGCTTCCCCCAATTGCAGCCAGATCGCTCCGGGATCGGCGCCACCCTGACCCCTCAAAGCGTGGCGAAGGGCGAGAATGCGCACGTCCAGTGCGAAGGCCCCGGCCGCCGAAAGATCCGAGAATCTCGAGCGCAGCCGGCCGGTCGAGGAGCGGTAAATCTCGATCTCGCGATCGTCCGCGAGGTGGTCGAGGGTGACGAAGCCCTGGCGTCCGCTCCGGGCGGGGGACCACAATATTTCCGGGTCGGTTTCGCTACACACTGTCAGGTCGTAAAAGGGGGCCGAGCCGGTTGCCAGGGCCGCCACGATCGCTTTTTGTTGCGCGGTCACGGCATCGAGCGACTGGGCGTTGCTCAGCCCCTTTCTGACTCCCTCGGCCGCCGCCACATCGAGCCAGTGGCGGACTAAATCGAGCATGACCGGGGGTGGGCTCGCCGAGCCGGGGCCGGGCGGCGGCAGCGCCGCGAGCGCGGCGCCGCCGCAAAAGGCGGCGATCTCGGCCTTGTCCGCGAATATCGGCAGGCCGGCGGAGGCCGGCCGCGCCGGCAGCAGCACCAACAATGCCGGCATCGACAGGCAGAGGGATCGACAGGCCCCGCGCCACCGGCGCTGCCAGGCTGCCATGACTATTGCCGGTGGAAAATCAGGGAGCCGTTCTCGACCTTGGCTGAATATCGCACGCCTTCGAGCATGAACGCGTCGCCGCCGGCGCGCATCCTGGCGTCGTCGAGAAGAGCAAAAGCCTCCAGGTCGCCGATCCCGAGCTTGCGACCCTTCGAGACCCAGGCGGTGAGGTTATACAACACCAATTGGCGCGAATTGTCGGGCCCGATCTGACCATTCAAGCCAACGACGATGGGCGCTCCCCGCGGCGCCAGAAGAAGACCGTGGCTCATGGCGGCGTCGATCGCCCTGCCCGCAAGTTCGCTGGCGCTGGTGGTCATCGTGCCTGGAGTCTGATCCGGCTGCCGCGCCTGCAGACGGATGCCCAGCCGCGCGCGCTCATCCGAAAATGCCGCGCGGGCCTGCTCCAGCGTGGCTGCGGAGATCTGCTCCTCCGGTACGGTCATCAGCTGGACCGACAGATCCTGTGCCGACGCCGGTGCCAGCCCGGCCAGAAGCAGCGCGATTCCGGCTCCATACATGCTCGTTGCTCGCCACATGATCCCTCTCCCGGAGCCGGACGAGGCGAGGCGGAATCGTCTCGCGGAACGCGACGGCCCCTGCTCTTTGCCCAGTCCGAACCCGTATCATGGCCGGAAGGAAGAGTAAAAGGACGTAGGCGGCGCGACGACGGACTGACGCCTCCGCACGGAGACGCAGGAGGAATCGGTCCGCCCTTCCGCGGCGCCCGACTCGCCGCCCGCCGCCCCCGATCGCTCCAGCACGCCCCGGCCATGCCGATTTGCCCCTTCCCCGCCAATGCGCCACAACTTCCCGATGACGCCCGATCCCTCGCCCCCGGCCCAACCGCGCGCCTTCGGCTTCTGGATCTGCCTGGCGCTGGTGATCGGCAACATGATCGGCTCGGGCGTGTTCCTGCTGCCCCAGCAGCTCGCCCCTTATGGCTGGAACGCCATCCTCGGCTGGGGGGTGACGATACCCGGCGCGCTCTGCCTCGCCTTCGTCTTCGCCAGCCTCGCCCGCCGCTTCCCGCGTGCCGGCGGACCCTATGCCTATACCGCCGAGGCGTTCGGCGCCGCCCCCGGCTTCGCCGTCGCGTGGAGCTACTGGATCTCGGTGTGGACCGCCAACGCGGCGATCTCGCTCGCCGCGGTCAGCTATCTCAGCCACTTCGTGCCCGGCCTCGCCGCCGCGCCGGGCCTGATGGCGATCGGCTTCGTCTGGACCTTCACCCTGATCAACTGCCTCAGCGTCAAGGGCGCCGGCGAGGTCCAGCTCGCCACCACCGTCCTGAAGCTGCTGCCGCTGGTCGCGGCGATCGTCCTGACCCTGCGCATCGCCGCCACCGGCGATCGCGCCGACGCGGTGCCGCTGCCGACCGGCGACATCAGCCTGGCGGGAGTGACGGCCACCGCCGCGCTGACCTTGTGGGCGATGGTCGGCTTCGAATCGGCGACCATCCCCGCCGGCCACGTCCGCGACCCCGAGCGGACCATCCCGCGCGCGACGATGATCGGCACCCTGATCACCGGGATCGTCTATCTGATCGCCTGCTCGGGCGTCGCCCTGCTGCTGCCGCCCGAGCAGGCGGCGGCCTCCAACGCTCCGTTCGCCGACTTCATCGGCCGCTATTGGGGCCCCGGACCCGCCTCGCTGGTCGCCCTGTTCGCGGCGATCAGCGCGCTCGGCGCGCTCAACGGCTGGGTGCTGATCCAGGGCGAGATGCCGGTGGCGCTGGCCCGCGACGGCATGTTCCCCGCCTGGCTGGCGCGGACGTCCAAGGCCGGCACGCCGGTGCGCGCACATCTCGTGTCGAGCGGCCTCGTCACGCTGCTCCTGCTCGCCAACCAGAGCCGGTCGATGGGCGATTTGTTCGCCTTCATGGCCCTGCTTTCGACCGCGGCCTCGCTGGTTGCCTATCTGAGCTGCTCGCTGGCGGCGCTGAAGCTGCGGGCGACCGGCCGGATGCCGCCCTCGTTCCTTCTCCCCGTAATCGCCGTCGCCGGCGCGCTCTACTCCGCCTGGGCGATCTACGGGGCGGGGCCGGAGCCGGCCTTGTGGGGCGCGGCATTGCTGCTGAGCGGCCTCCCGGTCTACTTGCTGATGAAACGAAACCTGTTGCGGGGCCGGACCGTTGAGCAGGCTTCGACGACAGCCGAGGGATGAGAGACAGGTGGCGGAGCAGGACCAGGATCATGGGGCCATGTCCGAACGCGAATGGCGCGCCAAATTGAGCCCGGAGCAATATCACGTGCTTCGCGAGGCCGGGACCGAGCCGCCTTTCGCCGGCCGCTACGTCAACAATCACGAGGAGGGCGAATATCGCTGCGCCGGCTGCGGCGAATTGCTGTTCGACAGCGCCACCAAATATGACAGCGGCAGCGGCTGGCCAAGCTTCACCGAGCCGGCCGCGCCGACCGTGAGCGAGCATGCCGACATGAGCCATGGCATGCGCCGGGTCGAGGTGCGCTGCGCCCAGTGCGACGGCCATCTCGGCCACGTCTTCCCCGACGGACCGGGGCCAACCGGGCTGCGCTACTGCATCAACAGCTGCTCGCTCGACTTCAAGCCGAAGAAGTGATCCCGGCCTCGCGCCTGTGCGGGGAGGACGAGGGGCGCTTGTAGGCCGACTCGTCTCGCCCTAGGTTGCCCGACCAATGGCCAGTGTCGCTTCTCCGCCGTCCCGCCTTCGCCGGACGCTGATCCTCCTCCTCAAGATCGGGCTGTACGGGGGCCTTCTCGGCCTCATCGCGCTGGTCGTCGCGGTCGGCGTCGCGATGGGCTCGCTGCCCAGCTACCAGGAGCTGGTCCGCCGCGACGACCTCGGCCAGACCATCCGGGTCCGCGCCGCCGACGGCTCGGTGCTGCTCGCCTCGGGGCCGAGCTTCGGCAACTGGCTGCGCTATGACGAGATACCCGAGATCATGAAGGACGCCATGGTCGCGGTCGAGGACAAACGCTACCGCTCGCATATCGGCGTCGACCCGATCGGCCTCGCCCGCGCCACCAAGGTCCGAGTCGAGAAGGGGCGCTGGACGCAGGGCGGCTCGACCATCACCCAGCAGCTCGCCCGCAACATCTTTCTGACCAACAGCCGCACCTTCGGCCGCAAGATGCGCGAGGCCGTGCTGGCGCTGGCGCTCGAGCGGCGCTTCTCCAAGGACCAGATCCTCGAACTCTACCTCAACCGCGTCTATTTCGGCGGCGGCGCCTACGGCATCGACGCCGCCTCGCGCCGCTTCTTCGGCCATTCGGCCAAGACCCTCAGCCTGTCCGAAGCGGCGATCATCGCCGGGCTGGTCAAGGCGCCGTCCAATTATGCGCCGTCCGCCGACGCCGAAGCGGCGCGCAGCCGCGCCGCCGTGGTCATCCGCCTGATGCAGGAAAATGGCGACATCACCGCCGCCACCGCCGCCACCGCGGAACCGGCCGAGGTCAAGATCATCCCCACCTCGACGCCGAACAGCGTCCGCTACTTCACCGACTGGGTGCTGCCGCAGCTCGACACCCTGATCGACGAGACCGTCGAGCCGATCGAGGTCTGGACGACGCTCGATCCCAACATGCAGCGGCTCGGCGACCGGGTGATCAACGCGACCACCCCGGCGGGCGCGCAGGGGGCTTTGGTCGCTCTCGACCGCGACGGCTCGATCCGGGCGATGATCGGCGGCCGCGATTATGTCCGCTCGCTCTACAACCGCGCCACCCAGGCGAACCGCCAACCCGGCTCCGCATTCAAATTGTTCGTCTACCTCGCCGCGATCGAGGCGGGCTACCGGCCCGATTCGATGGTCTCCGACGAGCCGATCACGATCAACGGCTGGAGCCCGCGCAACAACAATCGCGGCTTCGCCGGCCAGGTCACGCTTCGCCAGGCTTTCGCCCAGTCGATCAACACCGTTTCGGTCCGCCTCGGCCAGGAGATCGGCTTCCGCACCGTCGCCGACATGGCGCAACGCTTCGGCATCACCACGCCGGTCGTCACCCACCCGTCGATGGCGCTCGGCAGCTCGGAAGTGCGGCTGATCGACATGACCCGCGCTTTCGCCTCGGTGGCATCGAAGGGAAATGCCGTCGTCCCCTACGGGATCAAACGGGTCACCACCGGCGACGGCCAGATCCTCTACCAGCACCAGCCCGACGAGAATCGGGTGCTGGTCGCGCCCTGGGTCGCCGCGCAGATGACCGACCTGCTCCAGTCGGCGGTGATGACCGGCACCGGCCGCGCCGCCCAGATCGGCCGGCCCGTCGCCGGCAAGACCGGCACGACGAGCTCGAACAAGGACGGCTGGTTTCTAGGCTTCTCGAGCGGTCTGACCACCGGCATCTGGATGGGCCGCGACGACAACAAGGCCATTCCCGGCCTGCAGGGCGGGCGGGCGCCGGCCCGCGCCTTTCACGATTTCATGGCCCGCGCCGTCGCCAACCGTCCGGCCGAGAGTTTCGAGATCGCCGTGGAGCTGCCCGAATGGGCGATCACCGAGCCGGACGAGGAAATCTGGTTCGAGGCGCCCGACAATGGCCTGCTCGTCAATCCCGACGGCAGCGGTCCGGCCGGCAGCTTCCAGCCGCTGCCGCCCGGCGACGACGATGAAGGGCCGGGGCCGGACGAGCAGGACCGGCTCGACCAGGACTTCATCGACCGGGCGACCGACCGCGTCCGCCCGGAGCCGCCGCGGCGGCGCGATCCCGACGACGACCCGGCTGGCGACCGCCGGTCAGGCCGCGCCGCCGATCCGGTGGAGAAAAGGCCCATGGCGTCGGAGCCATAGCCGCGCCGGCTTCGGATCCGCGCCGAGCAGCCGCTCGACCAGACGGTGAAAGTCGGGGGCGTGGTTCATGTGGACCCGGTGCGCGACCTCGTGGGCGACCGTCGCTCGCCTGACCCAGTCCGGCGCGAGGATCAGCCGCCAGCTATAGCGTATCCCGCCGGTCGACGAGCAGCTCCCCCAGCGCGACAGCGGATCGCCGACCCCCACGCGAGCTACCGTGACGCCGGCTTTAGTGGCGAATTCGGCGGTCTCCGCGGCGAGGATGTCGCGGGCATGGCGCCGAAGCCAGCGCAGCAGCCTCGCCTCGAGGCCCTCGACAGGGCCTCCGGCGAGCAGACGTCCTTCCTCGAGGCGCGGCGTGCGCGGCCGCTCGGGGCACCAGTCGATGCGGTGCGGTCGGTCGTAGAGGGGAAGGATGGCCCCGGCGACGAGCGGCGTCACCGGCGCCACCTTCGCGAGCTGCCGCTCGATCCAGTCGCGGTGGGCGTCCGCCCAGGCGAGCGCCTGGCGGCGCGAGGCGCGCTTCGGGATGGTGAGCACGACCTCGCCGGTGCGCCGATCGACCCTGATCCGCATCGACCGCGCCGTCGGCGAGACGCTGAGCCTCAATTCAAAGGTCACGCTCGACCAAATGATGTTCGAGGTCGCCGGCTTCGTCCTCGGCCACGGTCCAGCCGCGGATCGACATGCCGGCACGGTGCACCGCCTCGCGGTCGCCGCAGACGAGGTAATGCCATTCGGGCAGCGGCAGGCCTTCCGACCGCAGCCGGTAGGCGCAGGTCGACGGCAGCCAGGCCAGCGCCCCGACCCGCGAGGAGCTGAGCCGGACGCAGTCCGGTACCAAGGCCTTGCGGCCGCGATAATTGGTGCAGCGGGCGGTGTGGCGGTCGAGCAGGCGGCAGGCGACGTTGGTCGCGTGGACTTCGCCGCTATCCTCGTCCTCCAGCTTGTGCAGGCAGCATTTGCCGCAGCCGTCGCACAGCGCTTCCCATTCGCCCCGGTCGAGCGCCGCCAGCGGTTTCTCCCAGAAGTTCATTTCACCCACCGGTCGAGCTCGGCCGCCACCGCCTCGGCGCCCTTGTCATAGGGAAGGAGCGCGATCGGTTCGCCTTCGGGCCCGATCAGCTGGGCGAGGCGGCTGTGGTTGACGTTATAGCCGCCGCCCGCCACCGGAGAATCCTTGCCGTAATAGACGCCGTAGCGCCGGCCCATGTCGGCGAGCTGCAGCGGCGTGCCGGTGAGGCCGACCAGCCGCGGGTGGAAAGCGGCGACATATTCCTTCAGCACGGCAGGCGTATCGCGTTCTGGATCGACGCTGACGAAGATCGGCGCCACCCGCGCCGCGCGCGCCGGATCGCTCTTCTCGAACCGGCGCAGCGCCTGAGCGAGGACGGCGAGGTCGGTCGGACAGACGTCGGGGCAGTGGGTGAACCCGAAATACATGATCCGGTAGCGGCCGGCATAATCGCGCTCCGTCGCCGGTCGCCCCTCCTGGTCGGTGAGCGTGAAGGGGCCGCCGATCGCCGCGCCCTTGAGCGGCGGCTCCTCACCCCCGTCCGAGCAGCCGGCGAGCGCCAGCCCGGCGAGCAGGCCGAGGAGCAGCTTCGGGCGGGGCTTTGAGGTTTCGTTCATGGCGGAGGCAGGCTTGTCTTGCTATAGGCGCGCCAACAAGTCGAGACGGGGAACCCAGAGTGCATAACAAGTTCGGCCGCGCGATGGCGGCGTCGATGGCCCTGGCGCTGGCGGTGCCGGCCTCCGCGCAGACCTTTTCCGACAGTTACAGCTTCCTCAAGGCCGTCAAGGAGCGCGACGGACCGAAAGTCACCGAGCTGGTCAGCGCCCCGGGATCCGTCGTCATCAACACCCGCGACCGCACGAATGGCGAAGGCGCGCTCCACTATATGGTGCGCGCGCGCGACCTCATCTGGCTGTCCTATTTGCTCGGCAAGGGCGCGCGGCCCGACATCCAGAGCAATCGCGGCGACACTCCGCTCACCCTCGCCGCGCAGATCGGCTGGGTCGAGGGGGCCGAGCAATTGCTCGCGCGGCGGGCGAGCGTCGACCTCGCCAACGGCCGCGGCGAGACCGCGCTGATCCTCGCCACCCAGCGTCGCGATTTGGCGATGGTGCGACTGCTGCTCGCGCGCCGCGCCGATCCCAAGCGCACCGACAATGTCGCCGGCATGTCGGCCCTCGATTACGCCAAGCAGGATCCGCGCGCCGGGGCGGTGCTGAAGTTGATCGAAGCGAAGCTCGCGCCGGCGAAGCCCGCCCAGGGCCCTATTCGCTAGGCGCATGATATGCCCTGCGAGGCTGGGGCCCAGTTTTTGAAGCCTGCGCGGCCGGGCCCCGACTTTCGCCGGGGTAAGAGTCAGGCGAAGCCGGCCAGGGCCGGGTCGAGATCGCCGACCAGACGGCGGGCGGCACGGCGGGCGAAACGCAGCGTCTCGGCCTTGCGGCGCGCCGGCGGCAGCTTCCGGAGCGGCGCCTCGCGCACCACTGCCGCGTCGTAGCGGTCGGCGACGAGCAGGCCGCAAAGCTGCGGCTGGAAGCCCGGCTCCTCGAACGGGGCCAGATCGAAGCGCGCCGGCACCGCCCAGAAGAAGCGGTCGCAATAGCCGAGATATTCGATCCATTTGCCGTCGCCCATCAGATCGGCGCGCGAGACCTTGATCTCGACGATGGTGATCAGGCCCGACGAATCGATGGCCATCATGTCGGCGCGGCGGCCATTGGGCAGCGGCACCTCGCACAGAGCGAACATATCCTGGTTGAAGAACAACCTGGTCACGCCGCGCGCCACGTCCCGGGCGGCGAGCGGCGCGTCGGCGAAGCAGAGTTCGGGCTGGAGACTCGGTCGGGCGGCCATCCCTCCAGGTTAGAATAGATGGGGAACGCTGAAAAGGCTCAGCGGTAGAAGATATGATTGCCCACCGCCGCCACCCGCGTCAGCCGCCAGCGCGGCGAAACCCTTTTGGCGTGGAAGAAGAGGGCGCGCGGCGCGGCGCCGTCCGCCAGCCCTTCGCGGGCGATATGGGCGATCGCGACGGCCCGCTTCCAGGCGAGCGAGGCGCGAGCGATCGCCGGAATGCGGCCGCCGCGCACGAACGAAAACTGGCCGCGCTGCTTGACCACGCCGCAGATCGAGGCCGGGAAGCGGCCGGAGCGAGTGCGATTGAGGATCACCTCGGCGACGCTGAGCTGGCCGCGCAGCGACTCGCCCTTGGCCTCGAAATAGACCGCGCCGGCCAGGCATTCGTGCTGCGCGTCGGCGGTCCGGATGCCGGCATGGTCGGCAACGAGCTCGGCGAGGCCGCGCGGCGCCGGCTTCTCGGCCGCTTCGGCGGGAATGGTCGGCGCGGGCGGAGCCGAAGCCGCCGGCGGCGGCGCGCCCATCGGCAAGGCTGCGGGCGGCGTCTCGGGGGTTTGGCCGGAAAGGGCGGTGGTGAGGGGGAGTGCGGTGACATCCCAGGCCAGCGAAGGGCCTGAAAAGCCGGCGCCGAAAACGGCGACGAAAGAAGCGGCCGCGAAGCCCGCGGCGCGAAACAAACGAAACATCAAATCTCAAATATATGCGGCGGGCGGTCCAAAGCCGGATGTATGTCGAAAAAGCGCATCCCGGACCGCCTTCCGTCTCGCGTGGCCGCCCGCTTCCGAAAATACCCCGGGTCGTGGCGGCCCCCCGCTCTTGCTCGAAAGGGCTGAGCGGCGGCTAGGTTGTGCACTGCAGCAAAGTCAATCGAGAGCGTTCATTCCAGCGGCGAAGCGTTCGACAGACGGGACATCCAGTTCCAGAATCCACAAATCCGGGTCGAATCGCCTTCGTCGAGCGATGAAGCCGGGAACCTCGCGCGGGTTCTCGATCCGCTGACTGCCGCTTTCCTGCCAGGAATAATGTCCGTCCGCCTGCAGCAGGCGCTCGAAAAGGCGTGGATTTCCGCCTTTTTCCAGCAGGATGACAAGGATCGAGCCGGCCGTGGCGTCGCCTTTGGCGAGGACCGCGCCGAACCCGCCTTCGCCCTGCGCCTTGCGAATCAGCGCCCCGACCAGCACCGAAGCGGCGATCCGCGCCTCCATCAGCCCGCCGCGTAGCCGGGGAGGCCGCTCAACGCGATGTGGGAGCGCATGAAGGTGCCGGTGCCGCTCGCGGCGAGCTGGCCGTCGGCGTCGATCAGTCGCGCCTCGCCGACCAGCACCCGTCGCCGGCCGTTCGCCCAGCGCCCCTCCGCCGTCGCCGGGCCGGCGCGGAGCGGGCGGGTGAACAGGAGGTTGAAGGCGGTGGTGAGCAGGAAACGGTCGGTGACGAGGCTGTTGCAGGCATAGAAGGCGGCATCGTCCATCATCTTGAAATAGAGGGTGCCGTGGGCGGCGCCGGCGGCGTGGAAGAGTTGCTCCTCCACTTCGAAGCGGATGCGGGCGAAGCCCTGCTCGACGATCTCCAGGCGCGACTCGAACAGTCCGTTGACCGGAGCCTGACGGTAGAGCGATTCGAGCGCCCGGAAATGGGCGGCCGCGCCCGCGCCGACCTCCGCTTCAGGCGGCATCGCGGCTTTCGACGCCGGCCAGCAGCGCGAACAGGGCATCGCGCGAGCGGGCGCCGCGCAGCTTCGCCACCGTGTTGCGGTCGCGCAGCACCCGGCTGACCGCCGCCAGCGCCTTGAGGTGGCCGGCGCCGGCGTCCGGCGGCGACAGGATCAGGAAGACGAGGTCGACCGGCAGCTTGTCGACCGACTGGAAGTCGACCGGCGCGGTCAGCCGCGCGAAATATCCGAACACGCCGTTCAGGCCCTCGAGGCGGGCGTGGGGGATGGCGACGCCGCCGCCGAAGCCGGTCGAGCCGATTTTCTCGCGCTCGGTCAAGGCGGCGGCGATCGCCTTGGCGTCGAGCCCGGTCCGGCGCGCTGCGGCGACCGCCAGCAGCTGGAACAGCCCCTTCTTGTTGGCCACGGTCATCCCGGCATCGACGCAGTCGACGGTGAGGATGTCGGTCATGTCGTTCATCGGTCCACCGGATGCGGTCGCCCATGCCCCGCGTTTTGGAAAATCGGAAGGAACGGCGAGCCTGCCTCGCCGGATCGGCTCACTTGCCTTGCGGCTCCGCGCCGCCTCGTCGGTAGCCGAAGCTGCCCGCCTCCTCGAGCTCGGCGACCGCTGCTGGGTGATGATCTTTGAGGCGACGCGTATGACGCCGCAACTGCTTCTCGATCTTGTCCGCGGCCGCTTCGAACGCCGCCGGGGCGGCGGAGGCGCGGTCGGTCGCCTTCAGCACCACGCCCTGCGGGGCGTAAGCGACGATCTCGCAGGTGAAGCCGTGGTCGTGAGGGCCCTTGCCGAAAGTCACCTGGGCCGAGACGAGACGGGAGGAATATTTGTCCGCCACGGCGGCGAGCCGGGTGGCAACGCGCTCCCGCAACACTTCGCCGGTATCGACCTGATGGCCCGAGACACGGATATCCATTTCTTTCTCCAGCAAGGGCGCGCGGGGATTAGGCGCTGCCTCGGCTTTGCGTCAACCGCGGCCATCCAGCCGATGCCATATGGGGTCGGCCAGGGTCGCCAGAAAGTGGGCATGCGCCTCGAGCTCCTGCTCGCTCGCCGCGTGCGCCCGCGGCGGGCGGATTTCGATTAGGATCGAGTCCGGCGCGGGCCTCGCTTCCGACGCCGCTTCGATCGGCTCGGCGACGATTTCGGTCAGGGTCAGGCCGATCTGGCGGCCACCGGTCAGCTCGACATAGCATTGGGCAAGCAGTTGGGCGTCGATCAGCGCGCCGTGCTTAACCCGCAGGCTGCGGTCGACCCCGAAGCGGGTGCACAGCGCATCGAGGCTGTGCTTGGCGCCGGGATGCTTCGACCGCGCGATCTGCAGCGTGTCGACCATCCGCGTCAGACAGATGAGCGGACGGCCGCAATTGTTGAGCTCATGGTTGAGGAAGCCGAAGTCGAAGCCGGCATTGTGCGCCACCAGCGGGCAGTCGCCGAGGAATTCGAGCAGGTCCTCGACCCGGTCGCGGAACCGGGGCTTGTCGGCCAGAAACGCGTCGGTGAGGCCGTGCACCGCCTCGGCGCCGCTCGGCATCGCCCGGTCCGGATTGAAATAGGAATGGAAGGTGCGGCCGGTCTCGACCCGGTTCCACAGTTCGACGCAGCCGATCTCGACGACCCGATCGCCGGCGAGCGGACTGAGGCCCGTGGTTTCGGTGTCGAAGACGATTTCTCGCATGGCCGGACTATGAATCGGCCGGCGGGTCGAGGCAAGCGAGGATGCGGCGAACCGCTCGTCGCGTCTGCTCCAGCGGGCCGCCGGTGTCGATGACGAAGTCGGCCCGCGCGCGCTTGTCGGCATCGGGCAGCTGCCGGGCGAGAATCCGTTCGAACTTTTCGGGCGTCATGCCCGGCCGGGCGAGAACGCGTTCGCGCTGCACTTCCGGCGGCGCCGAGACGACGAGGATCTTATCGACCTGGCGCGAGCCGCCCGCTTCGAACAGGAGCGGGATGTCGAGCACGACCAGCGGCGCCGCTTGATGGGCGGCGAGGAAGGCTTCCCGTTCACGCGCGACGGCGGGATGGATCAGCGCTTCGAGCCGGCGCAGCGCCTCCGGCTCGGCGAGCACCCGCTCCGCCAGGGCGCCGCGATCCACACCTGCAGGCCCGGTGGTGCCCGGAAAATGCGCCTCGATCGTGGCGACCAGAGTGCCTTCCGGGCCTTGCAGCCGGTGGACCGCCGCATCCGCGTCAAACACAGGCACGCCTTCCTGCGCGAACATCTTCGCGACGGTCGACTTGCCCATGCCGATCGATCCGGTAAGGCCGATGACGATCATCGGGTCAGCAACTCGCGCAGCTCGGCATCGTGCTCGCGCGGCGGCTGGGCGTCGAAAAAATGCACAAAACTGGCCGCCGCCTGGGCGATCAGCATGGTGAGGCCGTCGAGGGTGCGAAGGCCCCGCTTTCTGGCGGCGGCCAGGAGAGGCGTCTCCAGCGGCGCATAGACGATGTCATAGACGATCGCGGTGGGCGGCAGCCAGCGCAGATCGAGTTCGGCGTCGCCGGCTCTACTGCCGAGACTGCTCGCATTCACCAGCAGATCGACCGCCGGTACCCCATCCTCCAGCGAACGAACGAGGGACGCGCGCTGGCCCAGCGACCGCAGCATCGCTTCGGCGTGGATGCGCGTGCGATTGCCGACGTGGACGGTGGTGAAGCCCAGCGCCGCCAGGGCGATGAAAGCGGCGCGCGCGGCGCCGCCCGCGCCGATCAGCGCCGCCGTGCCGCGCCCGGCAATGTCCTCCCGGAACGGCTCGGCGAATCCGCGCAGATCGGTATTGTTGCCGACCAGCTTTCCGTCGACCTTCACCACCAGGTTGACGGCCCCGATAACCTTCGCTGCCTCGAATAACCCGTCCAGCTGCGGCGCGATCGCGACCTTGTGCGGCATTGTGACATTGCAGCCCTGCCAGTCGCGGTCCGCGTGCCGCGCCTCGAGATAGGCGCTGAGGTCTTGCGCGGCAACGCGCGTGCGCCGGTATTCCCCCTCAAGCCCGATTTTCTCGAGCCAGAATCGATGGATGAGCGGCGATTTCGAATGGGTGACGGGATCGCCGATCACCTCGGCGTAGGGAAGGCCCATCAGCTCTTCAGCAGGCCGCGCCCGCGCAGATAGCCGAGCAGCGGCAGCAGAGGCAGGCCAAGGACGGCGAAATGACTGCCGTCGATGCGCTCGAACAATTGCGCGCCGAGACCCTCGATCCGGTAGCCGCCGACGCTCCAGCGCACCTGCTCATATTCGCGGTCGAGATAGGCTTCGAGGAAATCGTCGCCGAGGCGGCGCATCGTCAACTCCACCGTCTCGCTATGCCACCAGACCGCCTCGCCGTCCTCGGCGATCACGGCGGCGGAATGGAGCCAGTGAGTGCGGCCGCTGAGCGACCGAAGCTGGTCGAACGCGTCCTCGCGCGACCCGGGCTTGTTCAGCATGGTACCGTCGTCGAGCTCGAGCGTCTGGTCGGAACCGAGTACCAGGCAATCGTGCGGCGCAGGGACCGACAGCGCCTTCAGTTGCGCCAGCTCCTCGGCGATGCCGCGCGGGTCGAAGCCGGCGGCGTCGAGCCCGCCTTTGGCCGCCGCCTCGTCGAGCTCGGCTTCGATCGCCTCGAACGGCACTCCGGCGGCTTCGAGCATGTGCCGGCGGGCGGCGCTTTTCGAGGCCAGCAGAAGGTTCATGCGCCGGCCGCCGCCGCGGCCGCGTCGGTCCGCTCGTTGCACAATTTGACGATCGCGAAGGCGGTCTCCTCGATCGAACGGCGGGTGACATCGATCACCGGCCAGCCATTGTCGGCGAAGAGGCGGCGGGCGAAGCCAAGCTCCGCATTGACCGCTTCCGGATCGACATAATCGGTTTCCGGTGCCTGGTTGAGCGCGAGCAGGCGGTTGCGGCGGATCTGGACCAGCCGCTCCGGATTGGTGGTGAGGCCGACGACCAGCGGATGGCTCAGTGAGAAAAGCGAGGGCGGCGGCGGCGCTTCGGGGACGAGCGGGATGTTGGCGACCTTGTAGCCGCGATTGGCGAGATAAATGGCGGTCGGGGTCTTCGAAGTACGCGACACCCCGGCGAGGACGATGTCGGCCTCTTCCCAATTTTCCGAGCCGATGCCGTCGTCATGGGCGATGGTGAACTGGATCGCGTCGACCCGCGCGAAATAGGCCGCGTCAAGCGCATGCTGGCGGCCCGGACGGCCCTTGGCTTCCTGACCGAGCACGGCCGACAAGGCATGGACCACCGGGTCGAGCACCGATACGGCATGGATGCCGCGACGGCGGGTCTGCTTCTCGAGCTCGCGACGGATAGTGCTGTTCACCAAAGTGTAGAGGACGAGGCCGGGCCGGCGCTCGACGTCGTCGAGGACCCGGTCGAGATGGCCCTCGGACCGCACCATCGGCCAGGGATGGCGGAGTACCTCGACGCCGTCGAACTGGGCGAGGCAGGCCTTGGCGATCACTTCCAGCGTCTCCCCGGTCGAGTCGGAGAGGAGGTGGAGGTGAAGCGGATCGGCCATCAGGCACGCCTGTGGATAAACATGGGGAAATCGCTAGCGGAAGCCTCGGGAGCGTTGCAAGCACGGGGTTTCTCCCCGCAATCCGGTTTCGGTCCACAGATTCGCAAAGGTGTAAAGGTTCCTACTAACATCTGTGGAAAGCGGGGATGGATTGCGCGAATCCGCGGGCTTCCGCCATGCCGCGAGAGTCAACCTGTTTGCAAAATCGGGTGAAGCCAATAAACCCCGCGACGCGCCTTTCTACAACCTACAACTGACTCTCTTTATATAAGAATCTTATAGAGAGTAGAGCGGAGCCTTCCCGTCTTATGGCCCTGGCCGAAAAGCCCCTGCTCAGCGTGCTAAGAGGCCGAAAAGCCGAGAAAACTCCCATTTGGCTGATGCGCCAGGCGGGCCGCTATCTGCCCGAGTATCGAGCGCTGCGGGCGCAGAAAGGCGGCTTTCTCGACCTCGTCCAGGATGCCGAGGCCGCGGCCGAAGTCACCCTCCAGCCGATCCGCCGGTTCGGCTTCGACGGCGCCATCCTGTTCTCGGACATCCTGATGGTGCCCTATGCGCTGGGCCAGGACCTTCGCTTCGAGGCGGGCGAGGGTCCGCGCCTGTCGCCGCCGCTCGTCGACTCGACCCTTGCCCGGCTCGACTCGGCGCGGGGGCGTCTGGAGCCCGTCTACCGCACTGTGGAGAAAGTGGCGGCTCGCCTTCCGGAATCCACCACTTTCCTCGGTTTCGCCGGCAGTCCCTGGACGGTCGCGACCTATATGGTCGCCGGCCAGGGCAGCCGCGACCAAAGCGCGGCGCGACGGCTCGCCTATCACGATCCGGCCGCGTTCCAGGCGATCGTCGACGCCATTTCCGGGCTCACCGTCGATTACCTTTCCCGGCAGGTCGAATGCGGCGTCGAGGCGGTGCAGCTGTTCGACAGCTGGGCCGGAAGCTTGTCGCCGGCGCAATTCGAGCGTTGGGTGATCGTGCCGACTGCGGCGCTCGTCGCCGGGTTCAAGATCCGCCACCCCGACACACCCGTGATCGGCTTTGCCAAGGGCGCTGGCGGCAAGCTGGCGGCATATGCGCGGGAAACGGGAGTGGATGCGATCGGGCTCGACGAAACCGTCGATCCGGACTGGGCGGCCGCCGCGTTGCCGCCCGGCCTGCCGGTCCAGGGCAATCTCGATCCGCTCGCGCTCATCGCCGGCGGCGAGGCGCTTGAAACCGGGGTGCGGCGCACCCTATCTAGCCTTGCGGAGCGACCGCACGTCTTCAACCTGGGGCATGGCATCTTGCCGGACACGCCGATCGCGCATGTCGAGAAGCTCATCGAGCTGGTACGCGCGTGATCGATGATTTCGCGACGGCGCTCAGCTTGACCTACGCCTGGATCAAGGCCGGCCACGTCATCTTCGTGATCTTCTGGATCGCGGGTCTGTTCATGCTACCGCGCTTCTACGTCTACCACCAGGAGGCGGCGCCGGGTTCCGCGGAGGAAGCGCGCTGGATCGATCGCGAGCGCAAATTGAGGCGGATCATCATTACGCCGGCGATGCTGCTCGTCTGGCTGTTCGGGCTCTCCCTGGCCTGGGTGACGGAGGCGTGGCAGCAGGGCTGGTTCGTGGCGAAGTTCGCGCTCGTCCTCGCCCTCTCGGCTTATCATGGCTGGATGGTCGGCTACGGCCGCAAGCTCGCGCGGGGCGAGCGGCCGGTCAGCGGCAAGGCGCTGCGGATGATGAACGAGGTCCCCGGCCTCGCCGTCGTGCTCATCGTCGTGCTGGTGATCGTCAAGCCGTTCTGACGTACCCTTCGCTGGGATGACGGGATCAACCCGAGCGCCTTGACTTGAAAAATCGCGGAGCCTAACGCCGGTCAAGTCGTTCGCCTGCCGTCCGCGCGGGCATTTCCAGCCGCCGAATTTCCCGTCTCCGCGCGGCGCGCCGACCCATCCCAATTTTCCGAGTAGTTCTCTTCATGCATCTCAAAGACCTGAAACAGAAATCCCCCGCCGACCTCGTCGCCATGGCCGAAGAGCTGGGCATCGAGGGCGCGTCGACATTGCGCAAGCAGGAGCTGATGTTCTCCATCCTCAAGGTCCAGGCCGAGAACGGCCAGGAGATCATGGGGCAGGGGACGATCGAGGTGCTGCCGGACGGCTTCGGCTTCCTGCGCTCGCCCGAGGCCAATTATCTCGCCGGGCCGGACGACATCTACGTCTCCCCCAATCAGGTGAGGAAGTTCGGCCTCAGGACCGGCGACACGGTCGAGGGCGAGATTCGCGGGCCCAAGGACGGCGAGCGCTATTTCGCCCTCGTCCGCCTCGCCCAGGTCAATTACGACGATCCCGAGGCGGTCCGCCACCGCGTCAATTTCGACAATCTCACCCCGCTCTACCCGGACGAGAAGCTCACCCTCGACAGCTCCGACCCGACCATCAAGGACAAGTCGGCGCGGGTGATCGACATCATCTCCCCGCAGGGCAAGGGCCAGCGCGCTTTGATCGTGGCGCCGCCGCGGACCGGCAAGACCGTGCTGCTGCAGAATATCGCCCGCGCGATCACCGACAACCATCCCGAAGTGTTCCTGATCGTCCTCCTCATCGACGAGCGGCCCGAGGAGGTCACCGACATGCAGCGTTCGGTGAAGGGAGAGGTGATTTCGTCGACCTTCGACGAGCCGGCCCAGCGCCACGTCCAGGTCGCCGAGATGGTGATCGAGAAAGCCAAGCGCCTGGTCGAGCATAAGAAGGACGTCGTCATCCTGCTCGATTCGATCACCCGCCTCGGCCGCGCCTACAACACCGTGGTGCCGAGTTCGGGCAAGGTGCTGACCGGCGGCGTCGACGCCAATGCGCTGCAGCGGCCCAAGCGCTTTTTCGGCGCGGCGCGCAACATCGAGGAAGGCGGGTCGCTGTCGATCATCGCCACCGCCCTGATCGATACCGGCTCCAAGATGGACGAGGTGATCTTCGAGGAATTCAAGGGCACCGGCAATTCCGAGATCGTGCTCGATCGCAAGGTCTCCGACAAGCGCATCTTCCCGTCGCTCGACGTCGGCAAGTCCGGTACCCGCAAGGAGGAATTGCTGGTCGACCAGGCGACGCTGTCGAAGATGTGGGTGCTCCGCCGCATCCTCATGCAGATGGGCACGGTCGACGCGATGCAGTTCCTGCTCGACAAGATGAAGGACGCCAAGTCGAACGAGGATTTCTTCGCCTCGATGAACCAGTAAGGCGCGGCGGAGTTAGCGAACGATGCTCGATTTCCTCCACTTCCTCGGCGTCGCGGCCTCGCTGGGCGGCCCCGCCGACATCTGGCACCATATCGTCGAGGATTTCTCCAACATCGGCTCGCCGGCGGCCCTGGCCGCGTTCGGCCAGGTGCTGATGATCGACATCATGCTCGCCGGCGACAATGCGATCGTGGTCGGCGCGCTCGCCGCCGGCCTGCCTGCCGATCAGCGCCGCAAGGTTATCCTGATCGGCATCATCGCCGCTTTGGTGCTGCGGATCATCTTCGCCCTGCTGGTGACCCAGCTGATGCAGATCGTCGGCCTGATCCTCGCCGGCGGCATCCTGCTGCTGTGGGTGGCGTGGCGGATGTATCGCGACATGCGCCACCTCGGCGAGTCGGCGGGCTCGGAGGAGATAATCGGCGACGAGCATAGCGGCCTCAGGCCCGCCAAGAGCTTCGCCGGCGCCGCCTGGGCGGTCGCGCTCGCCGACGTGTCGATGAGCCTCGACAACGTGCTCGCCGTCGCCGGCGCGGCGCGCGAGCATCCCGGCATCCTGATCATCGGCCTGCTGCTGTCGGTGGCGCTGATGGGCCTCGCCGCCAACGTCATCGCCAAATATATCGACCGCTACCGCTGGATCGCGTGGATCGGCCTGCTCGTCATCCTCTGGGTCGCCGGAAAGATGATCTACGAGGGCTTCGTCGATCACGAGGTC
>DASUVK010000001.1:0-63254 GCA_036378975.1 Allosphingosinicella sp. | reverse complement strand
AGCGGGAGAGGAATGCCTCCCTCTTGACCTGACGTTTACGTAAAGTAGGGAAGGGGGAAATCAGCGGGAGGAAGACCATGGCGAAAAGCGATTTCGTGGCTCGGGCGAACGAGAAGCAGGCCTGGCTGCCCGGCAAGCGGGTCAAGTTCGATTTCGGTCCCGAGGGCGTCGCCATGCTCGACGGCGCCGCCGGCCAGGCCAGCGAGGAAGACGGGCCCGCCGACACCACGATCAAGATCAGCTGGGAAGATTTCGAGGCGATGGGCGACGGCAAGCTCGACGGCATGACCGCCTTCATGCAGGGCAAGCTGAAGGTCGAGGGCGACATGTCGAACGCGATGCAGCTCCAGGGCGTGCTGGCCAAGCTGCGCAGCTGAAATGCCTCCCCGCGCGAAGCGGGGGGAGGGGGACCATGCGCAGCATGGTGGAGGGGTAGCTGGCGCGAACGCAGAGGATCGCGCGCGAACCCACCACCGCCTCGCCTTCTACCCCTCCATCACCCTGCGGGTGGTCCCCCTCCCCATCTCCGATGGGGAGGCATAATTGCTCCGCCTCTTCTACTCGCCGGGCGCCTGCTCGCTGGTGCCGCACATCGCGCTCGAGGAAGCCGGCGCCGAATTCGATGCGGCGCGAACCGCGATCGCCGACAAGGCCCACCGCCGCGCCGAATATCTCGCCATCAACCCGCGCGGCCTGATCCCGGCGCTGGAGGCGGACGGCCGCGTCGTCACCGAGAATATCGCGATCCTCGCCTATGTCGGCCATCGCTGGCCGGAGAGCGGGCTTCCGCTCGACGACCTGCCGGCGCTGGCCCGAGTCTTCGAAACGCTCTCCTTCTTCGCGACGACCGTCCATCATGGCGGCTTCGGCCCGATCTTCCGCGCCCGCGCCGCCGGGATCGAACGGCCCGAGGCCGAGGTCGCGGCGAACCGGGAGCGCCTGCGCGGCCTGTTCGGCGAGCTCGACGCTTTGCTCGCGCCCGGCCCGTGGCTGCTGGGCGAGCGCTACAGCCTCGCCGATCCCTATCCGCTCACCTTCCTGCGCTGGGCGCGGCGGCTCGAGCTGGACGTGACCGGGCACCGCCACTGGACCGAACATGCCCGGCGTATGGTGGAGCGCCCCGCCGTGCGGCGGGCGCTGTCGCGGGAAGGGCTCGACCCGGCGGAATTCTAGCGCAAAGGTACCGCCCCTTCCTGCGGCCAGGCCGACGGTCCAAGGCGGCGGAGGCGCATTTCCAGCGTTTTCACCGGGGCGGCGCCTTGCGCAACGCGCTCACCCACTTCATGCCATTCGCCGTCTTTGACAATGGCCGTATAGCGGATCGAAGCGCCGGGCCCGGCAGGATGAGACCAGCTGAATCCGTCCGGCCGCACAATCAGCGGGTAATCGCCGTGATAGCCCATGGCGTAGGATCGCATGGCATAGCTGCGCTTGACCGGATCGTAGGAGATGATCCCGAGCGCGTTGAACACGGTGTTGCCGGTGCCGTCATAGCCGCGGCCTTCGACCACCCTGACGCTGCCGTCGAGCAGCGGCCCGACGCGCTCGGTCTGGGTGAGCTTTCCGGGCATTTCCTGGACTTCGGCGTCGCCGCGCCAGGCGCCGTCGAGGAAGGCCAGCGCCTTCATCGCTTCGCGTTGCGCCGCGAGCCGGGCGGCGGGATCCCACGGGCCGGCAGGCGCCGCGGCGGGCGCCGCCGCCGGCGCGGCAGCGGGCTCCGCGGCGGCGGGCGAAGCGAGCAGCATCGTTAAGAGCAGGGTTTTCATCATCATCTCCCGGGATAGGGCGCGCCGGCGGCAGCCCGGGTGAGCCGCTCGATCCGGTCGAGCCAATTGTGCCAGGCCTGACGGCCGCGATGGGTGAGGGCGAGGCGGGTCTGCGGCTTGCGGCCGGCGAAGCTCTTGGCGACGCTGACATAACCCGCCTCCTCGAGCTTCGCGACATGGGCGGAGAGGTTGCCGTCGGTAGCGCCGACCTTGTCGCGAAGCTCGGTGAACAGGGCCGACTCGACCGAGGCGAGATAGGCGACCGCGCCGAGCCGGATGCGGCCGTGGATGACGTCGTCGAGGCCGGCATGATCGAAGGGATTTTCCGCCATCGGCTCAGCGCGGCTCGGCCCTGAGGAGCAACAGGCCTGGCAACATCACCGTCGCGAACACGCCGGCGGCGGCGAGCAAATAGCGGTCCGGCGAGAAGATCAGGGCGGTGAACAGGCCGACCATGACGACGGCGCCCGCGCCGGCGGCCTTGGTGATCCCGCTCCTCGCCAGCGCGCCGGTCACGATCAGAGCGCAGGCATAAGCGGTGAAGGCGACCGGGACGATCCAATCGAAGATTTGCGGCCCGCCGTCGCGCGCGGCGATCGCCACGCCGACGACCATCGAGCCGATCGCGCAGGCGGCCGCGAACCAGGCCGGGCGCGACGCCCGGTTGGCGGCCGAGCCCGCCCCCGCCTTGCCGGAAATGGTCCGGGCGAGGACGAACTGGCCGAGCGCGCCGAGCAAGCCGAAGCCGCCCCAGATCCAGCCGAACACGGTCTCGCCGTCCCCGATCCGCCCGTGAAGGGCGAAATGCTGGAGCGCATAGGCGACGGTGAGCAGCAACCCCCACCAGGCCATGAAGCGGCCGCCCAGCAGCGGCGCGTGGGCGCCGCTCTCGGCGAGTTGGCGGACGTAGCGTATGTCTTCCTGGGTCGCGTCGGCGGTGGCGGTCATCGGATTCTCCAAAGTACTCTATCACACAAAGTACTTTGGGCGGGCTGCGGTGTCAAGCGGCAGGTGCGGACGCGGGACAGCGGCGTCCGGGCACCTGAAATCGGGTTCAGCTTTCCTTGACCGGACTCGCCCCGGCCGCCTATCGCGGCGGCGTCCAGCCAGGAGCGGTGCATGAAGAAACTCTATCCCGATGCCGCGGCGGCGCTCGACGGGCTGCTGTTCGACGGCATGACGATCTGCGCCGGCGGCTTCGGCCTGTGCGGCATTCCCGAGCGGCTGATCGACGCGGTCCGCGACAGCGGCGTCCGGGATTTGACGGTGGTGTCGAACAATGCCGGCATCGACAATGAGGGGCTCGGCAAGCTCCTGCGCACCCGCCAGATCCGCAAGATGATCTCCTCCTACGTGGGCGAGAACAAGGAGTTCGAGCGGCAATATCTGGCCGGCGAGCTCGAGGTCGAATTCTGTCCGCAGGGCACGCTCGCCGAACGCTGCCGAGCCGGCGGCGCCGGCATCCCCGGCTTCTACACCCGAACCGGCGTCGGCACGATCGTCGCCGAGGGCAAGGAAGAGAAGGAGTTCGACGGCGAGACCTACATCCTCGAGCGCGGCATCCGCGCCGATCTCTCGATCGTCAAAGGCTGGAAGGCGGACGCGGTCGGCAATCTCGTCTTCCGCAAGACCGCCCGCAACTTCAATCAGCCGATGGCGACCGCGGGCCGGGTCTGCGTCGCCGAGGTCGAGGAGATCGTGCCCGTCGGCAGCCTCGACCCCGACTGCGTCCACCTCCCGAGCATCTACGTCAAACGAATGATCCTCGGCGCCCCCTACGACAAGAAGATCGAGTTCCGCACCGTGCGGCAGAGGGAGACGGCATAATGGTCTGGACCCGCGACCAGATGGCCGCCCGCGCCGCCAGGGAGCTGCGCGACGGCTATTACGTCAATCTCGGCATCGGCATCCCGACGCTCGTCGCCAATAACATCCCGGCGGGGATGGAGGTGACCCTGCAGTCGGAGAACGGCATGCTCGGCATCGGCCCCTTCCCCTATGAGGACGAGGTCGATCCGGACCTGATCAACGCCGGCAAGCAGACGATCAGCGAGCTCGATTCTTCCTCCTATTTCGGCTCGGAGCAGAGCTTTGCGATGATCCGCGGCGGCCATATCGACCTCACCGTGCTCGGCGCGATGGAGGTGTCGGAAGAGGGCGACATTGCCAACTGGATGATCCCGGGCAAGATGGTCAAGGGCATGGGCGGGGCGATGGACCTCGTCGCCGGGGTCAAGAAGATCATCGTCGTGATGGAGCACACTTCCAAGAGCGGCGCTCCCAAGTTCATCCCCGGATGCACTTTGCCGCTCACCGGTAAGAACGTCGTCGACATGATCGTCACCGACCTTTGCGTCTTCCACCGACCCGATCACGACAGCCCTTTCAGGTTGATCGAGCTGGCGCCGGGGGTGACGGCGGACGAGGTGCGCGAGAAGACGACGGCGAGCTACGAGGGGTAACGTCGCCCCAGCGAAGGCTGGGCCCCGGGGGGTGAAGGAGGCCGGCGTCTTTCACCCGCTGGGATGCCAGCCTTCGCTGGCATGACCGGAGGGCCTGGATGCGGGTTCTAGTGACTGGTTCTTCCGGCTGGCTCGGCCGATTCCTCGCGCCGCGGCTGCGCGAAAAAGGGCATGAGGTGGTCGGCCTCGACGTCGCGCCCGGCGCCGATACCGGCATCCTGGGCTCCGTCGCCGACCGCGCCCTCGTAGACCGCGTCTTCGCCGAGCACGGCATCGAGGCCGTCGTCCACGCCGGTGCGCTGCACAAGCCGGACATCGCCCGCTATCCCAAGCAGGCGTTCGTCGACGTCAACATCACCGGCACCCTCAACCTGCTCGAGGCTGCCGCGGCGGCCGGCTGCGGGCGCTTCGTCTTCACTTCGACGACCTCGCTGATGATCTCGGAGACGATCCGGGCCGGCAAGGCGGGCGGGGCGCGCCGCGCGGCCTGGCTGACCGAGGATTTCGGGCCTGTGGAGCCGCGCAACGTCTACGGAGTCACCAAGCGCGCCGCCGAGCAGCTCTGCGCGCTCGTCCATCGTGAGCATGGCCTGCCGGTGATCGTGCTCCGCACCGGGCGCTTCTTCCCGGAGGAGGACGACACCCACCGCGACTTGTCCGGTCCCAACACCAAGGCCAACGAGTTCCTGGGCCGCCGCCTCACCGTCGAGGATTGCGCCGAGGCCCATGTCGCCGCGCTCGCAAGAGCGCCGGAGATCGGCTTCGGCCTCTGCATCGTCTCCGCGCCGCGGCCCTTCGCCGAAGCGGACGCCCAGGCGCTGGTCGAGGACGCTGCCGCCGTTATCGCGCGCTATTTCCCGCAGGCGGCCGGCCTCTACGCCCGCCTGGGTTGGCGGCTGCCGGCGCATATCGACCGGGTCTACGATCCTTCGCGGGCCGAGCGGGTGCTGGGCTTTCGCGCCCGCACCGACTTCGCCGCCATATTGAGAGCCATCGAGGAAGGCCGGCAATTGCCCTTCATCCACGATCCCTCTTATGTCTCGCCCAAGGAAGGGGCCCTGCCATGATCAAGCAACTGACCGGACTCGCCGTCGCCTGGCTGGCGCTGGCCGGCATGCAGCCGCCTCCCGCGGCGCCGCCGCCGCTGCAGATGTGGCGGCTCGACTGCGGCACCGTCCAGGTCGGCAATCTCGACCTGTTCTCGGACGCCTTCCTCTATGCCGGCCAGCGCAAGACTCTGACCGACAGCTGCTACCTCATCCGTCACGGCGAGAATTATCTGCTCTGGGACACCGGCCTCCCCGGCGAGCTGGCCGGCAAGACGGTGCCGATGGGCGACATGACGCTGACCGTGACGCGCACCGTCGCCGACCAGCTGCGTCAGATCGGCGTCGCTCCGGACCAGGTCAATTTCGTCGGCATCAGCCACCGCCACGAGGATCATATCGGCCAGGCGGCGGATTTCCGGAAGGCGACGCTGCTGATCGGCTCCGAGGATTTCGAGGCGATCCGCAAGGGCGATTCCGCCAGGCGCCTCGCCCCGTGGATCGACGGTGGCAGCCGGGCGGAGAGGATCGACGGCGATCACGACGTGTTCGGCGACGGCAGCGTCGTCATGCTGTTCATGCCGGGCCACACCGAGGGACATCATTCGCTGCTCGTCCGGCTGCCGAAGCTCGGCCCGGTGCTGCTCACCGGCGACCTCTGGCATTTCACCGAGAATGTCGGGAACCGCGGCGTCCCAAGCTTCAACACCAACCGCGCCGACACGCTCGCCTCGATGGACCGCTTCGACGCGATCGCCCGCAAGCTCAAGGCGAAAGTGGTGATCCAGCACGAGCCCGCCGACATCGCCAAGCTCCCCCCATTCCCGCAGGCGGCACAATGAGAGCGCTGCTGTCGACCGCCGTCGGAGGCCCGGAGACTCTCGAGTTCGCCGATCTCCCCGATCCGCGGCCCGGGCCGGGCCAGCTGCTGGTGGGCGTACGCGCCTGCGCGATCAACTATCCCGACGTGCTGATGATCGAGGACAAATACCAGTTCAAGCCGCCGCGGCCGTTCGCGCCCGGCGGCGAGATCGCCGGCATTGTCGAGGCGGTCGGGGAGGGCGTGTCCGGCTGGGCCGAAGGCGACCGGCTGATCGCGATGATCGGCCATGGCGGGCTGGCCGAGAAGGTGCTGATCTCGGCCGCGCAGGCGGTGCCGCTGCCCCCCGAGCGCAGCTTCGAGGAGGGCTCGGCTTTGATCCTGACCTACGCCACCTCGATCCACGCTTTGCTCGACCGCGGCCGCCTCGCGGCGGGGGAGACCCTGCTCGTCCTCGGCGCCGCGGGCGGCGTCGGCCTCGCCGCGGTCGAGCTCGGCAAGGCCTATGGCGCCCGCGTCGTCGCCGCCGTGTCGTCGGAGGCGAAAGCGGAGGTGGCGCGGCAGGCCGGCGCCGACCTCGCCATCGTCTACCCGCCGGGGCCGTTCGACAAGGACGGCTCGAAGGCGCTGGCGCAGCAGTTCAAGGAGGCAGTGGGCGGCAATGGCGCGGACGTGATCTACGATCCGGTCGGCGGCGATTATTCTGAGCCGGCGCTGAGGTCGATCGCCTGGGAGGGCCGCTACCTCGTCGTCGGCTTCCCGGCCGGCATTCCTAAGTTGCCGCTCAATCTCACCCTCCTGAAGAGCTGCGACGTCTGCGGCGTCTTTTGGGGCGCGTTCGCGGCGCGCGAGCCGAAGGCCAATGCGGCGCATATCGACACCCTGTTCCGGCTGTGGCGCGAGGGCCGGATCGCGCCCAGGGTCAGCCGCACCTGGCCGCTCGAGCAGGGCGGCGAGGCGATCGCCCACATGGCGGCGCGCAAAGCGGTCGGCAAGCTGGTGGTGACGATGGCCTGATCGTCGCCCCAGCGAAGGCTGGGGCCCCAGGGGGTGAAGATCCCAATGCCTTTCACCCGCCGGTGTCCCAGCCTTCGCTGGGACGACGTACCGTTGCACCGCCTCCGCGCCGGGCCTATCTGACTCCTCAGCAACGCAAGGGAGCGCCATGACCACCTTCGACGACCGCGAACGGGCCTTCGAGACCAAATATGCCCGCGACCAGGATATGCAGTTCAGGATCGTCGCCCGGCGCAACCGCCTGCTCGGCCAGTGGGCGGCCAATCTGATGGGCCTCAGCCAGGCCGAGGCCGACGCTTATGCCAGCGACGTCATCCGCGCCGATTTCGAGGAAGCCGGCGACGAGGACGTGATCCGCAAGGTCCTGGGCGACCTCATTTCGGCCGGCGTCGACTGCGACGAGGCCCGGATTCGCGAGGCGCTCGCCCACAAGACGGTCGAGGCGCGCCGCCAGCTGATGGAGTCGCAGAGCTGATGGCGATGGCGGCCGACGAGATCGAGGAGCTGATCCGCGCCGGCATCCCCGACGCCCGGGTCGAGATCACCGATCTCGCCGGCGACGGCGACCATTATGCCGCCCGGGTCGTCGCCGAAAGCTTCCGCGGCCTGCCGCGCGTCCGCCAGCACCAGCGCGTCTACGAGGCTCTGGGCGGCCGCATGGGCGGGCTCCTGCACGCGCTCCAGCTCTCCACCGCGATCCCGACCGAGGAATAGACCATGTCCGACACTAAGACCCGCATCAACGAGATCGTCGGCAACAACGACGTCGTCCTGTTCATGAAGGGCACCGCTTTGTTCCCGCAATGCGGCTTCTCCAGCCGCGCGGTCGCCATCCTCGACCATCTCGGCGTCGGCTTCGAGACGGTCGACGTCCTCCAGGACGCGGAGATCCGCCAGGGCATCAAGGACTATTCCGACTGGCCGACCGTCCCCCAGCTCTACGTCAAGGGCGAGTTCGTCGGCGGCTCCGACATCATGATGGAGATGTACGAAGCCGGCGAGCTCCAGCAGCTGCTCGAAGAGAAGCAGGTGGCGAAGGCCTAGAACTTCGCCCCCGCGAAGGCCGGGGTCCCAGGGGTGAAGAACGCGGCGCTGGTTCTCGCTGGGGTCCCAGCCTTCGCTGGGACGACGCCTCGGCGTCAAGGAAAGGGGCGGACGGCGGGACCAGAATACCGCTCGTCCGCCCCTGTTCGTGTGGAAGCGTGTGGACGCGGATGGAGATACACGCACCGTGCCAGAGCCGGCCATTGGCGGATTTCCGGGACGTGCGATGGTTCACGCGAATTAACTTTTCTTGCTTATTGTAAAGCGGCCCGACAGCTTCCGTTGCGGCGCCGGTTCATTCATCGGCCGTTCAGTCCCCGAGGGTGATTACATGTGTAATCGACAGGGAAGGGGTGAGCCGTGGAGAGAATCGCCGAAGGCGAATATGCGGTGATGGAGGTACTCTGGGAGGAGGCCCCGCTGACCGCCGCCGACGTTGCCGCGCGGGTGCCGGAAGACCGGGGCTGGAGCCTCGCCACCGTCAAGACGATGCTGTCGCGCCTGCTCGCCAAGGGCGTGCTGACCCACGAGGAGGACGGCCGCCGTTACCTCTACCGCCCCGCCATCCGCCGCGAGGATTATGTCGCCGAGGAATCGGGCCGGCTGATCGACCGCATGTTCGGCGGCCGGGTGCCGGCCCTGGTCGCCCAGCTCGCCGCCCGCGACCGGCTGACCCCCGCCGACATTGCCGAGATCGAGAAGCTCCTCAAGGCGCTCAAGTCATGATCGCCTGGCTGGTCGAGACCTGCGTCGCCGTCACCTTGCTGATGGCGATGGTGCTGGTCCTGCGCGGCCCCGTCGCCCGCCATTTCGGCGCCGGCTGGGCCTATGCCTTGTGGGCGGTGCCCGCTTTTCGCCTGGTCCTGCCGCCGCTGCCCCAGCTGGCCCCGGACCTTCATATTCCGCCGGCCGTACTCTTCATCCCGACGGCGGCGGAAATGGCCGCACCCCTGCCGGCTGACGCCGGACCCGGGCAGTGGGTGCCCTTCATGCTCGCAATGTGGGCCGGGGGTGCGGTCATCTTCCTGACCTTGCAATGGCTCGCCTACCGGGCCTTCCTGGGCCGCATAAGGGAAACTTCCCGCCCCGCGCGGCCCCCTTTGTTCGGCGGCATCCGCACCTGGATCAGCGAGGCGGTGGACGGCCCGCTGGCCCTGGGCGTGATCGAGCGGCGGATCGTCCTCCCCGGCGATTTCGCGCGGCGCTACAATCCGGTCGAGCGCCGGCTCGCGCTCGAGCATGAGCTCGTCCATCACCGCCGCGGCGACATCTGGTGGAATCTGGCGGCGATGGTCGTGCTGGCGCTCTTCTGGTTCAACCCCGTCGCCTGGCTCGCCTTCCGCGCCTTCCGCAGCGACCAGGAGCTGGCCTGCGACGCCGCGGTCGCGCGGACCGCCTCGCTCGACGAGCGCTGCGATTATGCCCGCGCCCTGGTCAAGTCGGCGAGCCGGCCCGGGCTGATCGCCGCCTGCGCGCTCAACCCGGCCGGCGAATTGAAACGGCGGCTGAGGATGATGCGCAGCCACCGCTCCAGCCGGCTGCGTTCGGCCGGCGGCATCGTCGCGCTGGCGGCCTTCGCCGTTTCCGGCTTCGCGCTCGGCAGCGCCGCCCCGCCGGCGGATGTCGGCACCGCCGCGCCCTTCGTGCAGGCGCCCGCCGCCGCCGCCGTGCCCGCCGCACCGGTGCGGCTCGCCGCTGCGGCCGCGCCGGCGCCGGCGATCGCCGTCGCCGTGCGCCGTGCGCCCCGGACGGCCGGGAATGCGCCGGCGCCGCTGACGGCCGAGCCGATGAGCTTCGCGTCGGCCGAGGCTCCGGCGCCGCTGCCCACCTCGCTCGCTTCGCTGCGGGCGGTGCTGCGCCACCTTCCCAAGGCCGGGCACGCACCCCGCGCGGCGGCCGAGCCGGCACCCCGCGCCTTCGCTTTCGCGCCGCCGCCCGTACGGCCGGCGCAGGTCCGGGTCCGCGAGCACCAGGTGTTCCGGATGACCGCCGCCGCCGGAGGGGAAGCGCATGTCATCGTCGTCGCCGAGCGGCTGAGCGCCGAGGACGCCGCCGAGATCCGCCGCGCCGTCACCCAGGCGGTCGCCGAGGGTCGCAAGGTCCGGTTCCACGTCGACCGCAACGAAGGCGGGGGCGGCGGCAGCGACCGCCCGTTCGACATCAACATCCAGACCCTGGTCAAGGGAGAATGACAAGATGGCCCACAATCGTATCCTGACCCTCGGCGCCGGCGCGGCGGTGCTGCTCGCCGGAGCCGCCGGCGCGGCTTTCGCCCATCCCCACCCTTCGGGCGACGGCGACGGCAAGAAGGTCGAGCGCATCGTCGTCATCCGCGACGGCGCCGGCAAGGCGCATCACGGCAAGCCCGATGGCCACCGAGTCCGCCGCTTCGAGCTCCATGGCGGCCACCTCGGCGATTGCGCCGGCGGCGAGAAGATCGTCGACGAGAGCGGCGGCGACGGCGACAAGAAGACCAAGGTGATTGTCTGCACCAAGGGCAAGCCCACCGCCGCGACCGCGGCGCGGCTCGAGGAGGCGCTCGCCCGCATCACCGCCAATGACGAGCTCAGCGCCGAGCAGAAGGCGAGGATCACCACCGCCCTCAGATCGGCGATCGACCGGGCCCGCAGCGCCCGCTGACGGGCAAGCGCGACTCGGGGAAAGGGCGGGGGCCTCGGGCTGCCGCCCTTTCTCTTGCCCGGCGCTTGGATTTCGCCGCCGCCGGTGCCACATCGGCGCGATGGAGCAAAGCGGCAGGGTGGAGAGGCTGGGGCCGCGGGTGCGCTGCCTGCTCGCGCCCAATCCCTCGCCTTTCACCTACACCGGCACCCAGACCTACCTGATCGGCGAAGGCGAGGTGGCGGTGATCGACCCCGGCCCCGATCTGCCCGCTCACGTCGAGGCGCTGGTCGCGGCGCTCGCGGGCGAGCGCGTCGCCGCGATCCTGTGCACCCACACCCATCGCGATCACAGCCCGGCGAGCCGCCCGCTCCAGGCCGTCACCGGCGCGCCGATCGTCGGCTGCGCGCCGCTCTGCCTCGACGATGCCGGCCCCCGCGCCGACGAAGCGTTCGACCCCGCCTACCGCCCGGACCGGGTGCTGGCCGACGGCGAGCGGCTCGCCGCCGACGGCTGGGCGCTCGAAGCGGTGGCGACGCCGGGCCATACCTCCAACCATCTGTGCTTCGCCCTCGACAGCGCAGGCGCCCTGTTCACCGGCGACCATGTGATGGGCTGGTCGACCAGCGTCGTCGCGCCGCCCGACGGCGACATGGCCGATTATATGGCGAGCCTCGAGCGGCTGCTCGGGCGCGACGACCGCATCTATTATCCGGCCCACGGCCCGGCGGTGACCGACCCGCACGTTCATGTCGGCCGCCTGATCGAGCATCGCCGCATGCGCGAGCGCCAGATATTGAGCCATGTCGAGCGCGGCGAGGGCCGGATCCCGGCGATGGTGGCGGCGATCTACACCGACATCGACCCGCGCCTCTTCCCCGCCGCGGGCCGGTCGGTGCTGGCCCATCTCGTCGACCTCGAGCGGCGCCGGCTGGTGCGGGCGCAGGGAGAGACATGGACCCTCGCCGCCTGAAGCTCGCCGGGCTGCTGCTGGCCGTGCTGCTGCTCGGCGGCCTGTCCGGCTATGCGCTGCGCCCTGCGCCGGAGCCGGCGGCGCCCGATCCGCAGGCGGTCGCCACCGCCGCCTTGCTGTCGGTGCGCGAGCAGGGCCGGCTGGTGCCGTTCACCGGCCGCTTCGTGTCGGTGGCGAGCGCCAGCGAGCGCCATCTCGGGCTCACCGCGCGCAAGACCCTGATCATGCCCGGCACGGTCCGCTACGGCGTCGATCTCGCCCGGCTGCGGCGCTCGAGCCTCGCCTGGGACGAAGCCAGCCGCACCCTCACCGTGACTCTGCCGCCGCTCGAGCTGGCCGGCCCGGAGATCGACCTCAACCAGGTCCAGGAATATTCCGAAGGCGGCATGCTGATGGCGCTGGCCGGGTCCGAACGGACGCTCGACCGCGCCAATCGCCAGAGCGCCCAGGACGATCTGATGCGCCAGGCCCGCGCCGCCGCGCCGATGCAGCTGGCGCGGGGCGCGGCGATGCGCAGCGTCGCCCGAAGCTTCGCCCTGCCGCTGCGCGCCGCCGGAGTCGAGGCCAGCGTCGCGGTCCGCTTCGTCGACCCGGCCGGCCGCGAGGAAGCCGCCTTCCTCGACCGCCCTCGCCGCCTCGACGACATCCTCCGCGACCGCCAGGCGCAGCGCTGACCCCATGCCCGATTGAAAAGGCGCGGCTTCGGGCCTATCTCCGCTCCATCCACTCCGCGCCTTTTGAGATCACGGTCGGGGCACGAGAGGCTTGAGCTTGGCAAACCAGGGGACGGAACGGCCGGGGGCCGCGCCCCTTCCGGGAGTGGCAAAGATGAACGCACCCAATGCGAGCCTCAAGGGGCTCGACCTCGCCGCCGAGATCGACCGGCTGCGCCGCACGCGCAACGCCGTCATCCTCGCCCATTATTACCAGGATCCGCGCATCCAGGACCTCGCCGATTTCGTCGGCGACAGCCTCGATCTGTCGCGCAAGGCGGCCTCGACCGACGCCGACGTCATCGCCTTTTGCGGCGTCCGCTTCATGGCCGAGACCGCCAAGATCCTCTCGCCCGAGAAGATCGTGATCCTGCCCGACATGAACGCGGGCTGCAGCCTCGAGGACAGCTGCCCGCCCGACCAGTTCAAGGCGTTCCGCGAGGCCCATCCCGACCATATCGCGCTCACCTACATAAATTGCTCGGCGGCGGTGAAGGCTCTCTCCGACATCATCGTCACCAGCTCCTCGGCCGAGATCATCCTGTCGCAGATCCCGAAGGAGCAGAAGATCATCTTTGGCCCCGACAAGCATCTCGGCGGCTATCTAGCCCGCAAGACCGGGCGCGACATGCTGCTCTGGCCGGGCGTCTGCATCGTCCACGAGGCCTTTTCCGAGACCGAGCTTCTGAAATTGAAGGCGCAGCATCCCGGCGCGCCGGTGCTCGCCCATCCCGAATGCCCGTCGCACATCGTCGATCATGCCGATCTGGTCGGCTCGACCAAGGCGATCCTTGAATATGCACTGGCGACGCCGGCGCAGACGATCATCGTCGCCACCGAGCCGCACATCATCCACCAGATGGAAAAAGCGGCCCCGCACAAGCAGTTCATCGGCGCCCCCGGCGCCGACGGCAATTGCAACTGCAACATGTGCCCGTACATGGCGCTGAACACGATGGAGAAGCTCTACGTCGCCCTGCGCGATTTGGAGCCGCGCATCGAGATGGACGAGGATTTGCGCCTGGCGGCCAAGAAGTCGCTCGACCGAATGCTCGAAATGGCCGGCGGCACCGTCGGCCAGGGCGACGTCGGCAGGCCGGTCTTCGCTGCGGATTAAACGTCACCCCAGCGAAGGCTGGGGTCCATGCCGATTCATTGAAGCGCGCAAACCCCGCATGGATGCCAGCCTTCGCTGGCATGACGGGTCGGGGGGCGCCAAGCCAGGAAGCGCTTCGCACGTCATCGCTTGGCGGAGCAGGGATTCGCGGGAGGCATGAAGCCCTGCAACGGCGTGACGCGGTTGAAGCTTCGATAGTCGCGCTCGGTCGCGCCGTCCGCCGCTTTGCCCTTGCGCGAGATGCCGATGGTGATCGGCCATCCGTCGCGCCGGTCGATCACGCCCTGGATCGTGCAGGTGTCGTTGGTGGGCTTGGAAATAGTCCGGTAGGCGAGCGACCGGCACAAACTCGCCGCCGGCGAGCCCACGGCCGACTGCAGGTCCAACTGCAGGCGGACAGGCCGGCCGTGGGTTCGAATTTCTCGCAACCGCCAGTCCCACTGATCGGGACGGCCGCCCGGCTGTCCGGCAAGACGATCGAGATTTTGGTCGTAAGCCGATGTCGGCAGCGACAGCATGACGAGCCGCAACAAGAGCGAAGCGTGTTCGACCGGAGCGGCGACGGATGCGAGATAGTCTCTCCGCAGCCTTTTCTGCTGAGACTTTCGCTGTTCTTCATTCTCCGCCGCGGCAAGCTGCTCTTCGATTACCGCGCGCAGAAGACGCCGCGCGCACGCCTCGTGGCGCCGAATTTCAGCTGCGTTCCGGATCTGCGGCTTACCCTGCCGGCCGATCCGAAGACGAACCGCCGGACGATGGTGCACGAGGGCGGTCTCAAGCCTCGCCTCGCGACGTGCCGCTCTCCAGTAGGCATCGCGGGGCCAGTCGTCGTCCTCAATTTCGGCAGCCAGGAGACGATGAGAATCGAATCCCCTCGGCGTCAGCAGGCCGACCTCCGGAAGGCCGTTCTTTCCCGGGCGCAGCCGCAGCGAGAAGATGGGTGGCCGCAAATCGGCGACGGAGACAAGGACGCTATCGTCGCTCTGCGGCACGCCCGTTCTTGTGATGGCCCCACCCGGCGAATAGGTGATCCACACGTCCGAGGCCGGCGGTCCGGCGGAGACAGCGCATAGGGGGGCAGTCCCCAGCCAGGCGATCAGCACCAGGCCAATATGATGCGGTGTCAGCGAGACGGCGGACATTGGGCGTGGAGGTACCAAGTAAAGCTTTCGATGGTGCTCGACACGATTATGGATTCACCCGGCGCGACTTCCGCCATCGATCCGTCGAGCCGAGCAATCGTTACGTCCATAAAACGGATGTGCCAGACCATGAATTAGGACTTCAGCAAATTCCCTCGTATCCGAAACGACTCGAGAGTTGATCGTGACGACGACTTTAGTCCCTGGTGTCACATCCGTCGGGTCGCTCTTGTTGCCCCAGTATCTGACCTCTTCTGGCGTGTCGACTATTTCAAAAGGGTCAGTCGTTCCGTCCGGGAGGTGAACGACATCGTCAAAAAACACCTCTACAGCTGAAACTCCCTCACTCTGCAGATGATTGAGAAAGCTAACTAGCTCGGGCGACTGGGAGAACTCGGTCATCAGCTTGATGAAGGCGCCCTTTTGGCCGTCGCTCATAGCCTTCCAGCTGGCGGCCGGCACCTTGATCGGGAAATCGTATCCCGGGAGACGCACGACGATGTTGCCGTCAACCAGCGCGAAGGTGACGGTGGTGACGGTTTCCTCTCCGCCCACCTGCTCGAACACGTCGGGCATCGGCTGCTGGGAATAGGACAGGATGGTGGCGGCATTGTTGCCGCCGCCCGTGGCTCCACCGGCAACGATCTTCTTGCCGGTAATGAAGATTTCCACGAATGGTTCGGCTTCTTCCGACATTGGCCCGGCCCCTCCGGGAAAGTCGTAGAAAACGAACAATACTATTCCGGTATTGGGCGTCAACCGTAAAATAAGCCAAGGTTTGGGCTATCATGAAATCGAATAAAGGACTGTGGCTGATAAAACCCGCAAAACGCAGTCGTCTTTCCGGAGCGGCGAAGCTTTCGCTGGGCCGACCGGCATCTTGATCCTACAATAAGTCGGCAAGCCGATCTTCGCGGGGACTGATTCCTCCTCCGGGTTTCCGGGGGAGGGGACCCGCCGCAGCCTGGTGGAGGGGTTCCTGCTGAGCCCGAAGAACCTCTCCACCGCGCTTCGCGCAATCCCCCTCCCCGCGAAATCGCGGGGAGAAATTGGCAATCGCGGTGCTGGAATGTGAAGCGCGGAATCGCTAATCGCCATCGCGCTCACTCCCGGAGACCGCCCTTGTACCGCTTCTTCCTCCCCGCCGCCGCCCTCCTCGTCGCCGCCGCCGCGCCGGCCGCCGACGATCCCTATCTCTGGCTCGAGGAGATCGAGGGCAAGCGGGCCCTCGACCAGGTCAGGGAGTGGAACGCCGCGACCGAGACCCTGCTCACCGCCGATCCCAAATATGAGAGCTACCGGCAGCGCGCCCTCGCCATCCTCGACGACAAGGAGCAAATCGCCAATCCCGACCGGATATTGGGCGACAAGGTCGTCAACCTGTGGCGCGACGCGAACAACCCGCGCGGCCTGTGGCGGATCTCGCCGCTCGCCGCCTATCGCTCGGGCAAGCCGCAATGGCGGACCCTGATCGACGTCGACGCCCTCGGCAAGGCGGAAGGCAAGAGCTGGGTCTGGCACGGCGCCGACTGCCTCGCGCCCGATTATCGCCGCTGCCTGGTTTCGCTGAGCCCGGGCGGGACCGACGCGGACGTGGTGCGCGAGTTCGACCTCGCCGCCGGCCGCTTCGTCGAGGGCGGCTTCGCCATTCCCGAAGCCAAGACCGTGGCGGCCTGGGTGGATTCCGACACTTTGCTGGTCGGCACCGATTACGGCAAAGGCTCGCTGACCACATCGGGCTATGCGCGGATCCTGAAGCTGTGGAAGCGCGGCACCCCGCTTGCCTCGGCGCGCACCCTGTTCGAGGGCGAGACCGGCGACGTCGCCGCCAATCCGCTGGCGATCCAGAGCTCGACGCGGCGCTGGGTCTTCGTCGACCGCGGCAAGACCTTCTGGACCAGCGAGCGCCATCTGCTTACCCCGACCGGCGGGCTCATCCCGGTGCCGCTGCCGGCGGACGCGGAGCTGGAGGACGTGATCGGCGACCTGCTGATCGCCAAGCTGCAGAGCCCGCTCGGCGCTTTCGGCGCCGGCACCCTGGTCTCCTGGTCGCTTCGCGACATCCTCGCCCGCGGCCACGCCGAGCCGCGGCTGGTGATGGCGCCGACGGCCCGGCAGGCGATCGAGGAGGTGTCCGCGTCCGACAACGTGCTTTGGGTGAAGGCGCTCGACGACGTCTCGGGCAAATTGTTCGCGCTCACCCCGAAGAAACGCGGCGGCTGGACCTCGCGCTCGATCGATCTGCCGGCCAACAGCACGGTCCACCTGCTCGAGGCCGGCGGCAAGCCGGACCTCGCTTTCGCAACGGTCGAGGGGATGTTGACCCCGCCCGCGCTCTACGCCGTCCAGCGGAGCGCGAAGCCGACCTTGGTGCAGCGCCTTCCGGCAAAGTTCGATGCCGCCGCCCTCGCCGTCGAGCAGCGCTTCGCGACCTCGAAGGACGGCACCAAAATTCCCTATTTCCTGGTCCGCCGGAAGGGGACGAGCGGACCGGTGCCGACCCTGATCCACGCTTATGGCGGCTTCCGCGCCGCGCAGACGCCGGGCTACCTCACCGGCCAGCCCTATCGCGCCGGCCCGCTCGGCATGTTCTGGAGCGAGGAGGGCAATGCCTATGTCCTCGCCAACATTCGCGGCGGCGGCGAATACGGCCCCGACTGGCACAAATCGGTGCTTCGCGAGAATCGCCAGAAGAGCTTCGACGATCTCCACGCCGTCGCCGAGGACCTGATCCGCACCGGCGTCACCGCCAAGGGCAAGCTCGGCATTTCGGGACGCTCCAACGGCGGCGTGCTGGTCGGAGCGGCGATGAACCAGCGCCCCGACCTCTATTCGGCGGTGATCTCCGGCTCGCCGCTCCACGACATGAAGCGCTATTCGCACCTCCTCGCCGGCGCTTCCTGGATCGACGAATATGGCGACCCGGACAAGCCGGAGGACTGGGCCTTCCTGTCGAAATATTCGCCCTATCAAAACCTCAGGAAGGGCGTCCGCTACCCCGCCGTCTTCTTCTACAGCTCGACCAAGGACGACCGCGTCCATCCCGGCCACGCCCGCAAGATGGCGGCGCGCCTCGGCGAATATGGCAACCGCTTCTACTTCCACGAATATCTGGAAGGCGGCCACAGCGTCGGCGCCGACAATGCCGAGGACGCCAAGCGCGCCGCTTTGCTGATGGCCTACCTCAAGCGGGAGCTGGTGGGGCCGGGGCGGTAGAGGGCTCTTAAATTCCTCCCCTGCCTTTGCAGGGGAGGGGGACCAGGCGAAGCCTGGTGGAGGGGCCTTGCCGACTCTGAAAGGACCCCTCCACCACGCTTCGCGCGGTCCCCCTCCCCCGGGAATCCGGGGGAGGAATTTGAGCGATGCCCACCCTCGCTGGAGCCGGAAGAAGGCTTTAAGGGGTTCAAATGACCTTCACACTCCCCGGCTTCGACCTCGACCGCTTCGTCCGCGAAACTCTGGCCGAGGATCTGGGCGAGGGCGGCGACATCACCTCCGCGGCGGTGATCCCCGCCGAGGCCCGCTTCGCCGGCGTCATGGACAGCCGCGAGGCGATCGTCGTGGCCGGCCTGCCGGTCGCCGAAGCCTTTTTCCGAGCGCTCGATCCCGAGGTGGAGTTGGAGCGGCTCGCCGGGGAGGGCGCCCGGGCCGAAGCCGGGGCCGATCTCCTGCGCCTGCGCGGCAAGGCGCGGGCCTTGCTCACCGCCGAGCGCTCGGCGCTCAACGTCGTCCAGCATCTCTCCGGCATCGCCACCCTCACCCGCCGCTATGCCGACGCCATCGCCGGCACCGGCGCCATCCTGCTCGATACCCGCAAGACCCTTCCCGGCCTGCGCCTGCTGGAGAAATATGCGACCCGGACCGGCGGCGCTCAAAACCACCGCATGGGTCTGTGGGACGCGGCGATGATCAAGGACAATCATGTCGCCGTCGCCGGCGGCGTCGCCGAGGCGGTGCGGCGGGCGGCGGCGGCGGGGATCGAGCGGATCATCGTCGAGGTCGACCGGCTCGACCAGATCGAGCCGGCGCTGGCGGCGGGCGCCACCCATTTGCTGCTCGACAATATGGACGCGGCGGCGCTGCGCGAGGCGGTGGCGCGGGTCGCCGGCCGAGTCCCGACCGAAGCGAGCGGCGGCGTCACCCTCGACACGATCCGCGCCAAGGCGGAGACCGGGGTCACCTACGTCTCGGTCGGCCGCATCACCCAGTCGGCGCCGGCGGCCGATGTGGGGCTGGATTTCAGGCTCTGAACCGCCGTCGCGCGCCGGGTGCCGCATGACGCGGCGCTTGCCGTCCTCGCGGCCGCTTCGCTAGAGCCGGCGGGAGGGAGAATGCGAATGCGGCCAACGTCCATCATCCGGTTCGAGCAACTCTATCTGCTGTCGCTGACGATCGGCCTCGTCATTGCCATTTTCGGCTGGGAGCAGAATTTGGCGACGGCCCGCGCCAGCGGCCTCGGAGTCGGCATCGTCGTCGCCGTGCAGGCCCTCACGCTCGGCCTGATGCTGCTCCTCATCCTCTACGTTTCGCGGCGCGCCAGCGTCGTCGCCAAATGGATTCTCATCGTTCTGTTCGTCGCCGGCCTCGCGATCATGGCGATGAACGTCGAGACCCTGTTCCGGGGCGGCATCATGCTGTTCGTCCAGATCGGCCAGATCCTGCTGCAGCTGGCGGCTATGTACTTCCTGTTCACGCCGGAGGCGCGCCGCTGGTTCGAAGGCACGGCGCCGGACGCGCGCGTCTAGAGCGCTCGACAGCCAGGTTGAATCGTCACCGCGGACAGGGTTTCTAGCGCCGCGCCACCACTTCGCCCTCGATCACCATCGTCTCCGGATGGTGCTTGTCGAGCCAGCGCTTGACGATCCTCAGATTGCGGCTGTTCGAGCGGAAGAAGAAATCGGGGATGGCGCCGACCCAGGGGATGGCGCCGAGCAGGAAGTCGACGCCGATATTGCCGCCCATCCGCGCCAGATGCCATTTCGGCATGCCGAGGTTGCGCGCTTCCCAGGCCAGCCAGCTGCCCATCGCGGCGGCGATCAGGCTGCCGCCGACCGGGATCAGGTCGAACACGACGTCGAGGCCGAACTGGCGGTTGGTGCCGGGCAGGGTGAACATCCGCTCGAGCAGCTTCTCCATCGCCTCGATGCGGCGGCGGACGGAGGCCGGGTCGCGGCCGATCGGAAGCTGGCCGGCGACGGCTTCGAAGCGGTCCTGCGGGCTCGGCATCATCGTCTCCTAGGGTTGCTCGCGGACCAGCTCGCCGACCGGATGGCGGCCGAAGGCATTGGGGCGGAAGCCGGTCAGCCGCGGCGCGACCAGCGACCAGCGCACCGGCGCGGTCAGCGGGATGAACGGCCCGAGCCCGGCAAGTATCCGGTCGGCATTGGCGAGCAGGGCGCGGCGGGTAGCGGCATCGGGGGCGATCCGCGCCGCCGCCATCATCTCGTCGGCGGCGGGATCGCAGACTCGGCTCGCCTGGCAGGAGAAATGGCGCAGATACCAGCTGGCCAGGCCCGCCGGCGCGACCTCGTCGATGAGGCGCAGGTCAGCGGGCGCGCCGGCCCCCACCCGCACCGCCTCGATTCCGATCTCGGCCCAGTCGCGCCGGAGGCGGGCGAAGATCAGCCGATAGCCGAGGCCGTCGGGAAGGGCGACTCGGACCCGCAGGCGGCCGCCCTCGCCCGCCGCCTCGCGCAGCAGGGCGGCGGCGCGGAGGCGGCGCGCCGGCAGCGGCTGGTTTATCCAGGCGGGCGCCGAGACCCGGGTCAGGCCCTCCACGCCCGGCGGCAGCAGCGACTGGCGGACCTGGAGGCCGGGCACGTCGAACGCGGCGGCGAGGGCCGGCCGGTCGATCGCCATGGCCAGCGCCTGGCGCGTCTCGGCCCGCGCGAACGGCCCGTCCGGGGCGGTGAAGGCGAGGCCGAGCAGGCCGCCGACAGGATCGAAGCGCAGCTGCGCCGCCGGCGCTCCGGCCGCCCGCGCCAGCGGCAGGTCGCCGAGGGTGCCGCCGAGCACGAGGTCAGCCTGGCGCTCGCCGAACCGCGCCGCCGCCGCCGCCGCCGGCTCGCCCCTCAGCACCAGCGGCGGCGCGACCTGCTCTTCCTCCTCCTCCCGGCCGGCGAGGCTGAGCCGCACCGATCCGTCGGGCTGGCGCTCGGCGCGATAGGGACCGGCCCCGGCGCCGGCCCGCACGATCGCCATTTCCGGCTGCGCCAGCAGCTGCAGGAAATTGGGCCGCGGCGATTGGAGGCTGATCTCGAGCACGTCGTCGGTCATCGCGACGATCTCGTCGATCGCGCCGAGGATCGGCTTCACGGGATTGCGGCTGGCCGGCGCGGCGGCGGCGCGGAGCCGGGCGACCGCCTGCTCGGCGGTGACCCGGCCGCCACCATGCCACTCCGCCTTGGCGAGCCGGAAAGTGTAGCGCAGCCCGTCGTCGGAGACGATCCAGCGCTGCGCCAGCGCCGGCTCGATCTCGCCCCCCGCCTCGAACCGCACCAGCCCCGGCGCGGCCGCGTCGAGCAGCGCCGCCGACGGCGGGTCGAGCGGCTCCAGGTTCGGGTTGACGATCCGCGGCTCGCCGCCGATCGCGCTGATCGCGATCGGCCCGGTCTCCTTCTCCCCGCAGGCGGCGAGGAACAGGGTCGCGGCGAGCAGGCGCGGCGGCAGGGAGGGGCGAGTCGCCATCGGCCGACAGCGATAGCCCAGCCGCGCCGGGAATTTTAGGGGGGCGGCGCCGCCTTTTACCGCGCCTTCATCTTTCGCGCCCTAGGATCGCCCGTGGACCAGGATCCAGAGGCGATGAACCAGCTCAAGCCGCGCAAGTCGGGCCGCACCGCGGTGGCGGGCCGGACGCGGCTGCGCGCGCACAATTGGTACAGCATCGAGGTGACGATCTGCGACGTCTCGACCGGCGGCTTCAAGGCGGAATGCCCGGAAGCGGTGCGGATCGGCAGCTACGTCTCGCTCGACGTCCCCGGCATCGGCCCGGTCAACGCCCAGGTTCGTTGGCAAATAGGCGACCGCATGGGCGGCATGTTCCTCGACCCGATCAGCCTCTACCGCTGCGAATGGACGGCGGTGCCGGCGGAGCCGCCGCAGGAAGCCGCCTGAAGCCCGACCGGTCGCCCCGTTTCGGTGCAAACTCCGCAAGGGCGGCCGGTCTCGCCGTGATACGATGCGCACCGAGGGCGGATGCGCAGGGGCTGCCGCCGGAAGGGGCGGGACATGGCGAAGGGCACCAGCGACGAGGATAAGCGGCCGAACATCCTGTTGATCACCTGCGATCAATATCGCTTCCCGCGCTTCTCCTACGGGCCGGACGGCGGCTTCGACGAACCGTTGAAGCAGATCCTCGGCTTCCAGGGCGAAGTCGACGCTTCCAATCCCTATGCGAAATTCTTCCCCGGCCTCCTCAAGCTGCGCGAGAATGCGGTGGTGCTGCGCAACCACACGATCGCGGCGAGCGCCTGCACGCCGAGCCGGGCGGTCATCTATACCGGCCAGTACGGCACCAAAACCGGCGTCACCCAGACCGACGGCCTGTTCAAGAACGGCGATTCGCCCAATTTCCCGTGGCTCGAAGCGGGCGGCATCCCGACGCTGGGGACCTGGCTGCGCGCCGCCGGCTACACCACCCATTATTTCGGCAAGTGGCACGTCTCGAACCCGCCCGACCACAGCCTCGACCGCTTCGGCTTCGACAATTGGGAGCAAAGCTATCCCGAGCCGCACGGCGCCCAGGCCAACAATCTCGGCATCTATCGCGACGCCGGCTTCACCGACAGCGCCTGCGCCTTTATCCGCCGCCAGGGCCTCGCGCTCAACTACAACCGCGTCTACGCCTCGATGGCGGCCCGGGACCCGGACACGACCGGCCCCGACCAGAACGACATTCCGCCCTGGTTCGCGGTCGCCTCGTTCACCAACCCGCACGACATCGCCACTTATCCCGGAGTCGTCGCCCAGGCTCTGCCGGATCCGGATTCGCAGACCGGAACCCAGTCGATCTTCGGTCCGCTGACGGTGCCGTGCCGGGGCGAGGTGACGCCGCCGCCGGCGGCCGGCACGATCCGGATCGCGCTCAACCCGGACGGCTTCCCGCAGGACTGCGCGAGGCCGGCGCCGACGCAGGGCGAGTCGCTCGCGGACAAGCCGAGCTGCCAGCATGAGGCCGCCTACAAGGTCGGTCTGGCGCTCGCCGCCAAGGGCGGGTTCAACATCGTCAACGGCCTGACCAACGCGGTGTCGCAGCTGAGTGGCGACCATGCGACCGAGGCGGCCGTCGGCCTGTCGCTGAAGAGTTGCATCCCGCTGCAGCTGGCCGACGATCCCGACGCCAATTGCCGGCTGTTCCTCCAGCTCTACGCCTGGCTGCACGCCGTGGTCGACGTCCATGTCGACGCGGTGCTGGCCGCGCTCGAGGAATCGGGCCAGGCGGACAATACGATCGTCCTCTTTCTCGCCGATCATGGCGAATATGGCGCTGCCCACGGCATGATGATCGAGAAATGGTACACCGCCTATCAGGAGGCGCTGCACGTGCCGGTGGTGGTGCGCTTCCCCAAAGCGACAGTCACTGGTGACGGTCACTCCGAGCCCGCCCAGCTCGACATCCTCTCCAGCCATATCGACATCCTGCCGACCGTGCTCGGCTTCGCTGGCGTCGACGAGGCGCAAAGGCGCGAGATCGCCGCGAAACTGGCGATGAGCCGGCCGGTGCCGGCGCTGCCGGGAGTCGACCTGTCGGCGATCATCGGCCGCGCGCTCGGCGACGACCGCGCCGCCTTGCCCGTCATCGAGCCGGACGGCGAGGTGCGCGAGGGCGTTTTGTTCATCACCGACGACGAGATCACCGCGCCGCTGCCGCCGTCGCGCACCGCCCAGGAGAAGCACAGCTACGAGGAGTTCGCCGTCTATCAGGAAGTGGTCGAGGCGGTGCGCGCGGGCAAGGGCAAGGGCCCGGTCGCGCTGGCGCCGGGCGAGGTCAAGCAGCCCAACCACGTCCGCTGCGTCCGCACCCGCGACTTCAAGCTCGCCCGCTATTTCGACCCGTCCGGCAAGGCGCCGCAGGAATGGGAGATGTACGATCTGAGGAACGACCCCACCGAGGCGGTCAACCTCGTCGAAGTCGCCGTCTCGCCGCCGCGGGCGCGGGCCGATCTGCCGGACCAGGCGAAGGTGCAGGCGGCGGCGGACCGGCTGGGGGCTTTGCTGGCGCGGCTGGAGCGGCGGGACCTGTAGGAAAGCGTGCCCCCCCGGCGTGCCGGAAACCGGCTTCTCCCGCTCCGTCGGATCGCCGGGTCCGCGGTCCGTGGCCCGGCGGCGATGAGGAGCTACCGGCCCTTCTTGTTGGTCGGGTCGGTTTCGTCCGGCCGGTCGGGGGGAGGGGGCGGAGGCGGAGGAAAGGGGGTCGGCGGCTGCGTCGGGGCGGCACCCTGCGGACCGCCGCGCGACCTATCCGCCTGGATTTCGCCCAGCCGCTTCATCTCGGCGTCCTCGGCAATGGCATCGCCTGCGATGCGCATCGTTCCGCCGGGCCGCAATGCCGGAATGGGGGTCTTGGGTTTTTTGGTCTGCTCCTCGGCCTGGCCCGCGTCGGCCTGCGTGGACCCGCCGCTTGATTTTTCGGCCGGCTGCGCCGCCGGGTCGGCCGCCCGCTGAAAGTCGGGCCGGGCCTTGTGGTCGGTCAGCCTCGGGTCCCGACCATCCGGACCGCTGCCCGGCATCAGTGGCGACTCCGCTGCGCGTGGCGCGCGCCGCTCCCCGGGTTCGGCCCCTTCCGGGCCTTGCCGCGCTTCGGCTCGGCGGTCCGCTTCAAGCGCCTCGGTGCCGCCCGGGCGAATTTCGCACGGGAAGCGCGGGTAATCGCCATGCTCCTCGGCCGCCATCTCGCCCAGTCTTTGCGAGGCCGTCTTCTCGGGAAACCTGTCGTTGTTGAAGACGGTGCTCGCGCCCGGCCTGCCGTCGTTCGTAATGACGATCGTATTGGTGCGATCATTGGCATAGGCTTCTCGTCCGAAGGCCCCGCGGAAACATAGGCTGTCCTCGGCGGTCATCGTATCATGGACGTGGCGCGCAAGCGATTCCTCGTCATGGACGCCCTGAGAGCTCAGTTTCTCGATTCGCCGGTTCTTCTCCTCATCGCTCCTTGCCATGACGTGGCGGGCCGCATGGCGGGAGAATTCTTCGACCGTCGGCCGGTCATGCATCGGCGATGGCGCACTGGATGAACTCGATCCACCGTCTCACGGTCGGGTCGATGTCGTCTTCGTCCATCAGGATCATGCCCTCGTCCATTCCGGACCGGCTGTCCTCGATCCATCCGAGCAGCTTCGACAGCCGGGCAAGATCCGTTCTGCCGACCTCCATCACGATCCGGTCGCCCTGTCGCTCGACGATTTTCATTTGCCCTCCGTCGCATCGGCGCACCCGGACCCCGTCCGGGCGGACCCGGCTTCATTGTACGGCATCCAGCCTCCCCAGCGCCCTTGCGCTCTCGGTCGGGACGTCCATCCCCAGACAGGGGTTGGGCAGATTGACCCCGGCGCAGATGCGATAGATGTTCGAAAGGCTCGGCTTCAGGCTGAGCTCCATCGCCTGGGTGTAATAATGGCGGGCCGCGTCGATCCTGCCGAACCGCTCGGCCGCCGCTCCAAGCACGAACCAGGCGATGTTGGTGCTGCAGCCCTGATCGATCACGCTCCGGACCGCGCCGTTCCAATCGCCCTGATTGACCGCCTGCGCCACCTGGGCGCGTCCGCCCAATGTATAGAATCGCGTGCAGCCGCCGCTCTTCTTGAGTTTGATCGTGCCGGCGGCGAACTCGGCCGGGATCGAGGCCGCGATCGGAGGCCAGGCCGGCTGGGCGGACACCCTGCCGCTCGCGTCGACATAAACCCGCTCGGCGAGGGAGAGCGTCCCTCGCGCGGCATCCCATGCCAGGCGATTGCGGCACCGTTGCCCGGCAGGGGCATTGCCGCAATCGACGCCGTCCATCTCGAGCCACAGGGAAGGGAATCCGGCTGACCGGTCGACCGCAGCGCCCAGCACCCTATATTGCGCCCTCGCCACGGCATCGGCACCCACCGCTATGAACAAGCGCGCGTCGAACCGGTCGCCGGGCCGGTAGGTGCGCGTCGTCCCTGCGCAGCGGACCCGGCGTTCGTCGACGAAATAGTCGCGCTGGCCGTCGCCGTTGAAGTCGCCGCTCTCGACCGAGGCCTGCGCGTCGCCCACGCGCGCTCCGGTGCGGGCGCAGAGCGAGGCGAGGTGCGCCTGGACGCTGGGCGGCAGGGGGGGCGTCGCAGTTCGCCTCGGCAGCGGCGCGGAACGCGCCGGCTTCGGCTTGGCCTTTGGCGCCGGCGCCCTGGGCTGCGGCGCCGGCTTCGGCTTGGGCAGCGGCTTGGGGATCGGCTTCGGAATCGGCCTTGGTATCTGGGTGAGGGCGGCGTTCATGCCTCCGGCCGCGACCAGGCTGAGGACGATCAGAAAGCCTCCAAGTTTGGATCGCGCCATCGCCTGCCCTTCAGTTGAAGTCGTGCTCCACCCGGATGATGTCCTGCCTCACCGCGCCGGCGCGTTGGACGTGGGCGAAAGCGTGCCAGCGGCCCATGTGGATCATGTCGGCCGGGGCGAGCGCCGGTTCGCGCACGTTCCCTTGCATGCGATATTGCCGTGTGAGGTCCTCGCTGCGCCAGACTGCGGCCTGGGTCGATCCCATGCGCGCTGCATTTCCGGCGATGCCGCCGCCCTGCCCCGGGACGGCGTCGCTGGCGATGAAGCGCGCGTCGACGTCGAAAGCAGGCTTTGCGGTCGGCGCGGCGACGGCGATCCGGTTGGGGTTGATCAGCCCCGCCGCGGCATCGAAGAAAGCGCGGGGACCCGCCGCAATCTCCTCGCTCTCGTCGACCGGCGAAAGCGGGTTCCAGCCGTCGATCAGGCCGCGATATTCGATGCTCTCCCGATGCTCGTCGTCATAGACCCGGTTCCGTTCATATTCGCCGGCGCACCAGCACGCATAGTCCACCGTATCCTTGTCCTCGGTGCGGAAGAATATCTTGGAGCGCGCCTGCTGGATGAAATTGTCGGCGGCTTCCCTTCCCATCGCCTGGACCAGGGCGGCCACGGTCTGGGTGGCGAACAGACCGGCAAGCCCGCTCGACCGGGCGACGTTCCAGAAGCTCGCGTCGCTCAGGCCGGAGGCCGGGTCGACCGTCGCCAGTTCCTGCACTTCGTCCATGACGACAAGGCACGGCCTGTCCTGCGGCGACCGATCCGAATGATCGCGTTTCCATTCGGCCTCGCGAACGCGCGCCTCGCGATAGAGCGCCGTCTTGATCAGGATGCTGGTGAGCCGCGCCGGCAGGCCGTCCTCGATCGAGGACAGGGCGTTGAGGATGATCTTGCCGTCCAGCGCCGCCCGGAGGTCTGCGATTCCGCTGTCGCGGCCGCTCGCGAACCGTTCGCGCAATACCCGCGCCCCAGAAAAGCCGTCGAGGAGTTGGGTCACCGAGGCGATGATTCCGGTCCTGGTCTCGGTCGCCATGTCCCGCCAGGCGCCCTCCATATATTCGAGGGAGGATTCATATTCCGGAGTGTAGATTTCCGTGGCCGCTTTTGCGATCTCCTCGGCCGCGGCGGCGTCGCCCTGGCCGGTCGCGGCGAGATGGGCCTCCCGATCGGTCTCGAATTGCCTCCTGAGATGCGAAACAGCGTTGGACAATGGCCCGGGCCTGCTCTTCGTATCGGGAAGGATGATGGCGCGATAGGCCCACCACAGGCTGTAGGGGCTGACGCCGGTGCGCGCGAACTCGTCACGTCCTTCGGCCGTGCGCGCATAGGCGCGGCCGATGGTCAAGGCGTGGCGAATGACGTTGGCTGCCATTTCCGGCCAGAAACTGTCCGATGCTTCGCCGCTCGTCTGGCGGAGCACCGAGCGGAGGGTGGCTGCGACCTGGGTCGGCGTCAGGCTGGCGATCGGGTCGAAGCCCACCTGCTCGGGGCCGGTGCCGATCACAACGACGTCGTCACCGCGTCCGCACGCATGCGCCAGCTTTTGCGCGTCACGCCAAAGGACACCCTTGGCGTCGGCTATGAAGGCGCCGAAATTGCTGTCCGCGAGAACTTGGCGAAGCAGGGGTTTGAGGAGTGCGGTGGTCTTGCCTTCGCCGGTGCCGCCGAAGACGAGCAGGTGCTGGAACAGCGATTCCCGGTCCAGCTTGACCGGCTGCGAGGGAAGGGGGGCGGCAAGATCGCCCCGCGCGCGCAACGCGCCGGTCGCCACGCCGACCGAATAGGTGGCGGCTCCTTTGAGATAGGCCGCGGCATGATGGATCTGCCGGCGAAAGGTCTGCCTGAGCAAGGCGCGGGTCTCGCTGCGATAGGCCCAGCGAACGTCCGCGTCCTTGGTGACGAGGCGGTAGGGTTCCGATTTGGCCCGCATCCAGGAGGTCAGCAGGAGCAGGGCGACGACGATCCCCGCTCCGGCGGCGAGCGGGATCGCCGCCAGCACCGAGACGATGAACGATACGATATTGCCGGCCAGCTCCGCAAAGGCCGAGCCGAAATTGGCGCCGAGCAGCCAGAGGGTCGATATCTTCTCCGGCTCGGCGCCGGGCCATTGCTCGACGATCGGCCGCTCCCCCTCCAACAGGGCCGGAATGAAGGCGAGCACGCCGGAAAAGACCCTGAGCAGCAGCACGATCAGGATCGCGACGAAGACGACCAGGGCCGCCTTGAAGCCGCCTCGCACAGCCGATCGGAAGGCCGTCTCGGTCATGAACCGGTCGGCCAGCCAGACCACCCCGACGCCGCCGAGGAGGCGGCCGTCCTCGTAGGGCGGCCTTTCCATATCTTCGGGAACCTGCTGGTACAGGTCGGGATAGTCGGCCGGCGGCCAGACCGACTCCGCCGCGGCGCGCCGGTCGTCCAGTAGCAGCGGATCCGCGCTGGCCTGCCCGCCGCGCTCGAGCACCCGTTCGGCGACTTCGTCGACCGAAAGGATCGGCGCGAGCCGGTCCGCCAGCCAGCCGACCGGCTTCCATAGGATCGTCGCCGCCAAGCCGACCACGAAGAGGATGAGCGCCGGGACGAGCCTGAGCGCGAACATGATGGCCGGCCGCAGATGCTTGAACTGCCAAGCCACGATCAGAAGGGCGGCCAGCAGCAGCAGACCGGTCGGGGAGAAGATCGTGGGGGCTGAGCGGGGGATGTCCTCCATTTGCTAGTCCTTGGTCGCCAGCAGTGGGTCGAGCGTCACCGGGATCGTTTCGATCGCGACCGAGGGCGTGTCGGGGAGCTGGACGAAGTCGGGCCCCTCGATGGTGACCGCCTGCCAGCCGTCTCCGGCGTCCCGAAACGCCGCCAGCCAGCGCCCGGGCAGCGGCGCGTCCGCCGATCCCGCATTGACCAATCCGCCGACGAGCCGGACATTTCCCCTTGCGGTCGTGTACAACTCGCCCGCTTTCCAGGGCACGCGCCAGAAGGTCGGCGGCGCGACGTCCTTCAGTCCGAGATCCGCCGGCACGCTGTCTGAGCGATTGAGCTCGGCGAGGATCCGGGCCTGCCGGTCGGCCAGGCTCGACGCGGCCGGCAGGGCGGCGACCTGGCTCATGCCGATCCGGGGCTTGGCCAGCCCGCTGAACGTCTCCAGCGCGACACGCTGCCGCCGTTCGACCTCCGAGGCGAGAATCTTGGACCGGTCGTTTGCGACCCTGCCCGGCTGGAAGATGCCGATCAGGAGCCAACCGAACAGCATCAGGACGATGGCCGTGGCGATCAGCATCGGCTGGACCCGGCGGATGCGCGCGGCGCGGACATGGCCCGGCGTGACCAGATGCTCCCATCCGAGCGTCGGCTCGGCGACCTGCGTCATTCTTCCCCTCCCTGGTCTGCCGGCACGCATTCGATGCGAGTCAGATCCTCGCCCCCCTCGCCACTGGCCTCGCGCAGCGAGATCGGCCCCGCCAAGCTCGGCCCGCTCACTACGGTGCCGTCGGTGGAGACGGAGCCGGGGGAGCGGCCGAGGATCGAGCGGACCACGGTGGCTTTGTCTGCCGCGACATAGGATGCGACGCCGGCCCTGCCGGTCGCCTCTTGGAACCGCTCGAGGCCCTTGGCCTCGAAGCCGAAGATGCTGATGTGGGCGGGATCGTAGACCATCACGACCATTTGCCGGCCATTGTCGTCCGGACGATCGGCCCGCTCGCCGGTCAGACCGGCTTCGGGCATCGCTCCCGCGACGCACTCGAATTCGGGCAGGAGGCGACGCGAAGTCTCGGGACCGGCGGCTTTGGCCGGTGGTTTGGAGCCTTTATCCGCGCTGTCGTCGTAAATCTCGATCGGCTCCGGGAAACGCTTAAGCTCTTCCGCCGATTCTTCCACCTTCGAGCAGGCACAAATGATTGATGTCGCTAGAATAGCGCTCAGCATAAATGCGTAATTTCGCATCGCGCCATCCCCCCGGCTCAATCTATGCTTAGCATCTCCGGGTCGGTCGCGGGAGTCCCCGGTCGAGATGCAATGCCCTTCTTCCGGTGCAGATCCTGGCCGGTGCGGCTGCCGGTCCCGGAGCAGGCTGAAATCCGGCCGGTGGTGCGGACGGCGGGACTCGAACCCGCACGCCCCGTGGGGCAGGAGATTTTAAGTCTCCGGCGTCTACCGGTTCCGCCACGTCCGCACCGCCCCGGCATGCCATGATCGGCGCGGCCGCGAAAGCGGGTTGACAAAGCGGAACATATATGGAACGAATGCGAGGTCCGCGACGGGCCGGCCATGCGGCCGGCCCACTTGGTCCATTCCACCCCCGGCACAGCGCCCTCGATCGTGTCCACTTCGTCCACTTTGTCGATCATCGGGGAGACGGCCCTCGGTCCGCACGTGCGCGCGGGTCCTGCTTTGCCGTCATTCCCGTGAAACCCGGAATCCATCGGAAGGTCGGGAGAGGCCTGGAAACCGGTCTGGATTCCCGCTTTCGCGGGAATGACGGCGTAGGGCGGGGCGTAAGGCCGGCGGCGGCGGCGCGGCCTCAGACGTTCAAGCGCTCGCGCATTTCCTTGCCGGGCTTGAAATAGGGGACGCGCTTGGCGTCGACGTCGACGGCGTCGCCGGTGCGCGGGTTGCGGCCCTTGCGGGCGTCGCGCTCGCGGGTCGAGAAGGCGCCGAAGCCCCTCAGCTCGACGCGGCCGCCATGCTGCAGCTGCTCGCAGATCGAATCGAAAAAGGCGGCGACCACCCGCTCGATCTCCTTGCCGGTAAGATCGGGATGATCATCGCAAAGCTTCTGGACGAGCTCGGAACGGATCACAGCTTCCCCCCAACAATGAGAACAGGGCCAAAGCGGAACACCGCGCCACCCCCGAACCGCGCCCGCTAACCCAGGTTAAATCCGAATTTTCCCGCGAAAGCAATATCACAGGTTGAGAAAGTCGAGGAAAATTCGGCCCTTGCCGCGCATTCGTGCGGCTGGACTGGCGGGCTCGCGGAGAGCCCGCCCGTTCTATGCGGCTATTCCTTGCCCTTTTGCTTGAGGGCTTCGCCGAGAATGTCGCCCAAGGAGGCGCCCGAATCGGACGAGCCGTACTGGGCGACGGCCTGCTTCTCCTCGGCGATCTGCAGCGCCTTGATCGAGAAATTGGGCTTTTTCGAGCGGTCGAAGCCGATCACCAGGGCGTCGAACTTCTGGCCGACCTGGAAGCGCTCGGGGCGCTGCTCGTCGCGGTCGCGGCCCAGATCGGTGCGCTTGATGAAGCCGGTGGCGCCGTCGTCGCCGACCTGCACCTCGAGCCCGCCGTCGCGAACCTCGAGCACGGTCACGGTCACCGTCTCGTTCTTGTTGACTCCGCCGCCCGCCGCCGCGGTGCCGCCCTTGGCGACGCCGCCGCGCTCCAGCTGCTTCATGCCCAGCGAGATGCGCTCCTTCTCGACGTCGACGTCGAGCACGACCGCTTTGACCGTCTCGCCCTTGCGATGCAGGTTGAGCGCTTCCTCGCCGGTCACGCCCCAGGCGATGTCGGACATGTGGACCATGCCGTCGACGTCGCCGTCGAGGCCGACGAACAGGCCGAACTCGGTCGCGTTCTTGACCTCGCCCTCGACCTCGGTGCCGACCGGGTGCGACGCCGCGAACGCCTCCCACGGATTGGCCTGGGCCTGCTTCAGGCCGAGCGAGATGCGGCGCTTCTCCTCGTCGACCTCGAGCACCGACACGTCGACCTCCTGCGAGGTCGAGACGATCTTGCCGGGATGGACGTTCTTCTTGGTCCAGCTCATCTCGGAGACGTGGACGAGCCCCTCGATGCCGGCCTCCAATTCGACGAAGGCGCCATATTCGGTGATGTTGGTGACCCGGCCCTTGAACACGCCGCCGACCGCATATTTGGCGCCGGCGCCTTCCCAGGGATCGGCCTCGAGCTGCTTCATGCCGAGGCTGATGCGCTGGGTCTCGCGGTTGATGCGGATGATCTGGACTCGGACGGTGTCGCCGATGTTGATCACCTCGGACGGGTGGTTGACTCGCTTGTAGCTGATGTCGGTGACGTGGAGCAGGCCGTCGATGCCGCCGAGATCGACGAAGGCGCCGTAATCGGTGATGTTCTTGACCACGCCGTCGACCACCTGGCCCTCGGCGAGGCTCATGATCAGGCCCGAGCGCTGCTCGGCGCGGGTCTCCTCGAGGATGGCGCGGCGCGACACGACGATGTTGCCGCGGCGGCGGTCCATCTTCAAAATCTGGAAGGCCTGCGGGATGTCCATCAGCGGCGTGACGTCGCGGACCGGGCGGATGTCGACCTGGCTGCCGGGCAGGAAGGCGACGGCGCCGCCGAGATCGACGGTGAAGCCGCCCTTGACCCGGCCGAAGATGATGCCCTCGACGCGGTTGCCGGCGGTGAATTCGGTCTCGAGCTTGTCCCAGGCGGCTTCGCGGCGGGCGCGGTCGCGGCTGAGCATCGCCTCGCCCTGGTGGTTCTCGACCCGGTCGACGAACACGTCGACGACGTCGCCGACGGCGATCTCGGCCTTCTGGCCGGGCGCGGCGAATTCGCGCAGCGCGACGCGGCCCTCGGACTTGAGGCCGACGTCGATGACGGCCATGTCGTTCTCGATCGCGGTCACCGTCCCCTTGACGACCTTGCCCTCGAAACCCTCATTCTCGCCGCCCAACGTGTCGTTGAGCAATTTCGCGAAATCCTCGCGCGTCGGCATCGCCGTGCTGGCCATGAAAAGGTGTCCTTCGTTGCTTTTATTCCGGCCGCCGGTTGTCTCCGACGGTCTTGGAACTTCAATTTCCGCGCCCGCCCCATGCGAGCGCGGCGTCCGGCGGGCGACAAGGGACAGTTTGCGGGCAAACTGTCCCCGGGCGAGCGAAGGCTCCCGAGGGGGACAGTCAGATAGACTGTCCCCAAGCAAAAAGAGCGCGTCGAGGGCGGGCGTCTTCGCCTCACAACCCCGCGCGCTGAGCCTTAGCCGAGCCTCCGCAGGCGCCTGGCGCCCGCTGGACGGAGGGGCATATAGGGGAAGGGGGCGTGCGTCCGCAAGTGGTACTTGCGGCCGGGGGCGGAGTGGGGTCACGGACGCGGACTCTCATTGCCGCGGACCTGAGTCCATACCACCTCTGTCCCATGAGCGACAAGAGCGACGCGGGTATTGGAACCGACCGGGCAAGAGGGGCACAGGCCATAGACGGTTGCCTGTTCGCGCGGCGGACGAGCCCTGCTCTGATTTTCCTGCGTCCGGGAGGCGGAAGGCTATCTCGAAGCCGTTGACGCGAATGAGGGCGCCTATCCGAAGGCGTTCGGCCCGGCCGGTGAGCCTTTTCGCATCGCCGTCGACGGGGACCGCGTTGTCATCACCCCGAGCGGGGGCTCGAATGAGTCCGAAGAACTGAAGGCGCTCCTGCTCCGCTCTTTCGCGGCCAGTGGAGCGCCTGCCGACCCGGACGAGACGCTGGCGGCCCTGGTGGCGCGGCGAGTGGCGGAAAAGGAGGCGTTCTGGGCGAAGCACGATCCCCACGGGGACTGTTTCGGTACGCCGATCCCGATCTGGGGTTGTATCGCCTTTCTCGCCGTCGTGGCCGCTGCCGCTTATGCGCTGTTCGGCTGATCGGCGACCCTTCCAGCTGAACCAACATGGCGCGCCGAGGCGGGCGTCTTTGCCTCACAACCCGGCGCGCTGAGCCTTAGCCGAGCCACCACAGGCGCTTAGCCGCCCGCTGGACGGAATGGCGCGTAGGGGAAGGCAGAGGGGCAGGCGGGCTCGTCCGCGAGTGGTGCTCGTGGCTGGGAGGAGGTAAGGGCTCCTGGGACAGTCGTCAGTGACTGTCCCCATCCTTCCTAGCCCACGGCTTCGACTCTCCGTGGTCTCCGGCGGCCGTGCGGACGTCCCTTCCTCAGTGCGGCCCCTCCACTGCGACGTGGACCGATCTGACCTCGCCCTCGGCGATGCTGTGGCGGCCCCAATGCTGCTCGCTGACGATCGTGACGACGAGGCCGGAATGGGGCGGCCCGGCGGCCAGGCTGAGCTGGTCGCGGCTCGTTCCGAAATTCTCGCCATGAGCGAAAGCGAGCGTTTTGGAGCGCCGCAGCCGTTCGAGGGAAAGGCCGCGCAGGATGGCCCGGCCGTCGCAGGCGCCGCCTTCGGCATCGTGCCTGCCGTAGCGGTGGCAGGTGAGGGGGAACGGAAGCCGGCCGCTGGCCCTCGCCGCGGCGATGACCGTCTCAAGCAGGTACGGCGCCCGCTCGGGGTCCGCCCCATCCACGCCTTCGGATACGAACATGTTTCCGAAGTCGCGAAAGGCGGCGCAGGCCCGGTCGCGGTCGCCGTCCGCGGCGCTCGGCCTGCGCCAGATCCCGTATCGCCTCTCGACGGCGAGATCGTCCTCCCACCGCTCCTGCGGTCGCTGCAGACGCCCCGTCACGACCTTCCTCGGAAAGGAATAGGTGTTCGCCCGGCACAGCCACGCGCCGTAGGGCTTGGGCCGATCGTAGAAGGTGACGGCGTCCTCTTCGGTCGTCGAAGCGACGAATCCGCGTCCCACGCGCGCCATTAGCCGGGCCCCCAGCTCGGCCGGCGGCATCGCGCGCAGGTCGGTCTCGGCGCCGTCGAGCGGCCCGGCGGCGGCGCGGGTGCGAACGATCTCGACGCAGATGCCGAGGCCCACCCCCAGGACCAGGGCGCCTGCGACATAGAGCCAGGGCCGCTTGCGCATGGCGACAGCGTAGCGGGGCGTCCTCGCGCTGCCTAGGTCGATGCAGCAGAGTGGTATCCGGATTTCAGGTGCCGAGGGGGCGACCGACGCGGAGGAAAAGCTGGCGAAGTCTCTCCTCGCGTCGGATCGTCATGGCGATGAGCTGGCCGAGCAGAGCGAGTTCGATGTCGTGGAAATCGACCCGGAGGTGGCTGGCAGCGTCGACCGATCGCCCTTCCCTTCCCCTTGAAAACATTAGGCTTTGATGCGGGGCCGAAGCCCGCTAAGAGGCCCGCAGCCACCGAGGATTCGGTTCCTGCGGCAGCGGGGGCCGGGAGACGGTTTTACGCGACTCCCGGCCCCTTCGCGGCTCGGTCGACCGGCGCCGGCCGGACCGTCTTCTGAACCTCGTCTGTCAGGGTCGTTCACCCGCACATCATCGACATCGGTGCAAAGGCGCCCCGCCCTCCACGGCCGGCGCGGCGTCGGCGATGTAGGCCGCGCGCCGGCCCGGACGGGTCCCCTCGGGTTGCGTAACGGGGGCGGGGCCGGCGTCCACCCGGATGCCGGCCCCGACCGGGGCGCGCGTTCGCGCCTATCCGGGCACCGGCACCGGCACCGGATCGTCCTCGCGCAGGTGGCGGATCGTGTTCTCCCTCAGCCGCTTCATCCTCGAGTCGAAGCGGGCGGCGCCGGCTTCGGATCCGTAATAAGCGCGCATCGCCTGGAGCAGCCGCTGCGCCTCCGCCGGGCAGGCGGCGACGGCGGCGTCGTAGCGCTGCTCGAGGGTCTCGGCGACGCCGGCGAGGCGGCGGCGGCCGAGCTCCGCGCCGACGCAGCCGGCGAAGCGGCCGAGATCGAAGCTGCCGGACGCATCCGGAGCGGGGCCGGCGGCCAGCAGCAGCGCGATCAGGATCGTCATGGCAGGGCCCCGGCGGCCGCGCCTATTGCCGGTTGGCGGCCACGTTGGCGTCGGCCTTGACGTCGGCGTCGAGGTCGACGTCGACATTGTCGGCGGCGTTCTCGACCCGGGCGGCGGCGGCCTCGGCGACGTTGCCGGCGCTCTCCGCGGCATTCTCGATCGAGGCGCCCGCCGATTCGGCGGCATTTTCGAGCTGGGCGGCGCTATTCTCGTCGACATTGACCTGGCAGGCGGCGGCGAGCGCCAAAGCGGGGAGGGCGGCGGCTTTGAGCAGGGCTTTCATCGGCGGGCTCCTTGGGCAGAGATCGGCAAGTCGGTTCGGGGACGGACCACTGTCCCTCGCACGTCTTACCCCTAAACGTCGCCGGTGACAGCCGCGATGACCTGAGCAGGCCGGCCAGGCCGAGCCGCCTCATTTTTTCCCGAAGGCCGGGACGATCCCTGCGCCGTGCCGGAAAAAAGTGGCCGCCGCTCGATTGACGCCACGCCGCGCTTGTTGAACAACGCCGTCCGCACGGGGGAAAGCATTGGCGAGTCTGGAGCTTAGCAACGTCCGCAAGGCCTATGGCGACACGCTCGTGCTCGACGACGTCTCGCTGGCGATGGAGGCGAAGGAGTTCGTCGCCTTCCTCGGGCCGTCGGGCAGCGGCAAATCGACCCTGCTGCGGATCATCGCCGGGCTCGAGACCGCGGACTCGGGCGAAGTCCGGCTGGAGGGGGAGCGGATCGACCAGCGGCCGCCGGGCGAGCGCGGCGTCGCCATGGTGTTCCAGCATTACGCCCTCTACCCGCATATGACGGTGCGCGAGAACATGGCGTTCGGGCTGAGGAACGCGCGGGTGCCGAAGGACGAGATCGCGGCGCGGGTGGCGGAAGCGGCGCGCGTGCTCGAGATCGAGGCGCAGCTCGACAAGAAGCCGGGGCAGATGTCGGGCGGCCAGCGGCAGCGGGTCGCGATCGGCCGGGCGATCGTCAAGCAGCCCAAATTGTTCCTGCTCGACGAGCCTCTGTCGAACCTCGACGCGGCGCTGAGGATGCGCACCCGGGTCGAGCTGGCGCAGCTGCGTCAGCGGGTCGACGCCGCCCTGATCATGGTCACCCACGACCAGGCGGAGGCGATGACGCTCGCCGACCGGATCGTCGTGATGAACGACCGCGTCATCCAGCAGGTCGGGCCGCCGATGCAGATTTACGCGCGGCCGGCCAATGCCTTCGTCGCCCGGTTCGTCGGCTCGCCGGCGATGACTCTGGCGCCGGCCGAATTGCTGCCGGGGGACGGGCCCTATGCGCGCGTCCGGCTCGGCGACGGCGCCGAGGTCGAGACTCTTGTGCGGCGCGACGGGCTGCCGGCGGCCGGCCCGTTCCAGCTCGGGCTGAGGCCGGAGGGCGTCAGCGTCGCCCCCCCCGGTGCCGGCACCACCGACGCGAAAGTCGAGCTGGTCGAGCGGCTCGGCGACCGCACGCTCGTCTACGGCGTCCTCGCCGACGGGCTCGAGGTGATCGCTCAGGACGAAGGCAATAGCCGGCTGCAGGTGGCGGACCGGGTCGGCCTCAGCATCGACGGCGCCGCGGCGCATCTGTTCGGTCCCGACGGCGCCGCCTATCACGCGGAGCCGGGGCCGTGAACGCCGAGCGCGACTGGCGCGGCCTGCTGTTCGTCGCCCCCTTCCTTTCGCTTTATGCCGCGATCCTGATCTTCCCCTTGTTCCGGGGCATGTGGCTCAGCCTCAACCGGGTCGACCTGTTCGGCGACGGCCAGTTCGTCGGCGCCGGCAATTATCTGCGGCTCGCCCGCGATCCCGTCTTCGCGACCGCGCTCGTCAACACCTTCAAGGTCACCTTGATGATCGTGCCGGTGCTGACCATCCTCGCCCTCCTCCTCGCCCTCGCGCTCAACAATGCCGGCCGCGGCGCGGCGGTGATCCGCGGCATCTTCTTTTCGTCGGCGGTGCTGTCGGTGACGATCGTGACGCTGATCTGGCGATTCGTCCTCGCTCCCGATGCGGGCCTGCTCGGCGAGCTGTGGCAGTCGTTCGGGTGGCCGCCGCTCCCCTTCCTCAGCGATCCCGACCTGGTGCTGCCGGCGATCGCGATCACCACCATCTGGTGGTCGCTCGGCCTGCCGATGCTGCTGTTCCTCGCCGGCCTGCAGCAGATTCCCGGGGACATGTACGAGGCGGCGGCGCTCGACAATGCGAGCCGCTGGCAGACCTTCTGGCGGATCACGGTGCCGTCGCTCAGGCGCACGATCGTGCTCGTCGTCATGCTGCAGACCGCGGCGCAGCTGCAGATTTTCGGCCAGTCGCAATTGCTCACCGCCGGCGGACCGAGCGGCGCCTCGCGCACCGCCGTGCTGTTCCTGTTCGAGACCGCCTTCGGCCGGTGGGAGCTGGGCTATGCCAGCGCCGCGGCGGAAATCCTGTTCCTGATCATCCTCGGCGTGACGCTCGCGCAATATTGGGCGACCGGACGCGCCACCGCCGGCCAGGGGGGCCGCTGACATGCCCCAAAAACCGGGACAGTATATATTTTTCGTTCCCGCCGCTGCGGGCGCGGCGCCGGCCTTGGGCGAAAAATGTATACTGTCCCCGTTTTCCCGCCACGGCCGCGCGGGCGAAAAATATATACTGTCCCGGTTTCTCCCCTTCGACTTGGGTCCCTTCTCTCCCGCGAAAAGCGGGAGAGGAATAGAAGGGCGACGCTGATGGAACGGGGCCGGCTGACGCCGCTGGGCTGGGCGGCGCTGATCTTCGGCGCCCTTCTGATGATCGCGCCGCTGCTGTGGACGATCCTGCTGTCGCTCAAGGACAATGCCGAGCTGGTCGGCAACAGCGGCGCGGCGCTGCACGGCCCCTACACCCTCGAAAATTATGCGGCGATCTTCGGCAACAGCTCGACGATGCGCTGGCTGCTCAACAGCGCCATCGTCGCGCTCGGCACGACCGTCGGAGTCCTGATCGTCGCCAGCCTGGCCGGCTACGGCTTCGCGCGGCTCGATTTCCCGTTCCGCCGCACCCTGTTCGTCATCGTCCTGCTCGGCCTCGCCGTGCCCAGCCAGGCCGTCATCCTGCCGCAGCACCAGCTCTTCGCCTGGCTGCATCTCCACAACAGCTATCCCGGCCTGATCCTGCCCGGCCTGGTCGGCCCGTTCGGCGTCTTCTTCATGACCACCTACATGCGCGGCATACCGCGCGAGCTGGACGAGGCGGCGATGCTCGACGGCGCCTCGCGCTGGACGATCTTCTGGAAGGTGATCCTGCCGCTGACCATCCCGGCCCAGTCGACGCTCGCCGTCTTCACCTTCCTCGGCAGCTGGAACGATTATTGGTGGCCGCTGATCTCGGCGACCCACTCGGACATGTACACCCTGACCGTCGGCCTCGCCGCCGCGCAGATGAATTATGCGCAGACCAGCGGCCTCGGCTTCCTGATGGCGCAGGCGGTGTTCGCCTCGGTGCCGATCCTGATCGTCTACATCGTCTTCCAGAAGCAGATCGTCAGCGCGATGGCGGGGACGGCGGTGCGGTGAGGGGGTGGCTGCGATTAAAGCCCCTCTCCCGCTTTTCGCGGGAGAGGGAGGGGCCCGCGAAGCGGGAGGGTGAGGGTCTGTACACCGGACTCGGCAAGACCCTCACCTCCCAAGCCTTCGGCTTGGGCCCCTCCTCTCCCGCGAAATACGGGAGAGGGAGATTTCGGCGAGCTGGCCTTGTCTTCGCCGCCGTCCTCGCGCTCGCCGGCTGCGGCCAGGGCGACGACAAGACGCACATCTACCTGCAGCGCTTCTTCGGCGAGTGCGGCGCCGAGTTCGGCGCCAGCACCGACGTCGCCAAGGCGGAGGGCGAGTGCGGGATCATGACGGCGCTGATCAACCGCTTCAACGCCGAGAATCCGGACTTGCAGGTCGACGTCAACGTCGTCGCCTGGCCGGGCTATCCGCAGCTCACCGCGCAGATGGCGGCGCGCGATCCGCCGGACCTGGTGACGATCCACCAGGGAGTGATCTCGGATTATGCGGCGAAGGGGCTGCTCGAGCCGATCGAACCTTATCTGCACCGGGCCGGCATCGCCCCCGCCGGCTTCACCGAGGCCAGCCGCCACGGGGTCACCATCGGCGACCGGGTCTACGGCCTGCCGTGGGACACGCATGGCGGCCTGTTCCACGTCAACACCGCCTTGTTCGCCAAGGCCGGGCTGATGCGCGACGGCAAGCCGGTGCTGCCCAATTCGGCCGAGGAGCTGATCGTTCAGGCCCGCCAGTTCCAGCAGCGGACCGGCAAGCCCTATCTGATCCAGAGCAATGTCGGCGATCCCGCCTACGCGGCGCGCAACCAATATACCTATATGATGGCGCTGGGCGCGGCGGTGTTCCCCGATGCCAGGCATATCCGCCTCAACACGCCGGAGGGCGTCCGCGTCGCCGCCTTCTTCCGCCGCATCAATGCCGAGCGGCTCGGCACGCTCAACATGGATACGCCGGCGGCGATCGCCGCCTTCATGAACGGCGAGGGCGGCATCTATCCGACCGGCACCTGGATGATCGGCTCGTTCCAGAAGGAGGCGACGACGCCGGGACGGCCGCTCTACCGCAGCTACGCCGTCTTCCCCTATCCGAGGCTGTGGGGCGAGCGGCTCGAATTCGTCGGCGGCCACGCCTGGGCGGTGCCGGCGCGCGAGCGCAGCCCGAAGCAGCGCGAGGCGATCGCCCGCTTCTTCCGGTTCATGGCGGCGCATAATTTCGACTGGGCGCGCACCGGCCACATCCCCGCGTTCAAGGCGGTGCTCGACGATCCCGAATTCAAGGCGCTGCCCCACCGCGGCGACATCGCCCTGCTCGGCGAAATCGGCCGTCCGCTGCCGAGCCATGTCCGCCGCCAGGCGGCGATCGAAAGCCTGGTCGGCGAGGAGATGGCCGCCGCCTTCACCGGCCAGAAGCCGGTCGCCAAGGCGCTGGCCGACGCCGAGCGGCGGGTGAACGAGCTGCTGGCGGAGCTGGATTGAGACTTGACCGGAGGGAAGGCGTCATGGGCGGGCTGAAGATTCGAGCCGACCGCGGCACCGCCGCGATCATCGCCCTCGCCGCGCTGCTCGCCGCGGGATTCCCGGCGGCGAGCGCCGCCGCACCGGCGTCGGCCGAGCGCAATCTCGAACGGGTGCGGCAGATGGAGGCGGCCGACGAGCGGAAGGATTGCAAGACCATCCTTGAGCTCGGCGTGCCACTCGTCGAGGCGAAGGCGGAGAGCGGGCTGACCGGCGAGGCGGAAGCCTATGCCTACGAACTCGTCGTCAGCTGCGAATATCGGGCCAAGGCGCATGCGGCGGCCTATGCCCATGCGTTGAAGGGGACAAAGCTGGAGCACAGCACCGATTACCTGTGGCAGATGCGGCTGGTGCTGGAGCTGCTGGCGGAGCGTCGCGACGCGGCGGTGGCGACGATCGAGGCGATGACGCAGGGCCGCGGCGCCGCGCTCAACTCGGCGCCGATCCAGTTGTACAGCCGGCTCGAGCGCGAGCTGCGGGAGAAGGGGCTGACGGCGCTGCGGCGGCGGCTGCTGAAGGTGCTGGCGAGCGACGTCTACGCGCCCGAAGCCTATTACGGGCCGACCGACTATTACGCCTACCTCTATGCCGGCTTGCTGGCGGATGAGGGGGAGACGGCGGCGGCGCGGGCGATGCTGGCTAGGCTGGAGACGCCGACATCGCTTTCCTCGGCGATGCTCGATCCCCGGCTGCGTGGCCTGCTCGCCGGCGAGCCCGACATCCGCGCGGCGGCCGAACGGGCGCTCGCCGGCCATCGCGAGGCGATGGCGCGTCACCCCGACCGGCTCGAGCCGCTGACCCTCGCCGCCGCCGATTTGCGCCAACTCGGTCGCCCCGCCGAGGCGGTGCAGCTGCTCGAGACCGCGACCGCGCGGATCGCCGACTCGATCGGCTTCGCCGACCTCGACGAGCAGCTCAACTGGTGGTGGGACGCGCTCGGCCGGTCCCACGCCGCGCTGGGCCATTACGAGCCGATGGTCGACTCGTTCCGCAAGGGGGCGGCGGCCGGCGAGGGCGGCGAGCCCAATGTCAGCCAGGTGATCAACCTCGCCTCGACCCAGGTCAGCTTCGGCCGCGGCGACGAGGCGCTGAAGACGCTGGCCGTGTTCGAAGACCCGAAACGGGCGCTCAGCCCCTACGGGGCGATGGAGATGCGTTACGCCCGGGGCTGCGCGCACGCCGTCGCCGGCCGGCCGGAGACGGCGGCGGCCGACCTGGCCTTCGCCCGGGCGCATGAGAAGGACCATCCGGAAGCGCTCGCCGACCTGCTGCTGTGCCTCGGCGACATGGACGGCGCGGCCGCCGCCTTCATCCGCCGGCTCGACGATCCGGAGCGGCGGATCGCCGCCTTGCTCCAGCTCAGCGACTACGATCCGCCGCCGGTGCCGCTGCCGACCGATCCGGTCGCCTCGCGGCTGCCGGCGCTGAAGCAAAGGCCGGACGTTCGGGCGGCGATCGAGCGCGCCGGCGGCATCCGGCGGTTCCGGGTTCAGGCGGGCGAGCTGTGAGCGCCGATTCCCCGATCAGGAAGCGGCCGGGCCTCGCCCGCGACGCCGCTCGACCGCCGCGATCGCTTCGCCAATAGCGGCTTCGGCGTCCAGTTCGCTGGTGTCGAGCAGGATCGCGTCTTCCGCCTTGATCAGCGGCGCGGCGGCGCGATGGCTGTCGCGGTCGTCGCGGGCGCGGATGTCGAGCAGGACCTCGTCGAATTCGGCGTGGAGGCCGAGGCGGAGCAGCTCGTCGCAGCGCCGGCGGGCACGGACTTCGGGGCTGGCCGTGACGAACAATTTGGCGTCGGCATGGGGAGCGATGACGGTGCCGATGTCGCGGCCGTCGAGGACGGCGCCGCCGGCCTGGTCGGCGAAGGCGCGCTGGCGCTCGACGAGGGCCTGGCGGACGAGAGGATAGGCCGAGATGCGCGAGGCGATACCGCCGACCGCCTCGCTCTTGAGCTCCGGGTCGGCGAAGTCGACCTGCGCGAAATCGCAGGCGCGCAGCGCGGAGAACTCGCTTTCCGGGTCGCCGTCCCAGCGCAGCAGGTTGAGCGCCACCGCGCGGTAGAGCAGGCCGGTGTCCATGTGCGGCAGGCCGTAATGGCGGGCGATCGCCCGGGCGATGGTGCCCTTGCCGCTGGCGGCGGGGCCGTCGACGGCGACGATCATCGGGCAAGCTCCGCGAGCAGAGCGGCGAAGCCGGGGAAGCTGGTGTCGGCGGGGCGCATGTCGGCGACCGTTACCGGCTGTCGGGAATGGAGGCCAGCCACGGCGAAGCTCATCGCGACGCGATGGTCGAGCTTCGGGTCGATCGTCACCCCGCCGGCGAGCGGCCCGCCGGGGAAGCCGCGGACGAGGACGGCGTCGCCCTGAGCCTCCGCCTTGGGGGCGATCGAGTCGAGCCCGGCGACCATGGCGGCGATGCGGTCCGATTCCTTGAGCCGGAGCTCGCCGAGGCCCGACGCTCGGCTGATCCCGTCGGCGAAGGCGGCGGCGATGAAGAAGATGGGAAACTCGTCGATCATAGACGGGACGAGCTCGGGCAGGACGTCGACGGCTCTTAGCGCGGAATGGCGGACGCACAGGTCCGCGACCGGCTCGCCACTCTGCTCGCGGCGATTCTCGAAGGTGAGATCGGCCCCCATTCGGCGCAGCACGTCGTAGAAGCCGGTGCGCAGCGGATTGACGCCGACGCCCTCGATCCTGAGCTCGGAGCCCGGCACGATCAGCGCGGCGACGGCCAGGAAGGCCGCCGCCGAAGCGTCTCCCGGGACGACGAGCCGCTGCGGCTTCAGCTCCGCTTCTCCGCGAAGCACGATCTCCCTGCCGCCCGCTTCGATGTCGGCGCCGAACAGCTTCAGCATCCGCTCGCTGTGATCGCGGGTCGGCACCGGCTCGACGATGCGGGTGAGGCCGGGGATGTTGAGCGCGGCGAGGAGCAGGGCCGACTTCACCTGCGCCGACGGCACCCCGATCCGGTGGGTGGCCGGCACCGCCGGGCAAAGGCCCCGGATCGCGAGCGGCAGGCCCCCGCCCGGAGCGGTCGCAAGCTCGGCTCCGATCCGCCTGAGCGCCGCCGCCACCCGCTCCATCGGCCGCCTGGACAGCGACTCGTCGCCGGTCAGGATCGCTCCGATCGGGTTCGAGGCGATCAGTCCCGCCAGCAGCCGCGCCGAAGTGCCGCTATTGCCGAGGTCGAGCGCGCCTTTGGGCTGGAGCAGGCCGCCGCTGCCGACGCCGTCGACTGTCCAGCCGGCCCCGTCGCGGTCGATCCTCACCCCCATCGCCCGCAACGCCGAGGCGGTGGCGGCGACGTCGCCGCCCTCCGACAGGCCCTCGATCCGGGTGCGGCCGAGCGCCATCGCCGCGCAGATCAGGGCGCGGTGCGAGATCGACTTGTCGCCGGGGACTCGAAGGGCGCCGCGAAGCGGGCCGGAGGCCCGAAACTCCATCGGCCGGGGCCCGTTCTCCTCCATCGGCCTTGGCTTTTGACAGCGCCCCTCCCATGTGGCAAGCGCGCCGCTATCCGGCCGGAAGCGGCCGTCCAATCCAATTTCTCAGTGGAGTTTTTTCACCGATGGTGAAGCCTGAATGGGGCACGAAGCGCACTTGTCCCAAGTGCGGCGTCCGCTTTTACGATCTCGGCAAGGAAGATCCGGTGACCTGCATCGCCTGCGGCGTCGCCTGGGATCCCGAGCCCGTCCTCAAGTCCAAGCAGCCGCTGCCGTTCGACGCGCCCAAGAAGGAGGTCGTGGTCGACGAGAAGGAGGATGCGGATCTTGCCGCGGAGGATCTGGTGATCGACGAGGACGCCGAGGAGAATCCGGACGACGAGGTCGATCTCGGCGGCGACGACGATATCGGCGTGCCGGGAGCGGGCGACGACGACGAGGAGGTCTGAGGCTCAGGGACAGTCACTTTTCCGCAGCTCGGTACGTCATTTCGCACGGCGTGCGGAAAAGTGACTGTCCCTTGGCTGCGGAAAAGTGACTGTCGCTTGTTGCCAAGGCGGGGCGCCTTCCCTAAATCCGGCGCCGCAGCCGCCCCCCCAGGGGCGGCGGAACAAGGTTCGGGGCCGTAGCTCAGCTGGGAGAGCGCTGCAATGGCATTGCAGAGGTCAGGGGTTCGATCCCCCTCGGCTCCACCATTTCCGACGACTTAACGCCATTTGGCCCCGCCGAAGCTTTTCTGAGCGTCGCTCGGCTTGATCCCGGACAAGTCGCAATGCTCGGGATTGCCCGGGACCGGGGCGGCGATCAGCCGGCCCTTGAGGCGGCTGGCGTCGAGCACCGCGCAATAGGAATTGAATGTGCCGGGCAGGTTTGCGAGCGCCTGCGCCCGGGTCCCACCGGGAAGGCACTGGACGCTGGCGCCCGTCATGCTCCCGGTCTGATCGACTTCTTCCCGGGCGAAATCGCAGGTTCGGCCAGCCGCCGTGCCTGTCGGCCCTGCCGGCGGCGTCGCATTCACTCCGCGGACGACGACGCCTGTGGTGACGGGCTTCACGGCGGCACGCAGCGCCGTCGCCGGCGCGGCGGCGTCGACGGTGTCGACGCCCTCTGTGGCGTCCGGCTTCGGGGCGGTGCGCGGCACTTCCCCGCAGGCGGCCGCGACGGCGGCGAGCGACGCGGTGACGAACAGTGTCTTCGGGCTCATGCTTATCCTCCTTCGTTGAATTATCTGCGCATCATGCGCGCGACGTTGGGCCTGGGCGCCTGGCGAAGTACGTTCGAGAGCGGCGTCCCCGCCGGCACGGGCTGGGCCCAGGCCTGGCCGGATTCGACCCAGCCGCCGGGAGCCTTCATGTCGAAGGTCACGATGCGGGCGTCGGCGGCGGTCATGTCCACCCGAAGGCCGTTGCCGGCCGAAGCGGACACCCACGCGCCCGCTTGGAATTGCGAGCTGCTCAGCATTACAAAAGCGACCTGAAGCGGCGCTAGGACGACGTCGATCCCGGGGTTGAGGGTCGCCGCGCAGGCGGGAGTGAAATCGCCGCCGCCGTAGCTCAGGCCGCAAGTGACCGTCGCCGGCTGGCCGCTGCGGAAGGTCAGCGCGCCCGGAGTCCCGCCGGAAGCGGCATCGAGCCCCAGGGTGCCGGACAGCGTCAGCGCGTCGCCCAACCGGGCGGCCGAGGTTGAGGCAATTTCGATCGTCCGCTTGCCGGGCGCGCCGACGCCATCGGGGAGCAGGGTCTGGGAGACGAATCCCCGATAATCTTCGGCCCAGGCGACTGGCATGCTTGCAGCCAGCTGCGGCTGGGCGACGAACACCAGGGGCACCGCGGTGCGGTTCGAAGTCTGGAAGCCGAGAAAGGCGTAAAGGCCGGCGCCGGCGTCTACGAGCGCGGCCAGGCTTGCGGCCTCGACCTTGACGGTAAGCTCGTGAGTCGCAGGCATGCTCATGTCGCTGAAGTCCGCGAGGAGTGGGCGGAAGCCCCGGCGGCGGATCCGCCGGGGCGTCGGACTCGAGGGAAAGCGGGATTTCCCCCGCTAGGCCCTCAGGCGGTGGGGACGATCAGGGCGTCGGCCAGGCCCAGATCGGAATCGTTCTGGGTCGCCCAGCCGGCCGTATTCGTCGTCCAGCCGGTGGATTTGCGGAAGACGACTGTCCGGCTGCGGTGCTCGCCGTCCAGCTCTACCGTCAACGAAGCGCTGATCGCCTCGGCGATCACGGTGCCGGTGTCCACCTGAGCGGAGGATTCGAAGACCAGAAGCACCTTTTCGTAGGGCTCCATGATCACCTGCTCGCCCTTCCCGCCGAGATCGAACGCACAGATGGGAGCGAGCTCGCCGTTCACTTGCTGGCCCATGCCGCACATCCAGTCGCGGGTGCCCTTGTTGGCGACCGTGATCGCTCCGGCGACACCCTTGTTGGAGACATCGACCTCGCCGTCGTCCTTGGCGGTCAGCAACTGTCCCAGTTTCATCGGCTCGGACGAGACGTCCTTGACGGTCATCCCCGGTACGGGGTTGCCGCCGTCAGTCACATATCCCGCATATTGCTCCGTCCACCCGAGCGACACCGTATGGCCGAAAACGCTCTGCGAGAACCAGACCACGGGCAGCCCGGTCGCGCCGGTGCGGACGCTCTTGTAGACGCGCAGGCTCTTGCCCTTCAGGAATTGGAGAGTGTCCGGATCGTTCAGATCGACGGTGATGGAATAAGAGTCGGGCATGGCGGATATCCTTTCGAGGGCATGTGGCGCGGTAGTGCTGCCACTCCCCACAAGAGACCGGTTGGACGCGATCGCGACAAGGTGGAGTCGCTTGCGCCCGGCGCACAGGCGCGCCTCAATCTTGAGCGGCGCTCAAGATTGAGGCGTCAGGCACGGCGCGGGTCGTCATTGACGGCGGCGAGCGGGGCCAGCAATTGCGTGAGCCCGATGGTCGAGACCGGTGGAAGGCGGCGCAAAAGCTCGATGAGCTCGCGTTCCTTCGGGTTGATCGCAAACCTCTTATGAGCTTCGATTCCCCCACGGCCGAGCACCAGCCAGTCGAGCGATATGTCCAGTACCTCGCAGAGCCGGCCCGCGCTCCCCAGCGACATGGCGCCGCCCTTTCGCCAGCGGCTGATCGCGCTTTCATCGACGTTAAGATCGGCGGCGAGGGCGGTCATCTTCGGGACCCGGCGCAGGCGCAGGGCGAACGTTAGTCGCTCGCCTCGATCCGACATGGCGCCCTCGCCTCCCGACTGGCCCAGCCACCTGGCCGAGAGCGATAAGCCGATGCGAGACTCTTGCTTGGATGCACCAAAACAGGGTCACTGCGCAGTCAGAAAGAGGTCAAGCTCAGGTATCCCTCCTCACTGCGTTGCTCCGTAGTAAACGAACTTGCGCAGATTAAGCGGAATTGCCTTGGATACTTGATAGTCCCGCTAAGCTAGATCACACAAAGACCAGAACCGGCGACAAGTCTCAAATCAACGCGGCGATGTCAACCGGGCTGAGATTTAGTTCGTAAGACGAAAGACCTGTCCTGACTTCGTGGTAGAAGGGCGTAGTGTACTAAATTGGCACATACCTCTGTAGTCGCTCGCCGTTGCCGTCGATCAAGCTCCTGAAGTATCGGGTGGGCTTTCTCGTCGCAGCGGGCGCCAAGGTCACTGATTTCCGCGATTCCCGCCAGCCGCCACCCAGCCAATACAGGTTGCGAAAGCTTCTTTCTGTCTCGGGTTCGCGCCCGAGCCGTCCGCCGCCGCCCTGCGATCCCTGGTCCTGGAGCGGCCCAGGGGTTCGCGTTCAGGCTTCGGCCCCACCGAGGGGGTCGGCACCGCGGTGCTTCCAGCGGCTCACGAGCGTGTCCTTTATCACCGTGCTGCCACTCGCGGCTGAAGGTTTGATGCGCGAATTGCGGCGGCACCGACTCAAGGCTCTAGCCAAGCGTTGCGATTCAAGGCATTATTTTCATTATGAAACTGGCTGCCGGGGCGGGGATTGCCGCTGTCATTTTCGCGATCGCGGCCGCCCGGGCGCAGGGCGAGGGCGCCGACGCGCCCGCGGCGCCGGCCAAGGCCGAGCGCGCCGACTGGGGCGAATGGACCCGGCCGCTGCAGCCGCACCGGACGCGCGCCGAACCGGCCGCCGCCGAGCCCCCGGCCGCGGTAGCCGAGCCCATGCCGGCCGAGGAAATCGACGTCGTCGACGCGCACTGGATGGCTTTGACCATGTGGGGCGAGGCGCGCAGCGGCGGCGAGGAAGCGATGCGGGCGGTCGGGCATGTGATCGACAATCGCCGGCGCAGCGGCGCCCACGGCGCCTACGCGACCGAGACGGTCAGCGAGGCCTGGCAGTTCAGCTGCTGGAACCGGGGCGATCCCAATTACCGGGCGATGCTGAACGTCGACACGCTGCCTCCCGACAGCGAGGACCATCATATGTGGCTCGCCGCCAGGCGGGTGGCGGAGGAGATCCTCGCCGGCCGTTCGGCCGATCCGACCGGCGGCGCGCTTTTCTATCACACCGCGGCGGTGTCGCCGCGCTGGTCGGCCGGCCTGACTCCGGACCGAATCATCGGCGGCCACCTCTTCTTTCGCGCCGCGCGCTGAATCGTCACCGGCGGCCGCCGTCCGCGAACAGGCGCGCGGGCGCGCAGGCGAGCACGCCCGAGCGATAGCCGGTGACGTTGCGGCATCGCCATTGCGCGCCGATGCGGCGCAGGTCGGGGCGCTGGGCCGGGCGGTAGAGGAGGATGATCGCTGGCCTCGCGCCGGCCGCCCTGGCCAGCAGCTCGCCGGTTGGGTCCGCGCCGGTCGCCACCAGGGTCGCGGCCACCTTCTGCCCCGCCTGCGCGAAGAAATAGCTTCCGACCTGCGCCATCGTGCCGGGATCGAGGACTCGGGCGCCGGCATAGCCGAGCGAATAGGTCAGCGCATCGGGCCGGGCGGCGAGCAGATAGCGGGTCGGCGCTTCGAGCCCGAAGCGGGCGCGGATTTCGAGCGTGTTCCTGGCCTCGCCGGGATCGATCGCCGCCAGGTACAAAGCGGCGACGACGGCATGGCCCGCCGGCGCGCGCGCCAGCAGCACCACGCCCAGCAGCATGGCCGGCACCAGCGGCGTCAGATAGCGCTCGGTCAGGAAGGGCTGCTTCATCGCCAGCAGCAGCAGCCAGGCGAGGCAGGTCGCGGCCGCGACGGCGGCCCAGCGCGCGCCCCGGCCCGACGCCTGCGCCGGCAGCAGGCGGCTCGCCGCGAGCAGGGCGGCGAGGATCAGCGCGAAGGGCAGGGACGGGCCGACGGTGAAGGCCGCGACGTCGACCGCGCCGCGCAGCGACAGGCGATCATACCAGGCGATTTCGGGCCGCGCGTAGACCAGCAGGCGCGGCAGGTGGTAGAGGCCCCAGGCGGCCAGCGGCGCCAGCATCAGCAAGGCCGGGAAGGTGCGCAGCGCCCGGCCCCTGTGCAGGCCGAGGTAGAAGAGACCCTGGACCAAGGCGAGCCAGGCCGCGAAATAATGGGTCGCGACCGCGAGTCCGGCCAGCCCGCACCACAAGGCGGCGCGCCGCAGGTCCGGCCCCTCGATGAGGCGGGCATAAGCGATGGTCTGGGCCGTGCCGACCAGCAGCAGGAGGGCGTAAGATCGCGCGTCCGCCGAAAGGAGCAGCCCCGGCGTCCAGAAGAACAACAGGGCCGCCCAGGCGATTCTCGCCTCGCTCGACAGGCCCGGCATTCTCCAGGCGAGGACCAGCAGCGGCGTCGCGATCATGAAGATCAGGCTGGGGAGCCGCAGCGCGAAATTCCCCTCGCCGGGCGCGAGCGCCATCACCAGATAATAAAGCGGCGCATTGGCGTCGAGCCATACCTCCCGCCAGAAACCGCTCCAGGTCGGCTGGCCGGCGATCACCGCCGTCCAGGTCTCGTCGAGCCAGAGCGGCAGGTCCAGCATCAGCCAGATCCGCAGCGCGAGGACGCCGAGGCCGCCGGCGGCGACGAGCGCGTAAAGCGCCGCCGAGGGCGTCAGGCGACGCGGCGACAGAGCGGAAATCCGGCTCCGCCAGCCGCCGCCCCCTGCGCTATTCGCCTGCTGCAGGATATCCTCCATGAAAACAGGCTTGTCGCCCCGACCGGAGGTTAAGCGGGGACCCCGGCGCGGGCAATGGGGCCGGCGGCCCTCACCCCCCTTTCCCGCGGCAAGGGGGAAGAGGGAGAGTTGGAGGCCCGGCCTTCGGCCCGCGCTAGAATTTGGTCCCGACCCGCAGCCCGATCATCCGCGGCCGGATGACGTAGGTGTAGGTCTTGGGGCCGATCGCGGTGAGCCCGAACGGGTCGCCGCAGACCGCCTCGGTGCACTGGATGGTGTTGCCGGTGGCGCCGTTCACGTCGAACAGATTCTTGACGAACAGTTCGATCGCCCAGCGCTTGTTGGTAATGCCAGCGCTGAGGTCGACCGTGTCGTAATCGTCGAGCGGGCCGAGGATCGCCCGCTCGAACAGCCTGAGATCGCTGGTGCGAGGCCCCTCGTGGATGAAATTGCCCTGGACGTGGGCGTCGAGACTGCCGAGCGGGAATTCGTAGCGGGCGAGGAGATTGGCCTTGAAGCGCGCGGTGATCGGCAGCCGCGTCCCCGCCGGCGCCAGCAGCGCATTGTCCTCGCCGTCGGGGCCGAGCTGGGTACAGTCGAAATCCTCGTTGGCGATCAGGCAGAAATCGTTGGTGATCTTGGCGTTGTTGAACGAGCCGCCGGCGCTCAGGGTCAGGCCGCGCACCGGCCGCACCAAGATGTCGAACTCGGCGCCGCGGATGCGGGCGTTGCCGACGTTGCGGATCTCGGTGAGGCCGTTGGCGCCGAGGAAGGACAATTGCATGTCCGACCAGTTGAGCTGGTAGATGGCGCCGTTGAAGCGGAGCCGGTTGTTCGCCCAGCTGGTCTTCCAGCCGAATTCGTAATTGTCGATGAAATCGGGGGCGTAGGGCGGCAGCGTGCCCCGCCGGTTGACGCCGCCGGGGCGGAAGCCGCGCGACCAGGTGGTGTAGAGGAGGATGTCGTCGTTCGGCTTCCAGGTCAGGTTGAGACGATGGATGAAGTCGGTCGCCGCCGTCGTCTTGTCGAGGTTGGTGCAGGGCGAATCCTTGACCACCGGCGGGGTCAGATTGCCGCTGGCGTCACGGCAGGCGGCGACTCCGGTCCGGCTGCTATAGCCTTCGGAAAAGCCGAAAAAGCCCTTGAGCGAATTCTTGAAGCGGTAGAGGCGCCCGCCGGCGGTCAGGGTCAGCTTCGGCGTGATGTCGAAGCTCGCCTCGCCGAACGCGGCATAGTCGCGGTCGACTCGGACCTGCTGGGTCAGCCAGATGTTGCTGTCGGTGCCGGGCACGGTGAAAGCGTCGTTGATGTCGTCGATGATGTAATTTTGTTCGATATGATGGGTATGACGCTGGTAGAACAGGCCGGCGATGACCCGCAGGCGTTTGTCCGCCGGCGAAGCGAAGCGCAGCTCGTGGCTCTGCTTGGTGAAGCTGTCGTCGGACAGGATATATTGGTTCGGGCTGACGAAATCGCCGTTATTGTCGTAGAAATAGGCGCCGTAGCCGAACAAGGCGTCGTAGAAATAGCCGTAGTCGACATAGTCGGACGCGCCGTCGATCTGGCGCATCATGTAGGCACCGGCATAGGTCATGTCGAAATTGCCGATCTTGCCCGAAACGGTCAGCGCGGCCTGCATCCATTTGTCGACGAAATGCTCGCGGTTGAACTGCTGGACCTGGAGCTCGCCGAGGCCTGATTCCTGCGCGAAGGTGCCGTTGCTGATCTGCTTCTGGCCCATCACCTGCGGCAGCACCGTCCAATTGTCGTTGAGGTCGATCTTCAAGGCCGCGCGGGCGCCGTAGGTCTCGACGTCGTTATAGTCGTTCTCGACGAAGGGGGCGTTGGTGCGGGTGATGCCCGAGGTCGGGAAGGTGAGGCTGCCCGGTATGTTGTCGATATAGCCGGCGTCCCTGCGGTACCAGCCGACGACTCGGACGGCGGCGCGGTCCGAGATCGGCGCGTTGACGAACGCCTCGCCGGTATAGCCCCAGCCGCCGTGGGCGACATTGTTGAGCTCGACATTGGCCTCGCCGTAGAAGCCGCTGGTGTCGGGCTTGTTGGTGATGATGCGGATCGTGCCGGCCTGGCTCGAGGCACCGTAGAGGGTGCCCTGCGGCCCGGCCAAAGCCTCGACCCGGGCGATGTCGAACACATGGACGTCGAGCGCGCCGGTGATGGTCGTGATCGGCTGCTCGTCGAGATAGGTGCCGACCGAGGGCAGCGAGGCGGAATGGTTGGCGTTCTCGCCCGAGGCGACGCCGCGGAAGTAGACGTTGGAGAAACCGGGGCCGGCGCTCTGGAAGGAGATGGACGGGACCTGCCGGGCGTAATCGGCGAACTCGTTGACCTGCAGCTCATCGAGCCGCTCGGTGCCGAAAGCGGTGATCGCGATCGGCACGTCCTGCAGATTCTCCTCGCGCTTCTGGGCGGTGACGACGATGTCGGCGTCGTCCGCCTGGCCGCGGCCGGTGTCGGCCTGGTCGTCGGCGCCGCTGCCCTCGCCGGTGGCGGGCGGATCGGGGTCCTGGGCCCAGGCGGCCGCGGGAAATGCGGTCGAGGCGAGCAGGAGAGCGGCGAGCTTGAGGCTGGCGGCGAGGCGCATGTCGGCAAATCCCCCAGATTTTGCGTCCGGGCGAATCTGTCCCGCTTGCCGGGCGGGGTCAAACTTATTCTGTCGGCGAAACGGCCTCTGTCGGCGGCTGTGCTTTCGAGGTCACTCCGTTTACCCCGTCATTCCCGCGAAAGCGGGTATCCAGTGCTGGCTCGACGGCCTTCCGCGACAATTGGCCAGACCGCGCGGCCGCCCTTTCCCTTCTGAAGAATAACGGGCAATCTTCGGGTGGACTCGGCGATGGAGCACGCGACGTGGACGCCAAAGATTACATCGTAAACGAAGTTTTGCGAGACCCGCGACGGTTCATGGTGCCTATCTATCAGCGGCAATATCAATGGGGGCCAAAGCGGCTAATCCCACTCTGGGAGGATATTGTTGCCAAGGCGGATGAGGTTCTCGCCGGCGAGAGCAGGTTCATGCACTATATGGGGGCTCTCATCCTCGCGCCCACTGGGGACGCTAACAAGTTTGCTATCACGCCGTCGATTCAGGTAGTCGACGGGCAGCAGCGTCTGACTTCCTTCGAGCTATTCTTGGCAGCGGTTCGAGAGAAAGCCCGGGAATTGAACGTTCCGGACGTCGATGCCGGCGTGGCGGATTATATTTTCAACACGACTAAAAGCCAGGACACCGATCCAAACGCCAAATTCAAGCTAACACCTACGCCTGCCGACAGGCGCCTTTTCTGGACCATCATCGAGGAAGGGCGGGAGGGGGCAAAGGCGCTTATGCCTAATGCCTTCTATAAGAACGGCGGCTTGAAGGCGGGAGCTGCCCCTGCGGCCCTTGCTGCCTACGAGTTCTTTCTGCAGAAGATCGACCTCTACGCGCGGCTGGGTGTTTCTGATCAAGCTCTGTTCGATGGCGAAGAAACCGACCAGGGTTTGGCAGTCGAGCGGGTCGGCGCGCTGATCAACGCGGTGCTCTCACGCATGAAGCTCGTCGTCATAGAGCTTGGCGAAGCCGATGACGCTCAAGTGATTTTCGAGACGCTGAACAGTCAAGCTGAGCCCTTGCTGGCGATGGACCTCGTCCGCAACAACATCTTTCACCGGGCGGAACGTCAAGGTGCGTCGGTCGAGACGCTCCACGCCGAGCTATGGCAGCCTTTCGAAACTCCGTTTTGGAAGGAGCCGGCGCCGCGTGCCAGGCCGGTCCGACCGAGGATCGAGCACTTCCTCGCGCATGCGCTGACCGCCCAGACGGGCGCCGCCACTTCTATGCGGGAGCTCTACGCGGAATATAGGGCCTTCGCGCGGCCTAAAGGACGCGAGCGCTTCGAGAGCGTAGCCGACGAGCTAAAGGCCCTCACCCAGTTCGTTCCGGTCTACAAGGAACTGGAAGGCCAAGCGAAAGACGACCTCTCCCTTTCCTGGATTGGCAGCAAGCTGGCGCATTGGGAGGTTACTACTGCCTATCCCGTGATTTTTCGGATTGCCGTGTCCGATACCGATGTCGAAACGCGGCGTGCCATGTTTGAGATCGTCTACTCCTACATCGTGCGGCGTGGCCTGTGCCTGCTCGGCGCGAAAAATCTCAACAACGTGTTCCAGCGCGTGGTCAGCATATTTCTCCGAGACGGCGTAACGCCCGCTGTGCTCGCGGGAGCTCTCCTCGATCAAACCGGTACAGCGGGGCGGTTCCCCACCGACGAAGAGTTCCGATCGGCGATCGTGGGGACGCCTATTTATGGGCGGCTCAACAATCCCCGGCTCGGCGACGTCCTCTGGGAATTGGAGCTTTTGAGCCGTAGCTCGAAGATGGAGGAGGCTCGCCCGCCCAATCTCTGGGTCGAACATGTGATGCCCTATTCCTGGTCCGCGCACTGGCCGCTTCCGGACGGCACGAATTTGCCCACCTATTCCTCTGATCCTGACGTCGTCAGCCTGATCTCGCGCCGCGAGCGCCTAATCCATACGCTCGGCAATTTGACGCTGGTGACAAGCGGTCTCAATATTTCGATGGGTAACGACAGCTTCGTAGAGAAACGCGAAGAGCTCAAGGCCCACACCCTCCTCGTCCTCAACCAATGGATCCTGGCCCGCAACGGGTGGACCGAAGACGATATCGAGGCGCGAAGTGCCTTTTTTGCCGATTTGGCATTGGCGAGGTGGCCGCGGCCCGTTTCGGGTTGAAGGTTTCGCTCACGCCTTCCAATCGTCGAGCACGGGACCCAGCGCCTGCTTGAGCGGACCCAGGAACGGCTCGTAGGCGCGCCATTGGTCGAGGCCCTCGCGGTTGATCGGGCGCCTGACCTGCTCCGAGCTCGCCGTCCGCACCGCCCGCTCATTCTCGTGGAACCGCAGGCACGATTCCTCGAACGGCAGGTCGAGATAGTCGAGCAGCCGACGCACCTCGCGCGCCGGATCGTCGACCAGTCGCTCGTGGATCACCCGGTGGACCCGCCCCGGCAGCACCGCGTCGATGTGGGCCATCAGCCGCACATAGGCGCGGTAATAGCGGCCGAGCTCCGCCAAATCGTAGGTGAAGCCCTGGCCGCGGGCGAAATGCTGCTTGAAGTTGGAGAAGGTGCAGGCGAGCGGATGGCGCCGGGCGTCGACGATCTTCGCGTTGGGCAGGATCAGGTGGATCAGGCCGACATGCGCCCAATTGTTGGGCATTTTGTCGATGAAGAAGGGGCGACCGGTCTTGCGCTGGACTCGGGTGCGGTCGAGATATTCCGCGCCCAGCGCCTCCAGCTCGGCGGCCGGGAGGGCGGCGAGGCTCTCCGGATAGGCGCTCTCGTCCGACCTCAGCTTGCGGCCGCCGAGGCGACGGGCGAGCGCCGGCATGTCGGGCAGCTCCATCGTCCCTTCGACCTTGGAATGGCTGGCGAGGATCTGCTCGATCAGGGTCGAGCCGGCGCGGGGCATGCCGAGGATGAAGATCGGGTCGCGGGCGCCGCAGCCGAGGCCGCGCCTCGCCTCGAGGAAAGCGGGGGTGAACAGCGCGACGCTGCGCTCGACGAGGCGGTCGGTATCGTCGGCGTCGTAATCGATCGTCGCCCGCCGCCGCCGGTTGCCCTCCGCATAATGGGCGAAGGCGCGTTCCGCCGCGCCGTCGTCCTCGAGCGCCTTGCCGAGCGCGAAATGGAGGTGGAAGCGGTCTTCCTCGGCGAGGCCCGGCGCCGCCAGCGCTCGCTCCATCGCCGCGACGTCGGCGTCGCCGAGCTTGACCGTCTTCAGATTGGCGAGGCTCCACCAGGCTTCGCCGAGCGTCGGCGCGATGTCGATGGCGCGGCGATAGGCGGCGATGCTGTCGCTCTGGCGGCCGACCGTCTTGAGCACATGGCCGTAGCTCATCCACACCTTGGGCTGGCCCGGAAAGCGGGCGAGGACCTCCGCATAGAGCGCGATCGCCTCCTCATAGCCGCCGATCCGGCCGAGCGCGGCCGCCTTCAGATTCTGGTGGGCGGGATTGGCCGGCTCGTCCTCGAGCAGGGATTCGAGCATCTCGACCGCTTCGGCCGGGCGGTTCTGGCGGTAGAGCACGGTGGCGAGATTGGCGCGCGCGGCGGTGAAGCCGGGGGCGAGCTCGAGCGCTCGGCGCAGCAGGCTCTCGGCATCCTTGTAGCGGCCGAGCCGGCCGGCCAGCTCGGCCATCATCCTGATCGCGGCGATGTCGGTCGGCTTCTCCTTGAGGTGCGGCCTGAGCAGCCGCTCGGCGGCGGCGAGCTGGCCCTCGACCAGAGCGAGCCCGGCCTGCATCAGCCGGGGGTCGCGGACCGACGCCGCCAGCGCCTCCTCGACGTTCAACCCCTGTGCGCCCTCGCCCATCGCCTGCGTATAGAGGAAGGCGGCGACCCCGCGCGAGTCCCCCCGGCCGCCAACGATCGGCGGGGCGGCTGTGCCGCTCCGGGACAGGTGCCGGGCGCGGCCGAACGCCCCCTTGCGGGCTTGGTAAAGAGCGCGTTAACCGCCGCTCATGGACCGCCTGATTCCCGCCGCCGAAGACGTCCGTCTGTTCCTGCTGACCTTCGCCGGCGGCCTGGTCTTCTTCTCCGCCTTCTTCGCCTGAAATCGGTGCCAAACTCCTCCCCGAGCAAGCTCGGGGAGGAATTAGTCGCAGGCCTTGTGGAGCTTCCAGGCGAGCCAGGCGGCGCCGAGGCTCGAGACCGCGACGAGCAGCAGGGTCTCCTCGACCGAGACGCCCATCTGGACCAGCCCCGACAGGACCAGGGCGGCCAGCACCATGCCGCCCGAATTGACGATATTGTTCGCCGCCACCGTCCGCGCCGTCTCCGATTTGGGCACGGTGGTGGTGAGGAAGGCGTAGAGCGGCACCACGAACATGCCGCCGGAGACGGCGACTCCGAACAGGTCGAACATCACCCATTCGGCCTGCGGGTTGAGCACGAAGGTGCCGACGTCGATCAGCGCGCCGCCGGTGTCCGGCCAGCCGCGGGCATTGTAATAGAGGTGGCAGATGAACAGCCCCATCGCGATCGCCGCGGCGGGCGAATAGACGGCGGCGACCCGGCCCTTCAGCAGCCGGTTGATCAGTACCGAGCCCAGGCCGACGCCGACCGAGAAGATGGCGAGGAAGAGCGTCGCCACCTGCTCGTTGGCGTTGAACACGTTCTTGACCAGGGGCGGGAACTGGGCGGCGAGGATCGCCCCCATCATCCAGAAGAAGCTGATGCAGACGATGGCGAGGAACAGCCGCGGGATGTGCAGGGTCGCGCTGACCAGCCGGATCGAGGCGCGGATGATGTGCCAGTCCATCTCGGCGACCGGCGCGTCGGGCTCGGGCGGCGCCGGCGGCACCTGGCGGCCGGCGAACCAGCCGAGCAGGGCGACGAGTAGCACTGCCGCCGCCGCCACCGGCGGCTTGATCAGGCCGCCGGCGATCGTCCCCATCAATATCGCGACATAGGTGCCGGCCTCGACCAGGCCGGTGCCGCCGAGCACCTCGTCCTTCCTCAGATGCTGCGGCAGCACCGCATATTTGATCGGGCCGAAGAAGGAGGAATGGACACCCATCGCGAACAGGGCGAGCAGCATCAGCGGGATCGAATGGATCATCAGCCCGATCGCGCCGAAGATCATGATGACGATCTCGGCGGTCTTGACGATGCGGATGATCCGCGCCTTGTCGCTGGCGTCGGCGAGCTGGCCGGCCAGCGCCGAGAACAGGAAGAAGGGGAGGATGAACACCGCCCCCGATATGGCGTTGAAGGTCGCCTCCTTGGTCGGGTCGGAATAGACGTAATAGGTGACCAGGATCACCATCGCCGTCTTGAACAGATTGTCGTTGAACGCGCCCAGGAACTGGGTGACGAACAGCGGCAGGAACCGCCGCTCGCGAAGCAGATGCATCGAATCCTGCACTCGGCCTCAGGCGCCGGCGGCGGGGGGGCGTACGAACATGCGCGGGCGGTCATAGCCGCTGTGGCGCGTGGGTCAAACTCAAGCGCATCGGGGAGAGTGGGACGCGGGACCCCGGCTTATCCCGTCATTCCCGCGAAAGCGGGAATCCAGTGCGGCCCCGGCGCTGCGCCGGCGCTGCTGGATCCCCGCATTCGCGGGGATGACGTGTCCCCGTCCTCGGCGTTCACAGCTGGGCCCCGGTCCGCTAAGGGACGTGTGCCGAGCCAATGCTGACCTTGCCCAACCTCCTCACTTTGTCGCGAATCTTCGCGGTGCCGCTGCTCGTGTTCCTGCTGTGGAAGCCGAGCTGGTTCGATTATGCGATCACCTTCGCGCTCTACTGCCTGGTCGCGATCACCGATTATTTCGACGGCTATCTCGCCCGCGCCCAGGGGACGGTGTCGCGGCTCGGCATCTTCCTCGATCCGATCGCCGACAAGATCATGGTCGCGGCGGTGATCGTCATGCTGGTCTCGGCGCGGGCGCATAGCGGCGAACCGGTCATCCACGGCTTCCACATCGTCCCGGCCCTGATCATCCTGCTGCGCGAGATCGCCGTCTCGGGGCTGCGCGAGTTCCTCGCCGGCCTGCAGGTGTCGCTGCCGGTCAGCCGCCTCGCCAAGTGGAAGACGACCTTCCAGCTGGTCTCGCTCGGCGCCCTCATCCTCGGCGCCGCCGTGCCGCAATGGCCCTGGGTCCACTGGACCGGCCTCGTCAGCCTGTGGGCGGCGGCGACTTTGACCCTGGTGACCGGCTGGGACTATCTGCGCGTCGGCCTCAAGCACATGGACTGAGGCGGGCCGCGCCGGCGGCGGCGCCGGCGAGGCGGCCGGGGCCGAAGCTGCCCTGGGTGTCGAGCGTGCAGGCGTCGGCGGGGAGCGAGCCGTGCCGGTCCAGGCGTAGAGGTTTTCCGAGGGTGTTGGAGATGGTCGGCCTCACCGCGCTTCGAGGGCGAGTGCCGCAGCGCATTACGAACGAGTGAGGGATTTGCCCGTGGGGTTGGAAAAGCCCGCTACGTTAAGGGTGCAGGGTGCGTCTGACGAAATTAGTTACTGTCACGGATTTGCCATTCCCCTAGCGCTGCTCGAGCCGTGGCCGGTCCAGGCGTGGAGGTCAGCCTCCCCCGGACCAATCCGGGGGTCGAACGGACGGTCGAGACGATCCGCTAGGGTGGCCGGTGCAAACAGTAACTAGCCTACTGTGCCGATTTTTCCAGATCTGCCAACATCGTCTCCGCCTTCTCCGCATTGTCGGCGTTGTGACGACGAAGGTCCGCCACCAACTCGCGCAATAGGGTCACTCTGTCTGAGGCGACGACTCGAAGAAGATCGATTGCTGAGTGCGAAGCGGGAAGATCATCAGAGCACGCGACGGCGCAAAGATTGTACAGGAAACGAGGCAAGCCGAATGATACGTACATAGCAGCGTCATGGTAAGCCCGCCTATAGGGGGAGATGATGTCAAACGGCGTTTCCCGGAGAATAATTTGAGCCCCGACTGGATCGGCAAGAGCAAGCGCCAGCCAAAGTCTTGGAAGTACAATATCCGACTGCTCGCTGCCCAAGTGGCGCTCGATTTCTGCCAGTTCTAGTCCTCCCGAGACTATAAGGAAGTCTGCTACTTCGGCTCTTATTAGTTCATCTGCGTCTGATAACAGTTGTAATAGGATAGACTTGTTAATCGACTGATAGTCAGAAGCGTCCAAATACTCCCTAGCGAGGAAAAAGCGCTTTAAGGCATCCGGCTCCGCGCGTATTTCTGCGCTGAGTTGATCATTTTCTTGGGAGTCCATCATTACAACTCTCCGCGCTATACAATGCAGGGTATACCGTCGTCGACTCCCATTCGGCAGTTGAATTCGTGCATTTGTTGCTGCAAAATTGGGACGATAATAATGAGAGGATCGATTATCCTGAACCTTCCTAAACCTCTCTGCTTGTTCGAGTTTCGGATCGCAAGTACCTTCTGTTGACGGAGGATCCGCCTAGTTAACTTCGTATCGCCCGCCCTTTTTGCCTCCTTAAGCATCTTTTCCAGCTGTGCCCTATCCCGGGGCAGGCCTGAATCGAACTCACCTCCGGCTAATATCAATCCTGACGGCGATGAGGGTTTTTGTCCATCAACGACGATGTCGGGATCGGGCTGTCCGTCCCCATCAATGTCATCGTTTGGGCTCTCGCCGTTGCTTCCCATCCCTGATCTGTGAATGAACTCGTGCGTGGCGATGCGGTTGAGCATGATCAGCGTGTCGCGCAGGGCCTGATCGGCTGGGTTGCCGGTAACCGTGATGGTCCCGCCGCCGCCGCCGCTGCCGTCGCGCTTGGGCGGAATGTCCGGCTTGTTCCTCTTTTTCAGACCCGACGGATCGGTGAAGTTCACCGGATCCCCGCCGACATAGGCGTAGAGGTTCATGCCGGAACCGTAGCCGATCGGATCCGGCTGCAGGAACCGGCCCAAGCGTGGATCATAGATGCGGGCGCGGTAGTAGAGGAGGTGGCTCTCGCCCAGCCAATATTGGCCGGTGTAGCGGAACCGGCTGATGCCCCCGACGCCATATTCGTCGAACTTGCCGATGCCGCCGGGCGTGCCCGCATCGTCGCTCAGCGAGACGATCGAGCCGCGCTCGTCGCCATGATACCAGAGGCGCGAGGTGCCGGTGCTGGTGATCAGGTAGGCGACCAGCGGCTCGTCGATTCCCGGGCCGTAGACGTAGCGCCTGGTGCGGCCGCCGCTCAGCCCCTCATAGGCCATCTCCTGCCCGTCATAGCCGAACTGGACGTCGAGCGCGGAGTTGGTGGAGTCGATGACGGCCAGCCGCATCAGCGGGTCGTAGGCGTAGGTCGAGGCGGTCTGCGCCACTCCGGCCGGGTTGGCCAGCGAGGTCAGCAGATTCTCCGAGGAGTAGGTGTAGCTGTAGCTGCCGTCTGAGACGATATTGCCCTTCGCGCCGTGGCCGGGCGTCCCAGCTCGTATCTGGTTGCGTGGCTGAAGCCGAGCGTCCGATCATCATTCGTGCCGGAGACTTGGGTCAACTGCGACAGGCGCGGGGCCATGACGACGGAACCGGCGCGTTGGCGCCGGTTCCTGGCCGTTTGAAAGCGAAGGCAGGCTGGACGAAACCTAGGTCCCGTCGTCCACATAGGGCGCGCATAACGCCAGGAGGGCCGCCAGCGGCATGTCGGCTGAATGGGAAATACCGCAGGCATCGAGGAAGCCCTCGACGATCGCGCGCACTCGCTCCGGCCGGGCGGGGCTTCCCTCGTTCCTGTGGATTGCGACTTGGTCGAATCGATCGGCCGTGATGTCGAACGGCTCCCCGCCCGGCCCGTAGGCTTCGGGATAGGTCCCGGAGCGTACGTCCGCGGCTTCGAGATAGGTCTCCGCGATCTCGGGCGAGCTGAAGAAAAGGGCCGGCTCGTCCGCGGCGATGATCAGGCTGACCACTTTGCCAGATGGCATCTTCGAACTCATCAGAATCTGTCCCAAAAAGAAGTGTCAGGCGATTTCGATTCCCACGGACGGTGACGGGATTTGCCTTGGCCCGGGCCGACGCCCTTCCTGTGATAGTGGGGCCACTTGCCGTAGCGATGGCCGGTGCGGTTGCCCCATGGCGCCAGTCTCATCTTGCTCGCGATCTTTATCTCGGCGCCGATGACGATCGGCGTTCCCACCTCCACGCCGGCGATGACCAGCATCGGTCCCGCGAAGAAGAAACCCGTACCATAATCGACATAATCCGAATACCAGGGCTTTACCCAGTGAGGATTGCTGACCCATTTCCGGCCATTGAAGTAAAAGGGTTTCTTCTTCGTCGGCGCGGTGACGATGGCCTCCGAGCAATCCTCGTTCCCGCAAATGGCGGCGTGGGGGCTGTCCGCAAAGGCCCCGGGGAGTAGCTCGGCCGGGGTGTCGCCCGAGCCACGCCTGCGGAAGGCGCCTAGAAGTGCCGCACCTCCGGCCCCGCCGCTGCCCGGGTCGTCTTCTACCCACTGCGTGCCGCATTTCAGATTGCCCTCTTCGCCGACGCAAACCCGCACCCACCTCAAGCCGAGCGGATCGGTGAAGTTCACCGGATCCCCGCCGACATAGGCGTAGAGGTTCATGCCGGAACCGTAGCCGATCGGATCGGGCTGCAGGAACCGCCCCAGCCGGGGGTCGTAGATGCGGGCGCGGTAGTAATGGAGGTTGGCGTCGGCGAGCCAGTATTGGCCGGTATAATGGAACCGGCTGACGCCGGTGCCGACGCCATATTCGTCATACCGGCCGACTCCGCCCGCCGCCCCGCTGTCGCCGCTCAGGCGGATGTTCGAGCCGCGCTCGTCGGCCTGGTACCAGAGGCGCGAGGTGCCGGAGCCGTTGGTCAGATAGGCGACCAGCGGCTCGTCGGTGCCGGGGCCGAACACGTAGCGCCGCGTGCGGCCGTCGCTGAGGCCTTCGAACACGATCTCCTGGCCGTCATAACCGAGCTGCGCGTCGAGGCCGGCATTGCTGGAGTCGATGTTCGACAGCCGCATCAGCGGATCGTAGGCGTAGGTCGATGACGTCTGCACCGCGCCGCTCGGATTGGCGAGCGAGGTCAGCAGATTTTCCGACGAGTAGGCGTAGGTGTAGCTGCCGTCGCTGATGATGTTGCCCTTGCTGTCGTGCCCGAGCGTCGACACCCAGCCCGCAATCTGGTTGAGCCCGTTCGCCGTCGTCGAGGTCGACCCCGAGCCATGGCCGGTCCAGGCATAGAGGTCGTTGGAGCGGGTGCTGGAGACGATCTGGCCGGCCGGATTGTAGGCGAAGCCGAGCGTCAGGTCGTCGGCCGTGCCCGGGAAATCGAGGCCGAGCTGCGCCAGCCGCGAGACGGCGTCATATTGATAGCCGGTGACGACACCGTTGCCGCGGGTCAGCGA